>NZ_CP175699.1:0-742413 GCF_046097095.1 Natrinema sp. 74
TAACGCTCACATCACCGTTGACGATGCACCGGACGCCGACGAACGAGCGGCATACGACTACGTCTCGGACGACGTCGAGCGACCGGCCCTACTCGCCGACCTCCGCGACCGAGTCGACGGCGACGTTCGGTTTGACACCTACACCCGCCAACTGTACGCGACCGACGCGAGCGCGTACCAGGAAACGCCTATCGGCGTCGTCTTCCCGACGTCGACGGAAGACGTCGCGAGCGTCGTCTCCTACTGTGCCGAGCGCGAGATTCCCGTCCTCCCACGCGGTGGTGGGACGAGCCTCGCGGGCCAAGCGGTCAACGAGGCGGTCGTCCTCGATTTCACACGTCATATGGACGGGATCGTTTCGGTCGACGCTGACGACCGACGAGCCTGCGTCCAGTCGGGGGTCGTCCTCGAGGAACTTAACGACGCGCTGGCACCCCACGGACTGAAGTTTGCACCGGATCCAGCCGCGGGCGATCGCAGTGCCATCGGCGGCGCGATCGGGAACAACTCGACGGGCGCTCACTCGCTGAAATACGGCAAGACCGACGCCTATATCGAGGAAGTGGAGGCCGTCTTAGCTGACGGCACCGTTGCGACCCTCGGTGAGATCGATGTCGACGAGCTCCGTGAGCAGGCCGACCCAGACGGTGACCTCCTCGAGCGCGTCTCCGCGGAAGTCGTCCGGATCATCGACGAGGAGGCCGACGATGTCCGCGAGCAGTTCCCCGACTTGAAGCGCAACGTCTCCGGCTACAATCTCGATATGCTCGTCGACGAGGCCGAGAGCGGGACCGTCAATCTCGCCCGCCTACTCGCCGGCAGCGAAGGGACCCTGGCCGTCGTCACCGAGGCCGAAGTGTCCCTCGAGCCGGTCCCCGAAACGAAGGCCGTCTCTTTGCTATTCTACGAGAGCGTCCTCGAGGCCGTCACGGACGTCCAGCACGTCCTCGAGCACGATCCCGCGGCGGTCGAACTCATCGACGACGTTCTCATCGGACTGGCCCGCAAGACCGCGGAGTTCGAGGAGATCGCGGCGCTCGTTCCCGACGACGCACAGGCCGCCCTACTCGTCGAGTTCTACGCCGACGACGACGAGCACGGCCGGGAACGGACCGCCGGGCTCCTTGCTGATCGGGTACCTGGAAGCGAGAGCGAGGCCGAACCGACGGAGGATCAGTCCACCATCGACGAAATTCACGCCTTCGAGGGGCTCGAGGCACACGCCAAGGCCGACCGCGAGCAGTTTTGGAAGCTCCGCAAGGCCGGGCTCCCGATTTTGCTCTCTCGTACCTCCGACGCAAAACACATCAGCTTCATGGAGGACTGTGCGATTCCGCCCGAACACCTTCCCGAGTTCGTCGAGCGCTTCCAGTCGTTGCTGGTCGAGAAAGACCGCGACGTCGACGCGGCCTTCTACGCCCACGCCGGCCCGGGCGTGCTCCACGTCCGTCCGCTGGTGAACACGAAGGCAGCCGGGGACCGCGAGGACATGGTCGATATCGCCGACGCGGTGACCGACATGGTCGTCGAGTTCGGCGGCTCGGTTTCTGGTGAGCACGGCGACGGTCGCGCACGCACCCAGTGGAACCGCAAGCTCTACGGCGACGACCTCTGGGAGACGTTCCGCGACCTGAAGACCGCCTTCGACCCCGACTGGCTCTTGAATCCCGGGAACGTCTGTGGCGATCACGATATGACGGCGAACCTTCGCTATGACAGCGACTACAGCCACGACGCTGGCTTTGATCCCGCCCTGAATTGGGACAACGAAAACGGCATGCAGGGGATGGTCGAACTCTGCCACGGCTGTGGCGGCTGTCGGGGTGATCAGGAGACCACCGGCGGCGTGATGTGTCCGACCTACCGCGCAGTCGAAGAGGAAGTCACGGCCACCCGCGGCCGTGCGAACCTCCTCCGAAACGCAATGAGCGGAGCGTTACCGGACGACCCGACCGATGACGAGTTCGCCGAGGAGGTGCTGGACCTCTGTATCGGCTGCAAAGGCTGTGCGCGTGACTGTCCCAGCGAGGTCGACATGGCCAAGCTCAAAACGGAAGTCATGCACGCGCGCCATCAGGAACACGGTGCCAGCCTCCGAGATAAACTCTTCGCGAACTTCGATCGACTCGCACCGCTGGGCAGCGCACTGGCACCGCTGTCGAACCTCGCGGAGTCGCTCCCAGGCGCCGGAACGATTGCCGAGAAGACCGTCGGCATCGCCCGCGAGCGGTCGCTACCGGAGTTTCACCGCGAGACAGTCCACGACTGGTTCGAGAAGCGAGGCGGTTCCCGCATCCCCGAGTCCGAGGCCGAGCGAAAGGCCGTCTTCTTCGTCGACACCTATACGAACTACAGCCATCCAGACGTCGGGAAAGCGACGATCCGCGTCCTCGAGGCCGCCGGCGTCCACGTCGATGTCGCGCGGCGGACCGACAGTGGTCGGCCGGCGCTCTCGAAGGGCTTCATCGACAAATCGCGTGAGACGATGCGGGCGAACGTCGCCGAACTCGCGCCTCGTGTCGATAGTGGCTGGGATGTCGTCCTCGCAGAGCCGTCTGATGCGGTGATGTTCCAGTCCGACGCGCTCGACCTCCTGGGTGGAACGAACGTCGAATCCGTCGCGGCCAACGCCTACGGCGTCTGCGAGTACCTCGATGCGTTCCGTCTCGACGGGAACGTCGATTGGAACGCGCCATCCGAGTCAGTGGCCTATCACGGCCACTGCCATCAGAAAGCGACGAAGAAAGACCATCACGCGGTGGGCGTCCTCCGACGTGCGGGTTACGCCGTCGATCCGCTCGACTCGGGCTGCTGTGGTATGGCCGGCAGCTTCGGCTATGAGGCCGAACACTACTCGCTGAGCCAGTCGATCGGTGATATCCTCGTCGACCAGATCGAGGACAGCGAGGCGACCGTCATCACTGCACCAGGAACGTCCTGTCGCACCCAACTCGGCGACAAGCGACTCGAGCCGGTTCCAGCGGAGAGTTCGCTTGCCAACAGCGGACTCGACGGCGAGGAGCCACCGACCCCGGTTGAACTGCTATCGTACGCGCTTCCACGCTAAACGGACCGGAGAACAGTCGTGTACTCCCACACTAAGTATTCTGACTATAATGAATATGTGTTAGTGGTTAGATATCGTTTGATGCGAGGAGAGAAGCAGTAGAACCTCGAGTAAACAGATAGGTGACTGCTGATAATTCGCTTTCTCATACGTGTCTCCGTTCGAACTCTATGATAAGGCTCGAATGATATAATATGCTACAATATTATATTTTCATATTGGTTATATTAATTAGTAGTACGTACTGAGCGCGAACTCGCTAGTGTCAATCGAATAGATTTAGTGGATCGACAACGACGCTCTTTCATCACAAGCAGGTTCCCCGGAAAAAGCCGTTAGACAGTGAGCTTTGCGCTGACGAACTCACCACTCTCGTAAGATATCGGACAAGCTTTTTACAGCGTATCCCTCATAGACGGTTACAATGGATGAAACCGACTCCTTCGATGTTTCCCCTCGTGACATTGCTATACTGAAAGCGAGAGTAGATAGTCCGACGGCGTCCACGCGAGAACTCAGTCAAATCCTCGAGGAGGAGTACGGCATTTCACTCTCGCACAACCGGATCAACGAGATTCTGCGAACCATGTCCGAACAGGAAGTCTTCCGCGAGATGATCCTCCCAAATCGAGAAATATTCCGCCACTACCTGTTCCGAATATCGTTTAACTTCCCGAATTTCGAGGACAACTGGCAAAGCTGCTACGACGCACTTCAGAACGATCCGCACGTCCTGATGTTCTTTACAGCGGATACCAACTATCAGTGGCATGCTATCGCCCAGTTCCGGACGGATGATCATATGGAACGCTGGGTGCACGAACTCTTCAAAGCACACGGCGATCTGATTTCGGATTTCCACAACACGATGCTCCATAGTGTCCATAAGTTCCAAACCGACGCAGCCGTCTTCGATAACATCCTCGCGGAAACGGAAGAAGGTCGACAATATCTCGAGAGCGGCGAGCAGTAGGATTACAAATTGTTTGCCAGAGGTGTACCCGACGGCTGTTGATCTATACACCCGGAATTTATATTACATTGTTCGGCAATGTCCCACTATGGGTGTGACTGACTTCTTCGACCCGGACGGAATCGCCGTTATCGGCGCGTCGAAAACGCCGGGGAAACTCGGGAACGATGCGATGACCAATATTCAATCCTATGACGGAAACGTCTATCCGGTCAATCCCTCCAGTTCCGGAAGCGTCTACGGCTATGAGTTCGTCGAATCGGTCCACGACGTTGACGCTGATCTGGCGCTGTGTTGTGTGCCCAGTCCCGTCGTTCCGGAGGTGTTAGAGGAGTGTGGTGAAGCGGGTATCGGCGCTGCAGTGATCTTCGCCGGGGGCTTCGCAGAAGTTGACGAGGACGGTCAGGAACTCGAGGACGAAATCGTTCGGATCGGTGAGGAGTACGATATGACGATCCTCGGCCCGAATACAGCGGGCTACTGTCTCCCGGATTTGGATCTCTACGGCTCGTTCGTTCCGGAAATTCGTGATGTCGAGACGGGGAACGTCGCTTTTCTGGCCCAGAGCGGCGGCATCGGGATCACGTCTGCGTTCCAGTTAGACCGCGAAGAATACGGCCTTTCCGCGATGTTCGGTCTCGGAAACCGGGCGAACACCGGGTTCGCCGAACTCATTCCGGTACTCGACGACGATCCACAGACCGATGCGATTGCACTTCACATCGAAGGTACCAACGATATCGATGCGGTCCTCGAGGTCTGCCGAGAAGCGGAAACGCCGATCGTCGCGTACAAGGCCGGGAGTGAGGAGCTGAGTGACTTCGTCGGCTCACACACCGGCGCACCGATTCAGGCCCGGACGACCTACGAAGACGCCCTCGACGGTGAGGGAGTTGTCTTCGTCTCGTCAGTAACCGAGCTCATAGACGTCAGCCGTGTGATCGCGGACACGCCGACCCCGGCGGGGAAAAACGTTGGTCTCGTCACGGCTCAAGCTGGTCCGGGGATCGTCATCGCCGATGAACTCAACGAGCGCGGCGCTGTGTTCCCCGATCTAGAGCAGGAGACGCAGGATCGAATCGATGAACTCCTGCAAGGGATCACCTACACGGAAAATCCGGTCGACACAGGTCGACCGCTACCCGAGTTCGGTCAGGTCATCGATGCCGTCGCCCGCGATGATACCATTGACATCGTTATCGTCTACGAGATTTACGAGGACTCGCTGGGCTATCCGGTCGACGAATTGGAGACACTCGCTGAGGAGGTCGACAAGCCGATCGTCTTTACAGTCGCCGGTCCGAAAAGCTTCGAAGACGAACGGCTGCAGATGGAGGACGCAGGGATCCCGACGTTCCAAGCACCCGAACGCGGAGCAAACGCGGTCGGAGGACTAATCGACTCGATCACCGACGACGTATAGAAGCACTGATTCAGTCGAGTCGACGCAGGAGACCGTGATCTTGCGTGGTCCGTCAGTAGAGTAGCGTGAAGAAGGCCAACTGTAGCGGAAGCAGGAGGACGATCGTCGCGAGCGAACAGGCAATCGTGGTACGGATAACTTCGCCGGTGTCGGCGGTGCCTTCGGCCAGAATCACTACCAGGACCGCCGACTGGTAGGGAAAGAAGTACGAACTCAGTGCCAGCGTTTCTGACATCAACACGGGCGTCAACGGTAGCCCCGCTGTCTCTGCGTACGGGATTAGAATCGGCGTGAGAACGCTTGCAACGGCCAACCCCTCCATCAAGAACGTCAGCAGGAATGTAATCATGAAGATGATCGCGAGGACGACCGCGAGCGCCGCGTCCGTCGGAATGAGGGCGAGCAGATAGCCGGCCGCATCCTCGGTGAATCCAGTGGCGGCGAGACCGTTTCCGATTGCGAACACGGCGGCAATGAAAAAGAGGATCGAGAAGTCGGTCTCGCCGACACTCTCAAAGTCGATGACGCCGATGCGTGGCAGGAAGGCGAGTACGACGACGGCGATCGCACCGACGACCGGATGAAATCCGTGGATGAAGTCGGTCATCCAGATCGCTGTACCGACGAGGAGTACGGCCAACATCCGTCGTTCGGTCCGCGGCGTGTCGTTTCGCGTGTCTACCGGAAGATCGACACTCGAGGATGGGTCCGGCCGGAAGAGATAGTAGACGATGGCACAGACCAGCAACACCCGCGTCAATCCCATGATGGGGTACATGTGGAACCACCACTCCGTCCAGGAGACGTGATGGTTCGCGATCGACCCGCCGAATCCGGTGAGCATGATGTTCGGGAGGTCGGCGGTGAGGATCCCCGACGAGCCATAGAAGGTGGCAAACGCCGGGCCGAGAAAGAGACCGACGTGCGCTGTCCGGTCATCGAAGAGTTCGCCGGCCTCCGTGAGGACTGGTGCGATAATGAGGATGCGGACGAGCGACGAGGGGATGAGAAACGCCAGTATATGGGCGCCGACGGAGAGCGCTAGGAGGAGCCGTCGATACGTTTGTATCGGCTGCGTCGCACCCCCTTTGGGGACCGTTCGGGCAGTGATCCAGTCGCCGGCCCAGTTTGCAAGGCCGCTTTGGCGCGTCGCCTCTCCCATCAATAGCCCAAAGCCGATGAGCCACGTTGCCGGTTTCTGGAAGCCGATCAGCGCTAACTCGGTCGAGAACGTCACAGATATCGCCCCGATCCCGATTAGTCCCGTGTAGGCTGGCGGGATCGGCGCTAGAATCCACAGCAAGATACAGAAGATGGTGATAGCAAGCATCCATGCGACGTCGCCCGAACCAGAAAGACCGATTCGGATCGATGCGGCGATCGCTATCGCGACGGCGAACGCGATACGCGGTGTCCTCAGCGTCTCCATCACAGACCGACCGTCCATCGCCACTATGGCTAAAGAGACGTAACGTTGGATTAAATCTGTCGAGTTCGGTAAGACATACGGCGGGTGACCTGCCTCAAATAGTCGGTTGAGGCCGCGCGCCCTCAAGGATGTCATCCGCAACTCCTGGCGGTCGTCGTGACGATCGTCGCCACGTTGGTCTACTGACTATCGGTATGGAACGGCGGCTCGTGGTCGAGCATGCTATTTTTACAGGGATCTTCCGGTGGCCGCATGCACGTCGTCACGATCCCCTCCGAGGCAGATGTTATTTTCTCGAGGAGGGTGCGGAAATCGCCCGGATGGGCACAGGGGAAGCGGCCGCCGGGCGAAGGTAGACGAGATCGGGGTCGGTGGGTGTTGAGTGGATCGGGAGCGATGTCGCGTCCCGTATGGAACGCGACAGTGAACAGGTTCGGCCCAAGAGTCATCAACGCCTCCACGATTCCGAGCGTGTTGGAATCGTCCTGCTGGTCTTTTGAGATTACACCCGCCTACCGCTCTGCTGGGCGCGCTCTAGATTCCCTGAGCGATCTCACAATATAATATCTGTGTTGAATATTCTAATCATCCCATGGAATTAGAACGTCCTGTTGGCTACCCGTTAGAACCGTCGTGGTTCTGATGAGGCCAAAACGTCGCCGTCACGAGGTTCATGCCGCTTTAGTGGTCCACCACCCGATCCGTTCGCGCATACGTACTTCCGTGTTCCACTCACACGCCCGATGAATTGGACTCCGTCGCCGTTCTACAGGCACAGCAGGCTGAGTGCCTCGAGGCTTGCCCTCGGGTGGGTTCTCAGCCCAAATATTCGCGGCACTACCTGGCCAGTGGATTGTTTTAAACTCTATAATACAAAACATTATAGTGGACGCAACTATCACCTCGCAGCAGGTGGTAGAATCCTGTGCGTATGATCATCAATGAATTAAAATTTGCAACTTTACTATTATGTGTATTTATCGCCATATATATTCTTTATAACGGAATGAGGATGGCAGTCCTTGTCCGTTGGTATCGGTCACTTCCGGATGATGAACAGTATCAATCAGAGGCGATCATGCCGGGAGAGCCGACTGCAATAACTGGGGAAATTTGTGTACACAGCCAGCCTTCCTCGTTTAACAAGTTTGCTGAGTCTCTTCAATCGAAAACCGCGGCGTATCTCTGGCGCATTACCTACCCAGGTAGAACAAACGCAATTGACTTCGACAAGAGGATACCTATTAAACAGGGAAGGAGAACCGCCCATACTGGAATTGAATGGGGTGAATTCACAATCAACACTGAGAGAGGCGAAGTTAGAGTGAATCCAGACTGGATCGTAGATAACCACATTTGTACAAACCTATCGGATGTAGTGGTATCTGGTACTAATGGAAGCTTTAAATTTCGAATCCCTACTTGGAGTTCACCGCTGCTTGATTTAACTGCGGAAGTAGAGGAGTGGGAGCTAGACGAGATAAAAAGTACCATCAAAGACATTACTGTGAATTCAACGGATAACCATTTCTTAGAGACGAAGGAGCTTCGAGAGGGAGATACAGTTACAGTATGTGGTACCATTCACAATAAGGACGGTGAGCGAATAATTCATGGAGCAGACACAACGCCGATGATAATCTCTGACTCGGGATTGCATGATACGCGCAAGAAAATCAGAGCAAAAATCACAGTTCATGCGTTAGCTCTGGCTTTTTTGCTTTTCATGATACGCGTCGTGCTACTATAAGGAAAGAAGATATGTCGAACACTGTACTCCATCTGCTGAGGGGATATCTGATCCATGATATTTAACTAATTCGCTCGCTACACCCACCAAGGCGGTATTTTTTGAGATAGGAATCCGAAAATCGTGCCGACTCACATTCACGCGTAACGAAACAGCACCGCAGACGGAGAGCCAGCAGTCACGGATCGTCGGGTAAGAATTTCAATACGCGACTAAATCGATAGCGAAAGCGTCTAGGCCGGCGATTCGATTTTCTCGATCGGTACGTACGGGTGAATTACCGATCAGGTGGTTCGGCCGCAGGAAGTGTAAACGAAAACGTCGATCCCTCCTCTGGTTCCGAATCGACCCAGATCTCGCCGTCGTGTCGTTCGATGATCCGCTGACAGAGTGATAGTCCGATACCTGTTCCCTCGTATTCCTCGTGACTGTGTAGGCGATCGAAGACGGTGAATACGCGCTCTTGATCCCTCGGATCGATACCAATTCCGTCATCGTGAACCGAAATCACCCACTGCTCACCTTTCTGTTTCGCGTCGACGTGAACTTGTGGTGGACTGTCACCGCTGTAGGTTATCGCGTTTGTAATCAGGTTCTGGAGGACCTGCCGGAGTTGACTTGCATCTCCCTCTACGCGCGGAAGGTGCTCGGTCGTGATCGTGGCGTTGGCCTCCTCAATCTGGATCTGTATGTCGTTGAGTACGTTTCCGAGGAGCTGGTCTAATTCTACCGGCTCAAACGGATCTCCCCTGGTTTCGATGCGTGAATACTCGAGTAGCGCGCCGATCATCTCACGCATCCGCTCGGCTCCGTCGACGGCGAACTCGAGGAACTCCTCGCCCTCTTCGTCGAAGGCATCGCTGTACCGGTTCTCAAGCAACTGGAGGTAACTCGTTACCATCCGGAGCGGTTCCTGGAGGTCGTGAGACGCAGCATACGCGAACTGTTCGAGTCGCTCGTTTGACTCCTTGAGCTGTTGCTCGTGGTGTCGTTGTTCGAGTTCATATTTCAGCCACTGCCCCATCAGATGGTGGAACGTTCGATCCGCGTCCGAAAACCCCTGCTCCTGTGGTTCCGAGGACACGAAGAACAACGTTCGGTCAGGCCGATCTTCGAATCTAATTCTCGTTCCGAGATACGTCTCGATGCCAAATTCCTCGTACGCGAGGGTCCCTTCGAATCCGTGGTTTCCGGGATCCGTCACGTCAGCGGTCTCTTCGGCCGCAACGGTGGCGCGACAGTACGTTTCGGAGAGTGGGGCCTCGGTGCCGGCTTTGAGGAACTCGTGTTCGTCACTTGCCGCTTCGACCGTGAAAGAGTCGCGTGTGGGATCTACCTTCGCTAACCCACCTAGTTCGAGGTCGAATCGGTCACAGCCGAGTTCGAACAACGCCTGTAACTTCTCGTCGAATGATTGACCGAAATCGGCGGCGATTTCGATCTGGCGCTCGAGGTTTCGTTGCTGCTCTCGCAGTTCGACACGAGCCTTGGTCCGATCGAGTAGCGTGCCCATCATGCGATCGATTTCGCGCTCTGGTTGATCGGGGCCGAAGAATTCCTCGGGTGGCGTGTAATAGAAGTTATGACAGACTGTGCCATCATAGATGAGATGCGGATGCGTCTTGATGATATCGCGAATGATTTCCGCAGGGAATCGGTCACGATTGTATTGACAGAGCGCAATCCCGTTTGCATCCGGCAGAAGTTCGTTGAGTTTCCCCTCGTACTCGACGAGTTCCTCGAGTGGTGGATCATCGCCAAAGACCCACGTCATTTCGCCAGTGATTCGGACCCCCTCGAATTCTTTGATGCCCGCTTCGATAGTATCAGAAATGAAATCGATCATTTCGTCGGGATCGAACGACTCGTTCCGGAGGTACGAGTCCTGTGCGGTGTACATGATGAGCGCACCTGATTCAAGCGCCTCATCGACGTTTACGCCGCGGTCTCGGAGGGCCTCCTGGACGTCCGTTGTCTCGTTTTCGTCAGCAATGTAGATGCATCTCTCGCCACGTTCAAGACCGTGTTTGATGTACGGAAGCACTGTTGAGAACTGCTCATCCTGGGATTCGTAGATAAATGCGAGATGGTCGTAGGACTCGTGTTCGGCGACCGGTTCGACAAGGCCGTCAAACTCTGGACTTTCTTTGAGCGCTTTGAGACCCGTTTCAAGTCCGAGGATGTCCTCTTTGAGGTTTTCTGTAGTCTGGCTCATGATATGTATGGGAGCGCCGCTTCCGATTTCCCGCCGATAGTCTACTCGATCCGAGTAGTCGGTTGAACCGCTTAGAAGGTGTGCAGGGATAAAAGCCCCGGCTATGTGGATTCTAGGATCCGAACTGTCCAGTTTGCAGCCGTAGTGTGCAGACGATCGCTGAAAACAGCCGTGGGCAACCGCCTCGGGGGTATACCGCGAGGCGTGTCAGTGGATTTCCGCTCTAACTGCGTAATGCAGTCGGTCGAGCGAGCTAGCCCACTAATAGGCGAATCACTGCGTTCCTTGACGGGAGACTGCGTCGTGTGCTGCGGACGGCGAAGTCGTCATGATTCGGTATTAATTGAATTCTGTTAAGATTAGCGGGCATGAGTCTTGCGAATTTACCGAAATATTTCCGAGGGAGCGAAATCGATCTATGGTCTCGCTTTCTTCGGACGACGAGGGATCGATAAGTGTTATAGTAGTGTGTGAACTGAACACAAAAGATGCCAGCGATTGTCCTGCGCCTTACGGAAGCAGCCGGCCGAATTTCGAGCGTGCCGACCTTCCTTTCGATCAGTTTCGATAGATATAGTCGGAGTGGCCCTCGATCTTCTCCGGCGGGAGCAGTCGACAGACATGTATTAGCAACGCGAAGCTTAGTAGCGGAGAGATCGCGTTTCTCGAGCATCTTGTGCGGAATGCGGCGCTAGATCGGTGTTCATCGTTCAACGAAAGCGCTAGAGAGAACAGATTTCGTGCCAAGTAGTATTTTGAACACAGCACAGTATCGTCTGAGATCAATGGTGACATTCTCGTATCGACTTTGACTCCGTGATGCTCCGCCGCCCACGGAACGCGAGGCGGTCCGATGTCAAGGCGAATGTAACGATTCACTGGCCACTAGCGAGAACCTCTCCGAGGAGGGCCGTGAGAGCATCGCTCTCATGGACACTGGCTGCCTAACAGCGAATGTGACCTGCCTGAGGCGAAGCCAAA
Organism: Natrinema sp. 74; assembly: GCF_046097095.1. Classification (NCBI taxonomy): domain Archaea; kingdom Methanobacteriati; phylum Methanobacteriota; class Halobacteria; order Halobacteriales; family Natrialbaceae; genus Natrinema; species Natrinema sp. 74. The sequence continues at coordinate 11,839 of NZ_CP175699.1, forward strand.
GCGGGTCACGGTTGAGAAACCGCTGTCGGCTCACCGGTAAGTATCTCGGTCATCTACTGTGACGGCATTGGCTCTTGCTGTTGCGTGACGTAGTCAGCACGGTCCTGACTGGGTGCTGGTGCTCTGCACTCACGAACCGACTCGGAACGAGCACACGGTCTCTCGTTTCAACGCGTACGGCTACCGCCGAACCGAGACCGTCTCCCGGACGGTCATCACCGGTCTCGAGTCGTCTGGATCGACCAGTACCAGCGTGCCGTCAGTACGGCGTTTTGCAGGGAACGACGGCGCAGTCGGAACGCCATAGTCCGCGGGAGTCCGAACGTTCGCAGCGATGACCCACGTTCGCGCGATCATGGTTCCTGCTTGATCGTCCGATCCGGTGGCGTCTTCGAGGTCGTCGTTTCGCTCCATATTAATTCGCCTCTCTGTCCGTGCGACCGTGGATCGGGCCGTCTCGTCGACCGAGATGCCGTGGCACCCGATCGTGAGCCACTGCGAGTAGCTCCGCGACGATACTGAGCGCAATCTGATACGGCGCGTCGCCGCCGAGGCTCAACCCGATCGGCGTGTAAATCCGCTCGAGGTCCGCGTCGGTGACCGGTCGGCCCTCCTCGGCGACGTCTGCGCGCATCTCCTCGAATCGTTTCCGTGGCCCCATCAGCCCGATGTACGCTGTCGGTGTCTCGAGCAACTGTTCTACGGCGAGGCGGTCGTCGAGGAAGTTGTGGCTCATCACCACCGCGTACGTGTCCGCGTCCCACTCCTTGAGGTCCGGTATCTCTCGCGGCGACGCCGAAACGACCGCGTCCGCCCGGGGGAACCGATCGTCGTCGGCGCGGCCGCCGCGAAACGAGACGACCGTTACTCGGAAGTCGACGCGGTTAGCCAGTTCGACGACCGGTTCGATGTCGTGACCGGACCCGAACACGACGAGTTCCGGCGGCGGCCTTACTCCGTCTACGAATATCTCGAGATGTCCGGCAGCCGTCTCGACGGTCAGCGTCTCGCTCGTTCCGGCCGCAACGAGCGTCTGCGTCGACGCTTCGAGGGCGTCGACTACCGCCGCCGGAAGGTCGGTGTCGTCGGTGAACCCGTCGTCCGACAGGTAGTACGCGCGATCGCCGACGGCGACGCTGCTCTCGGAGTTGTCGCGGACGACGGTCGCGACGCCGATCGCGTCGCCGGCTCGCCGAGCATCGACGACCGGCCGATACGACTCGTCGAGGGGCTCTAACAGGACCGTTATCACGCCGTTACAACCGATTCCGAGACCCCAGACGTCATCGTCGCCGGTCAGATCCCACGTCTCGATGCGAGGGGCATCGTCGGCCAGCACGTCGGCGGCCAGCGCGCGGACCTCGTCCTCAAGACACCCTGCCGTGATGCTTCCCGCTCCGCCGCCGTCGGGACGGATGAGCATCTTCGCCCCCGGGCGGCGGTATGCGCTTCCGTCAACCGCGATCACCGTCGCCAGAACGGCCGCCGCATCGTCGTCGAGTATCGTTCGTATTCGATCGAACACCGCCGTTTCCGGGAGACTCCAATCGCTCGTACTCATGGTTGCTTTGTCGTTCGAGTAGTCGTCTGCCGATTCGATTGCGCGTCGAACTCGTCGCCGACTCGTCCGCCCGCGTCCCGCTGTCGGAGTTGTCGCGCCAGTTCGGCGACGTCGCCCGGGCCGGCGAACGCGAACAGCCCGTCGAGATACGGACCGGCGGCGGCCATGCCGCGAGCGGTGGGTTCGTAGGACGGTGCCGCCGCCAGCGGGTTCAGCCACAGCACGCGCTCGGCCCGGCGATCGATCCACGAGAGTTCGCGTTCGAGGACGTCGATGTCACCCCGCTCGAGGCCGTCGCTGACGACGAATACGACCGTGCGTCGATCCACCGCGTCGGGTGCGGTCTCGCGGAGTCGTTCGAACGAGCGCCCAATCTGCGTGCCGCCGCCCCAGGCGGTTTCCGCAGCCTCGAGCGCCTCGAACGCCGCCGTCGCCGACGCCGCGTCGAGGGAGTCGGTCACCTCCCTGAGGGCTTCGTCGAAGAAGAACACGCGCGCGGTCCGCCACTCGCGACGGGCCCGGCGGAGGAATTCGATCAGGAATCCGCGATCGACGGTATCGAGAACCGATCGGCTCACGTCGACCAACAGGACCGCGCGGACCGCCGTCCGTCGGCGCTCGCGCTTTGGTACCGAGAGGATGGTACCGCCGGTGCTCACGCTCACGCGGAGTGCTCGCCGGATGTCGGCGCGGTCGGTCCCCGACCGGAACCGCCGCCCCTGTAACTCGGCGAGCACCCGAGTCAGGTCGCGAAACGGCGTCGCGAGTTCGCTCGAACCGGTTGGAAGCCGTTCGGCGACCGTCTCGGCCGATCCCGACGGGCTGTACAGCGCCGTCGTCGCTCCGTTCCCGTCACCCTCGGTCGCATCGGAAACTGCCGACGCGAACGACTCGACGAGAGACCGACTGATACCGCGATCGCCATCCTCGAGATCGCCGGGCGTGTCTGCACCGTCTTCGTCCGCGGCGGGGCCGCCGAGCGACTCGAGCGAGTCCGCTTTGCCGTCGTCGACCGGCGCTGTCGATCGGTCGCGCTCGAGACCCATCGTAAGCCGACGCCAGAACGTCTCGAACGACTGGTCGAACACGTCGAAATCGCCGCTGTCCGTGAGAAGGGTGGCTCGTAGCGCCGTTCGAACGCGAGTGCGATCCTCGAGTCCGATCTCGGCGATCGCCGCGGCTGCGGTCGTGCCGGCGTTGGCCGGGACGGCCGCGCCGCTACGGCGGAGGTCACGGACGAACCGGACGAGTTCCCTCCGGACGTGGTCGTGGACGTCCGCGCCGGCGTCGTCCGCACGCTCGCTCACGCGTCACCTCCCGCCCGCTCGGCGGCCTCGAGCAGGTCCGTCAGGAGGGCGTCGTCGACTCGAGCGACGTCCTCGCCTGCTTTCAGCAGACAGCCGAGCGTGTTTCGGATCATCTCGCGCTCGAGCGTCCCATCGCCGTCGCGCAGCGAGGCGATCGCGCGCGCCCAGTCGATGGTTTCGGCTGCGCCGGGTGGCTTCCGCAACGGTTCCTCGCGGAGTCGAGCGACCATCGCACAGAGGTCAGATGCGACGGCCTCGTCCAGTTGCGGTACCTTCCGGCGGAGAATGGCGATTTCCTTCTCGGGAGACGGCGGTTCGACGTACAGGTAGAGACAGCGCCGCTTGAGCGCGTCGCTCAACGCTCGCGTTCGGTTGGACGTGACGATCACGATCGGCGGCCGGTTGGCCGAGATCGTTCCGAGCTCCGGGACCGACACCTGATAGTCCGAGAGCACTTCAAGCAACAGCGCCTCGAACTCGTCGTCGGCGCGATCGATCTCGTCGACCAGCAGGACCGGTGGCCGATCGGCGTTGCTGCGAAGCGCTCGGAGCAGCGGCCGTTCCAGCAGGTACTCCTCGGTGAAGACCGACGATTCGGGATCGTCTCCGCGTTGCACCGCGAGCAACTGCTTCGTGTAGTTCCACTCGTAGAGTGCGTGTTCGGCGGTCAGACCCTCGTAGCACTGTAGCCGTATCAGCTCGCTTCCGAGACTCGAGGCAAGCACCTTCGCGAGTTCCGTCTTCCCGGCACCCGGCTCTCCCTCGATCAGCAGCGGCTTTTCCAGCCGCAACGCCAGGAGCACGGTGGTGACGATTTCGTCGTCGGCGACGTAGTCTTCCGCCTCGAGGGCAGACCGGACGTCTGACTCCGTGATGTCCGCGAACCCCGTAGTCGATTCGTCCGTCATGATCGTGATGCGGGTTCGACAGGCGGTTTCGCGATTCGGCCGGCGTGCGATCGGCCGTGGTGCGCGGTCGTTCAGTCTGCGGCTGCGGGCGCAGCGGCCCGATCGACCGCCGCTTCGAGCGCTCGTTCAGTGTACACCGCCAGCAGACGGGCGCGGAACTCGCCCGACGCCTGCAGGTCGTCCATCATGAGCGCCGTCTCGAGATCGTCGGTCGCGTACTCGGCGGCCGTCGCAATCGTTTCCTCGTCGAGCGACTTACCGATCAGGGCCTCCTCGACCTGCTCGAGTCGCACGCCGTGATCCATCGCGCCGTTCGCGCCGAGTCGGGCTGACTCGACGGTGCCATCCTCGACCGTCAGCAGGGCCGCGACGCCGACCATCGCGTACCCCGAGGACGGACTCGGCTTCTTCGCGTAGGTGCCGACGGCGTCGGCTGCCGAGGGAATCTCGATTCTGGTGAGTATTTCGGCGGGATCGAGGTCCGTCGCGTACATCCCGTAGTAGAACTCGTCGGCGGGAATCGTGCGCTCGCCGTCGGGGCCCTGCACGATCAGTGTCGCATCGGAGGCCAGCGCGGCACCGGGGAGATCCGAGGCCGGATCCGCGTGCGCGAGGTTGCCACCGATCGTGCCCCGGTTGCGGACCTGTCGGTCGCCCACCCGTTCGACCGCCGCGGTCAGCGCCGGCGCGTGGTCGCGGGCGTCCTCGGAGTCGAGGAGGTCGCTGTAGCGGTTCATTGCGCCGATCACGAGCGTGTCGCCGTCGACGCCGATTCCGTGGAGCGCGTCGACCTCGCCGATATCGATCAGGACGTCCGGGCTCGAGAGGCCGGTCTTCATCGCCGGGAGCAGACTGTGGCCGCCCGCCAGCAGCTCCGTTTCTTCCATTGCGTGCCCCGCGAGCAGGTCGATCGCTTCCTCGACCGTCGTCGCCTCGTGGTAGTCGAATTCGTCGGGGTACATCAGGAGTCACCTCCGTTGCCGTCCGCGGCAGCACCGGGATCGTCGGCCTCGCCGTCGGCTCCGACGTCTGGGTCAGCGGTCCCGCCGTCTGCGGCGGTGTCCGAATCGTCCGGTCCCCCGTCTGCGGCGGCCGGCGTTTCGGCCCCGGTCTCGGGCTCGGCGCGCCCGTCGACGGCGTTCCAGATCCGCTCGGCCGTCATCGGCATCTCGATGTGATCGACGTCGAACGGCTCGAGCGCATCAGCCACTGCGTTCACGACGGCTTGCGGGGCCGCGATCGTCCCGGCTTCGCCGACTCCCTTGACGCCAAGGGGATTGTGCGGACTCTCCGTAACGGTCGCGCCCGTTTCCATCTCCGGGATGTGCATCGCTTTGGGGACGGCGTAGTCCTGCATCGATCCCGTCAGGAGCTGTGCGTTCGCGTCGTACTCCGCGCCCTCGTAGAGCGCCTGACCGACGCCCTGGGCGACGCCGCCGTGGATCTGCCCCTCGACGATCTTGGGGTTGATCTGGTTGCCCACGTCGTCGACGGCGACGTATCGCTCGAACTCGATCTCCCCCGACCGCGGGTCGACCTCGACGACCGCGACGTGGGTCCCGAATGGGAAGACGAAGTTGTCCGGATCGTAGAACGACGTGGCCTCGAGTCCGGGCTCCATGTCGTCGGGGATATCGTGCGCGAGATAGGACTGCTCGGCGACCGCTTTGATCCCGACCGCCCGCTCTGGCGCGCCCGCAACCTGAAACTCACCGCCCTCGAACTCGATGTCCGCGGGATCGGCCTCGAGCTGATGGGCAGCGATTTCGCGGCCCTTGTCGACGAGTTTCTGTGAACTCTTGACCAGCGAGCTGCCGCCGACCGCCGCCGATCGGGAGCCGTACGTTCCCATGCCGTGGGGGATCTCGTCGGTGTCGCCCTCGACGACCTCGACGTCCTCGTAGGGGATACCGAGCTCGTTTGCGACGATCTGTGCGTACGTCGTCGCATGGCCCTGTCCGTGACCCGACGTGCCACAGAAGGCCGTGACCGTCCCGGAGGGATGGAACCGAACGAGACTCGACTCCCAGAGCCCGGCCTGTGCGCCGAGCTGGCCGGCGAGTTCCGACGGTGCTAACCCGCAGGCCTCGATGTAACAGGAGAAGCCGATGCCGAGGTAGCGGCCGTCCTCGCGGGCCGCCGCCTGGCGCTCGCGGAACGACTCGTAGTCGACCATCTCGAGGGCCTCGTCGAGCGCCTTCTCGTAGTCGCCGCTGTCGTAGACGACGGCGACCTGCGTCTCGTAGGGAAACCCGTCCTCGGGGACGAAGTTCCGCCGCCGGAACTCGGCGGGGTCCATACCCATTTCTTCGGCACCGAGCTTCGCTAGCCGCTCGATCACGAACGAGGCCTCCGGACGGCCGGCGCCCCGATAGGCATCGACCGGCGGCACGTTCGTGAACGCGCCCGTCACCGAGCAGTGAATCGCCGGGATGTCGTATTGCCCCGAGAGCAACGTTCCATAGAGGTACGTCGGGACGGCGGGCGCGAACGTCGAGAGGTACGCGCCGAGGTTCGCCATCGTATCGACGCGAAGGCCGACGATGTCGCCGTCCTCGTTCATTGCGAGGTCGGCCGTCGTCCGATGGCCGCGTCCCTGTGCGTCGGTCTTGTACGTCTCCGTGCGCGTGGCGGTCCACTTGACCGGCCGCTCGAGGTGCTTTGCGACCCACGCGACCAGCGCCTCGTCGGCGTAGTGGTGGATCTTGCTGCCGAACCCGCCGCCGACCTCCGGGGCCTTGATCCGCAGTTTGTGCTCCGGGTGCCCGATCACTCCCGACATGAGAAGCCGGTGCAGGTGCGGGTTCTGCGAGGTCATGAACACGTCGAGCTCGTCCGTTCCGGGGCTGTAGTCGGCGACGGCGGCTCTCGGCTCCATCGCGTTCGGGATGAGCAACTGATTCTCGAGGTCGACGCTCGCGGTGTGGGCGGTCGATTCGAACGCCTCCTCGGTTCGCTCGGCGTCGCCGATCTCCCAGTCGAAGGCGACGTTCCCTTCGGCGTCGTCGTGGAGATCCGTCGCGTCGTCCGCAAGTGCGTCGGCGGGGTCGGTCACGGCGTCAAGTCGCTCGTAGTCGATGTCGATGGCGTCGACCGCGTCGTGGGCGACGTACCGGTCCCCGGCGACGACGACCGCGATCGCGTCGCCCTGGTATCGGACGCGATCGTTCGCGAGTATCGGGTGGTCGACCTGCCGTAGGCTGTCGAGTAGCCAGCCGACGGGCAGCGAGTACGACCCACCCCCCGGCGTATCCTCGCGGTGGAGATCGTCGTGGGTGTAGACGCCGACGACCCCGTCCATCGCCTCGGCCGTGCTCGTCTCGACGTTCTCGAGTTTCGCGTGGCCGTGCTGGCTCCGGCAGATCGCCATGTGGAGCATCTCCTGCAGTTGAATGTCGTCGGTGTACTCGGCGTCGCCAGTGATCAGTGCGGGGTCCTCCCGGCGTTCGATGGCCGAGCCGAGGATGTCGGCGGCGTCGACCTCGTCCGGATCGATCGATTCGATGCTCATTCCGTCTCGCCTCCGTCGTCCGGCCAGCGGACGTTGTTGGCGGGGGAGCCACAGCACGATTCCGACCGGTCCGCGGCGTCGGCCGGACAGCCGCCGTCGGCGACGGTCCCAGCGTGTATCTCATCGGCCGCGTTCTCGACCGCGTTGACGATGTTCTGGTAGCCCGTACACCGACAGAGGTTCCCCTCGAGTCCCTCGCGAATCTCCTCGCGACTGGGATCGGGATTCTCCTCGAGCAGGTCGGTCGCGGCCATCATCATCCCGGGCGTGCAGTAGCCACACTGGAGCCCGTGCTCCTCCTGAAAGCCGGATTGGATGGGGTGGAACTCGCCGTCTTCGGCCAGCCCCTCGACCGTCTCGATCGTCGCGCCGTCGGCCTGTACTGCCAGGACCGTACAGGACTTGACCGCGTCGTCGTCGAAATGGACCGTACACGCGCCACAGAGGCTGCTCTCGCAGCCGACGTTGGTCCCAGTATAGCCGAGTTCGTCCCGGAGTGCGTGAACCAGGAGCGTCCGCGACTCGACCGTGAGTTCGTGGTCCGTTCCGTTGACCGTCAGCGTGATATCGTGTTCAGTCATGGCTTACGAGTCGTTCGCATCGCTTCCCGACCGGCCGAGCACTCTGTCGACCAGTCCTCGGTCGCTTTCGACCGAGTCCGATTTGTCGGTCGCTGCGTCTCCGTCGGCGGCCGCGAGCTGGCGCTCGCGGAGTTGCTCCTGAACCGACGAGAAGAACCGCTTGACTACCCGATTCGCGACCGGGTTGACGACGCGTTGCCCCATCTGGGCGATCTTTCCGAACACGTCGGCTTCGGTCTCCCACTCGACGGCGACCCCGTCGTCGGTCTCGGAGAGGGTCATCCCCGACGACATCTCGAAGGAGCTGTTACTCGACGATCCCTCGCCAACGGCGGACATCTCCGGATACTCGCGGTGATCGATCGTCACGACCGTCTCGAACGTCGGATTCACCGGCCCGACGCTGATCTGCATCAGCGCCGCGTAGTGGCCACCCTCCTCGAACGCACGTTCGGCGATCACCTCTGGATCGGCGGTCGGCTCGACCTCTCGATCGGTCGCTTCGTCGCGTACCTCGTCAAAGTCGACGTCGGGCTCGTCGACGTGTACCAGAAACTCACACCCCGGCAACGACTGCTCGACCAACACCGGATCCGATAACGCGAGCCACACTTCATCGACCGTTGTCTCCTCGAGTTCGAACGTCCCACTGAATTCCATGTTGACACCGACTGGCAGACACCAGTCTTTGCCATGTCTCGCCAACGCATACAACTATAATACTTTGCATCGTGGTGGTCAGCGGCCTATTTTGAAACCATAATCGGTTATCTGGCGGCGAACGTGTAACCGACTTGAGAACGGCTGCCACCTCATCTGGTGGTCGCGGTTACCCATACCGAGATATTTGTACCTGATCCACGTACAAGCCGCATGGACAGCCGACGGCCGACCCACTACCCGTCGCGATTTCGGTCGGCGTACACGATACGCAAATGAGTTCCAACGACGTTCCCTGCTACGGGACCGACGCGATCGCTGCCGCGCTCGAGCAAACCGATCCCCTTGAGGCGACGATCGTCGGCGTTGTCCTCGCCGGCGGAACGAGTTCTCGCTTCGGGCCCGCGAACAAACTCCTCGCCGAACTCGACGGTGAGCCGCTGATCCGGCATGCGACGCGAACGCTCGTAGATGCGGCCCTCTCGGGGGTCGTCGTCGTCCTTGGATACGAAGCAGCGGCGGTACGCACCGCTCTCTCCAGAGTCGACGTGCAGACTGTCCGTAATCCTGAGTACGAGGAGGGGCTGTCGACGTCCGTCGCAACGGCGATTCGTGCCGTCGGAACGCCGGAAACGGATGCGGTAGTGTTTCTTCCCGGCGATATGCCGACCGTCGATTCGGACACCGTCGACCGCCTCAGTGACGCGTATCAAGCGGAGCTAGGGACGGCGCTGGCGGCTGCCTTCGACGGCCACCGCGGCAATCCGGTGCTGTTCGACCGCGACCACTTCGATGCCCTCCTCGACGTGACGGGTGACGTCGGGGGCCTCCCCGTACTGGCAGAGAGCGACGAGAGCGCCCTCATCGAGACCGGCGATCCCGGCGTCCTCGCAGACATCGACACGACCGCTGAGTTGCAACACCGGAAATGAGCCCCTGCGGTCTCATCGACATCGATAGCGACTCTGCCCACATCGGCCGATCGTATGCAAGTGCGACACTGAACGGTGATCGATATAGTGTACTATAAGATAGATGGTATTCTCAGCCGTCGTGTAAAAATTTTATCACTTGTGGCAGTGTACACCTGTTGCAGATGAGCGAGTTACTCATACCAGCGTTCACTTCTAGAGGCAGCGCGAAGAACGTCCGTGAGGAACTTTACAACCTCCGAAAACGAGAACCGCTACCGTTTGACGATACGGCAGCTACCGGTCGAAACGAAGACGAACACGCCAAAGCGAAACGAACGCAACGTCCGACCGGACGAGGAGCATCTGGCGGGGCGTTCCGGGGCTCGCTACTTGCCCTCCGCTTTAGGATGTCACGGCTCGGTCTCCCAGTTAGGAGTGTAGACAGAGTCCGCTTACTCGAGGATGCAGAGAGGCCCCGAAACACGGTCACAACCAAAGAGGGCGCAGTCTAATGTGTACTCGCATCGTCTATCTCGGACCCGAAAACCGCGTTCTCACAGCGCGGTCCATGGACTGGAAAGTAGATATCGGCACCAATATCTGGGTACTGCCTCGCGATATCGAGCGCGACGGCGAAGTCGGGCACGCCTCGATGGAGTGGACTGCCCAGTACGGGAGCGTGGTCGCGACAGCCTATGATATCGCCACCACCGACGGTATGAACGAGGCCGGACTCGTGGCCAACCTCTTATGGCTACCCGAATCGGAATATCCGAATTGGGACGGCGAGACGCCCGCTATCTCGATCTCACTGTGGGCTCAGTATATGCTTGATAACTTTGCGACCGTGGCCGAAGCTGTTGAGCACGTCCGTCACGAGGAGTTTACAGTGGTGACCGAACAGGTGCCGGGCGAAGATCGTCTGGCAGCACTACATCTATCCATATCGGACGCAACGGGTGATAGCGCGATTATGGAATACATCGACGGTGAGCTGGTCGTTCACCATAGCCGCGACTATCAGGTTATGACTAACTCTCCGACGTTCGACAAACAACTCGCACTGGCCGAATACTGGGACGAGATCGGCGGGACGGTCATGCTACCTGGGACGAACCGGCCAGCCGACCGGTTTACAAGGGCACGCTTCTACGTTGATGCGATACCGCAAGTTGCGGCTCGCCGTCCCGCGACTGCGAGCGTATTCAGTGTGATCCGTAACGTGTCCGTCCCCTACGGTATCAGTACAGCTACTGACCCACATATCTCTTCGACGCGCTGGCGAACGGTCTCAGATCACAAGGATCGTATCTACTATTTTGAGTCGGCGCTCATGCCTAACACGTTCTGGATCGACTTCGACAAGATCGATTTCTCACCCGGCTCCGACACTCGAGCGTTACAGTTAGGCGAGAATCAATCGAACACGTTTGCTGGAGAGGTATCCGAGCAGCTGGTCTCCGCCGATCCCTTTCCGTTTCTCGGACTACAAGCCGAATAGTTACAGTAGTCTTCGAATTCGATAGCTGCTTTCGTTTACAGATCCTCAACAAGCGCGTTCCCGACAGGCTCTGATGTCCATTTGCACCCGGCAAGCAAGATCCGATCGTCATTCGGTGCGAGCCCGACAATATCGATCTCGTCTTCCCCGTACAACTAGCGACCGACTTCCGAATACGGCTCAACGCCACCGCGCCGAATCCCCTCCCAGACGGCTTTCTGGCACACATCTTCGAACGTCGTCGCGACATGGGTCGGTAGGTCAGGTGCAATTGTCCCATCGTACACGACATCCGGTGTTTCTTCGATACTGGAGCGGTTCGGCTCGACGTACCGGAACCAGAACCGGAGGAACTCGTCCGTAACGCGGTACCGTGACCGCTTTGACTTTTTGGCCGACGCGGTCACCGGGACTTCCCGATCGATCGGACGTACCGAGCGAGGATCGTTCGCTCAACGGCCGCGGGTGCGAGGGAATCGGCGTCGATCGTTGCAAGCGCGTTTGCCGCTTCAGGAGAGTCCGGAACGAGCAGAAGTGATCCACCAATTTCGTCGCGCTGGAGGAGCAACTCGTCGCCTTTCGTAGCACCGTGTTTGCGAGCCCAGTCGGCCGGCAGCGTGACGGCGAGCGTTGACGAGCCGAGTTGCTGGATCTTGCGCTTCGTTCGGATATCGTCAGCAACTATTGTCGATTACCTGCCCGCTATTGGGTCCTGTCGTGCTGTGCGCTGGCTTGAGTCGTCTCGGTCGCGTTTGCGGGGCAAAATTTACCACCATTGGCTATCACCCTCTCTTTTTTACGGACAGGAGTGACCGTTCGACCACTATTAAAACGTCATTTCAGAAGTGGCGTTGTCGCATCGAGGATTTCTGCGAGACTTAACTACATGTGTCTATTATTCGCAAATATTGTTGATCGAGAGTGTTTTTACGGCGTTTGTTCGCCAACTCGGATCTGTAATGGAGAGACACCCCACACTACGATCCGGTCTTCCGGCCGGAGTGATTGCGGGATGAGCGAGTTCATACCGGGGGAGTTGCTCCCGGCCGACGATTCGGTGACGATTAACGAGGGTCGGCCGACGGTAACGGTCACGGTCGAGAACACCGGCGACCGTCCTGTACAAGTCGGTTCCCACTTCCACTTCTTCGAGGTCAATCCGGGCCTCGCGTTCGACCGCGAGACCGCCTACGGGATGCGACTTGACATCCCCGCAGGGACGGCCATCAGGTTCGAACCGGGCCGTGAGCGCGACGTCGACCTCGTCGATATCGGCGGCGACCGGATTATCCGCGGGATGGCCGGGCTGGTTGACGGCGACCTCGACGATGAGGACGTGACGGCGAGGGCCCTCGAGCGCGCTCGAGAACGGGGATACATCGCGGAGGGTGACGAATGAGCCGCGAGTTGCCCCGCGAGGAATACACCGATCTGTTCGGGCCGACCGAAGGCGACCGGCTCCGGCTAGGCGATACGAACCTGCTGGCCAAGATCGAGACCGATCACACTGTGCCCGGCGAGGAGGCGGTCTTCGGCGGCGGGAAGACGATGCGAGACGGGATGGGAATGCAACCGGGAATGACCCAGGCCGAGGGGGCACTCGACTGGGCGTTTACGAACGTCGTGATCATCGATCCCGTTCTGGGCGTCCAGAAGGGCGACATCGGTGTCCGAAACGGGGAGATCGTCGGCGTCGGCAAAGCGGGTAACCCAGACACGATGGACGGCGTCGACATGGTCATCGGCCCGAGCACGGACACCATTCCCGCCGACGGGCTGATCGCGACGCCCGGCGCACTCGACATTCACGTTCACTTCAACAGCCCGCAACTCGTCGAACACGCACTGGCCTCCGGCGTGACGACCATGCTCGGCGGCGGCTTCGGCGGCGGTGCGACGACCTGTACGCCCGGCCCGCAGAACGTCAAACGGTTCCTGCAGGCCGCGGAGGACTGGCCGGTCAACGTCGGCTTCTACGGCAAGGGCAACAGCAGCGAGCCCGAGGCGTTGCGCGAACAGATCGAGGCCGGCGTCTGCGGTCTCAAACTCCACGAGGACTGGGGTTCGACCCCCGCCGCGATCGACACCTGTCTCGAGGTGGCCGACGACGAGGACGTGCAGGTTTGTATTCACACGGACACGTTGAACGAGTCGGGCTTCGTCGAGCACACCTTCGACGCGATCGACGGCCGCGCGATCCACACGTTCCACATCGAGGGTGCCGGCGGGGGCCACGCCCCGGACGTGCTCGAGTTGATCGGCCACGAGCACATGCTGCCGTCGTCGACCAATCCGTCGATGCCCTACACTGAGAACACGTTCGACGAGCACTTGGACATGGTGATGGTCTGTCACCACCTCAATCCCGATGTCCCCGAAGACGTGGCCTTCGCGGAGTCACGCATCCGCGCAGAGACCATCGGCGCGGAAGACGTCCTCCACGACACCGGCGCGATCTCGATGATGACGACGGACTCGCAGGCGATGGGCCGAATGGCCGAACTCGTCTGCCGGACGTGGCAGACCGCCCACAAGATGAAAGACCAGCGCGGCCCGCTCGAGGCCGACGAGGGGACCGACGCCGACAACGCTCGCATCGCCCGCTACGTCGCCAAGTACACGATCAATCCCGCGATCACCGCGGGGATCGACGACTACGTGGGCTCGCTCGAGCCGGGCAAACTCGCGGACATCACACTGTGGGAACCCGGCTTTTTCGGGATCAAGCCGAAGGCGGTGGTCAAGGGGGGTTTCCCCGTCTGGTCCCAGATGGGCGAGGCCAACGGCTCGTTGATGACCTGTGAGCCGGTCGTCGGTCGCGAACGCGCCGGGGCACAGGGGCGGGCGAAACACGGTCTCTCCGTGACGTTCGTCAGTGAGGCGGCCGCCGAGAACGAGGTTGGCGACGCCTACGACCTCGAAACGCCGGTGCGGCCGGTCGAGGGAACGCGGTCGGTCCGCAAGTCCGATATGCTTCACAACGACCATTGCCCGGACGATATCGAAATCAACGCCCAGACGTTCGAGGTCGAAGTCGACGGCGAACACGTCACCTGCGACCCCGCGGACGACGTTCCGCTCGCACAGCGGTACCTGCTTTGAATCCATGACTTACGGTAAGACACGGACACCGACGATGATCGCGGTAGGATCGACGAGACGAACGACCGCCTCGAGTTCACCTACGGAGGGAGGTCGATGAACCTCTCGCCGAAGGAGATGGAGCGGCTCACGGTTTTCATGGCCGCGGAACTCGCCCGCCGACGCAAGGACCGCGGCGTGAAGTTAAATCACCCCGAGACGGTCGCGTACATCTCCGACTGGGCTTGCGAGGCCGCCCGCGAGGGGAAATCTGTCTCGCAGATCCGCTCGGAGGCGACCCAGCTCCTCACCCGCGAGGACGTGATGGACGGCGTTCCCGAGCTGGTCGACATGATTCAGGTCGAGCCGGTTTTCCCCGACGGCACCAAGCTCGTCACCGTCCACGATCCGATCCGGGCCGACAGTCACGAACAACTCGAGACGGTCGATCCCGATCCGGACGCGGAACTCAGGACGGACGATGTGACCGCGGGCGGAGGGACACACGAAGTCGACAGCGGTACCGAATCGATGGAGGGCGACTAATGGGGTACCGAGACGTGGCGAAGGTCGGCCTCGGCGGTCCCGTCGGCTCGGGAAAGACGGCGATGGTCCGGCAACTCGTCCCCGAACTCGTCGCGCGTGACTATGAGGTGGGCGTCATCGCCAACGACATCATGACCCAGGAGGACGCCGACGTCTTCCGCGAATCGTTCGCCGACCTGCTGCCTGCGGACCTCGTTGAGGGCGTCGAAACGGGGGCCTGTCCGCACACGGGGATCCGTGAGGATCCCTCGATGAACCTCGCGGCCATCGACGAGTTCACCGAGCGCCACCCCGATTTGGACGTGGTGCTCATCGAGAGCGGCGGCGACAACCTCGCTGCGACGTTCAATCCCGAACTGGCCGACTACTTCCTGTTCGTCATCTCCGTCGCGGAGGGCGAGGACATCCCGCGCAAGCGCGGCCCCGGCGTCACGCAGGCCGATTTGCTCATCGTCAACAAGACCGACCTCGCGCCCCACGTCGACGCTGATCTCTCGGTGATCGAGGACGACGCCGCGACGGTCCGGGGCGACGATCCGTTCGTCTTTACCAACTGCAAGGACGGCGAGGGGATCAGCGCGGTCCTCGAGCACGTCGAACGCGAGGTGTTGTTCGCGTGAGTACGGGTCCCTCGAACGCCACGACTAACTCCGTCCGGCTGCCGCCTGCCTTCGAGGAGTACGCCGATGAATCCCTCGCACAGGCACCTGCCGGTGGCCCGGGCAAAAACGGGCTGCTCGAGGCGACGTTCGCCCGTGAGGGTGACGGTCCGACCCGTCTAATACGGGACCGCGTGGAGGTCCCCTACCACTTGACCGGGACGCTGGAGACCGATCCGGCTCCCGGGCTGGCGACGCTCGTCGCACAGGAGCCAACGGGTGGCGTTGCACAGGGTGACCGTCACCGGATGACGATCGACGCACAGGCCGGCGCTCTCGCCCGCGTGACCACCCAGAGCGCGACGAAGGTCCACAGCATGACCGACAACTACGCTCATCTCGACGCCTCACTCCGGGCCGAGGCGGGAAGCCACCTTGAGTACGTTCCAGGACCGACGATCGTCAACGAGGACGCCCGTTGTCTCCAGACCGTCTCTGTCGACCTTTCCCCCGGATCGGTCGTCGTCGTCGCGGACGTGCTCGTCCCGGACGGTCTGAGCGACCACGAGCCGTTCGCCTTCGATCACTACCACGCGCGGGTCGAAGCCGAATACGACGGACGGCTGGTCTGTGCCGACGCCGTCGATCTGCGACCCGACGAGCGCGAGCCGCGGGATCCAGCCAGCGTCGGCGAGTACGGCGTCGTCGGCTCGCTGTACGTCTTCGCTCCCGAGGAGGAACCCGATTCCTCGAACCCGGCTCTCGAGGCGCTGATCGAGGCCGTCCGCGATCGGCTCGGTAACTGTGAGGACGTTGCGGCCGGCGTCTCGAGGCTCCCGTACGATGCCGGCGCGATCGTCCGGCTCCTCGGTCATCGGCAGGCAGACGTGACCGCGGCGCTTCGCGATGCGTGGGACGAAACGAGACGGCAGACGTTGGAGGTCGGCATCCCAGCCGACCGGCGATACTGATGGATCGCATCGACGGCGTCATCGGCAACGTCCACGCCGACGACGGCCTCGCCGCGTTATTCGAAAGCCACGAAGAGCAAGGCACTCTCGAGCGGGTCGTCCTCGATGCCGAGAACCGCCGTCGGTCGCGGTTCCGGGCGACGACCGACGCGGGGACGGACGTAGGCGTCATCGTCGATAAACCGGCTGTGTCGTCCGGCGACGTACTGGCAGTCGACGACGACCGAATGATCGCCGTCGCGTTCGAGCCCCGCGACGCGATCGCGATTTCGCTGCCCGACGCGACGAGTGAGGCACTCGAGGCCGCGGTCGAACTCGGCCACCGCGTCGGCAACCAACACTGGGATCTCGCCGTCGAAGACGGCACCATCTACGTTCCGCTCGCGGCCGACCGCCACATCGTCGAGCGCGTTGTCGCCGATGTCGTCCCTGGCTCCAAAATCCAGGAGACGACGGTCGAGGCCGACCTGTTCGTGACCGAACTCGGAGACGAGGGGACCGATTCCGACGGTGGCCATCGATCCGTTCCCGACCTCGAGCACGATCATATCCATGAGCGTAGCCACCATGCCGGCGGGCACACGCACGATCACGGCGATGACGGTCACGGCCATCACCACGGAGACGACCATACGCATGACCACTGATCCCGCGTCGTTTCTGACCGCGCTCCGCCTCTCGGATTCGTTTCTCCCCGTTGGAGGATACACGGCTTCGTACGGCCTCGAGCAGTATCTCAACGAGGATCGAATCGAAGACGGTGACGACCTTCAGGAGCTGATCGCGGCGTACCTGCGGCGCGTCGTCGGTCCCTGCGAGACCGTCGCGCTCGCCAACGCACACGCCGCGAGTGCGGACGGCGACTGCGAGCGGCTGCTGGCGGTCGACGAGCGACTTCACGCGGTGATGATGCCCCGCGAATTCCGCGAGAGCTCGACGAAGGCGGGCGCGAAGCTCTGCGAACTGTTGGAATCCGGCTCGAGCCGAGTGCGGTCGGACGTGAGCGGGGAGGACGACCGATCGGACGATGCGACGCTCTCGGCGGCCGACGGGGGCGATGTCACGGCGGCCGTCGCCGAGAAGATCGATCACGACGCCACGCCGGGTCACTATCCCGTCGTCTTCGGCGTCGTCGCGCAAGCGCGGGGCCTCTCGCGACTTGAAGCCTGCCTCGCACACGCGTATTCGTTCGTCACGGGATTGCTCGGGGCGGCACAGCGACTCGGCCGATTCGGCCACACCGAGATTCAATCGCTGCTCGAGACGCTGCGACCGGTGATCGCGACGGTCTGTGAACAACACGTCGACGACGATATCACGGCGATGGCCTCGTTCGCGCCGCTCGCAGAGATCATGGGAATGCGCCACGAGAGCGCCGGTCGGCGGCTGTTCATGAGCTAAATGATCGCGATTGACGGCCGGTATAGCGTTTCCAAACGGTTTTGTCACCGAGAATTCAGAAGATCTCCAACAGGGGATACAGTTAAGCAGTATCGTGTTGAGTACCAGATGTGAGGGTGACGTGACACATGCATCTGGCCGATGACCCTCGTCCTCCGCTTCCCGAATGGATCACCGAGGCATACGCTGTCCTCTCTACTGAGGTGTCGGATTCGAATACCGAGGACAGTGATCAGCAGGTTCCGTCAATCGATCGCGATCGAGCGATCGAGGTTCTCTGTACAACTGACCAACTGGCACTCGAGCCAGCGGATGCGGAGCATGCGATCACACGCCTTCTCGAGCGGGGATATTTCTACGAGGTCGATGCTGAACTCCGCGTCACGCTCCCGTCTGCGGAGTGAGTATACTGCTCGACGGTGCCATTCGGCTGATACTGCTCGTCACTCGGAGACGTCGAACATGTCGCCAACGTACTGGTCTTCCCACTCGCGACGGGCCTCGAGTTCGCGTTGGCCACGCGCTGTGATCGTGTAGTAGTTCGTTCGGCGGTCGAGTTCGCCTTTTTTGACGAGGCCTTTGTCGACGACCTCATCGAGGTTTGGATAGAGCCGCCCGTGGTGAATTTCCTTCTCGTAGTACTTCTCGAGTTCGTCTTTGATCGCGAGCCCGTGTGGCTCGTCCTGACCGGCGATCACGTACAGGAGGTCTCGCTGGAATTTAGTGAGATCGTACATATCCGAACGTACGTATATCGAGTAATGAACCTTCCGAGAACGAGTGAGAGTACGGCCCTCACGAGGCGCCGTGATCGACTTCGATCGATCGCAGCTATGTGTTCGGCTTTACGCACAGGACAGCTAGTTTCAGTACCGATGGGTCCCGAACACAGTAATACGTTCCGCTGTCTCGTAGCGAGTGAGAACCCTTTCGATACTCCTGTAAACTCCCTATATGGGATATGTGAAATGATAGTGGCATAATCACGGTCATAGGTTGAACGGACGTCGTCTCACGGCCCCGCAACCGTCTCGAAGTCAGTGAAAAACACGAACCAGTGCGCGGTCAGTTCCCGGTTCCGAGATAGGCGTAAATGGCGTTTTCCGCCTCGAGTTCGTCCACGAGAGCGATGGCGAAGTCTGCCATCGAAATGTAGCTGTCTCCCTCGTCGTTCGTGACGAGTTCGCGTTCGGCAGTCCGATACTCGCCGGTTCGCTCACCGGGTTCGATGACCGCAGCGGGCGCGAGGTACGTCCACGTCAGGTCCTCGGCCTCGCTGAGAATATCGTATGCATCGATTGCTGCGCGGGCCACCGGCTCCCACTCCTCGGGGAAGTCGTCCGTTTCGATGAGCATCGTCTCCGGGCCGACTTTGAGCCCGCCAGCGCCGCCAGTCCAGACGAGCCTGTCGACAGCCGCGCGGCGCAACCCCGCGATCACGGCGTCCATCATCTCCGTGAGAATCTCAGGTGATTCGTCGTCACTCGGGCCGAGTGTCGACACCACGGCGTCGTGGCCTGTTGCAAGCTTCGCCACGTCATCGGAGTCGGTCGCGTCTCCGGTGACGGCGACGAATTCGTCGTCGTCGAGTCCTTCAACTGTGCCGCTCCGAGAGACACCTGTGACGGCGTGGCCACGGTCGAGGAGTTCAGTAGCAGTTCGTTGTCCGATTCGTCCGCTTGCACCGAGTAGTAGTACGTTCATTTTATTCGTTAAGTTCGCTGATACCTGTCAACCGATACCGAAACGGGCTCTCGTATTGCGGTCACATCATCATACTTGGTTATAGAGCGTGACCTTGATATAGTTCAGCGAACGTTGGTTTGACCAAGTCACATCGATGTCATCGGATGCTGCGCTCGAGACGAAATACGAAGGCTGCCCGGTAATCAAAACTCTCGAAGAGATCGGGTCCCGGTGGCGGATGACCGTCATCCACGTCCTCCGTGAGGGAGAACTCCGCTTTAATGAACTCAAGCGTGCAACGGGTGCGAACTCACAAACGCTGTCCCGCGTGCTCGATGAGTTAGAGGAGAAAGAATACGTCGAACGCCGAGTTGACGAGGGGAGCCCAGTCGCCGTGTATTACTCTCTTACCACGAAAGGTGAAGAACTCCTTTCGGCATTCGATGAAATATACGAGTGGGGCGAGAAGTGGATCACCGATGAAAACTGATACCATGGGCACTCTCTAGCGAAGCCAATTTGTGGGGTAACCGAGCCATGACGGTGCGTTCGGTTGATGCTCGCAGATCGGCTCACCGAGAGCTACGAGGAGGATAGAGATGAACCGTGGAGGTCAAGCAGATGGTAACGCCCGTCAGGGCGTTCGCTGTCTGCCTTCAGCAGATTGGCTGTTCGCTCTGGGAGATAACACGCATTCCTGTTGAATTAGGCGTTAAAATCCCTCATGGGAGCAGACTAAGATCAAGCTTATCGGTTGACAACGGACGCGACCCACCGATGTCCTAGGTGCGAAACTCTCGCACAGCGCTAAAATACGAGCGAGATACTAAACCAACATAATATTATATTCATATGCGGAAGGGGTCGATAAGAACGATGCATTTCTTTTGCTATTCGAATGAATATCTCTATCAGATGATCCCACTCGGAACAGTTGGCTCTCCGAGTCAGTATGCAGATATGTTCACGAGCCACCACGGAAATCCAATACGTAACGCAATCATGATATTCGCAGCCGAAAACCTCATCTATCTCATCCTGCTCGCCCTTCTCTACCTCTGGGTCACTTCTGAAGAGGACCACACGACTTCCGTGTTTCAATCGGGGTTTGCTCTATCTCGACTGGCGACCAAAGATGGGAAGATGAAATCGATAGTCATCTTTGTCACGATTATTGTCAGTCTCACGCTTTCGTATGCGGCGGGGCAACTCTACAGCCATCCTGCACCATACATGGTTGGGTACGAGACGCTGCTAACGGAAGCGCCCGAGAACTCGTTCCCGAGTCAGCACACGACAGTCTCGTTCGCAGTCGTGTGGCCGTTGTTGTCCCTTCAGGATCGGTGGCGAACCGGACTCGTTGCGTTAGTACTTGCCTTGTTGGTCGGTATCAGTCGTGTCTACGTCGGTCTCCACTATCCAATCGATATTATCGGTGCGATCGGCACGTCACTACTTGGGTTCGCACTGGTTTACGCCGGCAGAGGTCTTGTCATGGAATTCGTGGCAGTATGTATCCATATTGAGGATCGTCTTCGGACCGCTCTCTTTTGATCATACTGACGTCATGTCTTGCTCGCTTCCCGAGCGTTCCGTGATTTGCGGCCACCCAGTGGAGCTTCCGTCTGCCTCGCGGGCGACGACTGGATCGAAATTCGGATGGTCTGCCACGGTCAGTAGCGCATTCCAGGCTGGCTTGAGCTAGCCGTGACTGTCGCTGATACTGCCGATAGTCGGCGACGCAGCCGCTTCGGGGAGGCCGTCACGCAGAGGGTGTCAGAGAACACTTCTGATTTGTGAGCCGACGATCGATGAGTGCTGTTGTCACTTCTCCAACGATAAGATTTAGGAGCTAGTATTTCGTCCGCACCGACATGTCCCTCCTCTTTGAAAGCGCGATCGATACCTTCGATCTCGCACCAGCAACTCTCTACTCGCCGGCGGATACCGACTGCCAGCCTATACGAGACGACCCTATCCCGATCGACGGCATCGTCGAGTACGCGAGCTACCACGACCGACTCGAG
Organism: Natrinema sp. 74; assembly: GCF_046097095.1. NCBI lineage: Archaea > Methanobacteriati > Methanobacteriota > Halobacteria > Halobacteriales > Natrialbaceae > Natrinema > Natrinema sp. 74. The sequence goes on from NZ_CP175699.1 coordinate 33,093, forward strand.
CATCCCGAGAAGGACGACTGGATCGTGATTCCGCTCCACGAACCCGACAGTGCGGCCCTGTCCGGCGAGTATATCGCGTTCACGGATCACGCGCTTCACGGGGAAATTTTCGTCTACGACAACGGCGATGACTACGATTCGATCGAGCGAGACGCGTTCGTCGAATCGGCGCTTGCCGGACGGATACGGTTCTGGCACTCGGACTACGCTCCCGCCAACCCACCGTCGTACTTCGACTCGCCGATCGACGAACGAGAGTCCCCTCGACATCCGCTCTCGAGTGACGATGCGGATTCGTTCTTCGACGAACTCGAGTCGTTCGTCCGGTCGGAGATGGACGCTCAGCGCGCGGCGAACAGGGAGAAAGCGACTGGCTCGACGCCTGAAGCGCTCCGAGATGGGGGGTTCGGTGCAATTCCGTCACTGTCGTCGCTCGGGCGGCCGAAAGACGGGGTGTATCGGTTCACGATCGACGACAGTAACGACCAACGGCGGGATCAGTACGGGTACGTCCAGAGCGAATTCGGCATCTTCGAGGGGAACGAAGTCCTCGTGCATCCGCCAAGCGAGGACCATGCGCCAGATGCCTTTCCGATTCCGGCGACGGTCGACGCGATCGACGGACGGACCGTCGGTCTCGTCGTCGACTGGAACGAAATCGACGACCGAACGACTGTCGGCGGATTCCTGCGGAAACAGCGACGGGGGTTTGCACTCACGCTCTTGTTGAATCCCGTTCCGTACGACCGAGAACTGAACGCGATTTCGCGCGTCCGCGACCGTGACGATCATCGATCCCTCTTGACGGGAGAAACGGCGGTCACCTTCAGCGACACCGCCGGCGTCAAGAGCAGTCAACACGACGTGGAACTGAATCAAGAACAGGAGTTGGCGGTCTCCTGTGCGCTCCTCGCCGATCACCTGTTTTGCATCCACGGACCGCCGGGAACCGGAAAGACGCGAACGCTCGTCGAAGTTATCAGACGGTCCGTCCAGGCCGGCGATGACGTCCTCGTCTGTGCCGACTCGAATCAGGCGGTCGACAACCTCGTCGCTGGCTCGAGTACGGCCGACGCAGTCGACGACCGGTCGCTCCACGCCTACGCACAACACGGCGCTGACGAGTTTGTGCTTCGGCGAGTGAACGCTGGCAACTCCTCGAACGACGTGGTCAGTGACCGGTATCGCACCTACGACGGTCGCGCCGACGTCGTCGCCGCGACGAACAGCAGCGCGGCCACCTTAGAGCGCGAGTTCGACGTCCTCGTTCTCGACGAGGCGACGCAGGCGACGTGTACCGCCTCCTGTATTCCGCTCTCGAAGGCGGCGAAGGTCGTCCTCGCCGGCGATCACAAGCAGCTTCCGCCGTTCAGCGCGACCGAAGAACCACCGGAGTCAGCGGCCGGACTGTCGCTGTTCGAACATCTCTACGCCGACGGCGGGGTCTACGAGGGCGTCGGCGTTCAGTTGCGGACGCAGTACCGAATGCACCGCGACATCGCCTGGTTCCCCAATCGTCGGTTCTACGACCGGGCGCTTCGACACGGCCGCGACGTGAGAGCGCTCGAGGATCAGCCAGCGCTCGTCGGGTACGACATCGGTGGGAGCGAGACGACGGTCGATCACTCGACGCGCAACGACGCGGAAGTCCGACTCGTCGCACACGCCGTCGAGGAACTTCGTCGGGAGGAAGGGATCGACCCGTCCGATATCGGCGTTATCACGCCCTACGTGGCGCAAGCAACCGCGATCCGATCGAAACTCCGGACGCAACTCGAGAATGGGAGTGTGGTCACGGTCGATACGATCGACTCGTTTCAGGGAAGCGAGAAGGTCGCCGTCGTGATCTCGCTCGTCCGGAGCAACGCCGACGGTGAGATCGGCTTCCTTGGCCGGCCACTCGATGGATCACGGCGGTTGAACGTGGCGATGACCCGTGCCAAGCGCTTCTGTGCGATCATCGGCGACTGGTACACGTTGCGAGGCTCGCAGGAACGCGGTGCTAATAGCAGTGATCTCTACGACGACCTATACTCGTTTCTCGAGAGCACTGGCCGACTGCGACAGGTCGAACCGGAGTTTATCCCCGTTCCAGAGTAACTGTATGTCGGTTCGACCGCTTCGAACGTGGTTCTGGAGGTGCCCTGCTACTCGAGGCTCCTTACGTCGTGTGCCGTTCTCACAAACGCGACGGGGGTGACGGGGAGTGGGCCAGCAGTGTGCTCTGACCGCAGACTCCAAGTAGCAATAGCCGCTACCGCGGTTCGGCGATTCGACGTTGGAGATTGTTGTGAGCGCGCGGCTGTTCCTGCGATTCCGTGCTATGAGTTCGACAGCCGATACTTCTTTGCACCTCTATTGTCGACTCTCCTGCCATGCAGATCGAGTTGCGAGGGGTGGGGTGGAGACGTTCGTGAGCCAGTCGTATGAGCAAGTCACCGGCGCAGACGGCCTGGCGGTCCTGTCTGGCCGGCCTAATCCGATATTCTCGCTTGCTGCCGACCCGTTCTCGCTCGTGCTGGCCGGCGCAGTGCTAGTGATCGTCGGTGCGGCGGTCGTCGTTTGGCTGCGATCGACGGACTCGAGGGAGCGTCCCGAGGATCGCTCGAGCGGAGATGCGGCCGAGGACGAACCGGGGGAGCGATCTACGCACGGCTCGTTCGAGGAAGCCATCGACGAGACGACGCTCGAGCGGCTCACGCCGATCGTCCCCGACGCGGTCGACCGTGTTCGCGACCGCAAGGACGGTGCTCGAGACCATCGTACGGCAGAGGGGGAGCGACTCGAGCACGTCGAGCAGGAACTTCGCCGGGCCCTCACGGACGCACTCGCCGACGGCCGCCTCGACGTGGGACGTTCCACGCCGGGGGGCGATCCCTACGAGATCGTGAATCTGCCGGCTCGGTACCGCGAGGTCTCCCTGCCGCCCTCCGGTCAGACGGTCCATGTCGAGGAGATCGACGCCGCCATCCGGGAGCTGCTCGAGAGCGGTTCGCTTCGGGATGTATCCATGGCCGTTGCAGCGGTCGACGATCATCGCGAGGAGGTCCACCAGCACGTTCGTAGCCACGAAGCGGAGGTCGTCAACCTGCGGAACGAAATCGATGCGACGTTCGAAGACGTCCGCGAACTAACTACCCGACTCGACGGGCCGTTGGCGAACCGTGTCGAGGAGTTCGTCCTCGAGGGGCGACACGACGATATCGACGGCGTCGCCGAGATAGAACGCGACGTCTCGGACGCGATGCACTTGTTACAGCGCTGTTCGTTCGAGGACGCCCGGCGGGACCTCCGACGTGCCCGCGAGGCCGCCGACGAACTACTCGTCACCGTCGACTTCCTCGGTGGGCTGGTCGGGACCGTCGAGCACGGAAACGGGACGGTCGAGATACCACGCGTCATATCGACAGCGCTGGTGAGCGACCTCGCGCCGATCATCGAACGCCAGTACGACGTCAACGCGACGGTCGATGGCACTGCGATCGTCATCGCCGAACGGGACACGTCCGGTGAGGGAGGCGAGCCGACGAGCGTCACGAACGCGGCGACGGTCGCCACCGAGGAGTCGTCAGCATGCGAGTCGACAGGTGAATCGGCGACGAACGATCGAACCCGCGTTGCGACCGGCGATGTCGCCGACGAGGTGCTGTTCGTTCTTCGGGAACTCGACGGCAGCACGGCCGGCGATACCGTCCAGTATCAGACCGAACGGCTCCCCGACGAAATCGCGCGACCGGCCGTTCTCGACGAACTGGCCGCGTTCTGTCGCCGACAGACCGATATCGTCGCCGCCGTCGACCTCCAGGAAGGGGCTCCGCCCGGCTTTCTCGAACTCGAGTTCACCGAACGAACGACACCGAGCAACGGGCTCGAGACGGTCCGAGAGCGGTTCGTCGAGCGCCACGGCGGATGAATCATCGGCAGAACCGGACGGGTTACCGATGATCTACCGCTGTGTTGGATAAATAATAGGTCGAGGGGCCGTGAGAACTACGTTCGAGGGACGACGGGTGTGTTTCCGACGGTAGCTCACACGTAATACTTTAGATAGTTCCGACGTAGGGATAGTATAGTACCGAATGACGAATCTCTGTAAAATCTGTATGGCCCGGGAGGGAGACTGGGATCGAGCGACTCTCGTCGAACACGTCCGTAACGCACACGGAGACGAACCGGAATCGGTCGAGCAGGTGTATCCGGACCTACGCGAGGAGGTCGTCGCGTCGCCGAGCGAACCGAAGTCGACCGACGACGGGACTGGGCCGGACCCGGACGGTCCGTCCGAGACGCTGAGCGACGACTTGATCGATAGCGCTTACGGCAAGAAGTGGTTCCTTATCGGGGTCGGCGGTGCGGGGAACAACATTCTCGATGCGATTTTGCTCCGTCGCGAGACGTTGGCCGAGAACAACGAGCGCCGCGCCCGAATTTGGAAGGGAGGACTCGCCGGGTACGGCCTCCTGAACACGAACGTCAGCGAACTCGAGCAGACCTACTATGCACAGGAGGAGAAAGGCTACAGTCGTAACGATTTACTGCCAAATTGTACCATCGGGTTTGGCCGCCACGATTACGCGGGCGCTGGCTATCGGTGGGACATCGGCAAGGAACTGATGGAAGCCGATTTCGAGGGCGACGCGGACCCGTTCCGGGAACGCTGGGACATGAAACCGGAGCGAATTCAGGACTCTCAGGCGGTGTTGTTCGTCCACAGCGTCACGAAAGGGACCGGTTGCGGTGCCACCCCGGTCCTCGCCGACAGCCTCAGAGAGAACGTTCTCGATGACGACACGGTCGTCCCGAAGCCGCTGTTCAGCAGCGTGGTTATCCCCTCGAAGGGGACCGAGTATTCGGAGTTCGGCGGTCGAGCGAAGGTAAACGGCGTCGTCGGACTCGCACGCACCTCCCAGGCGGTCGACGCGATTATACCGTTCGATAACAACCGCCTCGAAAACGTCCAAGCGGACATCCGGCCGCAGATAGACCGACTGAGTGAGTACAACCCACCGCAGTATACGGGCATCAACCGGCCGCTCGTCGCATTTCTCGAGGCGTTCACCATGTCGTCCGTGCCCCAGTTTCTCGACCGCGACGCGACGATGTCGATCATGGGTGACGTGTTCGACCCGGCCGACAGTTTCCGGCCGGTCGAGGACAAGTATCAGCTGAACCCCGACGTCTCGTTCACGCCGGCGGTGATCCTCGCTCCGGTCTTGGGACGGTCGCGTGCGAACACGATCGATCGATCCAAGCTCGAGATTCTCGTCAGGAACGCCTTGTTCCAGAACAAGCTGGCCGAGTTCGATCCGACGACCGCCTGGGGCGGAACGTTTCTCGTCTACGGGCCGCCCGAGAAGATGGACGCCGTCTCCGATTTCGTTGCCGACGGGGCGTTGACGGAGATTATTTCCGGCGAGGAGTTCCTCGACGCAAACGACGTATCGGGGATCGAAACCGTCGACGTTCACGTTAAACAGCTCGTCACGCCCGACCTCGACGACGTTCACCTCTGGGGGACGCTGTGGAACCCGACGATGTCGTCGCTGTCCGAGATGTACGACCAGGCCCAACGGCTCAAACAGGAGGGGAACAGCGAGCAGGCCGAAAACGTACGCAAAGAGTGGGACGCGGTCGAAGCACTGTTTTCGGCGCTCGGTCGGGAGAACATGGCCTGAGGGGACGAGCAATCTCGTCTCTCGAGACGAAGATAGCGGTTCAGTTCGGCACAGACGATGGCGCTCCTCTCTGCCCGGTGCGATCGATTACCCGTCGGGTCCGGACCCCCTCGTTACCCGAATGTATTATATGAAAGACATATCAGGGCAGAAGATTCATCACGACCTACAGTCATTCGTTCGCTGTGCAATGGCAGCGGATGTGAACGCTCTCCGGTGGAAGATAGGGTGGTCGCCGCGGTACGTGATAATCGGTGTTGCGATCGTCAGTGCCGTTTTCGGGGCGGCGGTAGACGCGGTCGGGCCGGCCCTCGTACTCGGCGTTCTCGGGGGGGTCGGGATCTGGTACTGGGGAGTCAGAGAGATCAACAATAAGTACGAGCCGCAGTTAGCGGAGTTTATTAGCGACTCGGAGCGCACGGCGAAACGGCGTATCGCGGTCGAAAGCGCAGCCTCGTACAACTTGACATCTCGCTCTGGAGGGTCGCCGATGCTCGTCGAACCTGCGAGCGCGTACGAGAATACGACGATCGTCCTGACCGAGACGTCGATTAGCCTCTACGGCGGGGCCGAATACGATATGAAGTCCCGATCAGGGCGGGATGGCGGAGATACCAGCGAGATCTACTACGATCAACTGACTGGCGTCCGATCGAAACAGGAGAGAGACGTTACCGAACTCGAGATCCAGACATCGGGGGGAGACTCAACTCGGATCACCTCGTACGCGACCGATACCGTCGACGAGCTCGTCTCCGAGATCCGACACCGCATTCGCGAACTCAAAGGCTCCGATTCGGAGCGGGGACGAAATACCGAGCCCCAGTCGGCAAACCGAGTCCGATCGGCAGCGACGCCTCACAAAGCGGCAACACAGGCGCAAGCCGACAGGTCGTCGGTATCGGCGTCCGCTGATCGGTCGGTCGACGAGGAGAACGCCACTCGAGAGACGGACGGGGCGTCGGACGCTGATCGAGCGACGGCAGATTCGATCGCAGCGGTCGCAGACACCGTCGCCTCGAGAACGCGGCCGACCGATCCCGTAGCCGACGAACTCTGTCGCGTCCTCGCAGAGCCGTCACCGGCGGAAGACTCCCTTGAGGAGGCACTCCAGCAGGCGGTCGACCGACTTGAGGAGGCGGGGACGGTCGCGGACGCCATCGACGGTATCGACGATCCGACGGCGGACGCACAGATTCAGTCTGCAAAGCGGACGATCAGCGTTCGAGAGGGAGATATCGCGGACGGCCTCGAGCCGGTGTTCGATCGGGTACTCGATGAAAGCGCCGAAGCGGCGACGATCGAAGCCGACCTCTCGGAGACCGAGACCGAACTGGAGCGAGCAACCCGAGAGTACGACCGGATAGGGACCGCGGCCGAAACGGTCTGTCGCGAAGCCGACCGGAGTGGAGCTCTGACGTTCCAATCGACCGATATCGCCGATCGGACGGCGGAACTCGCGGATGCTCTCGAGCGCGAAGCGGTCACGTTCGAGCGGCCGGGAGCAACACGGGAAACGGAGACGGGGCTTGCGTCGCTCGCCGGCGACCTCGAACGCTCGATCCGGACCCAGTCGCCCCAATCACAGGAGTTACTCGAGACGCTGAGCGAGCCGACGTCGAACGACACCACAGCCGTCTTGCGGTCGACGGTTGATTCCCTCGATGCGTACGCGGAGCTACAGGCGTCCATCGCCGATATCGGCGAACACGACGTCCGGCGACGGCTCGACGCCCTCAATGACGAACTCCAGGCGAAAGACGGTGCTATCTACCGGCATCTCGCCGACCGGGTCCGCGAACTCGAGGCGATGCTCGAACGCGAGGGAATTACGGACGTTCAATTGTACGCAATCTATCAGGAGAGCACGTTCTACGACCGAACGCTGTTGCCGCGGTTGTCGCGGTCGGTGGAGACGGACGACGCGGCCGAGACGGGACGATCGATCGCTGCTCTCGAGGACCGGATCGACGCGATCGAACGGGAGTATATCGGCGTTCGAGCGGATCACAACCACACTATTCCGCGACACTTCCTCTCGCTGGCAAACGACCTTCGGGCGGAGGCCCAGCGCATCAACGACGAGAGGCCGATGCACGCGGCCGGCCTCTGCTCGGCGGCTGACGAGATACTCGCCCATATCGAAGCGCTCTACGAGCAAAACGAGTACAGCGTCATGCTTCGGCGACTCCGCGGCTAGTTCGCCGATCGGAGCGGCCGAACTCGTCTTCCACTCGTCACGTATACGTCGATCGAAGTATTCGCGAACGAGCAGTCTTTCCTCGCATATTCATGTTACATACAGAGGAGTGTACCATTCATTATCGTCTCGAAAAACGGATATGAACACGGAATGTGTTATTGATAGAAGCGAACGGGAGAGTGTAGCAATATTCGCGATTTTCACTACCCAATACTAACAGTAATCGCCCGACTACGGGGCCATTACCTTTAATAGACGTTGCTCGAGTGAATCGATTGATAAAACATGTACGCTCGGATAACTACATTTAGAACGAGAAAAGACACGCTGTTGATAACACTATGACGTACTTGTTCGTTGGGGCCGGACAAGCAGGGGGTGCGATCGTCGACGCCGTGTTCGAGTACACTGACGATTCGCTGCTGGGACTGTTCGATGCTGCCGACATTTCGACGCTCGGCCACCCGCTCGTCTTTAACTCGACGATGCGGGATCTCCAGAATCTGTCGAACGTGCCGCCGGAAGACCAGTACGGAATCGCAGAGCAACACGGCCTCGTCCAGGGAACCGAACCTGGATTCGAGGAGACGGTGACGGGCGGGTTCGGACGGGATCCGGTCGACGCCGACGAGGTGATGGCAGAGCACGCACCGCAGGTCCAGACGATCCTCAGTGAGAAATTCGACTCGTCGTTCGAGAACGAGACGGCGTTCCGCGACGAGCCGGTCGACGACGATGATGACGATGTGCCGGCCGAGACCGTCGCCGAACCGACGGAAACGGGCGTCCAGTTTGCATTCCTGTTTCTCGGACTCGGCGGCGGGACCGGCTGTGGGATCGGCCCGCACCTCGCCCGTGAGATCAAGGCGTTTACCGACGAACGGGCCAAGGTGGTCGCCGTAGCGGTGTTGCCGAACACACAAGCGGCGGGCGCGGTCGGCGAATCGGACGGCGAGGACGACATCGGTGCCGGCCGACAGGCGTGGAACGCGTGCTACGGCCTCGACCGCCTCGAGGACGAAGTCGACGGGATCATCCTGATCGACAACCAGCGCATCTCTTATCTCGATTCGGCTGGCGGGGAGTTTGGCGAATACAACGAGTACGTCGCCGCGTCGATCTACGATCTGGTCGCCGGTCCGGTGTTGAGCGGGATCGATCCCAGTGCGGTCGAGGGTGTCGACACGCCCGATATCGACGTTCGGGACATCGTCACGTCGCTGTCTTTCGGCATCGCTGGCGAGGAGTCGGAACCGGGCTATGCTGCGCTCGGTCGCTCGGTGACGATGACGCGGTCGCTGCCGGGGTATCTGTTGCCGTTCGTGGGCAAGCGGGATATCGACAGCGCGGCACTGTCGCGGCTGTCTGCGGCCAAACAGACGCTCGCGAAGACCGATATCGGCGACGCCCAGAAGGCGATCTCGTTGATTAGAGCACCGAAATCGAGCCTCGGCTCCGGGAGCCACAGCGTCGAGATCGGGACGGTCAAGCAGTACTTAGAGCGGAGCAGCAATCTGAGCGAGGTGAACATCGGGGTCGCGATGAGCGACCGGAACCTCGCATCGGTGACGACGTTGCTGACCTACCGTCGCGAGGACCTCGACCGACTCGCGGATATCGAAGCGGCGGCCGACGCCTACGAGGAGGAAACGGAGGAGTTACTCGCATGACTCGAGGCCGACGGAGCGCGGTGTCTCTGCTCACGGTCGTTGTCGTACTCGTCGCTCTCACAGCGACGGTCGCGGCCGACGGGTCTGCCGTAGAGACGACGCTCGATAAGACCGAGGCGGCGGCCGACGCGACGGCACTCGCGGACCAGACGATGCTGCTCGCGGCCGGCGGAGCGCTGCTGGGTATCGGGCTCGGCGCAGCGATCGCGAGCGGCGTCACCTACTGGTACAAAAACCGGGAGATCGGAGGTCGGCTACAACCATGAGGGGGCGTCGACTCCTGCTTTTCGCGGTCGTTCTCGGAGCGGCACTCGCCGCGGGTTCGGGGACTGCCACCGGTGCGAGCGATGTCGACTGTCCCGAGGACGGTTCGACCGTCGTCGGTGATATCGGTGGCGAGTGGGTCGACGGTACCGAGACGCTCGTCGAGGACTCGAGGTTCGATCTCGCCTATTGTAACGGCGGTGATGCATCCACGACCGACTGGCTGGCCGAGGGCGACGGGTTCACGATCAGCGAGTCGGCGAGCGAGGACGGCATTTACACCGTCACGCTTACTGGCGACGGCTCTGGGCGGATCGCCTTCGCCAAGCACGTCACCCTCAACGCGGGCGAAGCAGACGGGCTGACGGTCGAGGTGGCGATGGCCGGCACCGGCGGAAGCACCCTCGAGGGGATCGATGACCCGCGAGCCGTCGCGTACCTCGACGCGCGAGCGGCGCTGGCGAACGCGACTGCGGAACTCGACGAGACGACGACGGCCATCGAGAACGGCGAGGCGGACATCACAGCGGCCGAGGACGATCTGAATGAACTCAACGACGCGTACGGAACCATGACTGCACGAGAGGAGGCGCTCACCGACTATCTCCTCAATCGAACGGAAAACGGAAACGCGAGCGGAGTGCTCGGCGCGCTCGCGGCGGTTCGGACGAATGCGAGCGAACAACGCAACGCGACGGCGGCGACCCTCGAGCGCTACCGCGAGGTCGTCGAGGCAGAGCGAACCGCGGCGCAGTCGACAGTTCGGCTAACGACGGTCGGTTCGCTCGCCGCGGGTCTCGTGGCCGGCGGGAGTGCGGGCGTGGCAGTCCCACTCGTCGCGGCGCGGCGCGTCGAGGAGGCGATGAAGCTGAGTCGGAACGTCTCCTACGACCGGAAGACCGCACTCGTTCCGATTCTCGTCGGAATCGTCCTCGCGATCGCTGGAGTGGCCCTCCTCACAGCCGTCGTCGATCCGTCCCTTCTCGAGGTGGTCCGATGAACGCGAACGTAAAGAGTGCGCTCGGAGTCGGTGGCATCGTCGTCCTGGCGGCCACGGTCAGTGCAGGAGTGTTCGTCTCGACCAGTTCCGATATCGCGGTCTGGTTCGTTCTCGGTGGTCTCCCGCTGTTCATCATCGGCGGGATTGCGCTGTACGTCCGCAGTGTTGTCTCTCGCAAGGGGACGAGCGAACGTCAGTACGTAACGAAGCAGGCACGAACGGTTGCACAGGACTTCCAAGAGACCGTCCGGGAGATCAACGACCTCCGCGGGGCCTATTCCGACTGGGAGTTCACCGCAGACGCGCAACTCGAGTCGGTCGCTGGCGATTTCCGGGCACAGGGCGTCGCGTTCGACCTCGAGTCGGGCGCGTTCGATCTCACGAAGACGGTCGGAACCGCCGACGTACAGGCGTTCGAGACGATCTCGAGCGAAATCGACCGCCTCGACGAAGACGTTGCGGCGGAATTCCGAGCGTTCACGACCGCCGAACTGTCTCGTATCGAAGACGCCCTCGACCGGCTCGAAGACGTCGATCTGGTCACGCGAGATGCCGCGATCGACGGCCCGGACGAAGCTGCGGCCGTTCCGGCCTGTCGCGATACGGTCGACGCAGCGCGGTCGGTCGCGACGGAGACGGTCGAGACGGCGATCGAAACCGTCCGCGAGATGGGACGGGGCGAGCAGCGACCCGAAGACAACAAGGCGATCGATCGAGACCTCGAGGCGGCCGCGGACGCCGTCGACCGAAATGAGTTCGGAGACGCAGTCGAGTCGATCCTCGAGGCGCGAGACCGCCTCCGCGATCAGTTCTCCGGATCGTTCGACGCCGAGCGGGACGCGGTACTATCGTTGGTTGACGCCGTCGAGGATGCCGGCGTGGCCCCGCACGTCGACGCCGACTCCCTCGACACAGTCTCGGCCGTCGAATCTGCCGTCACGGGAATGGACTCAGCGCTCGATCTCTCGGCGGTCAGCCGCCGTCGCGCGGAGCTCCGGCGGACCTGTATCGATATGGTGGCCGCCATGGAGCGCGACCTCGCCGACGAGACTGAGCCGCTCCGCGATGCGGACCTTCCGGCCGGCTACTACGCGGAACCGGCGATCGTCGACGAGACGTTCGTCGACGAACTCGAGGGCCTCGACGACTTCGAGCGGTTCACCGAACGGTGGCGCGAGATCGCCGGCGAACTGGCCGACGCCATCGACACCGCGAGCACCAAAGCCGCCGTCGTGGGGGCTTACGACGATATCGCCGAGACGATCGAGGCCGAACTCGAGGCGTCGGGCGAGGTGACGGCCGACGATCTGCCGGTGCGGAATCCCGATGAGTTCCTCGGACTCTACTACCGGCGTAACGAATCGGTCGAACTCGAGCCGGACGTACCGGTGCTCCGTCGCGGCGACGTCGAGAGCCACGATCTCACCGTCGGCGTAACCTACGAGCGCGGCGGTTCGAAGCGGACGGCGACGCTGTCGCTGTCGGGATCGGGCTACGACGAGACGGCGACCGTCGAGACACGTATCGCCGGAACGGCGACGTTCGAGGACGTACCGGCCGGCAGCTACGCGCTCGCGGCCGATCCCGGCGACGAGACGTTCGCACCGATCGACCGGGAGGTTCAGGTCGACGGGGAGACGAGCGTCGACGTCGAGTTCACCGAACAGAGCCTCCGAGAGCGAGTCTGTACCGACACCGACGCGGACATGCGCGAGCATCTGTCGGAGCTCCGTCCGCGCCTCGAGGAACTGTACGAGAACGAGGGATACGTGTCGACGGCGATGGGGCTTCCCGTACGGTCGGCACACGCCCCCTGTCTGCTCGCCGTCTGGGCCGAGACGGACGGCTACGACGCGACGGAGACCCCCGACGGCGAGATCGTCGTCTTCGAACGCGACCGACTCGAACGCGAACTGACCAACGTGGTCAGGTACAACCTCGAGCCGGGCGAGCGACTGCCCTTCGACGAACTCGAGCGGAACTTTCTGACGGCACCGGTCCCGCGGTCGGTCATTCGAGACGGTATCGCGGAACTGAGCGAGGAGCACAACGTGACGACGACCGACGACGCAATCGAGATGGACTAACACATGGCACAAACGGACACGTTTACGAGATGGAGCGTCATCGCCTCGGGAGAGGGTGGCGGGCGAATCGCATCGCAGTTTTTCGACCGCACCGAGAACCCGGGCATCGACGACCGAATCTTGGTGATGAACACGAACAGGGCGGACCTCCGAAATACGATCGACCGGCTCAAATCGAAACTGGGGGCGACCGAAGAGGAGGACGTAATCGAATCCCACGCCCTTGAGTTCGGCTCCCAGCAGGGGGCCGGGAATTTCTTCCCGAACGGCGAGGCCTGTGCGCGGGAGGACCTCGATCGGATCGTCAACCGAATCACCGAATTCGGGACGACTGACGCGTTCATGCACGTCGCGACGCTGGGAGGGGGGACAGGTAACGGGTCGATCCCCTATGTCGTCGACCAGTTCAAGGACGGACTCAGCGATCTAAACGAGGACAACGCCGCTGAAGAGTGGATGGACAGCGTGATCCACGCCACCGTCGGCGTCTGGCCCTACTACTACGAGCAACCCCAGCGCCACTTCAACGCGGTCTGTGGCCTCTCGCGACTGCTCCGGACAGACGACGACGAGCAAAACGCCGATATGGTACTGCTCGCCTCGAACTCTCACCTCGACGACGAGAACGGAGCCGCCGGTCAGTACGATTCGATCAACGAGGCGATCATCACCGCGGTCGATCTGATGATCGGGGCCGGCCGCGAGACTCGCAGCGTCATCGACATCAAAGACTACGTGACGATTCCCTCGCAGATGGACGCCTATCACTTCACGCCTGCCGTCGCGACGGATCTCAACGGCTCCATCTACGAACTCGAGTATATGCTCGATCAGGCGGCCGAGGGAGCGTTCGTGCCGATGGACGTGGAGACGACGACGGCCGCTTACGCGATCGTCCGTGCGCCCGAGCGCATGATCGACGAGGGCGAGATCACCGAGCCGGAGGTCTACGAGGCGTTCCGCGAGTGGACCGGCAAAAACGACATCAACGTCGCCGGACAGGCGAGTCTCACGCCAAAGCGCGGCCGCGGGAGCGACGTCGACGTCCTCCTCTTGCTCGGCGGATTCGACCTGAACCCGCTGCTCGACCACTCGTGGGACGACTTCGAGATGCTCAGTGACAGTCTCGCCGGGCGCTCCCGTAGCGGCGGTGTCGACCTCACGACCGCGCAACTCGACCGAATCGTCGATAATCTCGAGTCGTACGTCGAACGGAACGCGGAGTGAGTATGACGGCACTGCCACCGCTTCCCGATGATCGCCCGACCGCGAGTCGCCTCCTCGTCGCCCTCGTTTTCGCGGTCGTAGTCGCCGGTGTGCTGGTCACACCGGTGACGGCCGCATCGGTCTCGACGGTTCAAGACGGCACCGGCGACGTGCAGATCACCCGTAATGGCAATTCCATCACTATCGATGTCACGGATCTCGAGGATCCTCCCGACGAAGTGACCGTGACGGTTACCGACCCGAACTCGAGCACATCCGTCTCCGTAAACGTCAGTGACGGGGCGGGTGACGTTGCGGTCGAGAAACTGGTATCGGGTGTCGCTGATGGCAAATCGTTACTCGATGCGACCGTGGCGGTCACGGCCGGCGAGGTGACCGACGAGGAGACACTGGACCTGCACACCGTCGCGTTCGATACGAACGTCCCGGTTCGAATCGAGGACGGATCACAGATCGTGGTTCCATTCAACCGATCCGAGACGAACGGCATCACTGATAACACTACGGTCGAGGTCACCGTCGATAACACCGACCTCGAGGGCGGGACGATCCGGGCGAACGGCACCCAACTTGTGATCGACCAGTCGGCGGTAACCACTGTCGTCGACACCGCCGAATTTGACCTCAAGGCGGCCATCGGCGACGATCCGACGCAGACGACGACCGTGCCTCTCGGTCCGGACCTGCGGGATGTCGGCGATCAGCCGGTCCTCTGGCATCCGCTGCTCGAGACCGGCACCGTATACGACCTCTCGATCGAAGACGGCCGCGGGAGACAGTACGTGAACAACAGCGTCGAGCCCGTTCGTGCCGGTGAGATCGAACTGTCGCCCCTCTCAGGTGCAAACACCGTGACGGCCTCCGTATCGTCGGCCGAGGGGGTGCTTCTCGACGACCAGGACCTTTTCCTCGGAGCACCGTACCACCTCTCCGCGACGGTCGTGGACGACGGCGCGGCGGTCACGTTCGACGAGAGCGTCGACGGACTCGGCGTCTCCACGCTGATCGTCAACTCCAGTGCGAACGGGATCCGACAGTACGAATTCGAGGACGGAACGACGATCGAGAACGGACGACTCGCCCTCGAGAGCACGACGGTGACCGCGGCCGACGAACTCGTCGTCGCGACTGACGCGGGGATCGCTCAAGTGACGCTCACCAGTGCCAAATCGACGAGTAAAGATTCCGACGGCGGGGGCCTGATCGAGGCACTGGTCGACACCGGCAAGCATGCGTCACCGCTATTTCTACCAGCTCTCGTCGGACTCCTCGTAGGATACGGATCATATCGGTTGCGCAATGAGTGGACGAGAAACCGACTCCGCATCAGCGCCACCATCTCTATCGTACTCGCAGTGGCGACCGTAGTCGGACTCCTCTACCTCCTCCGTGGAGTACCAGCGATCCTGACGCTGTTGTCCTTCGGAGGGAACGTCGCCGGTGTCCCGCTCGAGGTAGCGCTGTGGCCACACGGTCTGGCCATCAGTGGCGTCCTCCTCGGTGCGACCCTGGCACCAGGAACGTACTACCTCCTCGGCTTCTCGGCCGGCGTCGATCGGAACACCGGGTTCACCGTCGATGTGACTGTTACCGACGGAAATCAGCCATTGAGTGGCCGAACGAAAATTGGGTACAGACGAGTAGACGATACGAGCGCTGATGCAAACAAGGTGACAATTTCGGATGGAGTGGGGCGACTTAGAGTTCCGAAACAGGGGACGTGGAACATTGCCGCTAAGCACGGCTCACATGACTCAGATGTCGTCAAAGTTAGCAAGCGAAAAACGAGTGCCACACTCACCGTCTCGTTCCCAGCGACGGTGACGGTCACCGACCGCACCGACGGCGAACCGATTGACGGCGCGGCGATCACGCGGATGGACAATGGATCCACCGAAACGGCAGATGCGACCGGCACCGTCACCCTCGAGCCCGAAGAACCCGGTTCACGCGTCGAGATAGAGCTCACTCACGAAAAGTACGAAGACCGGACAGAGACGATAGAGTTTACCCAGAACGGGGACCGAACGGTCAAACTTGCACCTCGAACCGGACGCGTGCGATTGCTCTCACGTGTCGACGGCGTTCAGACGCCGTCGATGCCGCTCCGACTCAGTCCGCGGGAGACGGTGGTACAGGACCGATACGGGACCATCAGCATGACGAGCGACCGCGATGCGCTCGCCACTTGCGAGGGTCTTCTGATCGGACAGTACCGCGCCGATATCGACGCGCCGGACGGCCGTGACCACCTATTCGATGGCGGAAAGTCGATTTTGACCGTCCGCGAAGATCGATCCACGAAGGTGGAGGTCGACGCCCGCTTTACGTGGTCGCTATCGTCGACCCACCAAGATCAGATCGATCGCCTGCGGCGAAAGGTTCGATCACTGTCCGACCACAGCGGTCGGGACACGACGATTCCGCGCTACTACGGCTCGGTCGTTCTGGCGATACTCGAGACGGTCGAGTCCCTGCCGGCGGCCGGTCACCACTTCGCACACAGCGAGGCGGAGCCTGACGCCGTTGCGGACGCCTTGCTCGCCGCCGCCGAAAGCGCGATCGGCGCAATCAACGACGCGATGACGACCAAGCGAAACGTGGACCTCTTCGCCGCCTGTGCGGACATGCCCGATCCCGACGTCGCCTGGGACGGTGACTGCGAGCTCGAGACGGTCCTCGAGTGGCTCGAGTCGGATGCGATGACACAGCGAAACGAACTCAAGAGCCGTTACGAGACCGTCACTTCGCAGGTCGAAACCGAGCGGGAGTCGGTCTCGGAGGCTGCCCCCGCCGAGGAGATGTTGCGACGGGCCTGGGCGCTCGGCAGCGACGCCGGGCGCGGGACGGAGGCGATCGTCACCATCTACGCCGCGTTGCTGTTGCTCGAGGCGGTCGAAGACGTGTTCGAGCACGATCCCCTCCGCGATAGGCTCTCACGGACGGTGTTCTAACGATATGCGCACATACGACACACGACGAGCGGTGGTGCTGACGGCGATACTCGTCGTCGCGACGATCGGGACGGGACCGCTTTTCGGAGGGACCGTCGCGGCACAGGAGAAGACCGCGAACGACTACTTCGAGACGTTCCGCGGGATGGAAGGGACCGAAGCCTACGCGGAGTACGACGAACTGGAGACAGTCCGGACGTTCGCCGTGTCCCAGACGCAGGTGACGGGTGAACTCTCCGCCGCCGAGCGCGCGGAGTTCGAGGCAGTCCTCGGCACGTTACGGGCCTTCGATCGCGCTTATACGCGCGCCAACGGCGGCGAGTACGAGGCGAGTCTCTCGGCCGCCGAGAACGTGAGTGCCCACGTCGATGATCTCGAGGCGTACGATCAGACCCAGGCGACGCTCGTCAGCCTCGCACTGACGCGATTCTACGAGCGACTCGGCAACGGTCTCTACGAGGAGGCCAACGCAGCGAATCGGACGCCCGTTCGAATCGAACGCCTCGAACTGTCCGCAACGGCCTACGAGCGAGCGGACATGCCCGAGGAGGCGGCTCAGTACAGGGTCCAAGCCGAGCAGTTGCGTACGACGTACGAACGCGACCGAGCGATGATCAATACCGCAGCGAACGCCACTACCGCCTTCATCGAGGACTGTACCGACTGTGCGAGTATTCAGGCCGCCGTCAGCGCGAACGGCCTCGAGACGTTCACAGCGTATCAAGACGCACGGCGCACTTATCACCGGATTCGAGACGCACAAGACCGCGCGGCCGATCACGGACTCGCCGACCGCAAGGCGGACCTGGCTGCGATGGGCGACGAGGTCGCCGAAATGCGGACGACGCTCGCACTCGCCTCGAGCGCGATTCTGATCGGCTACGGCGTCATCGTCGGGCTGTTGGGAACGCTCATCGTCGGTCGACTCTTCGTCTGGCGGCGCACGTACGAGGCCGCTCGAATCGGCTCGGTCGTGGCGGTGGGTGAGAGCGATGTCTAAGCGAGCGCTGCTCCTCGCGGTCGTCCTCGCCAGTGGTCTGATAGCGGCCGCCGTGCCGGGGGCAGTGGCACAGCACAGTTCGGTGACCGTCAGTCAGTCACAGGTCGATGTCGGAACGAGCACCGAGACGAACACGATGACGATCGAAAACACCGGTAACGAGACCGCCACGTTCGACGTGACGGTCGATGACTCGCCATCGGGCGTTACCGTCGATCCGGATCAGGACACCGTAACGCTCGACGCTGGCCAACAGACGAACGTCACGCTCACTATCGACGCGGCCGATGATGCGGGCGGCGGTGAAGTCGTCGTGAGCGCCGGCGATAGTTCGGCCAGCTTCGACGTTACTCGCCCCGCCATCGCCGGCTTCGAGAACGAACCGCTCGACATCGGCGACGTACTCGTCGGTGAGAGCGCATCCGGTGCCGTGAGTATCGAGGAACTCACCGGCGAGGGGACCCTCACCAATGTCGATGCGACCGTCGTCAGTACCGATCCGGACGCGGACCTCGGCGTCGGTGCGAACAGTACGTCGATGTACTGGAACGTCTACGTCGACAGCGATGTCGAACAACACGAGACGCTCTCGTGGAAAGTCGAACTCGTCCCAAACGGGAACACTGACGCGGCCCGGACCGTCGAGGTCAAGAGTCGCGTCATCTATCCCGCCGACTTCGGTACGATTAGCCTCGAGGACGAAATGACGTTCGACGAGCCGCGGAACTCGACGTCGACGATCACGAAGACGGTCGACCTCGAGGTCGAGAACGCGGGGGACCTCCCGCTCGAACTCGATGAGGTCACGGCGTACTCCTCGAACACCGGGATCAACGTCGAGGTCGCCGATCGTCCGCAGACGATCGACGGCGGGAGACAAGTACCCGAGACCATCGAACTGGCGGTCACGGCCGACACCGGACTCGAGGAAGGCACGTACACCATTTCGGGCACCGTGAGTTCGACGAATGTCTCCGCCAGCGATACGAGATATCGGGGGAACGTCACCATCAAACACGGCACGCGACTGGACGTTCCTAGTCGGATCGACATCGGTGACGTGCCGATCGGCGAACCCAAACGGCGGTCGACAACTATCGGTGAGGCCCTCGGCTATAACGACGTCGCGAACCTCGAGATAACGCACAAGAGCGGCCCGGAGCGGTGGATGACGATCGAAAAGGCTCCGTCGGAACTGGCCGCCGGCGGCTCGCAAGCGGTCGTCTTCCGGACGGCCTTCGACACCGACGCGGATCTGGGGACAAGCTACGAGTGGACGTATACCGTCGACGGTGACGGCGTCAAGAAAGAAACGATAACCGTCGTCGCGTCGCCGGTCCCACTCGATCTCGATCCGATCCGACGCGACATCGCCGCGTACGACGGATCGGTTGCCGAGCGGACCGTCTCAATGATCGAGACGATGGACCAGCGAATGCGAGCCGGGACCGTCTCTAACAAGGACGTTACCACGGTCCTGTCCTACGGCAGCGCCGTGTCGCTATATCTCGAGTCGATGACGGCCGCACGCGACCATCAGTCGGCCGGCGAGTACGAAGCGGCGCAGACGGAAATCGTCCAGGCCGCAGCGGCCTACAACACGATGACTCTCTACGGGGACGAACTCGAGAGCGAGGCGTTCCGGGACGACAGCTCGGCGGTGGAGACGACTGCCAGAAACAACCTCGATACGGTCATTAACGACCAGCAGACGTATTACGAAGACCGCCTCGAGACCGGAAACGTCTCGCTGGTGGAAGAGGCGACGATCAAGCGACAGCTCGCCCGAATCGTGTCGCTCCAGGGCGATGCCGAGCGGGCGGCGGAACTCGAAGCGAGCGCCGACTCGGCGTTCGAGCGCTACACTGAGGCGGTTTCGGACGGGGAACAGGCCCGCCAGCGCGCCGCGAAGCTCTGGACGACGATGAAGTCGGAGCAGTTCGTCACGGTCGCCGGCCAACCCTTGCTCCTGAACCCGGCCGAATACGACGCATACACCGACCGCGTCGACGCGATGAACGCCGCCTACGAGAACGCGACCGCAACGTTCGAGTCGGCCGGCGAGACAGGCCGCGCCGACGCGGTCGCGACACAGCATCGAGAGCGGATGAACAAGCTCCGGGTGACGCGATTGTCGCTATTCGGTTCGATCGCCGTGTACGCGCTGCTCGTTGCTGGGATCGTCTTCCGGACCGCACGCGGAATGTACTGGTATCTCCGGGACGCACGCGAGTCGGTCAGCGGCGACTTCCTCGTGTAAGGGTCGTCGCTCTTTGCGCGGAGTCCCTCCATCGTTCTCGCATCCCCGACCGGATCACGGAAACCGGCTATCCTAGTTGGGCCGGAACGGCGTCGACAGTGACGACGGCGCGTCCGGTTTGGCGGACACGTCTTCGACTCGTTCGACCGACCAGCGGTCGCGGTGTGCATCGGTCCATGCGGCCTCGTCTTCGGCCGACGGGCCGGCCGCGCGAACGGTGTATTCACGGCCGGTATCCGCGACGGAGTACCGCACCGTCGCGTCGAACGACGGGTCTGTCACGCCGGACTCGAGGTCGACGAAGTGTTCGATTCGATCGCCGACCGGAAGGTGTTCGCGGTGCGCTTCCGAATAGAACAGTTCGTTGATCGGCTCACCGCTGGCCGACACCGCGACATCCGATAGTGGACGATCACCGTCGTTCTCGAAGGCGAGCACGACAGTTGCGTACTCGCCGGCGACCTGTGTTTCCGACCCGATCGCGAGCTCGAAGGGGTCGTCGTTGACGCCCGGATCGGCCGCGACTGACGATATCGTCGCGACGATGTCGACCTGCCGTTCGCTACCGTCTTCTGCAATTGCCAGCGATCCCTCGAGCGCATCCGCGTCCAGTTCGGTCGTGCTGTCGAGGGTGCCGGTCACGGTGGCCGACTCACCGGCGTCGAGCCGTGCCTCGAGCGACAGCGTCCGATCGGCGACCTTGAGCCCGCGGATCCGGCGGGGCTGGCCGTCGCGATTCTCGAGTTCGACGACAACAGAGCCGTCGGCCGGATCGACGGTCGCCCGAACGGCGACACCGTCTGCGGCGGCCGTGATCGTGCGCTCGGAGAGGGTCGCTCGGACTGCCCCGTCGGCACTGATCGATACCGGCGACAGGGTCGTTTCGTCGCCCGAGTAGACCGCTACGGAGCGCTCGAGGGAGACACATTCGCCGGCCTCGAGTCGTCCGACATCGACGGTCGAGTTACCGATGTCGGCGGAGACGGTCACCGCAGACCGGCCCTCATTCTCAATATCGATCCTGTCGCGAACCGCGTGACCGATCGGTACTGCCTCGTCGGAGACTCGCCGCGTCGCGGTGATGTGTGGTTCGGTAGTGGTATCGCTAGCAATAGCGGGTTCGCGGATCTCCCCGTCGTCGCTGGCCGTGGATGCGTCGCCAGTCCCGGTATCGACGACTGCTGGTTCGTCGGCGGAGTCGGTCTCGCCGACCGCGAACCCGGCGGTGGAGCCGCCGTCGCTATCCAGTGTCTCAGTCGATGACCTGTCCGCCGGTGTCGCCTCGAGCGAGTCGGATTGGATCGCTTCGGAACCGTCGTGGCCGCGGTTCGGCTCGGTCTCGTCAGCGACTCGACCCCGCTCGCGTCCGTTGTCGACTCGCTTTGACTCGGAGCGTTCGGTATCGGTTTGACCCGCACCGTCGTGATCGGATCCGAGCGATTGCGTTCCGCCGATTCCGACCGACCGAGAGAGCGTTCCCGGGCCCGTCCTGGGGAGTCGGACCCGCTCGTCGACATCGATGGACTCGAACCCGATTCTGGCGGTTCCGTCGTCGAACCGGGGGACGACGAGCAGGAGTTCGTCCCGATCGAGCGTCACGTCAGTTCGAACGCGGCCCGCACCCGGGAGTTCGATCACCAGCCGATCGACGACGGTCACTGGTCCGTCGGACGCTATGGTCGCTCGAATCGCATCTCCGTCGCGTTCGACGTCCACCGTCGGTGCCGGCGGTAGCGTACACGTCGGCGCGTACTCCCGACGACGGTCGCCACGAGCGACGTCGAGCCCGACGGAGACTCGTCTGTCGGGTTCGTATGGCCGCGTGACCGTTCCCGTCCATTCCTCGCTAGGATCGAGGGTGTTCGTACCCGCGTTCGTCTCGAGCAGTCGAACGTCCTCGAGCGAGACCTCGCCGACGTTCTCAACCGTGACCGCGAGTTCGGCGACACCGTGTTCGATCCTCGCCGCCTCGAGGTCGGCCTCGACATCGATTTCGCCGCTCGCAGCGTCGTCGAGGTCGATCGTCGCTTCCTCGACGGTCGCCCCGTCTACGGAGAGTTCGACCATCGTCTCCCCTTCCGACCGGACCGACTCGACCGGGAAGTTCACGAGCGCGGTCTCACCGGCCTCGAGCGTCGTCGATCGCTCACTCGGCGAAAGCGATGCCCCGTCGACGCAGGCGGCAAGGGAGACGCAGCGCTCTCGCTCGCCCGCGTTCGTCGCCTCGATGTCGATCGTCTCGCCGACGCCGACGGACTCGGTTGCAACGGTGAAGTGGAACTGTTCGCGGCTGTACGTGTGAATCGAGATGGTCTCATCTCGAACCGCACAGACGAGTGCGCCGTCGGCCGTCGCGTAGCCGTTGCCGCTCGAAAGGCCCGCGATCGAGGATGTCGAACCCCCGGGATCGACCGCGCGGATACCGTCCGTGGTGGTCACGAGCACCGACGACTCGCCGACCGGTGCGACGTGGGCCGCCGCGCATTCCGTCTGCCAGCGCGACCGGCCGGTCTCGAGGTCGGCGGCGACGAGTTGATCGTTCTGCAACGCGGCGACGATCGCGTCGTCACACCGTCCTAGACTCCGCACGACGGCCTCGAGGTCTCGGTCGAAGCCGATCTCGCCGTCCATGTCGACTCGAGTGAGAAACGACCACGTCGCGACCACGAAGCCGGACGGCGTTCCGAGCAAGCTATCGTCGGCCGGCCCGCCCGGCCGTGCGCGCTCGACGTCGAACCGGTCACGGCCGCTCGCGACGTCGACGGCGCGGAGCCGGTCAGGTCCGAGCACACCAACGAGGTCCGCCTCGGCGATCGCGGCGATCGCATGGCCATTGGCGGCCGACTGCCGTCGAATTCGATCGCCGTCTCGCGAGTAGCTCGTCAGCGTGTCCGCCGACAGGACGAAGACGCGATCGGCCACCGCGATATCGACGACTCGGTCGCCGTGGTCGATTTCGACTCGGTCTCCCTCCGAGATCACGATGACACGGTCGTCGATCCCGACGGCTATCACCGCATCACCGACGCCAACGGCGTCGATGCGTCCGCTCTCGAAGGCGTCGACCTGTCGATAGCCGTCACTCATCGTCTACACCTCCACTCGAGCCCGCGTCCGGCTCTGGTTCCTCCTCGCCGGTTTCTGCCCTGACCCGTTCTGCCGGGTCGGTTTCCGCTCCCCCACCGAACAGGCCGTCGAGCGACGGCGACTCCGTTCCGAGTCGCATTCCGAGGCGCTCGGCCTGCTCCTCGACGTACCGCTTGAGCTCCGGATACCCCTCGAGATCGTCGATCTGCGTCCGCACGCTCGCGACGTACTGTCGGATCGTCTTCGGTTCGGTCGCCGCGAGGCGCTCGAGGAAGTAGTCGGTGTCCGGCTCGATGGGGTCTCGATCGGAGAGGTGAACGCTCTCGACGAGTTCGCGCTGCAGTTCGCTACCGAGAACGCGATCGGCGATTTCGGCCGGCGTGTACCCTTTCGATTCCGCGCCGATGCGCTCGTAGTCGATGCCCGTCGCTCCGGTCATCGAAGAGAGGTGTTTTCGCCAGACTTCGGCCATGACCTCCTCGTCGGGCTGTGGGATGAATTGCTGAATCGGAAACCGACGCGTCGCCGCCGGATCGATCGTAAACGGCATGTTCGTCGCCCCGATCACGAGCAGGTTGTCCTCAATCTCGTTCATCTCCTGCAGGAAGGCGTTCGTCAACGACCGCTCGTGGCGCTGTAACGAATCGTCGCCGCGATCCGGAATGAGGGTGTCGACTTCGTCGAAGAACAACACGGCGAAGCCGTCCTGGGCGATCCCATGTGCTTTCTCGAAAATCGCCTCGACGCGTTTCTCCGATTCGCCGGAGTATTTCGAGAGCACGTCGCTGCCCTTGATCTCGAGGAATTTGACCTCGCCATAGCTGTCCTCGATGCTCGAGTTGAACTTCGCCTCATGGGCGATCGCCTCCGAGATGAGGGTCTTCCCGCAACCCGGTGGGCCGTACAGCAGCATGCTGTTCCCTCGAGAAGCGAACTCGTCGCCGTAGCGGTCGATGACCTCGTCGCGAACGTCAGGATCGAACAGCGCAAGCAGGTTCTCCGCGGTTCGCTTGACCTCCGGCAGGCCGGCCACGTCCTCCTCGAAGCTCACAGTGGGCTGTTTGGGCTCGATCGACACGTCGACCGATTCGTCGTCTGTGGTCTGCTGTCCGCCGCGTTCGGGTTCCGAACCGATCGGTTCCACGGGCCGATCGTCCGCCGTCGCTTTCCGCTCCCGATACTCGCCAGTGTCGACGAACTCGATGTCGGTGTCGGCAGTCACTTGCACCGTCCCGTATCCGGACGGCTCGATCTCAATCGGTTCGAACGTCTCGAGGCTGTCCCCGTGTTCGACGACCTCCTCGATTGGATGCATCAAGTAGTTGCTCTCGCGGAGGAATGCCGCCAGTTCGGACTCGCTCGTTTCCGCGTAGATCGAGACCGAGTTGCAGTCAGGAATCTCCGCGGCGGAAACGTCCGTATCGACGAAGAAGTCTCGGCTGCGATCGAAGCCGCCGAACAACCGCTCGGCGTTCTCGTGCATCCTGACGTCGTTTCCGATATCCCCGAACAGGTCATCGACGGGCTTGACGTAAAAGTACGCGTGGTGGCCGTTGTGTTTCAGCCGGACGATATCGGTCGACGCGCTGACCTTCGAATCGCCGATCTTGACGTGTGACGTCGGCTGTCGTGACAGCGCGACCGGCGTGAGATTAAGCATGGTTTCGCTCCGTCATCGACATCGCGATCCGTCCGACGTCCTCGAGCAGGTCGAACGTCTCTCGCCGCGTCGTTCTGTAGACGAAGCGACCGATCGTCAGCCCCTGTTCGAACAGGTCCCGGAGTGCGAGCAACCGCTCTAAAAGCGTCCAGAACGCGGTTTCGACGGCGTCAGACCCGTCGATCGACGCACGGCGATGGATCCGGCGGTAGCCGTCGATCAGCTCTGCGAGCCATTCGCTTAGCTCGGCCGCGAGCAGCCACCAGTTCCGGAGCCACCGCGACTTGTCGGTCAACGGAACGCGGATCGTTCCCGGCTCCACTTCGACGATCCGACCGGCTCCCAGCGCCCGGTCGACGCTCTCCGCTGGCGGTTCGGCGTCGTCCCCGTCGGCGATTCGGGCCCGAACGATCGACTCGACTGCATCGTCGGCGTCTCGTCGCTCGTAGCCGGCCAGTTCGACGTTCGTCACGGCGACCGTCGATAGCTCGGCGACGTCATCGATCGCCGCCACCGCCTGCGCTCTGATCCGTCGTACGGTCTCCGTTCGACTATACGTCTCGAGCGACAGCGCACGCTCGAGGGCGTCGTCGACTGCCCTGAGCGTTTCGATGAACGATGCGGCGTACATGCTACCGCTGGAATCCCGCCGCTTCCTCGGCGGTATCCGCGAGGCTTGTTGTCTCGGCGGCTCGTTCCTGAACGGTTTCACCGTGGTTTTCCTCGATCATCTTGGCGAATTCCTCGTCTGCGACGTCGTCAGTCTGGGACCCCTCGACGCCGGCGAGTTCGTTGATCAGACTGCCGGCGTTGTCGACGAACTCCAGGGCTTCCTCCGGGAATACCGAACTCTTCAGCGCGGCCTTCCGGGTATCGTTGTAGAACATGTCGTACGCCTCGCGGGCGGCCTCGAGGCGTTCGATAGCCATTCCGATCTGATCGACGCCGGCGCTCACGTTCTCGACGAAATTGCTCGATTTCGCCTTCTCGATGTCCTGCAGATAGAGATAGTGTTCTTTGAGCTGGGTGTACTGCTGTCGTTCCTCGTCGCTTAGGGTGTCGGGGTCGGGGACTCCCTGCCCCGGTCCGAGGTTCTGGATCCGCTGGGCGGTCTTCGAGAGCCGTTCCTCGGAGTCTTGCTGTTCGGCCTCGAGCGTGTCGACCGTCTCCTGAAACCGTTCTTTGGCGTCCTCGACTCGCTCCAGGTGGTCGTCGATGCTGTCGATTACCGCCGACATCAGTGCGGCCCAGTTCATCAACGCCGCACTATTGAGATCCTCTTCGTCCGGGTCGCGGAACAACACCAGTTCGTCCCCGTCGATGCCGACGATGTCCTCCTCGGCGAGGTACTCGAGGAGTACGTCGGCCTGCTGTTCGCTCGAGACCAGCGTCTCCCCGTCGGCCGTCGCACCCGCCAGTGCCTCAACAGCCTCGCGACGGGCGATTCCGCCGTGGCCGTCCGCGATATCGATCTCGTCGATCGTCTCAGGCTGGACCACCTGTTTGATCAGTTCCTCCCACTCCCCCTCGAGATCGTCGCTCTCGACCCAGTCGGCCCGCACCCGAACTGGCTCTGACTTCGGCCCGTGTGACTGCGCGACGACGTACTGTTTCCCGTTGATAGATTTCGTTTCGAAGGAATATTTGCGAGTCATATACGAATCGTTATCACGAGTTGACGTATCCGATCTATTTTATTCCATCGGCTCCCCCTCGGACGGGTGAAGCTGACGAGTACCGACCACATTCGGATCAGCGTATCATATATAAAATCTGTTAGAATTCTTCCTCTTTCACGATCAGTTCGTATCGGTTTTCGACCTCCGTTCGGACGTACTCGTTTACTCGCTCGTCGCTTGCAACGTGGACCGCCGTGAAGTCGTCCTCGGCCCGCTCGAGGAACTCCGACGGCGACGCAAAGACGTCGTACTCGGCACGGACGGTATCGAGGATGCGACGGGCCTGCTCTTCGACGACGGCGTCGAACGGCTCGGTCGCGACGACCATCTCCGGACCTTGCTCGAGGCCGAGTCGATCGTAGAGCGCGGTCTCGACCGCCGCGATGATCTCGGCCCGGACGCTTCTGGCCGACGAGAGGACGTCGAACCGATCGTCGATCGCGTTCTCGACCACCCGTTCGAACTCCCCGCTTCGGAGGACGTGACTCGAATCCGCGAACGCTGTCTCGACGGAGTCCTCGAGTCGCTCAGCTAGATACCGACCGTATTCGTCGATCGACTCTTCGACCAGATATTCCCCGTCCAGGTCGACGATATACCCCTCGCGGTCGAGATACCGAATCACATCAGACGTGGCGGCGACGTCGATGACGTTCTCGAGGTCGCTGTGGGCGATTTTGCCGTTCGACGCCTCAGCCTCGAGTCTGGCATCTAGCCCCACGTCGTCGGCGTGCTCTTTGAGCGCCGGACCAATCGTATAGTAATCACGTTTGCCCGCCGTGATCCGTCGGACGTAGTTCCGTTCGGCGAGTTCATTAACGAAGAAGTCGATATCGTCGATCGCCAACGAGAACCGTGAACGCAGCGTCTCGCCGGTTACCACCAGCCGCTGACCGAACAGATTCGTCAGCTCTCGAGTGATGTTCATATTCCCTTTCACTCCGAAGGGGTCGACGTAGAACACACCGTCTCGGAGCTTTTCGAAGCCGAGGAACTCGTCAGCGGCCATTTCGGCGAGCGCCTTTCGCATATCGCTCGCCGACAGCGACCGGGCGTTGAGCATCCCGGTTTGAGCGCCCTCGTAGCCGTCACGGATATCGGTTTTGTGCTCAGAGACGTAGAGAAACCCGTAATTGTCGTGCGCGATGTCTCGACAGACGTCCTCAAGAGCGTCCGTGTCAACCGGCAGGAGTGTCATACTGGACAACGCCTCGTGGACATACTAAGCTTTGCGCCCGCGAGACGACTTTCGTTCGTCGCAGTATGCCAGACGACGAAGGCTTGGAGCCGCGATTCTATGGTTGACGGCCTCACGTGACCGAACCATATTTGAACAAAGAAGTATGACAATATATCCAATAAGACACATGTCTTCTACACTGATTTCCGTGTTTTCGTCTCGGACTAAGAGCCAACATCGGCGGCGTGCTGTCTGGAGATGGGTTTCTCCATCGACGAGACTCACAGAGCGTCGACTTTTCGTTTCACAGTGGGCTCCTGTAGAATCGTCCCGTCAATACGGCCGTGATCGTCGAGTACAGCCGCATAGGGGGAGAACATCGTTTGTGGATCGACAGCGGTGTATCGCCACTACCGGTGTTCGTCACGTTGGATCACCGTCTGCCGAGTACACCGGGATTCAGATCCCCGTCGACTGCCGGCTGTCGGTCGGCCCGATGAATCCAATCGTGGCTCGTCTTTCGACGCCGTTTGACACCGATCTTCTCTGATTGACATACTATCTCTAAAACCGAGTATTCAGTTGATATCTCCGTCGAGGAGACACCGAATGAGTTTGCGGGCGGTACGGCGAGACCCGGGAGATGCCCATGACGAGGATGCCGACCATTTCGTGGACGCCGTCGCAGATTCGGGCTCGTCCTATCCTGCCGACAAATCTTGCGAGAAGCAGCAACTCGTCGCAAACGACTACGACATGTGCTGGTCTCCTCGAGGAGAGTACTTTCCGTCGATCGAAAGGGTTGATAGTCGTCTGGAAGAGAGTTGTGATAACGATATGCCAGCCGAGCAGTTAGAGGTACTTCTCGACACCCCCGCAATGCGCGAGGCGCTCGCGGTCGTCCTCGAGCGGACAGACGGCGGAAGCGAGGAAATCCAGTGGAACGACGTCAGCGATGCCCTGTCAAGCGGGCAGTGGGGTCGACTGATCGGTCAGGACGTCCTCGTCGGCACGAGTAGCGGATTCGTTCTCGCGAATCCCGACCAAGTTCGAGACGTACTCGACGGTACGGAAGTCGACGCGAGCGCCGAGAATCAGGCCGACGATATCGAACCCGAGATGTGGACCTGGTACGACAAGGCTGCCGGGCTCGGGGTACTCATCCTCTTTATGGGCTACTGGAACTCCCAGATCCGGAACGTTGTCGCTTCTATCGATGATCTCGTTCTCGGGCCAATTACCGATGTCCTACCGTTTTACGCCATTATCATCGTGCTGGCCGTCGTTACCGGGCTGTACTCTACCGTCTTACAGTCCACGCTCATGGACCACAAGAAGATGCAGACCTATCAGGATCGGATGAACGACCTGAAAGAGCGACGTGAGGCGGCCAAGGAGCGCGGCGACGACGAGGCGCTCGAACGAATCCAGAAAGAGCAGATAGAAGCCGCCGGTGACCAACTGGGGATGGTCAAGCTCCAATTCCGGCCGATGGTCTGGATCATGCTCCTGACGATCCCGGTCTTCCTCTGGCTTCGCTGGAAGGTTCGCGGCGGTCACCTCGGTGCTGGCGAGACCGGCATGGTCCTCCCGCTGGCCGGTTCCGTCGGCTGGCAGGACACGGTAGGCCTCATGCCGACCTGGATCGTCTGGTATTTCCTCTGTTCAATGGCCTCCCGACAGCTCATCCAGAAGACGTTCGATATCTAGACGTCTCCGTCTTCGGGAGACTGACTCCGTAGTGCTATCGCGAACTCGTTTTATTCGACTACTCGCACCTAGTTTTCCGACTACCTTCGTCGCGTTCGAACGAGATGAGGCAGTCACCGAGGAACAGCCGTGAGATAGCGCCGAATTTGTGAGAGCTTCGATAGCGATCGACAGGCAGAACAGTGCCCGTTCGCCCGTAGTTTCGTACCGGATGACGCGAGGTTCGAAGTCGTTCCAGTGGCCGCTGGACGCCTTCGGGACGATCAGCTATCGTGCCATCGACCAATGGGAGTATCGAACGATCCACGTTGATGTCGGCCTGAAACGGTCTCTGATCTCTCCGCGACGGGTCTAGCTCTTCCATTCGCCGAACGAGTGTACTTCTTGGGGGACTAGAAGACGGATCGTCGAGAGAGATCGTCGGTGGTAACAACCCCTAAGGCATTGTCAAGACTCTCGAGGGAGGACGGTCGAGCACCTCCATCGTACGTTCGATATGAGACGAACGATCAACGCGATCCCTAATACCATGCCAGGGCGGTACCCTGCCAAGCGTCCTATGGCATCCTTCGCTGCACTTGTCAATTTCTGTCCAGATCATAATAGATATTATCTTTGGCTCCATTTGCTCGTATATGGGCCACAATATGGGATTAGACTATGCAACGCACGCAAAACGTGGCTTCTTCCTCGGACTCTCCCTCTTCGTTCTGGGAGGGCTGGGCGCAACGGTCGGATCTGGAATGAGCCAATTTCCAAGTTGGGAAGAGACGCTCCTCTTCGGGTTGATGATCGTCGGTTTCGTTCTCGGATTCTTCTCCGTTTTCGGTCTCGGAATCATCCTCCCGCTTACGGATTGATGGCAGACTCGGGACGAATAGCGACACGAGCAAAGACGGGCTAACCTATACGTGAACGTCGTTTTGGTCCTTGACTCTCACTAGTATCGTGATATAGTAAACAGTGCCAGAGAACAGATAAATGGCCCGTAGCGGTAGGTAGTTCAGGACGAACTCTGGGCGTCAACGCCATACGAGACGGTCTGCCAGTCGGTCGGTGAGAGCTCGTGAGCGTCGAAATCGGCATGTTCCGGGTACGCGGTGAGAACCAGATACGCCGTTCGGTCGGCCATATACTCGACGAGCACCTGGAGGTTATCACTGGCGAGTCCACCGAGTCCGTCGAGGAGCATCACGGGAACGCGTTCGCCGACATCGAACGCCTCGTAGCCTGCGAGCGTGGCGACGAATCCGAGAAGCTCTCGCTCGCCTTCGCTAAGGGTATCGAGGGCCACTTCGCGGCCTTCGCGTGCGACGACCAAATCGAAGTTGGCAGTGAGTCTCGCTGTCTCGAAGCCGGTATCGAACCTATCGAGTAGGTCCTCGAGTGTCGCAGAGAACGCGTCACGCGTTCGGCGTTTGACCTCCTCCTTCCGGGTTCGAAGTTCGGTGATCTCCTCGGTCAGCGCCTCGTGTTCCTCCTCGAGTACCTCTCGTTTCTCCGCTTGCCGCTCCGTCTCCTCAAGTTCCTCGGTGGCATCGGCTAGTTCGGCTTCGGTGTATTTGATCTCGCTTTCGAGGTCGGTGAGCCGGTCTTCCGCGACCGCCACTTCCTCGCTGAGGTCGTCGATCTGTGCGTCTAACTCGGCCCGTTTCGTCGTCGCCGTCTCGAGGGATCGCTCCGTCTCTGCGAGCCGTGCTTCGAGGTCTGCGATTTCGTCTTCGAGGTCCGCCTTACGACGTCGCGCTCGTCTCGCCTCGTCTCGTTTCGCCTCGAGGTCCTCGACTTGCGCTTCGTACTCCTGGGCTTTCGCTCGTAACTCCGAAATCCGGCCGTCGAGCGTGTCAAGTTGCGACTCGACGTCGTCGCGCGTCGCCTCCTGTCCGCAGACCCAACACGCCATCGTATCCGACAGTACCTCGTGTGAGACTTCGGTCAGGAGTTCCGCCCGTCCCTCGTCGAGGATGCGTTTGTTCGCCTCGAACACCGATTGGAGGAGTTCGCTGTCGCGTTCGACCTCACGGAGGTCGTCGCGGACTGACTCGAGACGGTCCGCGACGTCGTGTTCCGGGACAGACAGCGATTCGCGGTCAGCTCGCCGTTCCGAGAGCCGATCACGGACCCGCTCTGTCGTGGCTTCGAGGCGCTCGATGCGCGTCTCGACTCGGTCTCGCTCGGCCCGGAGGTCGCTCAACTCGTCTCGCGGCGCGTCGGCCGCGTCCCCATCGACGTCGAGGTCCGCTCGTTTCGCGCGTAGTTCTTCGAGCGCTGCGTCCAGCGTCGTGACGCGTTCCTGTCGTTTTGGGAGGCGCTCTGCGGCCGTATTCGCCCGTTCGAGTTCCCGTTCGACCTGGTCGCGCTCACGACGGAGCTCCGCGATCTGTGCTTCGATATTTTCGAGATCGAGGGGTCTCGTCAACAGCGCTTCCAAATTCTCTCCGGTGCGAACCGCACGTCGAATCTCGTTGGTCTCGTCGAGGAACGCAAAGAGGGCTGCACACACGCGGTCGCGCTCGCTTGCTATGTACGGCTCACCCGTCCGCCGAACGGAGCCGTCGGTTCGCTCGAGTTCGACGGTCACCGTTCGGTCGTCAGTGGCAAGCGTTACGCTTCCCCGGTCGCGCCCTTCGGTGAGCGGCGTCTCGGTCCCGAAGGCGGTCTCGATCCCTGCGAGGAAACTCGACTTCCCCTGCCAGTTACTCGCCCGGACGGCGTTTACACCGGGTTCGATATCGGCCTCGCCGGACTGTATCCCGGCGATGTTCTCGAGTGTCAGGTGCCACGTCATGATCAAATCCCAGCCATCGATACTGCTTCGAAGAGATACGGGTCTTCGAGGAGAAGCGTTTGTGACGCCTCGACGATGGAGTACGGAATAGCGATCACGGACAGCCGATTCTGTGTCTGCTCGAGGACAGACTCGGACGACCGGTTCTCGAAGTGCGTTTCACAGACGTAGCCGCGTTCGACGGCGTCTTCGAACGGGACGCGAACCGAGCATTCGGGACAACTCAGCTTCACCTGAACGTCGATATCGGCCCGTTCAGCTTCAGGTAGCCTGTCTTTCGACGTAAGCGAAGAGAGGACCGACCGGGCTTTCTCCGCCGTCTTCTCTTTTGCCATCTCGACGGTGTTGCGTTCCCAGTCCGTCGACGCGGACGGCGTCTCCTTCTCGGCCTCCAGACAGCCTTTAAGGTGGTGCCGCATCGTACTCCACGAGATCAGTTCGCTACCTACCTCGTCAATGTCCAACCCGTCGGTCGCCATATCGGCGGCCAGTTCGTCACGTTCGACGCCGTCACCGTCTACGATGAGTTCGTACTCACGGTCGAGGTGGGCGGCCATCGCGTCGCGGCCGTTTGCCTCGTATATTCGAGAGAGGAGGCGCTTGTTGAACCACTCGGTGAGCGATTTGTATCCTTCGGGATCTCGGTCGTCAGCGCCCGTCCACCGTCGTTCTAGATACTCGTCGAGAGAAGCGTCCCTGGCTCGAGGTGGGGTAAGATCGTAGCGGTCTGTAAGACGGTCAACCTTGCAGCCCATTGTTCGTATGTCAGATGACATGCCTCAGCCCTATTAAGGGTGACTACCACCCTCTATAACCGATCTGGATACGTAACGTCGAACACGGCTGCTCCGGGACAATGCTGAGTGCGACCGAGCTAGCACATACAGGGCACTCAATCGTGTAGAGACAACCAGTAAACAGTGAGCAACTGACTCGCTGCAAAGCGTTTACGACGGATTGGTAGCAAGGTTCCTCAAGCAACGAGCGGGCTCGTTGCACGTAGCTGTTCGTGTCCCGGCTGTGGGCACCGCTAATTTCGTCGAGAAGCAGCCGAACAGTGCCAACTGACGCGACGCTCTCGCCGTCGCGGACCGCTATTAGCCAGAAATGTCATTGTATCAATTATATATGGTGCTGAGTCGATACTGCAATAACCGCACACTCACGGCTACATCTTAATTCGTAGTCTCCGGACGAAAGCCACCAATCTATCCACGCGTTCCTGGCCGATTGACTGCAAAACGCGGGCTCTCCGACACCGTGTTTTCCATCGATGGATACGGCTATCTGCGTACCCGCTCTCGAGTAGGATTGACCAGTCAGTTCGACCATGCTGACCGAATGAGAAGTGAAAAGCGGCTTCTGGCGTTGAAGGTGTGTATTGGTTGTTCTATACTTCGTGAATGTGCAGTTGGGTAAGCATCAAAGAATGCCTTGACCAATTCATACACTACTATAACACACAACAGCTGAATTAGTCAATCAACTCACAATATCGGCGGAGATGCTACACTAGACAGTACCGGCTTCTGCAATCTCTCGTATTCGTTCAGCGAGGTCGGTGTCCACATTGACACGACTGCTTCGCGGAAGGTGATGTACACGCGCTACTCGCTCACGGGTATTCGCTGCAATGCTTGTTAAGGATGGGTATACAGACTGTAAAAATTACACATCTATGGGGGATTTGTAGCTACTGGTGGTCCATCAATTCTCTTTCAGTGCTCTTACTCGAGGGTAGAATTTGATTGTTGGTTGGATGTCAATGTGATCGCTGTCTCACCGCGCTCTGACCGAGTGGGACGTACCGCCTATCGGTTCTGGTTCAGCTTTTAAGAACACACCAAATCGGCGAAAGACAGGGTACAGCCGTTCAGGCTAGTTAGCTAAGTGAAAACGCTCAGGTCAAACTCTGTATAGTGATCTCGCGAAGCAACCAAATTTAAATACGACCCGTTCGATCGGCCGAACATGAAGTTCAGCACTATCCGATCCGTGAATATCTATTCAACATTCTCTAGGAAACAATTTAAGGACATGTGAGAGACATTAATGTCATCTGATAAACTACTTGATTGGCGATCCATCCTGGTCGGGTTCGTCGGCGCTGGACTCGTTCTCTCGTTACTGCTCTGGGTTGTCGGTATCGACGCGATCGTTGCACAACTGCATGGAGCCCAGCTCACCATCATCGCCATCTTGCTTGGTCTCATCCCTCTCTGGCTCGTCGCTTGGGGGCTCTGTCTACATACCGTCTTGCGTGCGCTGGGAACGCCAACCTCTCGAGTGCAGTCAATCATCGTGTTTACTGCTGCGACCTTCGCGAATCAAGTCACTCCGTTCGGACAGGCAGGCGGTGAACCTATCAGTGCGTTCTTGATCTCCGAGGCCGCCGACACGGAGTACGAGAACGGGCTGGCTGCCATCGCGAGCGTCGACACCCTGCACTTTTTCCCCTCGATCGGGATGGGGATCGTCGGTGTTGGGCTGTTCGTCTTGCGTGGGCTCAACTTCGACCGGAACCTACTTCTTGCTAGTTTCACCGTAACGGCGCTTCTCGCCGGGTTTATTCTCGCACTGACGCTCGGGTGGCGGTTCCGCCATCGGATCAAGGCGATGGTCCTCTCGGTGCTTCCACCGATCGTCCGCTGGGTTGGCCGGACCGTCCCGCGCGTTAGCGCACCGACGCGAGAGGACATCAAACACCGCGTAGATGGATTCTTCGATTCGATCGCACGTATCGCCAGTAACCGACGGCTCCTGATCTTAGCTGGTCTGTTCTCGTGTGCCGGGTGGCTCACGTTGGCGATCTGTCTGTGGATCTCGCTTGCATCGATTGGATTTACTGTCCCCTTCGTGGCGATGCTCATCGTGCTTCCTGTCGCCAGCATCGCCGGAATCTTCCCGCTTCCGGGCGGTATCGGTGGCGTCGAGACGGCGTTTATCGTTCTGGTTGTCTCTACGACCGGAGTTGCGACGACGGCTGCGACGGCCGCCGTCGTCATCTATCGGGGAGCGACCTACTGGCTCCCGATGCTGGTTGGTGGCGGTATCACCGCTGTTATCGTGGACAACCTGTATCGTCGCTCTTGATGCCGAGAAGAACTGCAAGGTTCCTCTCGCCTGTCGGACGATGAGATACTGTTTCCACTATTAGCTGAATTGAGAATGTCGATGACTTGCGAAAGATGTGATGCTACCCGAAGACGCTTTTTCTGACGAACTCTAAACGTGAAATAGAATATGAAGGTTTATATTATTGCTATTACAAGCCAGGGGTATGACGTCCCTCCATCGATACCTCCTAGCCTCTGGTGTTGTCGCCTTCGTCCTCACTCTCACGGCGCTAGCACTGATAGGCGATTTCCTCCGCGTTGTGATAGCGCATCCAGTTTCGTTCCTCGGCGTTGTGATCGCACACTCGCTTTCGTTCCTCGGCGTTGTCTTCGACATGCGTATTTGGCTCGCGATCGCCGTCGCAGTCTTCGCGACCTCGTTGCTGCTGTATCTATCGTCGCTATTTCGGGAAGATCCCGATGCACTGGTCCATTCAGGCCGGTCTGTCGAGGCACTGGTCCCTGTCTACGATGAACCCGAGGTAGTGCACCGCTCGGTAGAACACCTGGCAGCCTCGACCTACGAGGATCTCACCGTCACAATCGTCTGTGAACCGGATGACCAGCCCTCTCTCGATCGAGCTGCCGATCTGGCAGCCGATCACGAGCGCGTCCAATATATCAGCAATCGTCGGCCGGGATCGAAGGCAGGCGCACTCAATGATGCCATCGAACGCAGCGACGCCGACGTAATCGCGATGTTTGATGCTGATCAAGAACCTCACCCGGAGCTGATCGCCCACGGGATGGCCGCGTTACGAGACCATGCCATTGCGCGGGTCCGGAGCCTTCCCCGACCGACAGGCCTCATCGAATCGATGGCGTACTACGAGTATCTCCTGCTTTTTTTCTTGCCGCAGAAGCTCGCACGCTCTCTGCTTGGCCTTCGCTTTGTCGGAAGCCGCAGTGTCCTCATAGAGCGCTCGGTTTTCGATGAAGTGGGTCGGTTCGACGAGGAAGCGCTGACCGAAGATATGGACTTTACCCATCGCTGTCACCAAGCCAACCTCTCGATCGAAGAACTATCGTACTATCCCTGTTTCGAGGAGCCGGCGCATACGCTTCGGGACTGGTGGGGACAGCGAGTTCGCTGGATAACCGGCCACGTCTCTGTTTACCATGACCACGTCCACAACTGGCGCAATCTGTTTGACCTGGCGTACCTCAGTTCGCTATTGTCACTTGTAGGGACGTTTATTGCGGGGATTGCCCTCTCGGTAACAGTCCCGAAACTCATACTAACGGCGCTCGCTCATCCCGGTTTCGTCGCTGTGGGGTTGGCTGGCATCTACGGCATCACACTCGCAGTCCGTGGAATCGACAACCGAACCGCCGGTACTGAAGGATTTGACCTCGCGTGGCTGCTCATTCCGATCGCACTGACGCTCTTCGGGCTCGTTGTCGTGCAGGTCCTCGTCAGCTATGCCGCCGGGCGAGAAATTGACTGGTATCAAGTGGAAAAACACGGTTGACGGACCGCTGACTTCGTTACGGAAGTATTCAACTTCTCGCTTGTAGTCAGAACGCGGGCTGTTCTGACGCTGATAAAGATACGAGCGCATACCCCCGTCTTTAGGCAGGGATCAAGCGGACAATAGCCTACACCTCCACCGACGACTCCACAGCTGGATTTTCAACCGTTCCATCGGCAGTATTAAGACGCTGACGGGCTATAGTGTGCAACACGGATGAAGACCACACGGCACGCGACCTACAACCTCAACTACCACATAGTGTGGTTGCCAAAGTACCGACAGTCGGTACTCAAAGGCGAGGTCGCCAGCCGTGTCCGGTCCATCCTCCACGAAATAGCCGACGACAAAGGCGTCGAAATTCTCGACCTCACCGTACAGCCGGACCACGTTCACCTGTTCGTCAGTAGCCCGCCCAAGAACGAACCGGCACTACTCGCCAACTGGTTCAAGGGCATCTCTTCGCGCAAGTACAATCACCGATACGCCGACCACGACGGCGAGAAAATCGGATGGGCGCGAGGGTACTACGCAGGGACCGCTGGGAACGTTTCGAGTGAGACAGTCGAGAACTACATTCAACAGCACAAGGAGGGCGACTTGTGACCGAACTTACGAAGACGCTCGAATTCAAACTTGTGGATCCGAACGCCCACAAGCGGAGGAAACTTCGTGAGACGCGAGAGGCGTACCAGAACGCCCTCCAAGACGCCTTCGACTCACGATGTACCACGCAGACCGAAGCGAACGACGTGGTGGTCAACTACGACCTAAGCGGGTACGCGAAGAACGCGCTCAAGAAGTACGTCCCGCAACTCACAACGACCTACAACGCAGGCGACCTTCACGACGACCACCCTGTTCGGTTCACGAACGAGGGGCTACGACTCGACCACAAGCCCGAGAACGCTATCAAGTGGTACGTCAAAATTCCACACCATGAGGACTACCACCTCTGGATGCCCGCCCAACCGAATCCCGACCAGCGGGACTGGTTAGAAGCGTTGCACGCGGGAGACGCCACGATGGGAGAGAGTCGGCTGTTCGAGCGGGACGGGACGTGGTATCTCCACATCACCGCCACCCGCGACGTAGAGGAACGCTCCGAGGTGTCCGCCGAAGAACGGACGCCCATCGGAGTGGACATCGGGGAAGCGTCACTCGTCACGGTGTGTCACCGCGACGACTACGGTTCTCCGACCGCGCCCGAACTGTGGGCCGACGAGGGCAAGATCGTCCGTCGGCTCCGCAAGACCTACTTCACCGCCATGCGCCGACTTCAGACGCGCGGAAGCGAGTGTATCGCGGAGTCCTTCGGGGACGATATATGGAACCAGATAGACGACGTGTTCCACCGCGTCACCCGCGATGTCGTGGAGTACGCCGAGTCCGTCAAGAACCCAGTTCTCGTTTTGGAAGACCTGGCGTATATACGGGAGTCAATGGACTACGGCGACTTCATGAACCGGCGTCTCCACGGATGGGGATTCGCCAAACTCCACGCGCAGATACGCTACAAGGCCGTCGAGAAGGGGATCCCCGTCGAGACGGTGAACCCGCGTAACACATCGAAGGAGTGCCACGCTTGCGGTGAAGTAGGATACCGCCCACGACAGGCGACGTTCACGTGTACGAACGACGCTTGCTGGATGGACGAATACCAAGCGGACGTGAACGGTGCGATAAACATCGCAGACCGCTACCTCAGCGGAGAGAGTCGTTCCAGAGAACACGAGAACGACGATGACTCGGCTGAGGATGGGGGGCGTTTGACCGCCCCGCAAGACACCCAAGCCGATGCTACCAAGCAAGGGACGCTTGGGACGTATGCGTCTTGAAACCATAGGGCCACGCTCGGGCTGAAATCCCGTGGTGGGATTCCCGCGTCTTTAGGCGCGGGAGGAGGTCAATGTTTCACCGGGCATAAAGGTGTACGTCTAGACGGTTCTCGTTCGTTCTGCACGCTGTAGAGCCGTCGACGGTATGGGTCACGGTAGCTGCCGGGAATGTAATACGAGTCCTCGAGCGTGTGGAGGTGTGGGAGTTCTTGATTGACGAAC
The DNA here is from genome assembly GCF_046097095.1 of Natrinema sp. 74. Taxonomy (NCBI): domain Archaea; kingdom Methanobacteriati; phylum Methanobacteriota; class Halobacteria; order Halobacteriales; family Natrialbaceae; genus Natrinema; species Natrinema sp. 74. The sequence continues at coordinate 72,185 of NZ_CP175699.1, forward strand.
CCTGGAATATCTGAGAGTTCGTGTGGTTCGAACCTAAGCCCGTGGAGCGCCTCGTTCACGCGCTCCGAGTACTGTGACGAATTGCGGTGGTATTCGTTCGCCGAGGACGAGAGCACCGTCACGCCTCTGTACAAGGTAATCTGCTTGCCCGTCAGGGTCCTGAGGAACGAACGAGACGTTCCACGACGAGTTTGTCGACCGATTGGAGGCAGAGTCGGCGAACCTCATTCCGTACGGTCGAGCCACTTCGCGAGTCCGGCACTCGTCATCATCTCGACCACACCGAAGACGACCGCTGGAAGCGACGCTATCGTCGGAAGGCCGGCAGCGATCACGAGCGCCGCCGCAACCGCGAAATCGCGCATTCCCACGGAGAGAACCGACGCGATACGAGTGGCTCTGTCTTCACGGTGACTTACGAGAAAGCCGACGCCGTACCCAAGCGCGTTCAGAGAGACGACGCCGGCCCCGATACTCGTCAGGAGGCTCCGGTTCGAACGGATGACGTCGGCATTCGCAGCGGTTACACCGCCGATAATCAGAATCACCATGGTGGCAGAGACGGCTGGGTAGTAGGCATCGTATACGCCGACACGCTCGGGCCACCATGCTCGCAGGCCGACGGCGATCAGCATGGGTACGACGACCGCCACGACTAGCTGTTCGACTATCGGTACGGTCGGGATGGCAACCCCGCTCGCGAGCACGGTGACGACCGCGGGAACGAACGCGAGACTCCCGACACCGATGACCACCAGAGCCGTCGTCGAGAGTGCCGTGTCTCCGCCCGCGAGCTCCGTCATCACCGGCGTCACGAGTTCCGGCGTCACAGCCCCGAGAACGACGAACCCGACGGTTAGCTCCGGCGAGAGGCCGAGGCCACGTGCAACGCCAACTGCGAGAACAGGCATCGTTGCGTGACCCAATAGAACGAGCCCGATCGACCGTCCGCTGAGCCGGCTGAACTGTTCGACCGAAAGCGTCAGCGAGATGCTCCCGATCATCACCGCGAGAATGACCGTCGAAAAGTCGGTGACGGCGGCAAGATCCGTGACGGTAAGGCCGAGTCCAACCGAGAGGAGAATCCATACGAGGAGGTAGTCCTCGATAACGGCTGAAAGGGTCCGAAGTCCCCGCTGAAACGGTGCCATCGATGCCATCTCGTGCAGAGGCGACGTGCCGAATATGTGAATATCGATCGGTTCATAGTGAGTCGTCTGTGCTCTTGCTCCGCTGGCAACTGGTTGCACCGTCGATGCGCGACAGTCAGTGATTGACGGTCGCGTCGTATTCTGGTGCAAGCGACTCTGTGCGCTCTCGCAGAAGTCAATGACGTCGTTATCGGGCTTTGTTCAGCTGTCGTGAGTACCTGCTAGTTCCGTTAATCGGCCGGCCGTAGTCGAACCGAACGCGGGGCCGGTTGTTCACGAAGCGAGTTCGCGTTGTATCACTTATGTGGCTGCCTGTGAGAACGTGTTACCGCTGTCGGCCGCTGAGTGCGGCGACTGCTTCGAGACGAAATCTCTTCCCTCCTCGAGTAGCTAGCTTCTATTACTAGCGCTTTCACTGTTCACAGCCATGGATCCATTTACGCTTCTCGGCATCGACGTGCTGTTGTTTCTCGCGATCGGTGTCTTGGCCGGTGCTCACTGTATCGGAATGTGCGGCCCGCTCGTTACCATCTACGCGGGTCGGATGGATGGGGGCGCGTCAAACGGAGGGCGGGACGGCCACCTCACGACCTACGAGGTCCGACAACACGCTCTGTTCAACGTCGGGCGAGCGACGAGCTACACGCTCCTCGGTGCCGTGTTCGGTGCGCTCGGCGGAACGTTGTTCGTGACGACTGCGTCACTCACGTCCATGGTCACATTCGTTCGCGGTGGGACCGGTCTCGCTGTCGGCAGTCTCGTCATGATCACCGGAACGTACTATCTCGCGGGGCGAACGACCGGCGGCGTTCACCTCCCGGGGCTCGAGCGCGTGACGGAGTGGCTCGCGATGCGCGTCGATCGGCTCGCGAACGGACCTGGAATCGTCGCGCTCGGCGCAGTCCACGGATTACTCCCGTGTCCGATACTCTATCCGGCGTATCTGTACGCGTTCGCGACGGGCTCGGCCGCTGGGGGTGCGCTCGCGCTCGCGGCGCTCGGCGTCGGCACGATTCCCGCCGTCTTCGCGTACGGAACCGTGATCGATGCCGTCGACGTACGTCACCGACGGCGAGTGCATCGACTGCTCGGGGTCGCGTTCGTCGCCCTCGGGTACGTCCTCTTGGCGCATGGATTGATGAGCCTGGGGATTCACGTGCCACATCCAAAACTGCCGTTCTACGACGGCATCGATACCGCGGAAATGCCAGCAGTTCTCACTAGCATATAACACATGTCAGCTACCGATAGCACGGAAACGGGCTGCACGCTCTGTGACCTCCCCGTCGAGGGGAGTGATATCATCGTCGACGGGAAGCCGTTTTGCTGCGTCGGCTGTCGCGACGTCTACGAGGCGCTCGGTGATGTCGACGATATCGCAGCCGAAGACGTTCGCCGCGCCCGAGACGGTCGACAGGCAGACCGAGAGGTCCCGTCGGATCACGAAGCGACGTTCTTGGAGGTCGACGGGATGCACTGTGCGACCTGCGAGGCGTTTATCGAGTCAGCCGCGACGACGGTCGAGGGCGTCAGCGACGCCAACTCGAGTTATGTGACCGATACGGTTCGGATCGATCACGATCCGGAGCGCGTTTCGACGGCCGATCTGCAGGACGAAATCAGCAGACTCGGCTACAGTGCTTACTCTCGAGACGATTCGTTCAGCCGCCGTCGAGCCAACAACTGGGAAATGGGCCGGGTCGCGGTCGGCGTCCTCATGGGGATGTCGGTGATGTTGCAGTACCTCGTTATCATCTATCCTACGTACTTCGGCGGACTATTCTACGGCGACCGGGTGACGAAGTTCTTCGAAACCGCGCTCGCGAGCTCTCTCGCCACTCCGTTTTACGTCGTTATCGGAGCGCTCACGACGATCGTCCTGGCCGTTACGGGGAAACCGATTCTGCAAGGCGCGTACGTCAGTATTCGGACGCGGTCCCCGAACATGGATCTGCTCGTCGCGATCGCGGCCGTGAGCGCGTACCTCTATAGTACGCTGTCGATCGCGCTCGGCGGCGAGCATATCTATTACGACGTGACCGTCACTATCATCGTCATCGTCACGGTCGGCAACTACTACGAATCGACGATCAAGCAGCAGGCGACCGAACGCCTCTCCGACTTGACCTCCGTCCAAGTCGACGAGGCGCGCCGCGTTCGCGATGACGGTGCGCACGAAGACGTTGCGGTCGAGGACCTCGAGGCAGGTGATCGCGTGCTGGTCCGATCCGGCGAGCGGATCCCCGTCGACGGCGAGATCGTCGACGGCGATGCGTCCGTCGACGAAGCGGTCGTTACTGGGGAATCGCTTCCCGTACGCAAAACCACGAACGACACTGTCGTCGGCGGGTCGATGGTGACTGACGGCGCGGTGACCGTCCACGTTGGGGAGGACGCGACCAGCAGCCTCGACCGGATCGCCGAACTCGTCTGGGACCTCCAGAGCGGCTCTCACGGCATTCAGAAGCTCGCGGACAAACTGGCAACGATCTTCGTGCCAGTCGTTCTCGCTCTCGCAGTCGTCGTCACGGGAATCTATCTCCTGCTCGGTAACGGACCGACGGCCCTCCTCGTCGGACTTACGGTGTTGATCGTTTCCTGTCCCTGCGCCCTCGGACTGGCAACGCCGCTCGCGGTCGCTGCGGGAATCCGTGATGCGTTAGCGCGCTCGATCGTCGTCTTCGACGACAGCGTCTTCGAGCGGATCCGAGACGCGGACACCGTCATCTTCGACAAGACGGGCACGTTGACGACGGGCGAAATGACCGTCGTCGACACCGATCTCGAGGCCGGCCTGCTCGAGAAGGCGGCGCTGCTTGAGGAGCGCTCGTCGCATCCGGTTGGCCAGGCTATTGCCGCCAAACAGGCGGTTTCCGACGGCGGTACGGTCGAGTCTGCATCGAACGCGGGACCGGAAGACGACGTCGTCGAGTCCTTCGATAGTCATCGGAACGGCGTTACGGGCGTCGTCGGTGGAGACGAGATCATCGTCGGTCACCCGGATCTGTTTCGCGATCACGGCTGGGACGTTCCCGAGGCCATCACAGAACGAATTGCCGACGGCCGCGAAACGGGGCAGATACCGGTCGCCGTCGGTCGCGACGGGACCGCCGAGGGTGTCATCGTCGTCGCCGACGACCTGCGACCCAACTGGGAAGAAACGCTGACCGCGATTTCGGAAGACGGAGCAACGATCGTCGTCCTCACCGGAGATGACGCTCGAGCCGCGCGACGCTTTCGCGAGCACGCCGCCGTCGACGAAGTGTTTGCGGGCGTCCCCCCCGAAGGGAAGGCCGAAACCGTCAGCCGATTCAATGGGACCGGACGCACGGTGATGATCGGTGACGGTACCAATGACGCACCCGCGTTGGCCGCTGCCGACCTCGGAGTTGCTCTCGGTGGCGGCACCGCGATGGCCGCCGATGCCGCAGACGTTGCCCTCGTCGATGACGACCTCTCGTCCGTCGAAACGGTCTTCGAACTCGCTCGAGCGACGAACCGCCGCGTGAAGGGCAACATCGGCTGGGCGTTTTGCTACAACGCGATCGCAATTCCCTTGGCCGTGCTGGGTATCTTGAACCCGCTTTTCGCTGCGCTCGCGATGGGTGCGAGCAGCCTACTGGTCGTCACGAATTCGACCCGGCCGCTGCTGTCAGACGACGAGTAACCGACGCTCCGTCGGCCTCCGATCGAGGCCAGCGCTCAATTTCGGTTTGCTACTGGCCGTTGGTGATACGACATCTTTGGCCAGTCGGAAACACGTAACGAGGTTCTCAGAGTCCGAGTACGAGACTGTGTACAAATGACGGATACGGCTAGGCAGACCTCCGTGAGGGACCTCGAGGAACTGACGTTCGACCAGTGCTCACCCTCCGCGAACGTTCCTCACTGGACATGGAATATAGCGCCCGAGATGACGAGAACTATATCGCGGTACGTTCGCTACCGAACACAACTATCTCCTCACCGAAGACGCGGTTACACTGACCCTCATCACCTCTAATACTGGATTGTCGGTACGCTCAAAGCTACTGAAGTGAGTGCAGTATACTTTCCAGTCACGAACGAAGGGGGTATTCCGACCAACGGATTTAAGAGACGCCGTTCCATAGTATTGGGTGTAATGAGCAAGACTAAGATAGCTCCTTCGGAAGTCGCTCGCCGCGTCCAGGAAGACGACGCCGAGGATCTCTTCGTCCTCGACGTCCGCAACGAGGACGATTACGACGAGTGGCAAATTCCCGGAAGTGTGAACATTCCCGTCTACGATGAACTGCTGGACGAAGATTACTCCACGCTCGAGTCACACCTCGATGAACTGCCGGAACATGAAACGATCGCCGTCGTCTGCGTCGCCGGCGTTACATCGGCACGTGCCGCCGAATTCCTCCGCGAGCACGGATTCGACGCCACGTCGATCGACGGCGGTATGAACGGCTGGGGACGGGTTCATCGCCAGTACGAAATTCAGGATGTCGATGGAATCGTGCAGATCGTCCGCCCCGGCACTGGATGCGTTTCGTACCTCGTCTACGACAGCGGTGACGCCATCGTCGTTGACCCGAGCCAGTACATCGACCAGTATCTGACCGCGGCAGACGAACGTGATCTCGAGATCGTGGGCGTCGCCGATACGCACGCACACGCCGATCACGTTTCGGGTGCTCGTCAACTCGCCGGTGAACTCGACGTTCCGTACTACCTGCACGAAGACGACGCTGGCGACCTCAAACACGTCACGGAACTCGAGGGCGAGGAGACGATCACTGTCGGGAACCGCGAACTCGACGTGCTCTCCACGCCCGGACACACGCCCGGAAGCGTCTCGTTGCAGTTTGGCGATGCACTCCTCTCCGGGGACACGCTGTTCCTGCGTAGCGTCGGCCGGCCGGACCTCGAGGATAGCGCCGAAGACGCGGTTCGCAAAGCGGCTAGCCAGTTGTTCGACAGTCTGAATCGGGTAACGAATTTGGACGACGAAACCGTCGTTCTGCCCGGCCACTTCAGCGACGAGGAGATTCGCCCGCTAGCGACCGAACTCGGAGCGCTCCGAGAGGAAACGACGAACGAACTCCTGAGTTACGTCGAAGACGGCGACGAAACGGCGTTCGTCGAAACGATCGTCGAGAGTCTCGCCGACGAGCCCGCCAACTACAACGAGATCAAGCAGATCAACTGGGGGAAACAACAACCCGACGGGGACACTGAAGCGATCGAACTGGGTCCGAACAACTGCGCCGCCAACTAAAGCAATCGAATTAATTCGAGTCTCCCTTTTATCTATGACTCCTGCAAAGACGCTCCCGACGGTGCCGTTGCCCGACCTCGAACTAGGATCCAAATTACTGCGTGGGGTCGAGTGATCTATGCACGAACAACCTAACCTGAAACAGGGAATTCGCGAGCACCTCGGACAGTTCTCGCTGCACGTCTTGTTGGTGTTTGCGACCGGGCTGACGATCGGCTCAGAACGTACGGTCGTGCCGGTTCTGGGCGAGGACGTGCTCGGCGTCGAGTCGTTTTTCGTCATCGGCTCGTTCGTCGTCTCCTTTGGCTTCGGTAAGGCGCTGCTCAACCTCTATGCCGGTAAATGGGGCGAGGAGTACGGCCGCAAACCCGTGCTCATCCTCGGCTGGCTCACCGCGCTGCCGATCCCGGTACTTCTCATCTATGCACCCAGTTGGAACTGGATCACAGTCGGGAACGTTCTGCTCGGGATCAATCAGGCGCTGACCTGGAGCATGGCAATCAACGCCAAGATCGACCTCGCGGGACCTGACCAGCGTGGACTCGCGGTCGGCATCGACGAGGCCTTCGGCTACACCGGCGTCGCCGCTGGCGCGTGGATCACGGGCGTCATCGCCGGACGGACGAGCCTCCGGCCCGAGCCGTTCATCTTCCTCGCGGCGGTTGTCGTCCTTGCGACGCTCATCTCGATCTTCCTCATCAAGGAGACGGTCCAACTCGCACAGTTGGAAGCCGACGACGATCACCACGATGCAAACTTGCCGTTCGGGGAGGTGCTACAGCGCGCAACGTACGGCGACCGGACACTGTTCGCGGCGGCACAGGCCGGCCACATCGAGAATTTCGTCGACACGTTGTTCTGGATCGCCGTCCCGCTGTATCTTACGAGTCAGGGACTCGCAATCGAAGCCGTTGGAGTCGTCGTCGGCATCCACAGCGCGATGTACTTCCTCCAAGTCGGGACTGGCGGACTCGCCGACCGCATCGGTCGACGTCCACCGGTCATCGCAGGGATGTTCCTCGCCGGCGTGGGCGTCCTCGGGATGGTGTTTGTTGACGAGTATCTCTTGTGGGCAACACTGGCCGGAATCTCCGGGCTCGGGATGGCGCTGCTTTACCCGAATCTGATGACGGTTCCAAGCGACGCTGCCCACCCGACGTGGCGGTCGGCGGGAATGGGTGTCTACCGGATGTGGCGCGACGCCGGCTATGGCGTCGGCGCGATTCTGATCGGCCTCTCGATGGAATTCGTGACCGCTGAGGCCGCTTTCTACATGACTGCCAGCTTGATGTTCGTCTCCGGCACGGTCGTCTATCTCTGGATGGAAGAGACACACCCCGAGTTCGGCACTCACGAACCACCAGCGCCTTCCCACGACGCATCGGAACAAGCCACACCCGACGATTGAGGACTAGGAATCTACTTTCAGAACCCAACCTTGCCGAGTATGCTTGGCAGCCGGCCGCCGACTTCCGCTTCAAGCACGACGCTGGTTCGTACGGTGCCGTCGACGTGCTCGAGGTCTGACTCTGACGGTATCAGTCCTCGAGAAAGGAATCAAAACCGCCCGGATGGGCACAGAGGGGATGGCCGCCGGGCAGAGTTCGGACAAGTCCAAGGGTGGGTGCTGAGTGGGTCGGGAGCGATGTCGCGCCTGTGGGAACGCGACAGTAAATCTGTTCGTCTTGACCGATATCAACCCCGCTCCGATTCCGAGCGCGTTGGAATCATCCTACTGCCCTTTTGAAAACCACACCCGCTCGCTGTCGTGCCACGTTCGCTTGCGGATGCCCTGAACGCCCTCGCTAGCCGGTGTCTCGAGGCCAGCCGGTGCATCGTCTAGCTGAGGGTGCTCTCCCTTCACTCCTCGAGGGCGAGAAACACAGCGACGACAGGTAATTGGGTGTGGCCTGAACAGCCCTGTTAGGTGTCGAAAAACCGGTCGGGCTCCATCCGCGATAGCCGCATTGCGTTCCCCGTCACGCCTAGACTCATTCCCATGTCGCCGACAACGACCGCCAGCGCCACACTAACCAGTCCGAGCGGAACGCCGAGGGCAAGCAGGGCCTTCACACCAAGACTCGACCAGATATTCTGGCGGATCACGCCGTTGGCCTTGTGCGATAGCGCGTAGAGGTACGGTAGCTTCCCGATGTTGTCGCCCATCAGCGCGATATCGGCGGTCTCGAGTGCGGTATCGGTTCCGGCGGCCCCCATCGCGATGCCGACGTCGGCGGTCGCCAACGCGGGTGCGTCGTTGATGCCATCGCCGACCATCGCTACACCGTTGTACTCCGCCTGCAACGCCTCCACGGCGTCGACTTTCTCGTCGGGCAGCAGTTCGGCCTGGGACTCGTCCACGCCGACGCGTTCGGCGATCGCACGGGCGGTCCCCTCGTTGTCGCCGGTCAGCATCACCACGTGGGCGACGCCGAGGTCGTGTAGCCGTGCGACTGCCCGTTCGGCAGCCGGACGCATCTCATCGGCTATTGCGATGACGCCGACCAGTTCGGTGTCCGTGCCGACGAGGACGACCGTCTTCCCCTCGTCCTCGTACTGAGCAATGGTGCCGTTCTCGATGTCGGCGCAGTTCTCTCGCTCGCACTGTTCGTGTTCCACCTCAGCGACCGCGCCGCCGTCGGCCCGGAGGTGGGCGTGTGACAGGTCGAAACCCAACTCCTCGAAGAGAGCAGGTTTGCCCGCATAGTAGGTCTCGCCGTCGACGTTCGCGCGGATTCCCTTCCCGGTGATGCTCTCGAACGCCTCGATGCCCGGCAGGTCGCTGCTCCCCTCATCGGTGGCCTGAGCGAGGATGGCCTCGGCGATCGGGTGTTCGCTCCGCTGTTCGAGCGCCGCCGCACGCCGGAGGACCTGCTCTTCGGTCGCGTCGCCGAGTGCCACCACGTCGGTGACAGCGAGTTCGCCCTTCGTGACCGTTCCCGTCTTATCGACGGCGATGACGTCGACATCGCCCATTGCCTCGAGGTGATTGCCGCCCTTGATGAGGACGCCGTTTTTCGCGGCGCTGGTGATGCCGGAGACGACGGAGACCGGGGTCGAGATGACGAACGCGCAGGGGCAGGCGATCACCAGCAACGTGAGCCCGCGGATAAACCACGTCTGCCAGCTCCCGCTGAACGTATGCGAGAGGCTGGCGAAACTGACGGTGGCCCCCCCGCTGATGAGTAACGGCGGCAACACAGCGGTGAGAATCGCCAGAACGACGATGGTCGGTGTATAGTAGCCGGCGAATCGGTCCACGAGCTGTTCTTTCTCGGTTTTCTTCTCCTGTGCGCCCTGCACCATTTCGATGATCTGTGAGAGCGTCGACTCCGCAGCGGGCGACGTCGCTTCGAACTCGAGATAGCCTGCCTCGTTGATGGAGCCAGCGTACAGTTCGTCGCTAACGCCTTTGTCGACGGGAACGCTCTCGCCAGTGATCGGTGACTCGTCGACGGCACTTCCGCCTTCGACGACGGTGCCGTCGAGCGGAATCTTCTCGCCGGGGCGAACGACGACGGTCTCGCCGACGTCGACCTCGTCGGTGGGGACGGTCACCTCCTCGCCGTTACGGCGGACGGTCGCCTCGTCGGGAGATAGCTCCATCAACTCGCGCAGGGAGTTACGAGCCCTGTCCATCGCATATTCTTCGAGGAGTTCGGCGATGCTGAACAGGACGGCCAGCGTGGCGGCCTCAACGACGTAGCCGATACCTGTCGCAGCGATGATGGCCGTCCCCATCAGCAGGTCGATATCGAGGCTCAAGTTCTTCGCCGAGTAGTAGCCGCTGCGGACGACCGGGATGCCGCTCGCGACCACTGCACCGAGGAACAGCCCGTCGGCGAGGTGAAGTGAATAGCCGAACACGCTCGCTACAGTGAGATTCTGTCCGGTCAGGAAGAATTCGAAGAGGAGGCCCAGCATGACGAACGCCGCGCCGAGCCACGTCTTTTTCGCCCGCGAACTCGTCAAGACCTCCGACGGGGGAGCGATCCCCAATTCCTCGCCTGAGCCACCTTCGGCGTCGTCTCCAACAGTGGCCACCTCGTAGCCCGCATTCTCGATAGCCCGAACGAGGTCGTTCTCGGAGGCACGATCGGGCTCATACGTGATCGAGGCCGTGCCAGTGGTCGGCTGGAGCGCGGCATCGACGACGCCATCGACGCGCTGGAGGCTCTTGTCGACCTTCTGCGCGCAGGACGGACAGTCCATCTCGGGTACCGTGAGCTGGGCGGTCAGCTCTCGTTGCTGCCCGCCTCCGCCAACGTGCGCCGCTGTGTCCGAATGCTCTGTCATCACTTGCTGGTAGGGACATCAGTTCGATAAGCCTTTGTTGGAATATTCCAATAGGGAGGTCAGAGTGAGATGGACGGCTCCGCTGTCATCTGTTCGCTCGAGACGTGTTGCTTCGCCAGGTGTTCTTCTGCCCGGCGGAGGCGATAGGTAAGCGTCGAGCGCGGCACGTCGAGATGCTCGGCCAACTCGCCGACATCGACCTCGCGGGGCGATTCATAGTAGCCGTGTTCGACGGCGGCCCGAAGTGCGGCTTCTTGCTCGGGAGACAGGCCGATCGCGTTGTCGTCGCTCCTAGCTCCTGTTTCCGTCGTATCTGCGGTCCGGAGCATCTCCATCTGTGCGCATTCGCCGACGGCCGTCCTGAGTTCGTCAAAGAACGCGGACACGTCGCCTTGGCCGGAGTGGATGAGCCGCCACGTGTAGTGGCGCCCTTCGTGCCGTGTTTCGAAGAGGACGCCGTCGCCGAAGTGGGTGCGGGCGATGTGAGGCACGGACGCGCAGGTGGGGGTTCGCACCCAGTCGGAATAGAGAACGAGTGTATCGTCCGTACGGTCGAGAACACGAGTCGTTTGGGTCGCACCACAGTCCTCGGTCGCTAAACAGTCGGCGTAGTAGTCGATAGTAAGGAACGCGTCCTCGATGGCATCGAGCGCTTCTGGGGTGCCGGCGGCGTGGTCAACTCGCCAGAGGCGCTCGGCGGTGGCGTGCAGTGAGAGTGAGCGAATTCGGGCGTCGGGATGGTCGGCGAGGGTGTCCGCCACCCTGTTACACCCGGGCTCGTATTCAAGAGCGAAGACGAGTTCGCGCATACACCTCCTAAGGGGCGCCCAGACATAACACGTAGGCCCTCACACGCGTTGATCGGATCTCGTCGTCAACCAGTACGCTCCCTGCAACGTCGTTAGAGGCACTGCTCGAGACTCAATTTAGCTACCGGACAAACGGGCCACGCTGGCGAATCGGCTCGTGGTGAGGGAGACCGGAAACAGCAACGACGCGAAGCGATTCCTCGCTCTCGAGGACGACATCGTGTGCGGCCGTGAGGAGGAAGACGTCTCCGTCAGCGAACCGACTGCCATCGACCGTCCCGGCTCCTGTAATCGCATAGAGAAAGCCTGCCCATTCGTCTGGCGGTGACCACGTCCACGTATCGGAGATCTGCACATCGAGATACTCCATCGACGTGTACAGTTCGATCGGCGACTCGTCGCCGACGACGGTAGTGACGGTCGCCCCCGTTTGCTCCTCCGTCGGGAGTTCACCCGGCGTCGCGCTGGTGTAGTCTGGTTTGGCGTCCTTTTGCTCGCTCGGGAGGTTTACCCAGAGCTGGAGTCCGTTACAGGCTGCACCGTCAGCGGCGAATTCAGAGTGACGGATGCCACGTCCGGTCGTAATTTGCATTGCGTCTCCCGCTTTGGCAGTGTAACTGACGCCAAGCGTATCTTCGTGATCCATCCCGCCCTCGAGCATGTAGGTGACGATTTCAAATCCCTTGTGAGGGTGCATCGGGAATCCTTGCTGGGGGTCGATGTAGAACCGCTCAAAGAGGACAAACGGATCGAGATTCGCGGAATAGTTCTTCGTCGGGAATGCGCGATTCGCAAGCACCCCTGATCCATGGCGCACCTGCTGTCCCGAACACAGCGTAGCTTGCTCTGCCGTTACATCGTTCGGTTCCATACCCGCTCTCGTTGCGTGGTACTGATAAGCGTCTCGTAGCCGGAACCTAAAATTGGTTGCTGGTCAGACACTGTTCTAACCTGTGCTGCGAAAATAGGCACCACATGGCCTCTATTAGGAACGTAGAACTGCCACCGATATTACTTGAATCCCGTACAGAGAATCTTCATATCCGTCCTCTGTATAGTCATTGCTGTACGCAACATGAGCGAATACGAACTGCCGCCGCTTCCGTACGACTACGACGCGCTTGAACCGCACATCAGCGAACAGGTGCTGCGCTGGCATCACGATACCCACCACCAAGGCTACGTCAACGGCTGGAACAGTGCCGAGGAGACGCTTGCGGAGAACCGTAAGAACGGCGACTTCTCCGATTCGCCGAGTGCGATTCGCGATGTCACGCACAACGGATCGGGTCATATTCTCCATGACCTCTTCTGGCAGTCGATGAGCCCCGATGGCGGCGACGAACCCACTGGAGACCTCGCAGATCGTATCGTCGAAGACTTCGGCTCCTACGAAGCGTGGCAGGGCGAATTCGAGAGCGCCGCATCCGCTGCAGGCGGCTGGGCGCTCCTCGTGTACGATTCAGTGAGCAATCAGCTTCGCAACGTCGTCGTGGATAAGCATGACCAGGGCGCACTCTGGGGAAGCCACCCGATCCTCGCACTGGACGTCTGGGAACACTCCTATTACCACGATTACGGCCCCGCACGTGGCGATTTCATCGACAACTTTTTCCAGGTCGTTGACTGGGAAGAGCCATCGGCACGGTACGAGCAGGCCGTCGAACGATTCGAGTAACTGACACTCGAGACGACGTGGGCATCACTGCGGTCTCTCTGGGTCATCGTCCGCGTTCTGATTGACCGCTGCGTAGTAGCGGCGTACGTGGGCGCATCTACAGGCGGAGCAGGCCGAGTGCCTCGGGGCCGTACGGAAGACGTGGTCTTCCGTGATGACGAGACGCTCCGCGTCTCGAACCACTTGCCCCCGAGGCGGTTCATATACGACGGTTTTGGTTAGTCCTCGAACGCTAAGTCAACGCTACTGTGGAAGGTGTTCGACGATCGCCGTTTCGATAACGGTGCCGGTTTCGTCGACGAGGACCTGCAGCTCGTCGTTCTCACAGGGAAGCGTCAGTTGTACGCGAAGCGGAGCCTCCGAGACGACCCTCGTCCGGATATCGCTCACGCACCAGTCGAAGTGCCAGAACGGTTCGGTATTCAAATCGACGCCGCGCTTCGAATGAAACACGAGGACGTCAGCATTATCCAGAAGCGTGAGGCCGACGGTCGACTGCAACTGGTAACCACACCGTTGGCAGACATGTTCGACGGCAACATCCTGATCGTCTGCGTTCAACCCATAGACGAGATCCGTCTCGACGCTCCCAGTACACTCTGGGCAGACGCCGTCCGCAGCGAGACAGTAGTGATGACGTACGTAGTGGTGAAACGCTTGGAGGAGTTCGTCGATCGATCGGTCGTCGAGACCACCGGTCGGGAACGGATAACTCACCTGGATCGTCCCACAGTCGGTACAGCCAATCGTAAGCGTATCGTCGGCATACCACCCTTGCAATGAACGCTCACACGAGTAACACGAGCCGTCAACGGGGAACAAGCCGAGTTGTGCGCGTTCTGTAAATGTTCCGCTGAAAATCGAGCTGACAACCTTTCGTCCAGGATAGCGGAACTCGTAGCCCTCGTCGGTTTGCGTAACGAAGTGGTCCGTCAGTTGCTGCAGATGATAGTTGAAGTTCGCACTGTCCGCAATGTCGACCGCCTCGAATAGATCCGTGAAACTGACGGGGGAGTTGTCCGCACCGCACTCGAGCAGTGATCGAAGGATGTCGACCCGCGTCTCGTTACCAAGCGTTGCAAACACGTCCGCGGGGAGCAACTGTGATTCAGTATGTGTGACGGACCCTGGTTCTATCCCTTGTTCGGTGTCACGATCGGATTTCGCCCCGGATTGTGCGCTGGATCCGATCGTCCGGTCGAACTGACTCATAGGCGTCAATTAGGTGATTAGGTGGTAAAGCCTATCGAAGCAGGTGACTTGCTCAGCGACTTGAATTCCACATCACTTAACAGTAGTTGGTAACGCAATTTCGTTAGTCAGTCTGCACTCCTAAACTGAAAGGAAGGAATTCGGTACGTGTGAATGCCATCTACTCATCCGACTGGAAGCCAGCGACCACCCCGATGAGTCCCACAATCACCCCTGCCCATAGCCAAACAGTCATATCCCCGATGACGTCCCAATCACCGAGAATCAGTGTGTTAGCTAACAGATTAAATCCCCCAAAGAGAAGTAGTGTAATCCCAAACAATTCGAGAAGGATAGCTTTGTATATATCCATATAAATATTGACAATGGAGTTTTGTATTAATCTGCCGGTTTACAGATAAACTGCAGTAACAATAGGTTCGTGTTCTGTATTTACAGTGAGTTTCGCGGGTAACTCTGAATACTCATACATTGGATGAGCGTCAGAGGGTGAACATATCGATAAGTTCGCATCTGTAGGTGACGAATTAAGCACTTCAGGTTCACAGCTCATACGGAATAAAGAAATCGCATTCCAATTACTGTTAATTAGCTGTTCTGGTTGGGTGTATGAAGATGACACTGAATTATTCACCATTTATGCGCTGTACGGGTTCGTTCCCGTCGTGAACGTCATTTGTGCTGTCTACTGAGGGAGCTTAGAGCGAAGGACCGCTCGCAGAAACGAAGCACCCCCGAGTGGTCGTCTTCACGTCTCACTAACGCGGTCGCGGCTTACCGAACGCACGCCCAATCGATAAGCTGGCTTCTTCGTTCGGAACGATCACTAATCAGCTACTTCGCTCGAAACCGCTTGGGCGGGAGGTTCGACCGAGGGCTGCGTGGATTCCACCGGCTTCCATTCTAGGTTCTTCTGATAGTGGAGCGGTTTGTTATCCTGTTCTGGGTCGATCACGGTGAGCTGTATCCAGCCGTTGTCGAGGAGCTGCACGAGTTGTTCGTGCTGGTGGAGAATCTCGGTAACCTGTTCGACCGGTGCGTGAATCAGTGCCGTCAAGCGCAGCGGCTGGTGGTGTGCTTGGTCGGCGTCGGCGTAGAGCGACTGCAGCGGGAGTCCGGTCATCAGGTCGCCACCGTTGCCCTGAAACACGCCGATATTGCCGACCGGGTTCTGTGTTACCTTGGACCCGCTTCCGTAGACGGCGTTGTCGACGGTGGCGAAGTAATACTGATTGTTGATCCACTGGGTGACCACGAGCGGCCCGGTCAGAATGGCTTCCAGTGCTTCCCCGTCCGGGTCGGTCTGCCAATCATAGGAGTGGAGGAACGTGCGACCGTCGAGCGCTTCGTCTTCAGTCAACTCACGCGGGCCGATGACGAACGAGGCGTTCCCGGCCAGCCCCCACTCGGGGCGCGTCTCCGCCCAGTCGGCAGCGCGACGCTGGGTTTCGCGAACGCTATCCGCCGCCTCATCGGTCATCGACTCCGTCCGCTCGGCGGTCGCGCGAGTCTGGGCCTGCGTGAGGTCCTCGCGTAACTGCTCGATGTCCTCCTGATGGCTCGCGGGCACCTCGACGTCAAACAGGGTAATCTCGTCGGTCGTCGTATTGTGTTCGGCCGCGAGGAACACGGTGTCAGCGGGGATGTCGAACCCGCGCTCGCGCAGTTCGGCCGTGACGTCATCGTCGTTGCAGATGGTTGCCAGCACACGAGCGTTCGGGCCGCCGGGGTTGCCGGCACAGGCACCACAATCCAGGCTCGAATCGAACGGATTGTTCGTCGTTTGGCTGGTGTGGCCCGTAAACACGACGAGCCGGGCGAACTCCTCCCAGCCCATCAGTTCGAAGGCGTCCTGTGCATACTCGACCTTCTCCTCGAGCGTGAGCCCTTCTCGGAGCGAATTGACGGAATCCGGGTTGTAATCGATCGACGGCTCACAGAATTCGTGTTCGCGTGGTGCGCGGTCGGCATCGTAGAGCAGGTCGTAGACGCGGGCAGGGAGGAGCGTCCGGGCGGTGAGCGCAGCGCCGTACCCCGGCCCGGTTTTCTCGACGAAGCTGAACGCCGTTGCCGTGTTGGTCTTGAGGCTCTTGAGCACTTTCTGCCCTGCATCTAGAACGTCTTGCCAGCGGTCATGGCGGTCCTGTTTGGCATCCGCGTCCGTCGTGGGGCGGTCCGTGATGCGGTGCTGAGCATCGAGAATCGGCGGACACGCGTCGACGGCCACGTCCGCGTCGTATGCCTGGTAGCGCATCGGGACACCGAAAAAGCCCGCATAGCCGTGGGTTTCGTACGGTCCGACTGCCTCGATGTGGCGGCGGATGATCTCCGAGCGCGTGTCAATACAGAACACGAGTTGGGCGGCTGGGCGAGCGGTTTCATCCGAGGAAGACGTCTCCTCGGTTGGCTGTGTTACCCGCGCTATCAGACGGTCGCGGTGGGTCTTCTCCCACGCAGTCAGCCAGATCTCCGGCAGCGGAACGTCGTCGTTCTCGACTGGCTCAGTGGCGTGTTCGTCCGGTTCGATGGGCACATCGAGAAAGTCCGCGAGGAGCAGGCGGACGGCGAGATAGTCGACCAACGAAATTGGATACTTCGACTGCCACGGGTCGGCGTCATCGGTAGTCTGCTGTTTGATGAAGCCGGTCCAGCCGGGGAGTGCAGCAAGCTGCTGCTCGAAGATCGTCTCCCACTCTCCCTCTGGATAGTCCGACAGGACATCTTCCAGCGCCGCGATCGGCGTTTCCGGGATGTCCGAGGGGCTGTCACAGTTTGAGATCTCACTGTCATAGGGAGCGATCTCGCGCCAGGCGGCGTAGAAGCCCCGTTCGCGGTCAGGCATCGACCATGTGGCGTTTCCATGGTCGAGGAACGCCGAGAGCCACTTCGAGAGGATGCGATCGAGCGTGTCCGTCGCGGAATCGGTCTCAGTGGGAGCCGATTCCGCTGTCGCCATCTCGTCCAGTAACGTCTCTGGATCCTCGTCGATACCGTGTGTATCCAGTTCGGTGGCCAACACCGCAGCGTCGATCTGGCCGCGCTCCCAGGCCTCCCGGAAGACGGAGGGATGTGGATAGCCACGGCCACCGAACAACTGTTCAGCCTCGGCGACGGCCTGGTGGAACGGCTGGTCTTCGAATCCGGACAGTGGATTGGCCGTGACGAACGAGTGGAGTGGCCAGACTGAGCCGACTTTCTCTGCTGCACGGTCGATGCTCTTCGTGAGATAGTTCTCGTTATGCGTCATTGTAGTCTTCCTTCGTGGTCAGCACGGTTTCAGGGGCTGGCTGCGAGAGGTTTAGCAATGCGACGTAGAGGCGCTTGCTAGAGCGGTGCCAGCCGAATTCGACTGCGAGATACGAGACGACGAAGAGGGCTCCGATCGCGAAATGGACGACCGTGAGTTCGGTCGGTGCATGAGTCATCGGGACGGTCGACAGCAGCGACGAGATGGTTTCGAATATGATCCCGTAGACGGCGATGGGGACGACGATGAGTGAAATGCCGACGAGTTTGAACGGCGTAGGTAGTTTCGACCGCTTGAGGATATTGCGGGCCGCGTGTAGCGTCGTCAGGACCACGACGAGCACTAAGAAGAGTCCGGCATCAAGTTCGGCACCCTTGCCGGTTATCGCGACGAAGACAGCGCCACCGCCGACCGCCGCTCCCAGACTCGCGATCACTTCCAGCAGCCCCAGACTATCCTGGGAGGCTGCCTTCGGAGCTGTCTGTTCGACGGTGGTTCCCGAGGAGAGGAACAGGTACGCCTTGTAGAACCCATGCAGGATAAGATGGGTGATGGCAGCGGCGAAGAACCCGAGCCCACACTGAAGGATCATGAACCCCATTTGAGCGACAGTAGAGGCCCCGAGCTTGCGCTTGATATCTGTCTGGACGAGCAACAGTGCCTGTCCGAGCAGGGCACTACTCGCACCGCCGATGACGAGTAGCGACATGGCCACCGTGTCACCGGCAAATAGCGGTGCGAAGCGAGTCAGCAGGATGCCGCCCGCGTTGACGAACCCGGCGTGCATCAGGGCGGATGCTGGCGTCGGTGCCGTCATCGACGACAGCAGCCAGTTCTGGAATGGGAACAGCGCCGACTGGAGTATCGCCGCGAGGAAGAGCCCCCCGATAGCGAGTCCCGCGACCTCGGACGGGAGACTCTCAGCCTGACTAAGAATGCTGGAAATCGAAGCCGTCCCAGTTGTCCAGGCCAGCAGTGCCAGACTCCCCCCGAGCAATCCGCTGCTCGCGAGGAAGTAGCGGCGGGCGAGCGCACCAGCGGCCTGAGCCTGGTCCCAGCCGTGGACGTGTCCGATGAGAGATGCCATCGTCAGTCCCATGCCCAGCCACGCCACCGTGAACAGTACTACGTGGTCGGCTGCGGTCATGGCCATGACGATGAGCGTGAACGCGAAGATCCGACCGTAAAACTGGTCGATACGACTATCACCGGCCATATAGCGGCGTGAATAGGAGTGAACGATACCACTGAAGAACGTGACGACGACCCACATAACCTTCGTCAGCCCGTCTACGACGACGTAGCCCGAGAGGTGCCATTCGTAGCCGCCCCGGACCGAAACCGCAAGCGTCACCAGACTGAGCAAGAAGAGTGCCCAAACTCCTAAACTCGCTGCTCGCGGCACCACTGAGGATGCGGGCGTCGTTTCAGGAAGTTGTACCGGGTCGTTCGATTGTGGTTGTCCAGCCATCGTTCGGATTTACCATCTGACCAGCACAGCATCAGGACCTCCCAAACAGGAAGGCCAGAGGCACTGCAACCAAGCTGACCGGTTCTACTCTCTTGTGAGAACAGATTGGTTATTATATTCTTCGATATTACCGGACCGTTCTCTATCCACGAGCTATTAGAACGTATTGGTATACTATCAAATTTCATGGGTCAGCTGTGTTTCTGGTGACGTTACTAAAGACGTCAATTTCGGACGCTGGCCACTGCTACGTCACGTCTCTTTGGAACGCACGATCGGAGTGTTCCGCTGTTCTACTTTCCGTCCAAGCTAGCGAGCTATGAGGTCTCAGGAAAGCCGCCATAGTCCCCGTCATCGTCGTGGACGTACCCGACAACTGTCGCCGTAATCGAGAGGCGAGATTACTCGTACTCAACGGCGGATCGAATGCTCTCGCTACGACGACCCGATCGCAGTGATCGTTCGTCACGCTGGCGCTCAGGACGTGGGACGCGTGGTCTTATAGTTCCGAGACGAACTCGCGGCGGCTTACTCGTCGTTTGTTTTTGACCGTGAGGAGAAGTCGTCAAAGGGTGTCGCTTCGTGACTGCGGACGAGCACTTCATCAGCCATAGTCAACCCCATCTCAAGGAGTTCCTGTGCGACCGGCGTGATATCGTCGTCAGTTTCACCGACGGCCGTTACAAGCAAGTTTTTCTCTCCAGTGACCAGTTCCTGGACTGAAACGACTCCTGGAATATCGAGAATGTCGTCGATAAGTTCGCCTCGTTCTGGAATCGGTGCTGTACAGAACAGGAGCATTCGGAGTGGGTAGCCGGATTTCTGATAATCGATATCGGCACTGTAACCTTTGATGACGTCTTCTGACTCGAGTCGCTGGATGCGCTTTCGAACTGTGCTCGATGACGCTTCGGTTCGATCGGCTATCTCACCGGACGAGAGATTTCGGGCGTCCTCCTGTAGCGCGTAGAGGATTTCCCGATCGATATCATCGAGTTCGTACTCGGTCATATTCTTCGTTTTCTCACGGAAATATAAGGGGCTTCGGCTACTGTGGTGTTTGCTCCAGTCGTGCGATCAGGTGTGCAATGACGTTCAGTGGCTACTATAGGCTGCACCTATCTCCTGTACACCCAGGATGACGTTCCACGCCCGCCTCGTCGCGGACATATCGAGTACTGCACCGACATCGGTGAAGGTCCCATTCGATAGTTCGTCTTTGTTACCTTGACTGTAGACTTCACGGCCACTGATGGCGAACTGTTCGACGCCCAGGATCTCGTTGACGGCGAGGTGGCCCACTGTCAGGACCGCCGCGGCAGAGAGCGGGGCCAAGACCGCACCTGCGAGGACGAGCAGTGAAATGAGCCACGTCCCTACGATGGCACCAGGGAAGTGCCACCGGAGAATCTGCGTCCATCTGACCGGGCGCTCGATCGACTCGCGGATGGTCTCTCCGATAGGGACGATGCGTGTCCGGCCGACCGTCGTCACTTGGAGATACTCCATGAGGAGCCCATCGTCTCTGACCGTCCGCCGAAGGTCATCAAGAAACGCGGCTTCGTCGATGTCACCTCGCTCGAACATGACCGCGTCGCCCCATATCTGGTTGCCGAGGGAGAGAGGGAACGAGCCGGCTGAGGCATACAGCGGTTCGAGTAGCACCGACAGAGGGTCCTGTCCGACGAAGTACGGCACCTCCGACACCGGTCCATACTCTTTGTACTCCGCGTTGAGGGTTGCTAGCCAGTCTGGGGGTGATGGAAGTCGTCGTCGGTCCAGACGAGGCGGTCGTAACGTGCGGCCTCCATCCCGGCAACGATAGCGTTGGCCTTCCCCGAACAGCCATCCGGCTCGCCGGCGGCGAGAAACCGAATGCCCTCAGGTGGGTCCTCCTGTTCGGTGACGGGGTCGTTTACACTGTCGTGAATGACCAACAGCTCGTTGCGGTCCCCAAGTTGGGCGGCCAGTTCCGCGCACGCGGCGGTCCACCTCGTCGTCGGCAGGAGAATGCTCGTCGGCGGCAAGTCGGACATGGCGTTTCCCTTTCATCGTTCCGGGCGATGAACGCACTGCCGGCGATCCATGAACACTCATAGTCACGTCTTTTGTGGTGGCGGTCCATCGCTGGCACATGCGTTACGTCACCGTCGTGGCCTACCCCTCTGAGGAGGGACTTAACCGGCTCGACCGGCGGGTCAACGAGCTCGGGCTGGAGTACCGGGCCATCCACCGCATGGAGCTCCTCTCTGACGACACCGTCGCGATGTTCGCCGAGGGCCGCGGCGACGTTGAGGCCCTCCGTCGAATTCTGTCGGAGTTACCCGAAGTCTTCGATTTCTCGATCTCCGGCGACGATACTGGGTTCTTCGCTTATACGCGCTATGCGGTAGACGATCTGACTCGGCTACTCATGGAGGGCCGGCGCGAGTCGTCGTACTTGATTGATATGCCGGTCGAGTACACCGACGATGGTGGCCTCCGGACGACCTACATTGGGACGGAGGAAGCCTTCGCCGACGCACTCTTTGAGCAGCCGACGGGCGTCAGGATCGAGATAGAGCGGACTGGACCCTACACGCCGGGTCCCCGCCACGTGGTCTCCCGGTTGACCGAGCGCCAGCGCGAGGTGCTCCAGGCGGCGGTCGAACTTGGCTACTACCAAGAGCCCCGCGAGGCGACCCACGGCGAGATCGCGGCGGTGACCGGGCTCGCCGAGACGACGGTCGGCGAGCACCTCCGGAAGATCGAGGCGGCCGTGTTTTCGTTGCTCCACGTTGACACCACCGACCGTTAACGCAACCGGCTGTTTCGGGGATTTCACCACCGGCCAGCTACCGTCTCGGCTCAGAGGTAAGATCAACATCGCCCACGAGTTTGGCACGACCGAGGTCGACTCCTCCCGGGGGAGAAACCACCAAGAAGTACGAGAGTTTCCCTGCGGTGGTGTGAACTACGTCATCGAATGCGTCAGTGTCGACCCGGTCGGAGAGCGTTCGAGGACTGGGTCGAACCGAGGGGGAGTTGCCGCTCGTGAACGCTTAGGTATTGGCCTCCACTTCACTTAGTTGCTTGACGAATTCCGGATCCCGATGGTCAGGGAACAGAGATTCGGCTTCGTCTATCTCTGATATCGTGTTCATGTTTCCGACACTCAGGTCGAAATCGAAGACGTCGAAGTTCTCGACGATCCGTCTCTCATGAACTGACTTGGGAATCGCAACAATCCCTCGCTGTATCAGCCATCGAAGAACGACCTGTGCAGCCGATTTTCCGTACTGCTCGCCGATCGAAACCAGTACGTCGTGCTCGAAGAGGTTGTTCCGTCCTTCAGCGAACGGCCCCCAGGACTCATGCTGAATCTCATGCTCGCTCAGGAACTCAGCGTCTTCGGTCCGCTGGTAGAAGGGGTGTGTCTCGATCTGATTGACTGCGGGGACGACTTCGTTGTGGACGATCAGGTCGATCAAGCGATCCGGGTGGAAGTTGCTAACGCCGATCGCTCGAATCTTGTCTTCGTTGTGCAGGTCCTCCATTGCCTGCCACGAGCCATGAACGTCACCAAAGGGCTGATGGATCAGATATAGATCCAGATAGTCCAGTCCCAGTCGATCGAGTGATCGTTCGAACGCTCGCTTCGTGCTTTCGTAGCCAGCATCCTGTATCCAGAGCTTCGTGGTGACGAACACATCCTCCCTCGCTACATCGCTCGTCTCGATCGCTCTGCCGACAGCTTCTTCGTTCTCATATCCGGCCGCAGTATCGATGAGACGATACCCGGTACGGAGAGCTTCGGAGACGCTTTGTTCACATACTTCGGGATCCTCGATCTGATACGTCCCGAATCCGAGGATCGGCATTTCCACATCGTTGTGTAGCGTGACGGTTTTCATTTCTACATTTGAATGTTGACCGCACGCCGTTTGGATTCGATGCTATTCTCAAAACCCATTTAAGTCCCTTCGGCTAGCCCGAACACTTCTCCAGAGAGCGTACTGGATAGCAGTATCTCATTAGAGACCCGGTTAATGGGTCAAGTCTGGAACGTCTGCTGTGGCTGCATCTCGATCGTCGACGTGAGTAACTGGCGCTCCCCTCGGCGGAGAAGGTTCGACATCGAGGGTTGGGAAATACCCATTTCTTCAGCTAGCTCACTGGCCGTGGCCTGTCGGGGATTGTCGTAGTATCCGCGAGAGATAGCGAGCGCCAGTGCCTCGTGTTGTCGGTCAGTTAGCCCGTACTGTGAGCGTTCATCTGGAGGCGGAGAATCCTGCGTGATCGAGAGAAGATCGATTCGGATGCCATGCTCATCGCAATGAGTCCGCATATTGTTGAACGACTCATAGTCCCGGAAAAGCTTCTTTTCGTACCAGCCCTCTGGACTGATGATCGTCGGTTCTATTTGAGTCTTCGCGAACCGTCCGGGAACGAACGCTTCCGAAATCATATCCTCCAGTTTGACGCTGAGCTGGTAGACATCTCTACCGCTTGCGCGTCCAAGTGGGGTTGTCTCGACTACTTCATCGAGGGCAGAGAGATCGTCTTCGGAAACATCATCAGCCGGGTCGAGATAGATGACGAACACCCGAGAGTTCCGTCCGAGACATAGGCCGTGTACACACTCTATTTGATTAGATGGTAACAATTCTGCGAAACCCACAAACGGAAGTGAGGGAGAATTGACGAGGAATTCCGCAGTAATTGCCATAGGGTATAGTAACTGCTGCTCGGACTTAATCCTGTAGGTCGCCGGTATGACCGTCCTGCTGGGACAGCCGTGATTCTCCGCTCACTTTTTCGGCCGCTTGCGTGCAAGAGACCAGTATGAACGTTACCCTTCTCAGTACGGGCGGAACCATCGCGAGTACGGCGACGGACACTGGGGCAACACCGACGCAGACGGGGGCGGAACTCCTCAAGACGGTTCCCGAACTCGAGACGTACGCGACGCTCTCGGTCGAATCCGTCGCACAGATTCCGAGCTACGAGATGGACGCTAGGACGCTCGAGACGATCGCCGATCGCGTCGGCGAACTCGACGCCGATCCTACCGTCGACGTCGTCGTCATCACCCATGGGACGGACACGATGGAGGAGACGGCTTACTATCTTGATGTCACCGTTCGGCCGGAGACGTCGGTGATTCTAACGGGTGCCCAGCGTCGCCCGGACGAGGTGAGTTCGGACGGGCCGAGCAACCTCCTGACGGCCGTTCGCGCCGGCGTAGCATTCGCCGACCGCGGTGCCGGTGGCACGTTCGTCGCGTTCAACGAGACGCTCCACAGCGCGCGGACGGTGACGAAGGCCCATACGTCTGCTCTCGAGGCGTTTTGTTCGAGAAACACGGGTCCAGTCGCGACGGTCGACCGGAACGGCGTCGCGATCCACCGGCCACCGAGAAGCGAGACGCGGCCAATTGAGACGACATCGCTCGCTGCTACTGTCTTTACGATCAAGAGCGGGAGCGCCGTCACTGGGGACCTCCTCGAGGCTGCGCTCGAGCGCGACGCGGACGGCATCGTGATCGAAGGAACGGGGCTCGGGAACGCGACGGCGGGCATCGCCGACGCCGTCCGTGACGCGATCGATGCGAACATCCCCGTTGTGGTCACGTCACGCTGTCTCGAGGGACGAGTCACGCCGGTCTACGGCGGCGACGGGGGCGGGGAGCGCCTCCGCAAGTACGGTGCGATCTTCGCTGACGACCTCTCCGCACAGCAGGCCAGACTTCGGCTCACGCTGGCGCTCGAGGCGTTCAACGACCCGGAGGCGATCCGAGCGGCGTTCGCGTCGTCGGACCGATCACAGGTGCCGAGCGATCAGACGTAGTCGCTCTCGCTCTCGTACACCGACGGGTCGTCTTTGAACGTCTCGGCGATCGTCTCGAGGGTGACGAACCGCGCGTTCTCGTGGCCCTCGACGTATTGGATGAACTCCTCGAGAAGGGGAATCATGTGGGGCAGGCCGTGGATGTCGGGATGGATCGTGAACGTGTAGACACCCGCGCCGCGGCGGTCGTAGAGGTAGTCGAACTGGCGCTTGTAGTACTGCTCGTACATCATCGCCGGGTCCTTGTACCCAGCGTGGTAGATCGGCTGCTTGATGAACAGCATCGGTGGGATGTCGTCGCGGTACCAGCTGATCGGGATTTCGACGACGTCGGTCTCGTCACCGTACTGGTAGGGCTCCATCCACGTCTCGGGCTCCTGATCGTACTGGATCTTCTCCCAGCTGTCGCCCGTGCGCATCCAGCCCGGTTCGAACATCCGTTCCATCAGGCTGCTGTCGTACAGAAAGCCGTGTTTCTCGACCAGTTCCGGCGTGTTCTCGCTGAACTCCCACCAGCTGGCGCGATGACCGACCGGCTCTGACCCGGTGACGTCCTCAATGAGGTCGATCGAGACCTCGAGAATCTCGTCTTCCTGTTCCCTCGAGAGGTCGGTCGGGTTCTCGTGGGAGTAGCCGTGGACGCCGAGTTCGTGGCCAGCGGCCGCGACTGCCTCGATCTCGTCGCGGAAGGTCTCGATCGTATGCCCGGGGACGTACCACGACGTCTGGATATCCTGCTCCTCGAAGAGCGCGAGCATGCGCGGAATGCCTTCGTTCCCGGCGGCCAGTCCCCTGGAGAGATCTGCGGGCGAGTCCGCACCCCCGTAGGAACCCAGCCAGCCGGCGACGCAGTCCGCATCGACACCGATCGCAACGTCGACGGTACTCATGGTGCGGGCGTGACTCCACCTACCAGCGGTAAAGAAGTGTATCACGGCCGTGTGTGACCGTTTCGTGAATCGACTGGTCGGCCATGGTCTCCGTCGAACGTCCGACGGTCGCGTGCCGGTTCCGAGTCCAGAAACCGCCCGGTAACTGGGGTAACGCTCAAAGCCATCGTAGCGAGCAACTCGAAACCCAAGCGCAGCAAGAGAACGAACGACAACGCCGGCCTGCTTCCGAGACCGAGGCCGTCGCCGGGCCCGAAACTCGAGGTGACGGCAGTGGCGAATCAGAGATTGATACGAGCGAACAGATCCATACCGGCGTCTCGATCACCGCGAAGCACAAGCGTGGCAGGGAACCCACGCCAAAACGAGATCAAGACCAAGCCGAAGGGGCGCAACGCTACCCTCGCTGCTGCGGAGATGGACCAGGTCCTCGAGCACGCCCACGAGTTGGTAGATCTGCTTTGAGAGGTCCAGCCCGTTGACATCCTCCTCCGCGTTCACGCGGAGGAATCCCGAGCGGTGGGAGTTTCAGGTTTGCAACCATGGACACCGCCACTTCACGGGAACCCGTTTAACCCAGTCGTCGTGGTCGGTGGCTGTCTAGCCGTGCCAAACGGCTGTTACTCCTATCCTCCATCATGTTCGGACGCCCCGTGTTGTTTTTGCCACGGAACGTCCGGCAGACTGCGACGGATTCGGAGGTATCCGCGGGCTTGCTCAACCGACGGGCACAGACGAACCCTTCTGGGATTCGTGTTCACCGCGTCGGCATTTCGGATACTGTCTCATTGGGTTGGCGGGTAGACCGCCTCCGAAGGCCGTTCGGAATCCGCTCCGCTCCGTTTCGACCTGACCTAACCACTGTATAGCGGTTCTTAGAACTTCAAAGTACAGATTGGAAATTCGACTATGCAGTTGTTGGTGGGATTCGTCATCGAGTGACGGCGCGTATCCACGGCCTGAAGGCCGTGGTATTGCGCCTGTTCAGCGGATAACCGCTACTACTACTGGCAGTGGCGGGAAGGCGATAAAGTGACCTCCAAATACAAGGGCCCAGTCAATCCAGACGAGTAAATTGGGAAGGAAAGATACCTACTCCCCGTTTCCGTCGTTTCATCACGCAGTTCGGGTTTCGACGTATCGAGAGATACACTCGTGATCAGGGGTGTGGTGAGCGACCGAACCGGGGAGCTATGCCAGATCTTCCAACCGGCTGTCCCGAAGCACAGATTTCAGCACGATTCCAGTGTCCTGAACCAACCGATGCTCCAGATAACTGCCCTCACCTCGACCGCCACCAGTCCGAGTTGATTCAACGACACCGAGGAATGCCTGCTCTTTCAACAGTTCATAGACGCGATGTTCGCTGAGGATTTTTGCATCGGCTTTCTCTGCCGTCGCTTGATAACGCTCGTAAATCCGGTTCGTCGAAAATTCGTCCTCATTCGGATTCTCTTCGGTGAGCAGCGCAAGGGAATAGAGGATGAATTTGACCTGCGTCGTCGATCCTCGTAGTAGTTCCTCGAACCGGTCGATTTCAGCCCACTCTTGGGCATCACGAACGTGCTCCTCAACGACCATATCGACGTTTTCTCGCTCAGCAAGTTCGCCAGCGTGACGGAGAATCTCGATGGCTTTTCTGGCGTCGCCGTGTTCCTGAGCGGCTAATGCTGCAGTCAGGGGGATCACATCATCAGAGAGAACTCCCTCGTGGAACGCGTCTCGACGGTGCTTCATAATCTCGCGCAGTTGGTTCGCATCGTAGGGTTGGAAGACAAACTCCTCCTCACGAAGACTGGACTTGACGCGCTCGTTCAACTGGTCCCGGTACTCGATCTTGTTGCTGACTGCGATGACGCCTAAGTGGCAGTCCGCTTTCCCCGATTCGCGAGCACGCGACAGCTGCATGAGTATATCGTCGTCATCGAGTCGATCCACCTCGTCAAGAATGATAATAACTGACTCGTAGGCGGTATCCAAAATATCCCAGAGATAATCGTAGTATTCACCACTCCCAATTCCTGCCCGTGGAATATCAAAGTCAGTCTCGTCCGTCTCGTTGAGTGTACGTGTCACCGTCCTAGCAACGCGCGTCTGCGTATTGTGCTGCGCGCAGTCGACGTAAACCGTGCCGACGGACACACCGTTCGACTCCGCAGCTCGGCGAGCTCGTTCGGTAACGTGGCGAGCAACCAGTGACTTCCCCGTACCCGTTTTTCCGTAAATAATCACGTTGTTAGGCGGATCACTACGAACGATCGGCCTGAGTTCAGCGGCAACAGCCTTGATCTCGCCATCACGACCGACGATACGTCCACTTTCAGGAACGTGACCCACTTTCAGCAGTTCCTTCCGAGCGAAAATGTTGGCTCGGTCAGGGTCGGCTTCATCTAAGTTAAAGAGGGGATCGTCGGAAGGGTCCTCGTAGCTGCCGTCGAAGTCAGAGGGTTGGGATGGTTCCTCGGCCATCAACATCAGACATCGCGCATGGGAACTACTTAATTATTTGGCTACCTCGACAAGAGTGTAAATCGGGCTATAGTCGTCTTCTGATGTTTTGTTTCTGGCGTATCATCCTTATAAAGAGTCGAGTCAATCCCGAGTGAAATGGGGTTCTTGACGACGGGTAACAGCTTTAGTCAGCACCCCTGTTCCAGAGTGAAAACGCCAGAATCAGACGGGTTTGCCACACCCCCAGTCCAGAGTGAATAGCGCACTATCCAGTGAGCAGAACGAACGATCTAGGGCACACCCCTCGTCAAGAGTGAAAATCCAACGGATAATGGAATTTATGTATGGGTCTTTGAGAATCAGCTGGTACCCCCGGTCAAGAGTGAATCAGGAGGAGCTGTGAAACTTCCTCAAGGATGCGAACGACAGTTCCAGTGAAAGCAGACGAGTCTCAGTCAGATCTGTCGTGATCAGGATCTCTGATTCCAACCTGATGATACCGAATTGATGGAATTCATCCTAGACGCGAGATCTAACGGGTTTCTATGATCGATCATCAATCCAGATACGGATGGTGTCTCACGATGCATGTATGATGGAATAAAACCCACACACCCCTCGTCCAGAGTGAAACGCTTCGATAGTGTCTCAGTATATCGGGGCGAAATCGGAGGCCGGCTCAAGGAGATAACACCGGAATCACAAGATGAGAGGGGATATATTCATGAAACCGCTAACATACAAACGACGACTTGCTATACATGTCAATATTAGTATTTCTATCTAGGGGTTTTATTACTGTTCCTTCCCTACCGTTCTCCAAGTGCATTCATTACAGTAAGAAGGACGAAGACGGCATTCGTCCGGGTAGTTACGAACTGCTGCTCATTATCGCTATTCCTTTCTCTCTATATTTCTACGTCTTAGGCTATCTTTCCGTGGTTCTTTCTGGATTCTTTTCTTGACAACCTTCGTTTCCTGTGGACCTTGCCCCACTCTCTCGACTGGTTTTCACTCTGGACGAGGGGTGTGTGGGCCACGTGTTCCGTCTGCTTCCCCCTACATAGGATCTTGACAAACAACCTCTACATTAACCAACAGTCCTTCGGAGCCCTCGATTTTGTTGGTTAACTCTCGTTGAGTTTGATGAAGGTCGACAAGTTTGTTTCCTAAGTCTCAGCGATTTGGTGTCGAATCTTCCTCCGATCCCATCCGAGCGGTGACAGCACACTTTCGACAGCTCTGACGAGTTGGGTCTCGTAGTACGAGGCATCGTAGGTCTCGATATCTTCGTGGGCAAGAGCGACGCGGTCTCGTGAGGCTTTCTCGTCGTCGACGACCACGTACTCGATCGGCTGAAACTCGTCTTCGGCGCCCCACAACAGGAGCGTTCGGGCCGAAATATCGCTCGGATTGATCTCGGTCGTGTGGCTCGTATTCGTCCCGATGGCATTGCGCGAGAGCGAGACGATCGCCTCTTCGGAGTCCCACGGTGCGCATCCCCTCAACGAATTCTTCGCTCGGGTCGTCGTAGCGGGTATCACGGAAGATTCCTTCGAACATCTCTCGGGCGTCGTCGACGCTCATCTCGTTGATGGTCGAAGGCAGCCCGAGATCAACGATCGTCTCGATCGGCCACGAGTCGTAGCAGACCGTGTTCGAGAGGACGAGGTTCTCGACCGCATCGGAGTTATGAGCGGCGTAGCGAAGTCCCACGCTGCCGCCGAGGTCGTGTCCGACGAACGAGAGGGCTCCGAGGCCGAGTTCGTCGACCAGCCCGTCGATCATCTCTTCTTGCGCTCGAATCGAGCGGTTGAAGCCATCGTGCATCGCCGAGTTACCGTAGCCGATCATGTCCGGCACGATCACTCGGTACTCGTCCAACAGTGGCGGTGCGACGTCACGCCAGAGGAACGACGATGTCGGAATGCCGTGACAGAACAGTACTGGTTCGCCGTCGCCGTCGTCGTAGTAGGCAACCTCGAGATCGTGCTCGTTGACGGTGACGGTCGCCGTCTCCTGGTTCTCGGACCACGTCTGATAATCCATACCGTGTCGGCACTGCCACAGCGATGCCACTAGAAGTTGGTGTCGGTCGGAACTCGGACGTATTCGCGGGCTTAGTCGAGATACTCCGTGATCGGTTCGCCCGTGTTTGTCGCCGTCGATTCGACGAAATCGTTGCGGAACTCCTCACCCCATTCGGCTGCGCTTTTGAGACAGTCTGCGACGTAATTGGGAATCGGTTCGATATCGGAATCCGTCTCCAGCCCGGTCGTCGTCAGGACAAGGTCGGTTCGCTCGAGGCGGTCGCGGTCGTCCTCGTCGTAGGGTGTGATATCGTCGAACGGCACTTCGATCAATCGGTACCAGCTCTCTCGCCCTCGAAACGCGGTGTATTCATTTCGATCGACTGCTGGAACAAGTACGCCGTTCATCCAGGCGTCGGAATCCCGGACCGCGTTGGCGACGGCGCATACGACGTCGTCATCGCTCCGCCAGCTCGTCCGCTGGTCAAAGATTCGCTTCACCCCTTCGATTTTTATCGGGATTGCCCGATCGGGTGCATCGTCCGACAAGGCGGTCAGTTCGGACGGAGCGATGAGGCTACCGTATCCCACGAGCGCGATCCGCGGTCGCGCGTCTCAGTCCATGTTTCCGGTGAAAACGAGCAAGCGTAAAAGTCCTCGAGCCGATTGACGGCCGTCACGATTGGACTCGTTCGATCTGTTCGAGGCCTCGCTAACAGATTATCGTAACTAAACTTCTGCATACTGCTCGTCATTGAGCGAGTACACCTTCTGTCGAGCGTCCATGAATGATATTTCCGAGGTGACGAGATCGCGGTCATCGAGTTGGTTCAACGCGAAACGGACCGTTCGAGCGGGCAAATCGTTTCCTCCGCGAGTTGCGACTGGGTGAGAGAACCCTCGTGTGTGAGAACCATCAACACGAGTTTGGCGCTCGGCGGAACTTCCTTGATCGCATCGGGTGTAGTTTTCGCAGTGAGGGGAGGCTGATCATTCATGTATCGGGTTCCTCTCCTCGAAACGACTTCAATGATTCTCGGCAGTGCATCAGTCTCACACAGACGCAACAGCGATTCCTATTCGTCCGTCATTACGACGGATGTGTCTCCACAACGTATGCAGGAGTACGACTTTCTAGTGATCGGTTCTGGATCAGGCCTGGACGTGGCGAACGCGGCCGCACAGCGCGGTCAGTCGGTCGCCGTCGTAGAGAAGGGACAGCTCGGCGGCACCTGCCTCAATCGCGGTTGTATTCCCTCGAAGATGCTGCTCTACTGCGCGGAAGTCCTTGAGACGATCGAGCGCGCCGACGAGTTCGGGATTGAGGCGTCGGTCGGTAGCGTCGCCTTCTCTGATATCGTTCGAGAAGTCAACGAGGAGGTGGAAGAGGACTCCGAATCGATTCGTCGGGGATTGGAGTCGTCCTCGGATCACGACCTCTATCGGGCGGAGGGCCGGTTCGTCGACGAGCGAACGGTCGAGCTGTCGGGCGGTGAGTACGACGGCGAGCGTCTGTACGGTGACACCGTTCTCGTCGCAGCTGGAACTCGCCCCGAAATTCCGGCGATCGAGGGCATCAAGGGCGTCGACTACATGACGAGCAGAGAAGCACTTCAGCGAGAGGAACCGCCGGATCACCTCGTTATAACCGGCGGTGGCTACATCGCCGCGGAACTGGGCCACTTCTTCGGGACGTTTGGCAGCGACATCTCGATCATCGGTCGACGATCGCACCTGCTGCCGGACGCCGACGAAGAGGCCGCTGACGAGTTCACCGAGCGGATGGCCGATCGGTTCGACGTGTATACGGGCTACGAGGCCACTGCCGTCTCCGAGTCGGACGGGACCGTAACCGTCGAAGCGCGACCGTATCCGGAACCCGAGTCATAACCGTATCCGGAACCGGAGAGCGGCGAGGGAGTCGCAGAGCACGTCACTGTCACCGGTGACGAATTGCTCGTCGCGACGGGGCGAGTTCCCAACACCGATCTACTAAACGTGAGCGCGGCTGGAATCGATACGGACGAGCGGGGGTTCGTCGAGACCGACGAGTACCTGCGGACGACTGCCGAAGGAGTCTGGGCACTCGGCGACATCGTCGGAGAGTACCTGCTCAAGCACAACGCGAACCATGAGGCCCGGACTGTCATGCGAAATCTCTTCGGCGACGAGCATCAGTCGATCGACTACACCGCGATGCCGTTCGCGGTGTTCTCTTCGCCAGAGGTCGCTGGCGTCGGTGCGGCCGAGGCGGAACTCCGGGCCGCCGGCCGCGACTACGCCAAACGGACGTACCGATACGAGGATACCGCACGGGGGAGCGCGATGAAGGCAGAAGGGTTCGTCAAGCCACTCATCGACCTTGAAGGCGAGATCTTGGGCTGTCACATCGTCGATCCGGGGGCGTCGAACCTCATCGAGGAGGTCGTCGTCACGATGACAGCCGGGTCCGGAACAGTTCAGGACATCCGCGAGTCGGTGCACATTCACCCCGCGCTCTCGGAAGTCGTCCAGCGGGCGTTCTCGGGACAGTTCACCCGCGGCGGTCACGACCAGGACCACAAACACGATCATTAAGTCGAGGAAGACGGTCCGAAACGATAGTCAGTCTTTGACAGTATTCCACCGCGCATATGACAGCCGCCCCGTTTTGTGTGCGGCTTGCATGGCTTTGTGTACAATGGTAAAGACAGCCATTTTCATACTCGCAGGAACTGAATCACACAGTGACCTCGGTCGTCTCGTCAACGGCCTTGAGGCGGCCCGGGAGTTCTCCGAGAACGACGAGGACGAGCTGGAACTCATCTTCGACGGCGCCGGCACGCAGTGGATCGAGGAACTCGAGGACGAGGACCACGACTATCACGACCTCTACCAGTCAGTACAGGGCGAAGCGGCCGTCTGCGATTACTGCGCCGGCGCGTTCGGCGCAGACGAGGCCGTCGAGGATGCCGGTCTCGTACGTATCGACGAGAACGAGGGCCATCCCAGCATCCGGTCGCTCGTCGACGACGGCTACGAGATCATCACGTTCTGACGGCCACTCTCGATCCCGGTCATCGGGTTGACGGTCCACCGTCACTCCGTAGCGAATACGGGTTATTCCTCGGGAGACATAATCGGATCGCCGAGTCGAATCCCCATCGGCGGCGGTCCGGGCGTCTCGTTCCCCCGCATATAGCCGAGGTAGAGGGCGCTGTTGACGATCCCGATGTGGCTGAACGCCTGCGGGTAGTTTCCGAGGTGCGCACCGCTTTCCGAATCGACCTCCTCTGCGATGAGTCCGAGCGGGTTCAGATACGAAAGTAGCGATTCGAATCGGGACTGTGCTTCGTCGACGCGCCCGGAGAGCACGAGTGCATCGACGAGCCAGCATGAGCAGAGGACGAACGCCCCCTCGTCGCCCGGGAGGCCGTCGTCGCCGTCGTACCGAGATACGAAGACTTTCTCCTCGACTAACGTTTCCTCTATGGCTTCGATTGTTCCCTGAACGCGCTCATCGCCGAAAGGAAGGAAGCCAACGATCGGAAGCAACAGCCCTGTGGCATCGAGCGAATCCGATCCGTAGGACTGGACGAACGCACCAACGTCCTCATCATAACCGTTTTCGAGGATGTCGTCCCTGATCCGATCGCGGCTCTCCCGCCACGTCTCGAGAGGAGCGTCGTAATCCCCGTCGGTCGCGATTGCGATCCCCCGATCGAGGGCGACCCAACACATCACTTTCGAGTAGACGAAGTGCTCGTTCCCGCCGCGGACCTCCCAGATGCCTGCGTCTGGTTCGTCCCAGATTTCGCGAACGTAGTCGACGATGTCATTGATTCGTTCCCACTCCTCGTCGTCCAGCTCGCGCCCGTGGTGGTGCATCTCGTCGACGGCTAGCAGGAGTTCCCCGTAGATATCGAGCTGTTGCTGTTGTGCCGCTCCGTTTCCGATCCGGACCGGCTGCGAGCCGCGATACCCCTCAAAGTGATCGAGTTCTCGTTCCTCAAGGTTCGACTCACCGTGAAGGCTGTACAGCGGCTGGATCGCCGCCGGCTCGTCCGCCTCACAGAGATCCATGAACCAGTCGAAGTAGTCGGTCGCCTCCCCAACGGTACCGAGATTCATTAGTGCCTGAACGGTGAATCCGGCATCTCGCAGCCAGTTGAACCGGTAGTCCCAGTTCCGGACGCCGCCGATGTCTTCGGGTAACGATGCAGTCGGTGCGGCCGCGATTGCTCCCGATTCGGCGTGCGTGAGGAGTTTGAGAACGAGCTGCGAGCGGACGACCAGATCGTGCCAGGATCCCTCAAAGGCGCAGTCGTCTTCCGGATCACAGCTGTGCGCCCAATCGATCCAGTACTCGAGGGTTTCCTCCAGGGCAGCGTCCGGGTCCGTATTCGCGTCTTCGGCGCCCGTACACCGGAGCAGGAACCACTCCGACTCGCCCGCCTCGAGTGAGAGGTCGCCAGTGATTCGTCCGTTGTCGATCTCGAGGTCGGTCGGGCTCTCGAGCAGCGTCCGTTCATCCTCACCGTCGGCGATAATGCCTTTCTCGACCGATTCGATCGACGTCTCTGCACGCCCGTAATCGAACTGCGGATCGAGTTCGACCTCGAGATCGACAGCACCATCTGCACAAGAGAGTTTGCGGTAGAGGACTTTCTTCGGGTGGTCGGTTCGGCCGGCCGGTGGCAGGAAATCAATTACTGTCACCGTGCCACCGTCGGTGCGAAAGGTCGTCTCGAGGACGTTCGTGTCGTCGACGTACCGTCGCTCCGTCTCGAACGACTCGGTCGGGGTGATTCGGAAGCGGCCGCCGCGCTGGGCGTCGAGGATCGCGGCGAGGATGCTCGGCGACTCGAGGTGCGGAAACGGAAACCAGTCGATCGAGCCGTCCAGGGCGACGAGCGCACACGTCTCGAGGTTACCGACGATGCCATAGTCTTCGATCGGCGGATACACGCTGGACTCAGTCACCGACATCACCCACAGTGCGAATACAGGCAGTGAACGCGGCGTACCCGAGAGAGGTGATCCACATGATACGCTATTCGGAGACTAGGAATAAAAAAGCGGACCCCGCGTCAGCGAACCTTCTCCAGAAGGGATGGGAAGTCTCGAAAAATATCATAGGCCGAAGCTTCACGAGGTATACTACCGTGGGTTCGTCGTAGGATGGACTACGTTTCAAAGCTCGTCTACGACGACGACTGCCACTTCTGTACGTGGTCCGCGACGTTCGCCGTTCGCCGGAGCAACATCCAGCCGATCAGGCTCTCAGAAGTCCAAGAGGGACGATCACGGCTCAGCGACTTCGAACGCGAGCACCTCCCGGACGGCTACGAAGAGTGCGCACAACTGATCACCGAAAACGCGGTGTACTCGTGCGGGGCCGCGACCGAGGAATCCCTCGTCATCGCTGGCGTGTTGCCGAGACGACTGATCGAGTTCTTGCGACGATTCGAGATGTACGGATGGTTACGCGAGAAAATGTACCATACCCTTTCGAACAACCGCGATATCGTCGCAAACGTGCTCGGCAGGAAACCACCCGTCAGTGATCACGTCTCCGAGGACGATGTCTACCCCGAACAGACATCTAGATAACCCGAGTAGCTATCGATGAGCGAATCTGCGAAACCGAAATTCGTAGTCATCACGTGAGCACCGACAAGCGTCGGCCGGGCGACCACGCGACCGTTCGGCGAACGAGGGGACGGATTAAATTGCTCGCGCAAGGCGAAGGCAGACTCGAGAGAGCGAAAGTTTTGTCAACGAAGCCGTGACACTCGGCTCTCGAAAAATCCCATCCCTGTTCTGATAGGAGAAGTCCTCCGATCAAAACTGGACGCTATCGGTGCCGTCGTCGGTCCCGTATACAACTTCGTCGACCACATCCACGAACAGTCCGTGTTCCTGTGCCCCGGGAATCTTGGACAAGGCCTCGGCTCTCTCAATCGGCTTCTCGAGTTCGCCGAAGTCGCAGTCGATAACGAGGTTGCCGTTCGCGGTGAACAACGGCCCGTCCTTTCGCTCGGCGTACCGGAGCGACGGATCACCACCCTGTTCGCGGACCCACCGCTGGACGGCGTCGCGGGACTCCGGGAGAACCGACAGCGGGACCTCGTGGGAAAGCGGTGACGCAGTCTTCCGCTCGTCGGTCGCGATCACCAACCGGTCGGCCATCGAATCGATCAGCTTCTCGCGAGCATGGGAAGCACCACCACCCTTAATGACGTGTGGACGGTCGGGATCCCACTGATCGGCGCCGTCGATTGCAACGTCGAACGATTCGACCTGATCGACGCTCACCAGCGGAATCCCCGCCTCCTTCGCGAGTTCGTGGGATTGGAGGGAGGTGGCGGCGCCCCGAACGTCCGTTAGCTCGCCGTCGTCGAGCTTCCACCCGATCGCGGCGATGGCCCACGCGGTCGTTGACCCCGTTCCGAGGCCGATGGTCATCCCGTCCTCAACGCGTTCGGCCGCTTGCTTTCCACCTCGTCGGCGCATATCCAGCAGGACGTCCTCGGCCGAACTCTTGATCCGCATCGGCGACGGAATCACCCGGATTCGCTCGTCGATCTCCTCGTCCGAGAGCGACACACCAGCGTCCTCGAGCGCATCTCTGGCCGCCTCGACGGTCTCGTCGTAGGCTTCGGCCCAGACGCTGATCTCGTCTCCGTTTTCCTCGTAGATGAACTGCGTAGCCATCAGCGAACCACCTAGGGCTCACTATTCCTCATCGTCGACCTCGCGGTCCGTCGGCCGAACTGGGCTACGGCCATCAATTTCGGCGAGACTACTCCGAGCCTCGTTGTTGACGCGGCCCGTGACGCGCTCCTCGAGCGTATCGTCGTCTTCCCCGAAGGGATGGCCGCCGAATCCGTGGCGCATCAGCGAGATCGCTCGGTAGGCGTGGCGCTGGTTCCCCCGGGACTTGAACAACTCCATTACCGACTGGGAGATGACCGGAACTGGCGTCTCGCCCTTTATCGCCTCTTGGACGAGCCAGTTTACTTCGCCGGTGTCTTCGACGACGTTCGGAATCTCCTCGAACGGCGGCGGATCGTCGACCATCTCAGACTGCTCCCGCTCTAGTCCCTCGGCCATGAGCTGGACGAGCCAGCTCCGGATCACCGAGCCGCTGTTCCAGTTGCGGAATACCTCTTCGAGATCGAGATCGAATTGTCCTGCCTCGAGGAGTTCCACGCCCTCCGCGATCGACTGGAGCATTCCGAATTCGACGCCGTTATGGACGAGTTTTACGAAATGTCCTGCTCCCGATGGGCCGGCGTGGATCAGTCCGCCCTCGACGGAGAGTTCGTCGAGGATCGGCTCGGCAATTTCGAAGACCTCCTCCTCCCCGCCGACCATGAAGCAGGCGCCGTTACGTGCACCGGGGAGTCCTCCGCTGGTTCCGACGTCGAGAAAGTAGAGACCGTCATCGCGTATGCGCTCGGCGCGCCGGATCGAATCCCGCCAGAATGAGTTCCCGCCGTCCATCACGACGTCGCCCTCGTCGGCCCGCTGAGCGAGTTCCTCGAGGGTCGTATCGACCAGCTCACCCGCCGGGACGGAGACGTAAATAATCCGGGGTGTAGAGAGCTTCGAGAGGAACTTGTCGTATTCGTCGGGGTCGTAGATCGGAATCCCCTTCTCTTGGAGTTCTTCGTGTTCGGACGGCGCCATTCCGACAACGTCGATATCCGCCTCGACGGCCTGCTTCGCGAGGTTCCCACCGATTTTTCCGAGACCGATAACGCCGAGTTGAGTATTATCTTCTGCCATTGCGTGGTGAGGTATGAGGTACGAAGTGACTGTTAGTCGAAATCATAAGTGTTTATAAGCGATACAGGACATTCGGCCGTGAACTGAGGGGAACTGTCTATTGCCTACATCTCGTCCTGGTGTTCTTCCTGAGCGTGTTCTTGGAGTTCCTCTTCCGTGTCGAACGACTGGCCGCAGATGTCGCATTCGTACTCATTTTCGTGATCGTGGTCGTGTTCGTCTGCCATACGTATGCTTCACATTATTGAACGCTAAATAACGCAGCCCTACGTATAGGTCTCCATCACTGTTCAGCCGGGCTTTTTCGTCGTCCTTCACGTAGGACGTGGGAATACGTATGAGCGACTTCGATCTCATCATCGTCGGGGGCGGAACCGGTAACAACACGGCGTCGGCGGCCGCCCGAAGCGGGCTCGACGTCGCGCTCGTCGAGAAGCGATCGCTGGGCGGCACGTGCCTGACTCGAGGGTGCGATCCGTCGAAGACGCTCGTCCACCGAGCGAACGTCGTCGAGGGCGTCCGCCAGGCGGAGCAGTTCGGCATCGAGGCCGAGGTCACGGACATCGATTTCTCACAAATCGTTGCGGAGAGTACCGAACCGTTCGACGAAAAGGCGGCGCACATGGAGGACCATATCCGTGATGCAGAGAACGTCACCTTCTATGGGACTGAAGCGGAGTTCGTCGACGAGCGGACGCTCTCAGTTGGCGACGAAGAGATTACCGGGGAGAACATCGTCATCGCCGCGGGCTCACGGCCCATAATCCCCTCCGCCATCGACGGGATCGAGGACGTCGATTACATCACGAGCGACGAGGTGTTGCGGTTGGACGAACGGCCGGACCACCTCGTCATCGTCGGCGGCGGATACATCGCGGCTGAGATGGGGTACGTCTACGGGACGCTGGGATCGGACGTTACGATCATCGGCCGGAGCGACGATCTCCTCCCACGCGAGGATACCGACGTGCGGGA
The DNA here is from genome assembly GCF_046097095.1 of Natrinema sp. 74. NCBI lineage: Archaea > Methanobacteriati > Methanobacteriota > Halobacteria > Halobacteriales > Natrialbaceae > Natrinema > Natrinema sp. 74. The sequence continues at coordinate 111,245 of NZ_CP175699.1, forward strand.
GACCTTCACTGATATCTACGAGCGACGGTACGACGTTCACACCGGTCACGAGGCGACGGCCGTCTCCCAAGACGGCAAGGAGATTACGGTCGAGGCCGAGACCGACGAGGGAGATCGGCTCGAGGTGACGGGCGACGAGCTGCTAATGGCGACGGGACGACGACCGAATTCGGACACGCTTCGGGTCGAGGAAGCGGGGATCGAAACTGACGACGACGAGTTCGTCAAGGTCAACGAGTATCTAGAGACGAGTGCGGAAAACGTCTGGGCGATCGGCGACATCGTCGGGAACTACATGTTCTGGCACTCCGCGCTACACGAGGCCGAGTACGTCTACCGGAGTGTCGTCTCTGGTCGACGGGATCCGATCGAGTATCCGGGAATGGCCCACGCGATCTTCGCCGACCCCGAGGTCGCGAGCATGGGAAAGACCGAAGGAGAACTCGAGAACGAGGGGCGAGAGTACGACATCGGGACGTACGACTATGACGGCGTGGCGCTTGGGATCGCGATGAAGGCAGAGGATAGTTTCGCGAAAGTGGTGGCAGACTCGGATTCGGGGGAACTCCTCGGCTGTCATATCCTCGGCCCTGACGCGTCGACGCTCATCCACGAGGTGATGATCGCCGCACGAGTCGGCGACGGAACGGTTTCGGAGATCGCCGACGCAATCCACATCCACCCGGCGTTGAACGAAGTGGTCCAACGGGCCTGCGACGATGTTTGAAGCTCGAACACTCCCTCTCAGAATCCAAATTCGAGAACGAGGACGAGCACACCGACTGCGCCGAAACTGACTCCGAACCTGACCTCCATGACATCCGTCGAGACGTACTTGCTGACTCGCGTTCCGATTATGCTGCCGACGATAACGCCGGGGATACTCGATGTGACGACGTACCAGATGGAGGTCGCGCTCTCGCCGAATCGTTGCGGGTCCTTTTCGAACTGCTCTCTACAGCCGTCCGGCGTACTCGGCTGTCACGCTAGCCGTGAGCGGATCGACCTCCATACCGCAGGTGGGATCTGTCACCATAGGAATCTCGATTGAGAGTAGGGAACGACTCGTCTTAGCCCGCTCCCGGTCGTGCGCTGAACTCGCACACTCCTTCGAGAACTGCGAGCGACCGAGCGGTTGCGAGCGCTCAGCGATCGACGCTCGAAAATGAAACGGTAGTACCTCGCGTTACGGTCCAAATCGATCGGTGAAGTCGGTTCCTGACGACGGCCGACAACGGCGTCAGTCTCGAGCGACCAGCGCGTACGCCAGTGCCACGGGGACGGCGTAGGCGATATATCCGGCCAGACTCAGTAACGTGTCTGGAATCGCGACGTTTTGCTCGTCGCCGCGGGCGGAACAACAACGATCGAACCTGATCCGGACGATCCCACCGATCACGTTCTCGTCCGGATCAATGCGGATCGCGAGAGCGATAGGTTCGGTGAAATCACGGGGACGATCGAGGTCGGCTACACCGGTCTGTGTGACATGACTCTCGACCTGAGCGGCGAGTACGGGTTCGTCGCGGACATCGCGAACGAGACGCTCACCGTGGTCAGGGTCGATCGTTCGAAATCGTCACTCGGGTCGACGTCGGAGATCCCGCCGGAGACGGGAACGTTCTGCCGTTCATGTGTACGGCGTCGTTCGACGGTGACTGTCTCATGGTCGAAAACGTCGAGGGCGGACTCGGTTCCGACCCGGACGTTCCGCGTCGGGGATCCGAAAGTATCTGGGACATCTCCGATCCTGAGGATCCGGTCGAACTCGAGCATATCACTCGAGACGATGGGCTATCGGCGTTACCGATAACGAGTGAGGTGGACCCCGACAGTGAGGAGGCCTACCTCTTCACTCCCGGCGTCGACGCTGTCACAGTGATTGACCTCAAGGAGCGTACTATCGACCGGGAGATCGATATCGGTGGGAGTGCGATAGCCGGCGCCTGGGGCCCCGATCGGGAAAACTGTACATTCCGGTCCAGTCGGCGAATCACGTCGCAGTGATCGATCGCGAACAGCGGAGCATGCTCACAACTATCGATACCGGTGAGTCGTCAACGGGCGCCGTCGGCGGGATGGTTCGACCCAAGACGACTGCCAGCCAACACCTGCAAAGTTCTCTATCGATGCTCGGTCTCCCCGCCGGTGATCAGGAATCGACGTTTTGCCCCGAGGGTAACTGTTACTGCGGATAATGCGCCGACCCACCTCACCGCAGCGATCGCCGAGTGAGATGTGACTCGATCGCATCGGCGTTCACTCGGGTGCTAATTCTTGCCGCCGAAACGGAGTTACCACTCGGTTACCTGATACTATTTGATGCTGGCCCGACGAAGGGATATGTGAGATGATCACCGGATGATGCAATTGTGGCTTGAACCATCGAAATTGATAGCGCAGAGATTTGTGGCTTCGGTAGAACGCAGCAGAACAACCCGGATTGGAAGACTCAACCCGCTGATCGTTACTCGATAGTGCTACAGATGACTGACACACTCTACGTCCAGCGAGGAGAGCTGACCGTGACGGAGATTCTCGATGAGGTCGACACGGGAATCGAGTCGTAATCGAGATCGACCTTCTTGGGAAATCGGTTCGAATGGTCATTCGCAAGCACGATGAGACGTACTACTGTGATACGCCCGTCAAACTCCTCAAATATGGTACGACGGAAGAGATGCGATCCTGCCTCGAGCGATACAGACTCGCGACGTCAGATCGGGAGCCAGACGTCGCCGGCGGACTCGAGGTGCCGTCCCATGAGTGAGAGACCGTGGAGTGGTAGTACCGGTACTGGAAGTGTACAGCCGACAGGACACCGTCAACCCGAAACGTCGGCGTCGGCCCCGGCTGATCAGCATACGGAAGTAACTGAACCTGTTCGTATCGACAATCCAGAATTCGGCCAGGTGCTCGAGTGCGTGCTCGGGATCAATAGTCACGAGCGTCGCACCTACTTTGCGCTTCTCGAGGCGCCGGGAAGCACGACGACCGAACTGGCCGGAGACCTCAACCGCGATCAGAGCAGCGTAAACCGATCCCTTTCGACGCTTTCCGAGACGGGACTCGTTCAGCGCGATCGGAAGATATTGGATGGTGGTGGATATGTCTACCAGCACTTTCCGACCCTGCTTCCGGAGGCCAAGACGCTAATGCACTCGTCCATCGATCGGTGGGCGGCACAGGCCCATGACCGAATTGAGTCTTATAGTGAGTGACCTCCCCGGCTGTAGTCGCGGAAACTCTAACTCACCGTGGCTGCTACTGCCTGGAAATCACTGAATTAATGTTAACTAATTCGTTCTGAATTTTCACAGATATAGCCGACTTCTCTGCGTTCAGCAGACCGGTTCCAAGTAGCTCGAGTGACTTCCGTGTCGCCATGATGCAGCGATCCTTTGGAGCTGTCCGTCTGCTGAGTCCAGTCCCTATATTCAGCACGCAGTTTTTGTTCTCTCTCGGGTAAATCAATCGTCGCTCCATTACCCGCCTGCCCTGAACCTAGCATACTGATTTTAGCAGCTAACGAGGACAGCGATGTTCACTGCGGCAACTGCTTCTGTTGTACTTACCGTTATTGAGTAAAGGGGATCTGAGAGCCATTCTATGGCATCCTCTCTTTCTGCACTACAACCCGCCATTCATTTTGCATATCGGTTAGTATTGGAAACAAACATGCCGACTGAAGCCACCGTCTACCGGGCCCTCCTCGCCATGGCCGACGATATTGACCAAGAGCGAACTATCTCAAAAGACGTCATTATCAATTTAAGGCCGATCTTGAGGAAGAGATCGACGCGGTTCTAGGGACGTTCTGGACGACTGCCAACGACACGAGAACGGGTGGAACAACCCTCGCTGATACGATACGACGGCTCGCACTCGAGGGAGAGACACCGTCGATAATCGGATTCTCCGAGCAGAACGTCCCAACGAGCAAACTTGATCCAGAATCGTATACGGCCGTTCAGGACTTCAGGGAGGAGTGCCGAGAGACAGGGTACTTCACGTACGCAACCCTGGAGGAGTACGAGAGCAGGCTCCAGCAGTCCCTCTCTCGGATGATGGATGGACTCCTCGCCGATCCGCGGAGACCGTTTCTAGAGCAGACGGACCATGATGGACCGAGCGAGTACGACGTTGAGGTGGATCACGATCGACTACAACTGTCCGCGGCTATCCACCGAGAACAAGACGTGCGGAACATTGATCGGATCGTGGACCAACTTCAGGAGCGAGACATCGAACCCCCGTATCGGGTACTCGATGCGGTCAATACCGTTTTGGACTGCCTCACGGATTGCATCTATGAGGTCCGTCATCTGATCGAAGATCAGATACGTTGCAACCTGCTTGTCAGCGGTTATCGTCACCATCTCTTCGGTCGGTGTCTCGGTCGTCCTTGAGTTGTCTGCGTTGCCTTCTGTGAACTCCGACAGTGTCAGATACTCTGTCCGTAGTATCCACCCCTGTGAAACCATATAAACCGCACTAGAGAGATCCTCAAACCCGTCCACTTGGCTGCGACGGATCTCTTCACTGCGAACTCGAGAAGTGAGACGATCCCTGTTGTCTGGTACAGCGCCATACTACTGTCTCGAGTAACCAGTAAATCAGAACTCACGACCAGTTAGGACTGGCAGATATCGCTGTGTAGGTACCGTGTTTGGACACGACCCACCGGGCACTACGGGGATCCTGATTCCGTCAGTGAACCGGCCCCGATCGGGTAAACCAGTCGGTATCCTAACGCTCTTTAGGATTGATTGAGTAACTTATAGGCGCGCACGAAAGTGCGCTGAGCCGGAGTGCTTGGCTGGCACCTCGCTCCGGCTCATACACCAGCCCCCGCGTAGCGGGAGCAATCCATCGTTTGAATTGGCGAAATAAAGATGTGCCGACGTCCCGTCGGATCAGTGGCGACGGCACTCGAGTCTCTCGGTGGATTGTATTCTGCGATGCTGGGGCCGCTAACTGGAGAACTATGGTCCTGAATATCACCATCCATTGCGATTGTGGCATTGACATCGATGCGACTCCGTCTGATAGCACGGTCGCATGTCCGAACTGCGAGATGACATTCACGGTATCGATCATCGAACTGCCGACTACGTCCGATCTTGACTACGATGCATCCAACTCTCACAACGGTACTCGAACGTATCTCGGTCCGTGAGGGCTGCGATCCGACGGCGCTTCCACCGCTATACGAGGCCGTCGACCCCGAGGCCGCCACCTCGTTGCTCGAGTCGAGTACGGACATCGTTGTCCGCTTCGACTACGTTGGCTATCGCGTTGCAATTGGCCCCGACTCGCACGAGGTGACGGTGATCGGCGAGGTGCAGTGATAGCCTCTTAGGACGGTTACCGAACAACCACTCACTGCCCTTTTCCCTCGTGTCCAGACTGTTTGGCCGCCATTGTCCGGCGATAATCGAGGTTCAGAACACTCAGTGCTCGAAACGTTCGTTCTCGGCTCTCGGTCCATTACTAATTATTCGCAAATAGCGAGTAGGAGATTTGCGTACTCACTCTGGTGGCGCTGAAAATCCTTGACCTCCCATCTCTTTTCTCAGTGACAGTCAGCGGCCGACCGAGTAAAGGGTCGTTCGCGCGAACGACGTGGGAGTACTTCTCAGGGACTCTCGGTCAGTCGTCGCCGGTCGCTACACCGTCGCCCCCTGTTCCGACATCGGGCGTCTGAAGTACCTTGACGTCCGTGTCCGGACCAAGCGGTTCGACGCGCACGCTGGACACCTTGTACTCGGGAATTCCGGACTGTGGGTCGAAGGTCTCCTGCGTGAGCTTGTTGACCGCACCCGCGGCAAAGTGCATCGGGATGAACAGCGTTCCCTCGCCGACGCGCTCGGTCACCTGTGTCTTAACGACGATGTCGCCGCGTCGCGATTCCACGCGGACGTACTCGCCGTCGGAGACGTCGAGGTGGTCGGCTGTCTCAGGGTGTATCTCGACGAAGCTCTCGCCGACGTGACCCATTAGTCCCTCGACGCGCCGTGTAATCTGCCCGGTGTGCCAGTGGTAGAGTACCCGACCAGAGGTGAGCGTCAGCGGATACTCCTCATCGGGCACCTCGCCGGGGTGGCCGCCGTCCGCCGGGACGAAACGGGCAAGGCCGTCGTCGAAGTTGAAGTTTCCGTCCTCGTAGTCGTAGAGATACGGTGTCCCGGGATGGTCCTCGTTCCAGCACGGCCACTGGAGACCGTGCTCGTCACCCCCTTCGAGGCGGTCGTAGCTGACGCCCCCGTATATTGGTGTTAGGTCGCTGATCTCGTCCATAATCTCCCGGGGATGGTCGTAGTCCCAGTCATAGCCGAGGCGGTTCGCGAGTTCCTGCGTTATTTTCCAGTCCTGACGCGCCTCCCCCGGCGGATCGGCCGTCGCCCGGACGCGCTGGACGCGGCGCTCCGTGTTGGTGAACGTGCCGGTTTTCTCCGGCGAGGTCGCCGCCGGGAGTATCACGTCGGCGTACTCGGCCGTCTCGGTCATGAAGATATCCTGGACGACGAGGAAGTCGAGTTCCAACAGGGCCTTGGCGGCGTGCTCGATGTCGGGTTCGGAGACCGCGGGGTTCTCGCCGACGACGTACATCCCGCGCAGGTTCCCTTCGTGGACCTCGTCGAACATCTCCGGGGCCTGGAGTCCGGGGCCCTCCGGCGGGCGTTCGCCCCACACGTCGGCGAACTTCTCGCGGACCTCGTCGTCGGACGGGTCCTGATAGCCGGGCAGGCTGCCGGGGAGCGTCCCCATGTCGCCGCCGCCGCCCTGGACGTTGTTCTGACCGCGGAACGGGGAGAGGCCGGCACCGGGCTTCCCGACCTGTCCGAGAACCAGCGCGAGGTTCGCGAGCGCGAGCACGTTCCGGGTGCCGTGGCTGGACTGGGTCATCCCCATCGCCCAGCCGAAGACGACGTCCTCCGCGGTACCCAGCGTCTCCGCGGCCGACCGGAGTTCGTCCGCCGGCACGCCGGCCAGTTCCTCAACCCGCTCGGGCGTGTAGGTCTCGACCTTCTCGGTCAGTTCGTCGAAGTGCTTTGTGTTGCGTTCGACGAACTCCTCGTCGTAGAGGTCGTGTTCGACGACGTATCGGATGAGGCCGTTTATCCAGGCGACGTCGTAGCCCGGTTCGGTCCGGGTGTACTGGTCGGCGTGCTCGGCGATGCCGACCTTCCGCGGGTCGAACACGACCAGGTCCGCGCCGTCGCGGACGTTCTGCTTGATGCGGGTCGCCAGCACCGGATGGGACTCGGTGGTGTTCGACCCCGTGACGAGGTAGGCGTCGGCCTCGCCGATGTCCTCGTTGATGCGGTTGGTCATCGCGCCGTAGCCCAGCGTCTGCTGGAGCGCCGCCACCGTCGAGGAGTGACACAGGCGGGCGCAGTTGTCGATGTTCTTCGTCCCCAGCACCTGCCGCGCGAACTTCTGGACGAGGTAGGCCTCCTCGTTGCTGCCCTTCGACGAGGCGAGGCTGCTGACGGCGTCTACGCCGTGTTCGTCCTGGATTGCTCGCAGGTTCTCGGCCACGAGGTCGAGCGCCTCGTCCCAGGACGCCGGTTCGAACTCGCCGTCGTCGTTGCGGACGAGCGGTTTGGTGAGTCGCTGGTCGCTGTTGGCGAACTCGTGGCCGAACTTGCCCTTGACGCAGGTCGAGAAGTCGTTGGCGGGGGCCGCGTCGGCGTCGTCGACCGGTTCGACGCCGAGCGCCTCGCCGTCCTTGCCCACCATCTCGAACCGGCAGCCGACCGCGCAGAACCCGCAGGTCGTCTCCTCGCGGTCGAGACCGTCGAGTCGGCGGTCGCCGACGACGTCGGCGATGTCGAACATCTGGCCCTCCGACAGCGTGCTCGTCGCGATGCTCTCGGCGGTGTGCTCGCCGGCCAGCACCGCCTTGCGGCCGTACTCGGTGGCCGCGTCCACGGCGCGCTCGCGCGCCCGGTCCATGAAGTCCGAGAGGCCGGTCTCCTCGCCGGCCGCGGCCGTACTCGCAGGCGAATCGTCGCCGCTGGGGTCGGGCGAGCGGTTCGGCGCGGACGTGTCGTCGAGCGTCTCGGCCGCCTCGCCCTCGATGACCGTCCCGATGGAGTTGCGGTGGGTGAATCCGGGGAGCGGGAGCGTCCCGGCCCCGTCGATGCCCTTCTCGGTGAGCGCACCTGTCGGACAGACGGTCGCGCAGTGACCGCAGGAGACGCACGCCGAGTCGGCCATCGTCTCGGCGTCGGACTGGAAGCCGATGCGGGTGTCCTCGCCGTGGCCTTCCATCCGGAGGACGCCCTCGACCTGCACGTCGTTACAGCCCTCGACGCACCGGTTGCAGAGGATGCACTTGTTGCGGTCGATCTGGATGAACGACGAGGTGTCGTCGATGGGTTCGTATTCGTCGCGGTCGTCGAACACGCCGTAGCGCGGATGGTTGACGCCCTCGCTGATGGCGGTCTCCTGTAGCTCGCACCGCCCGTTGCCGTTGCAGGTGGTACACCGGAGATTGTGGTTCGAGAGGACCAGATCGAGGTTGACGCTCCGGCTCTCCTCGGCGTCGGGCGTGTCGGTCTCGACGGTCAGCCCCTCTTCCGCCGGGAACGAACAGGAGGGGACGAGACCGTGCTCCTCGGTCTCGACCATGCAGGTGCGACACTCGCTCCGCGGGCCGATTTCGTCGCTCGCGTCCCCCTCCCGGTCGTAGTGACACAATGCGGGGACGTCGGCGTCTCCCTCGACGCCGTCGGATCCTGATTCGACGGACACGGTCCCGTCATCAACGGCTTGCATCGCGTCGATGATAGTAGAGCCGGACGGGACGGTGACCGACTGTCCGTTGACGGTGAGTGTCGGCGCCTGGTCAGCGTCCGTGCCGACGTCTGGGTCGTTCGCGGTCCCGGTTTCGAACTCCGCGGTGACCGGTGTCTGTGACTGCGGATCGTCGACGTCTGGTACTCCTGGAAGTGGCTCGTCGGTACTCATAGTTTTTCCTCACAAGTGCCGCTTGGACAGCGACCGTCAGCGTGGGCTCGGAACTCCAGTTCGAACTCGTCCATCGCGGTCATCACCGGACGGGGCGCGTGCGCGCCGATCCGGCAGTTGCTCGTTCGACGCATGACGCGACCGAGTTCGCGGATGTCGTCCGTCCGCAACGAACCCTGATACACTTCGCGTAGCAGTTCGGTGAGTTGCTTCGTTCCCTCTCGTCCTGGCACGCATCGACCACTGTTGGCCGTCGACGCGAACTTGGCTCGCTGGCCCGCGTCCGCGACGACACAGTGACCGTCGGACAAAAGCTCCACGACGCCGTTCGTCCCGAGGTGTGCAGCGTCGAGCGCTTGTGCGGTCGGCGGTACGTCCAGATCGGCAGTAATGCCGCCGAAGACGCCCCCGACGCAGGCCATCTTGAAGGATCCGTCCATCTGGACGGCGTCTCGCACGTCCGTGAGACTGTTGGTGGACGCTAACTCCACAGTCGCCGGAGTATCCACGTCGCCGGTGACGGTCACGAGGCGGGTTCCGGGGTCGGCGTCGTCCGCATTGAACGCCCCAGGTTCACTGAGCGCCCGCCGGACCTGAGCGAACGTCCGCGGCGTGTGTACGACCGTCGGGCGACCGTGGAGCCCGTATTCGGCGGGCGTCGGTGGCTGGATACGCGGTTCGATTCGGTCCGCGCCTTCCATCGCCTCCAGCGCCGCGGTCGGCGCGCCGGCCCGGTACTCGTCGGGACCGGCGACTATCTGGATGGCCGTAGATAGCTCGGCTTCAGCCGCCTCGACGGCCTGCCGGATGTGGCGCTGAAGCTCGGTGTCGCTCTCGTTCAGGTAGACGATTACGTCCCCAGCGTCCACGTACTCTGCGACCGCTGCCGCGCCATCGAAGACCGACATCGGTGTGCCGGCGAGCAGCGTCCGATCAGCCCGCGGTCGGTCGTCGGTCTCGTTGGCGTTCACGACGACGACGGGGTCGCCGTCGGTCTCGCGGGCGCGCTCCCACGCCTCGTCGACGGGGTCGTCCGCGGAGGCATCGCCTCTGCCGCGGCCGAGGAGGCCGAGGTCCGCGACGGCACCCGCGTCGCGCTCGGTCGAGGCGAGCGCGCATTCGGACGGGTCAAGCGGGTCAACCCACCCACAGGGGCCGAGCGCGTGCCGCCGTCCGACCGACAGCGGACCGTCCGCCGGAACCGGGAGCGACTCCGTCTCCGGGTCGTGTTCAACGACGGCGTCGGCTTCCTTCGTCGGTAGCCCGTCTGACTCGAACTCCGCCACGAGGTCGCGGACGGTCGAGGGGTCGGGGGACGCGAAGATACCAGTCTCACCCCCCTCGGTCGCCAAGACAAGCGGTTCGAGTTCGGAGATGCCGCTCGGTCCCGTCCGCACGACAGGGAGAGAGTTCACCGCGTCGCGGGCCGCACTAAAGACCCGGTCTCCGCTGGCAGCTGTCACGTCTGCCGAGACGCGAACGACCGGCGAACGGCCAACAGCTCCGTTGACATTCGTCATCGGTACCCTCCTTGTAGCGAGGAAACTAAAAATACACGAAGGATTCCTACGAAAAGCGGCAAAAACACACCATAATGCCGGCCATAATTTCAACTTATTCACCATTATGTACGCCGTCCGACGGTAGCAACGACTCAGAACGGCGGTTCGAGGGCCGGGTCGTCGTCACGCACTAGCCAGACCGCGACTGCGGCGACGAGAACGCCACCGGGCAACGCAGACAATCGCTTCGACATCAGTCGCGCGTAGCACTCTCGGACACCTAACCCTTCTGCCTCGCCGTCAGCTCGCACCGTCGAACCCTCTGGCGAGCGGCGCTTTCGAAGGGTTGAGAGGGTGCGGTTCCGTTTACAGTGATGATGAGTAACCCACGATTCGATGAACTCCAGGAGCAGGCCGCCGAAGCGGTCGTTGAGGAGGACCTCGTCTCGGTGTACGCCGGACTCGTCCACGAGGACGGTCAGCACGAGTACTACTTCGGGAACGACACCGAGGACGCCGAGGAACTGCGCGAGATGGCCGCTGTCCAGTTGGGGATGATGCTCCGGGTGCTTGCGGACCGCTCCGACAGCAGCATCGACGAGATCACCGACCTCGCGGCCGAGCGCGCCCAAGAGATGCAGCTTCGCTAACCTGCGCCGACTCACCGTTTACTCGGTAGATCCGATCCCTTCCGAGGATGCCGACCCGGCGCCGGCGGCGCGCTCGCCGACCGGCGTCTCGTCGTCGACGACACCGTCTAGGTCGAGTCTGTCGAGCGTCTCCGCGAACGGGCGACCGTCCGGGTCCCAGCCCCGAGCGGCGTAGTACCGGTCGAGTGCCCGCTCGAAGTCGTCGGGGTCGACTCGGACTCTCCGTCCTTCCCCGTCGGGAAGCGGCTTCTGAAACCGTGCGGGGAGACTGTCGTCCGCCCGGTCGAATCCCTCGCGGACGTTGAACAGGCGGACGAGCGTCCAGACGCGCTCGCCGAGTCGGTAGAGTTCCTCGGAATCGTACTCCCGGCCGAGCGCTGCCAGCCATTCAGCACCGAGGTCGTCGAATGTCTCGCCGAGGAAATCGTCGGCCGGGAGGCTCCAGAGGACAGATCGAACGTTCTGTGGGGTGATGACCGACCGAACCTGCTTTTTGAGCGACCACTCCCCGTCGAAGACCTCCTTCTCGAACGGCCGGGCGCGGCGGTGACAGCCACCGCGGTCGCTCGTCGCATAGGCCAGCGCCATGCTGCCGGCCCGCCGAGGGTCGTAGGAGGGCACGGCCATCGACTTCACGGTCGGGACGAGTTCCTCGCCGCCGTACCGTTCGGCGGCGACGGCGACACCATCGGCCAGCGCGTCTGCGACCGGCCCCTCGCGTGCGGCGATTCGCTTTATCAGTGACGCCGCGGTGGCGGCGTCGCCGAACGACACGTCGAACTCCACGTAATCGGCTTCGGCGGCTCGAATCGCCCAAGCGACCGCGTTTCCGACGCTGATGACGTCCATTCCGAAGCGGTCGCAGAGCGCACCCAGCGCTGCGACATCGTCAAAGTTGTCGATGCCGAGACCCGCTCCGAGCGTCATCGCTGTCGCGCCGCGAGGGACGGTCTCGCCCTCGTCTGTCTTGACCCGAAATCCGCCGGGGTGGTCTCCATCGGGGTACTCACGTTCCACGGCGGCCTCCTTGGCGGCCTCAACGCCGATGGCTTCGGCCCCCTCGAACTCCGTCTCCTGCCAGCCACATACCGCGAGCAAGTCCGTCTCGTCGGCGAAGTCGAGGCTCTCTATCGTCGCGCCAGCGGCCAACCAGCGGCCGGTGTCGTGTTCCCCGTACGTTTCTGCGTACTCGTCGCGGAGTCGCGCGAGATCGGCGGACGGGTCGCCCGTCTCGCCGTGAACGACGACCGCTTTCAGGTTCTTCGCGCCCATGACGGCACCCGCGCCGCCGCGGCCCGCGTGGTGGTCGCCACCGTCTGAGGCGATCGTCGCGTATCTGACCTCCCGTTCGCCTGCGGGGCCGGCGCACGCGACTGCGGCGTCCGGGAACGCGTCCGCGACCGCTTCGGCATCGGTGCCCGCGAGGTCCGGTTCGGCGACGATATCAGCACCGTCCTTGCGTACGTGGACCGCGACTGATTCGTCTGCGCGTCCCGTAATGAGAACTCCGAGGCAGTTCGGGAGGGAACCTGCGAGGCGGACAGGGAACTGCCCGCCGGCGTAGGAGTCTAGGAATCCGCCGGTCAGCGGCGATTTTGTGACCGCTGCGTACCGAGTCTCGCCGGGTAGGTATCCCGAAAGTGGGCCGAGCATGAACGCGAGCAGGTTGTCCGGTCCCAGCGGGTCAGTGCCGGCGTTGAGTTCCTCGTACAGATAGCGGGCACCTAGACCCTTCCCCCCAAGGAATCGGCGTCGCCATCGTTCCGGAACTCGCTCGTGACCGACCTTCCCCTCGGTGAGGTTGACCCGGAGAATGTGGTCACGCATCGGTGTCACGTCACCCGTTTTGGACCACGCGATTAAACCACTTCCGTGTCGGACCGGACTCAGGGTTAGTCCACCCGCGAGAGAATGTCGATATTGAGTTTAGCCACTTCTGACCCCCAGTTCCGCCGGGCGTCAACGCCAGCGAATCCGAGGATCCGCTAGTGAGCCTGTCGACAGCCCTCGGGAAATCCGAGAATGCTAGTGATAGAGAACGCGTTACGACGGCGGGAAGTCGACGATCTCGAGCTGGTGGAGGAGACTGAAGTTATCTGGGAGGAACCACCGTTCGGCGATCATACCGTCCTCGAACCGGACGAATGCCATCTGCTGGACCTCGATCTCGCGCCCGGTCGGTTCGATGCCCCAGAGGGCCCCCTCGTGCGTTCCGCGACTCGTGATGAACATCGCGACTGTGTCTCCGTCCACGACGACGTCCTCGACGGTCTGGGAAACGTCGGGAAACGCCGTGAGGAAGGCCTCGTAGGACTCCCGAATCGCCGTCCGCCCCTCCTGATCACCGAACGCATTGTGGTCAACGGCGTCAGCGGCATACAGTTCGTCGAGTAGATCGAGATTCCCATCCCCGAAGATGTCTTCGGGAATGCGGCGGGCGAGCCGTTCACGTTCTTTCTCCCGGGGAGTCAGTGCTGTGTCTGTCATCGTCCGTAATACTCCTCGGTTCCGGTGCTGTCGTCGGTTGGCAGATTCATCGTGACCACGTGAACCCGTAGATGGTGGACAGGCGTGAGAATTCGTAGAAACATGTTCCTATGTTTAAAACCTCCTGACGCCGTACTCGCGATACGATGCCCCGAATACAGGTCGAACTCGACGGGACGGCGGTTGGGGGGTGGCTCGCTACCATCTCCAGCGAGTTTCCGGACGACGAGTTTCGAATACTGGCGACGCGAGTGCGCGACGACGGTGCCCAAGTGATACTCGAAGCAAGAACTTCGAGCGGAGGTGCCGTCGTCGATCGGTTTCAGACCGCGTCGGAAGCCCGCGCGCTGGAGGTGCTCCACGCAGACGAGGAGACGATCCTGCTTCGATTCACCACTGAGCATTCGAAGGCTTACGATCCACTCGCGAAATCGAAGAACGTCTCGGTTTATCCCACGATCCTCCGAGACGGCTGGTTCTCGGTGACGCTCGTTGCCGAACACGAACGACTCTCCCGGTACACGGACGAGTTGGTGGCGGCCGGTATTCCCTACGAAGTGCTGTCGGTGAGCCAGTCGTACGAACCGACGGAGCTACTCACCGAGCGGCAGTTGGAGATCGTGACCGAGGCAGTTGAGCGAGGCTACTACAACTCGCCTCGCAACTGCACCGTCACCGAACTGGCGACGTCGCTGGACATCCACAAATCGGCTGCGAGTCGGCTGCTCCATCGCGCCGAATGTCGGATCATCCCGGCGTTTCTCGACGGAGTGACGGAGTAACTCGATTGGAGACTCGAACGCCGATTCCGAGGAAGTCGCTGGCGGGAGTTCGTCGTCCGAATTCACTGAATTACCATGCGTCGGCGCCTGCACAGTTAACGAAGCCCTCCCACTGTTCGAGTGTCCTATCTCGGGTTTCCGTCCGTTCCCAGAAGCCGACAATGCCAGCGGTTTTGTTGATTAAATCGATCTTCGTAAGTCGCCACTCCGACTCTCGAAACGATCCTACTCCTCGACCATGACGACCTCGCCTAAGGGTGGTTCACCTAGGTCCAATACCAGTATGGCCACGGCCAACAGGAGGAATACATGCTGCCCACTGACCGAGTAGTCGCCAGCGCACATGTGGACGATGGCGGCACCGACAAAGTATACAACGAGGCCGACTGCGGCAGCCGTCCCGATCGCTGGCACTGACCGCCGATACCGATCAGCAGTCCGAACGCGCCCGCTGCTTTCAAGGCGCCCAGTATAGGCAGCCACGATTCTTTCACGTCTCCCTCGGCCATGGATTCGAGGATGGCCTCAGAGGGGCGAAAGAAAGCTGCCGCCGAGATGCCGACAGCGATTATAGTCAGAATACTAACACCGATGTAGGCGGTGGACGTAATGAGTGTCATGGTTTGTCCTTGTGTATTTTGTTCCGGAGTCCATTCCTCACCAGCTGATCATGTAACCCGTTCTTGCAAACGCGATGGGAGAGACCTCCGGCTAAGGTCTTGGCGCTCATCCGATCACCGCAGCGCAGGCAGTATCGAGCCACGCTTGGATCCCTCTGTCGTACTGCAATTGACCATGACCGAGGTTTACAGTTACCATCCCGACGATAGTAATACCATGGCACCGACTCATGCTGTGGCGAAAGCCCGGCAGCGAACCGGCCATCGGCCGTGAGTAGTTTGGACCGTGGAGGTGGTGGGCGGTGGCGGTGACTGTGTTCATACCAGTTGTTGGTAATACGGTTTCTTTATTCAGCCCTCGTCCTGAAACTGAGTAGCCGTCTCAGAGGGCTTCGAGGTCGCTAAAACAACTCGCCGAATACATGTCCGGTTTCTGGTGGTTCGGTCGGGATTTCGAGGTCGTACGGGTCGTCTTCGATGGCCTGGATCAGCCGTCCCGCAGTGAACTGCTTCTCCTTGCTCAGGTCGGCATCGAGTTCTTCCGCGCGCCGGATGTTCGCTGCCGTCCAGATGTTGTACATGTGGGCCGCGAAGTTGAAGTAGAACGTCCGTACCCTCGAATCCGGGGACGCTGATTTCGGGAGGAACTCCTCTTTGATCACGCGGAACCCGGTCTCGATGCCCCACCGCCGCGGTAGTCGCTGGCGAGTTCCTCCGGCGGTATCTCGGTCGGATCGAGGTTCGTGTAGAAGTACGTGTAGTCGTCCATCGGCTCATCAGGCTCAGATTTCCGACGTCGGGACTTCTTCTCCGACTTGATGCCCACCGCGTAGTAGTTATCCTCGTCGAGGCCGCCGACGCCGTAGGGGTAGTACGACGAATCCATATCCAGCCGCCCCATGCCGTTCAGCAGGTGCTTGATGTCTGAGCCGGCCTTTCGGCCCTGCATCACCAGCTCCAGGTCGAACTCGTTGACCGTGGAGATCGTGTCCTCGCTGTAGAACTCAGTCCCGGCGTCCAGGTAGACGCGGTGGAGGTCGAGGTACTGGCTTGCCAGCCGCAGGAGCCGCCGGACGTACTGCGGTGCCTCCGAGCGCTTCCTGACGGGGAGAACGAGCAGCACGAGTGGCGTGTCCGTCCCGACCAGCGAGAGCGTGATGTACTTCCACGCCCTCGCGTAGTTCCGGCCCGATTTCGTCCCGCGAACGTACTCGTCAGTGTCTGGATCACCGAAGTATGGCCAGTCCGTGATGTCGATGGCGACTTCTGCCTTGTCAGGGAAGTAGTCGTACTCGTCATCGTCGGCGATCTCGAATAGCGGCTCGTTTGCCTCCATGAACATCCGAGTGATCTCCTCTCGGGAGGACTTCCGGATGTGGTGAATGAGCGTCTGTCCGGTCGGAATCTCAGAACCGTCATACCACGGCTTGAGTTCGAGGTTCTTCGCCGCATCGTTCACGAACTCGTTGCCGTTCGCGGCGGCCACCAACACGCGCATCGCCGCGTCCTTCGAGACCTCGGTGCTGGCGTCTCGCTTCAGCCGGATGTACTTGAACGTCTCTGACCGCAGCTCGCGCACAATCGTCTGCACCGGCGGGACGCCCTCGCCGTCGGGCGCAATGGTCTCAGGCGTCGGTTCTCGCACCCAATCCTCGAACGGCGTCCCCTGCCACTGGCGCACGAGCGTCTCGGTTTCGCTGGCGTAGAAGTAGCGACGTTCCTTCTCCATCCGCCCCGGCATCCGGTTCAGCGTAGACTGGCTCACCGTGTCCTCGATGTCCAGTTCGCTCTGAATAGCCCCGATCTTGAGCCGGTCTGCGATTCGATACTCGGCAATGGGGGAGAGGTCGAGGTAGAGGTAGACGCGGGTGGCGTCGTTCCCGTCGAGTTTCCGAGTCAGGTCGTCGTTGTCGCCGGGCGACCAGTAGTGAGGGAACAACCGTGTCTTCCCGATAGTGGCCGCGAGCGGGTTCGAGATGTCGGTATGTTCCATCCGCCGCCGAATCCGGCGTGCGTTCGAATCCAGACGCTCCCACAGCGGCGGAATCTCGTAATCGGCCTCGTTGTACCGGTCATCGTGGGTTTCAGGCCAGTAATCCCACGGGTCTGCGGCGGCCTTCTCCTCCAGTTCTCGCCGTCGCTCCCGGAATTCGCTGTCGAGTTCGCTAACAAACTCGCGTCGCTTCGCTATTTCGCCAGGCGATTCCGGGTCGCGTTCGGCGTCTTCGTCCACACGCGTACCAGAACCAGTCCACTCTCTTGATTTTTCCGTTCGATTACCAGTAGTTACTAGCGCGATATCTTTATTCAGTCTGGCGTCTGCAATCGAAATACCAGATTGCTCCGTATATGTGCGTATTTAGCGTCACATAAACAGCAGAGGTTGTGTTCCAAAACGCCTATATGAAGAGGTGTTCATACAAACATCTATGAGTCAACAGCCGGATCGGCTTGAGCGCCTCATTACTGAACAAGAGGGGGAATGTTGTGCTGCTGATATCGATGCACGAATTGAGTTACTCGAAAGCCACATTACTAACTTCCCAACAGACACCGAGCGAGATCGTGTAGCCCTCAAAGCCCTCAGTAACGATACTCGGTATACGATTGTTCATCTCCTCGCTATTGCAGAACGTGAACTCTGCGTCTGCGAACTCACGCCTGTGGTCGATGTCAGTGACAGCGCCGTAAGCCATGCACTCTCCGACCTCTACGACGCCGGTCTTGTCACACGTCGCAAAGACGGGACCTGGCGCTATTACGAAGCGACCGACCGAGCAACGGCACTTCTTGAAGCACTTGATGACACCAGGGAGGGGGACGAATGAGTACTCCCGCTATCCGGGTGGCATTCATGTGTGTCCAGAACGCCGGGCGAAGCCAGATGGCAACTGCATTTGCCCAACAGGAGCGGCAAAAGCGAGGTTTAACAGACGAGGTCGAAATCCTCACAGGCGGCACACACCCGGCAGACGCTGTCCACGAGGTGGTCATCGAAGTGATGGAGGACAAAGGATTCGACCTGTCAGACCGGACCCCACGCGAGATTACCACTGCCGAACTCGAATCGTGTGACTATGTCGCCACGATGGGCTGTTCGACACTCGAACTCGACGCTGACAACTCTACCGTTGACGTACGAGATTGGGCCCTTGACGACCCTGATGGGAAAGACCTTGCCGAGGCACGCAATATCCGAGACACTGTCCGCCAACGTGTGCAGGCCCTATTTGACGAAATCGAGCGGGAGATGAACAAAGATGAGTAATGCAGACGCCCACGAACACGGTCCGAACTGCGACTGTAAGAGCTGCGGCGATCCCCGGTCGATGGACTTCCTCGATAAGTACCTCACCGTCTGGATCTTCGGTGCAATGGCGATCGGTGTCGGGCTTGGATTTGTCGCCCCCTCGGTCACCCAACCGATTCAGGACTTGCATCTCGTCGAGATTGGTCTGATTCTCATGATGTATCCGCCGCTGGCGAAGGCGGACTACTCGCGGCTCCGGGCCGTCTTCAGCAACTGGCGCGTGCTCAGCCTCAGTCTCATTCAAAATTGGCTTATCGGCCCGACGCTCATGTTCGGGCTTGCGGTTGTCTTCTTTAGTGGGCTCGTGCCCGGCCTGCCGGCGCGTCCCGAGTACTTCCTTGGACTCGTCTTCATCGGTATGGCGCGGTGTATTGCGATGGTGCTCGTCTGGAACGAACTCGCCGAGGGCTCGACCGAATACGTGACTGGTTTAGTCGCGTTCAACAGCCTCTTCCAGATCATCACCTACGGCGTGTACGTCTGGTTTTTCGGGCTGTTTCTCCCCCCACTGCTCGGGATGGAGGCATTGGTCGCCGGGATTCAGACGTTCAATATCACGCCGATGCAGGTCTTCGAGGCCATCGTCGTGTTCCTCGGAATCCCCTTCGCCGCCGGCTTTCTTACTCGGTACGCCGGTACGCGAGTCAAAAGTCAATCGTGGTACGAGGACGAGATTATCCCGAAAATCGACCCGCTGACATTGGTCGCATTACTGTTTACGGTCATCGTTATGTTCGCCACGCAGGGTAAGAACATCGTCGCGTCGCCGGGTGACGTACTTCTCATCGCAGTGCCATTGACGGTCTACTTCGTCGTGATGTTCCTGGTGAGCTTCGGGATGGGGAAAGGGATCGGTGCAGACTACTCGACGACGACGGCCATCGGGTTCACAGCGGCGAGCAACAACTTCGAACTGGCCATCGCAGTAGCTGTTGCCGTGTTCGGTGTCGGCTCCGGCGTCGCCTTCACGACGGTTGTTGGGCCGCTGATCGAGGTGCCGGTGCTCCTCGCATTGGTCAATGTGGCGTTGTATTTCCAGCGCCGGCTCGACTGGACTGAGACGACATCGGAAAGTCCGGGCGCAGCACCGTCAAGCCCCGTTCTTGAAGAGGACTAACAACTACATTCTTTGAATTCATCCTCTGTACTAAGCGGTAGGTCTATCCCCTGTATTGAGCGGCTGTTTCATTCCTATCTCTGAATAAAGAAACCGTATTGGCAACTACTGTTACTCTTCCTCGCAGACGACGTCGCGGAGCTCGTCGAGGAGATCGGGATGATGCTCGGCGAGGACTTCGACGTCCGTCTCTAATTCCTCAATCCTGCTTCGTACGCGGTGAATCGCTTGGTATCGCTTTTCGTCGGATACATCAGCCTCTCCCGTGATTCTCTCTCGATCCGTCGTTGTCATGATCGCGCGGTATTTTCCCACGTCAAGTGTTCCGGAAGCCATCTACTTCTACATTAGCACCATTGCCACTTAACTTCGCACCATAGCCAATAGTTTGCTTTGATGCTAATTATTAAATGGGTAGGGGGGTATAGATGTAACTGAGAAGCGCGGGACGCCTCAGAAGATGAGGCCGGTGTTGAAGGCACCGACCCCGCGCTTCGTGGAGACACGAAGCATGAAGAAATCCAACGTCGCGGCACAAGAACGTGCCGACACGACTGAAGCACCGACCGCCAAACCTGATTCAAGAAATCGGATTACCAACAAGAGAGGTTCCGGCACGACGGACGAATCGACCACCGAAAACGTGGAAGCAGACCTCGATCTCGCCGAGCTGATCGAGCAGCACGAAAACACCGACTGGAGCGAGATTCCGGGCATCAGTGCTGCCGAGGCCGGCGCGTGGACGGCACGCCTGATCGAGGCGCGGGACGCAGTCAAGGAGGGTCTGTGATGCAGCGCCGAACCTTCCTCGGTGCGGCAGCCGCACTCGCCGGACTACCACAGGTGGCAGGTGCAGAAACACCAGATACAGGCGCGGTCATCGAAGACCGGAGCGTGACCGACGACGGGACGTACTCGGTCACAGACTGTGGCTCCGTTCCGGGCGGGCTGAACAACGTCCACGTCACGGCGGACATGAACGACGGCCCGCTCGAAGTCGAAGGCGTTCACGAAGAGAACGGCTGGAGCGGCGTCGGGCTCCGGTGGAGTTCCGGCCCCATTGAGGTCGGCACCGGCCTCGATCCCGACGACGCCCGCGATCTCGCTGCCCGGCTCGTCGTCGCAGCGGATGCAGCCGAAGGAAACCTCGAAGGCGAGGGTGATCTCTGATGCAGCGCCGCGAGTTTCTCCAAGCGGCGGTCGCCGGAGCAGCTGCCGGAGACATCCCCGATGCGGAGATCACCGCCCAACAGAACCGTCTGCTGGATCTGGCAGACCGCGACGACGATGAGCGATGGGCGTACGAGACGACACGGAACCTCGCACACGTCCGCTCGGGGCTTGTGAGCGCCGAACTCGATGCGCTGTGCGACAATCCGAACGGCATCATCGAAACCCCACGTCGTCGGTCGTGGCGGCATCCCGCTCGGCTTCGAGGTGAGCACGGACGACGACGAGTCCGTCGGAACACTGGTGCATCTCTCGGCTGAGCAGGCAGAGGCGCTGGCCGTCGATCTACTTGAACAGGCGCACGCAGCGAGGGAGGACGACGATGCAGACCAGTGACGCCCGCGTGACGGCCCGGATCGTCCGCACTGAAGCTGGCGAGAACTACACGGAGTATCGGATCGGCGGCGTCGGCTACGGCTCTCTGGACGCGCTGGAGGCCGCACTGGACGCCTGCTGACTCTCCCCACAACCACATTATGAGCCCGCTACACGGTGTGCTCACGTCAACCTCCTGTCCCACCACCGACCGACGCTCGGGGATGTCTTCGGGCGCAGTGAGTCGGGGAGCAAAGCGTGTGCCGGGGTTCGACTCCCCGAACGGGCACTCCGGGTGGCGACCGACCGCCACGGAATCGACCGACAACCAACCAACGACACCAAACCATGATTGAAGATATCGACCGCGACGTGTTCGTACGGATTCAGACCGACCTGCTGGTGGTCGGGGACAGCATCATGACCGACAGACACCACGCCTCGAACGGCAACTACGAGGACGACGACCCGCAGAACCAGATCGGCGGCATCATCCCGGCGTTCAGCCTCTCTGGTTGGCTTCGCCACGGAATGGAGAAGGTCGTCCAGGAACGCGGCGGCACCGCCTGCCACCCCGGGGAGGCGAACGCAAACTTCCGCAAGGACGGCGTCTACAACCGCGACCTCGACGCCGGGTATCACCCGAAAGGCGACTGCCTCGAAGATGAAGACGGCAACGGGTGCGTGATTCTCGACCTCTTCGGCGGCTTCGGGAACCGCCCCGGCAAGGTGATGCGCCGCCCGATCCAGTTCTCGCCCGTCCGCTCCAGCGTGGATTACACGCGAGGGCAGGCCGAAGGCCACTACCGCCGCCTCAACCGGAACGTCGTCTCCCGAAACGAGGAAGACAACCGGGAGCCGCTACGGAACGCCAAACTGGACGCCGTCGGGAACTTCGACGGTGCATGGCACCTCTCCTTCCGGGAGACAAAGCCCGAGTTCGTCGCGCTACTGGCCGAAGCCATCGACTACCTGGACGCGCACAAGACCGACTTCATGCACCAACTCGGTGGTGCGCGGAACTTCGGCGGTGGGATCGTCGATTGCGAGCTCGTGAATCCGCTCTACAATGAGACCGAGCTGCGGCGAGTGTTCGACCGCGGGAAGGGCAACACGAACAAGATGGACGACAAGGACGACGAATGGGCCGACGAGTACCTTCCTGAGTTCGAGAGCGCCTTGTCGGCGCGTGTGGAGGCCGAATCGTGACCGACACGATGCTCACCGCCTTCCGGCACGACGCCCACAAGTTCACCGGCGAGAGCCACGAGGACGCCCGCGGGGAGTTCGCTGGCGTGCCCGTGAACCAGTCGGTGCCCGAGGGCGCTGACGGCGATGCCGCGGCGCTCTCGCGGCCTCAGCAGAAGCAGGAGCAGACCGTCCCGACCCACGACGACCACTATCGGTTGTCCTTGCTCACCGGCAAGACGGCCTATGACTCTGGTGAGTTCTCGCGGGCGACTATCGAGAGCGAGGTGTCGGACCTCATCGGTATCGAGGACGCACAGACCGCGCACGAGAGGTGGCTGGCGTCCGACGTGGCCGCCGCGTTCAACGAGTCCGTGTATCACCCGTATACCTCGTTGAAGTTCCACACGCTCCTCGTGGCGGCGCTACTGGACAACTACCGGGCCGACCACGACTTCGGCAATCTCCGGCTCATCGTGGACCCGGCGGGCGACGTCGTCCCGTTCCGCACGGTCTTCGACGGCGACCGCTTCGCGCTCCGTATCGACGAGAACACGGACGGGAATCCGTCGGCCCGGCTTGGGAGTCGTCCGTGGCGGTCGTGGGCGTCAGCGTGGAACCGCCTGACGGCGCACCCGCTCGATACCGGCCACGACAAGTACGACATGACCCTCGATGCCAACCTTCGGCGGATGCAGTCCTGGAGCGCGGCGCTCCAGTACATCGAGGACTACGCTGAATGGAGGCCCGACCGATGACGGCTATTCAGCAAGTCCTGTGGGAATTGCGGATGGACTACATCGGCCACCCGTACTACGGCTCGGGGAACGCCATCCTGCACGCCCTCGGTCAGCACCTCGATCCCGAGACGCACGGGTCGGTGTCGGCCAGTCACGGCGTCTTCGTGCCCGGTCAGTTCGGGACGTTCCCCGAGGAACACACGCAGTCGGGCATCCGCCCGTACCT
Organism: Natrinema sp. 74; assembly: GCF_046097095.1. Lineage (NCBI taxonomy): Archaea > Methanobacteriati > Methanobacteriota > Halobacteria > Halobacteriales > Natrialbaceae > Natrinema > Natrinema sp. 74. The sequence goes on from NZ_CP175699.1 coordinate 134,391, forward strand.
CGGGAGTTGCCTCCCCGACGCTGAGGCCTACGACGACCTCTTCCTCCAGCGGGAAGCGATGCAACGGTGGTTGCTGGATACCCGCGCTCGGGACGCGCTGAACACGCACAATCTCCGCGTCCACGGCGGCCACCCGGCGCTCGCTCACGAGACCATCATGGGTCGGCGGGAGGACCAGCGGAAGCAACAGCAGACCACGAAATGGTACGTTCATGCCTACCTGCACGCCGATGACCCGACGGTACTCCCGCTCGGCGAGGATGTGCTGGAGGGCCTCCAGTTCGGCGGCAAGCGGAACTACGGCTACGGCGAGGTCCAGCTGAAGGACACGCAGATGGTGGACCTCGATGAACTGGACTACTCGCGGCTCGAAGGCGTGGAGACGTACCTCATCGAACTCGTGACGCCGTTCGTGGTGGAGTCGGAGTATCCCGACGCGGACGACCGGCCCGTACCGTGGTGGTGGGCTGAGAACCGTGACGACCTGCGACTCCGTGAAGAGAAGATCCTCGAACAGCGCGAGGTATTCAGACTGGTGACGGTGGACCACGGGCAGGTCGTGAAGTACCTCGGCGACCGTCCGGTGGAGACCGCGAAGAACGGCCTCACCCGGGTCGGCTCACACTCCCGATATGGCTTCGGAGAACTGCGTCTGAAGCCCCTCAGCGAACAGTATCAAGAATCAGAGAAGTAACGACTAACAGGCAACCGATGGAACACCAGAATCAGGATGAATCGCGTGAGAAAAATACAGCTGTGCGGCTGAATAAAGAAATCGTATTACCAACAACTGATACTAGCAAAAATGGGTTCCGTCCTGACTACTCCCACCAGCGGCCGCGCTTGGGGAAGTGGATCGTCGTCCAGCCGGTCACGGCCAGTGAGACACGGCCTTTGATACTCACCTCTTTTCGAGAAAGTTCCTCAAGCTTTTGAGTGGTCGAGACGCTGACTGCTCTCCTCAACCTGACTATTGAGACCGAGAATATCAGGGCGCTACTGACGACCCTAGCGACCCTAGAGTGAATTGAACTCTCTGTTGCAGGAACACTTGTAGGTGGCGTCGTGCCGTGGACAACCTCTATAGCGCTACTTCCGAAGTACTGTTCTGGACCTGATTCATCCTCGCTGTTAGCGCTGGGCAACGAGGACGTGGGAATCCAGCGGGATAACAATCCCCTGATCGTCGATGTAATCGTGGAGCGCCTCCGCAATGTCGTCGAGGAGTACTTCTCGGACACCGCGATCCAAGGAATCCAAGGAACCTGCCAACGGTGAGCTAGCAGCCTCTCGACGGACGAACTCTTCTACCGAGGGATAACGCACTGAGCTAATCTCGATCGTAATGACTGGGTCACTGAACCCTGCGTCTTCGGCCAGGGCGCGAAGCTCCTTCCTACTGTGCCCGCGGAATGGCGATCGCATCATCATTCCAGCCTCGGCCCCGGCATGTCGCTCCAGCGCCTCGGCTAGCTTGTCGTATCCAACGTTGTACGAAAGCGGCCGGAAGACACTGACCGCTAGCCGGCCTTCCGGCGCAAGTACGCGATGCATCTCCCGGAGCGCGACAGCGGGATCCTCGACGAACTGAAGCGCCTGTTGACAAAATATCACGTCGAAGGTCTCGTCAGAGAAGGGGAGCGCTGTCGCATCCCCCTGTCGCCACTCGATCGCCGGCGTAATATCGGCAGTAGCCGTTCTGGCCACCGTGAGCATCGCCTCGTTAATATCGATGCCAACGACGGTTCCCTGTTCACCGACATGGGTCGCCGCACGTCGGGCCATGATGCCAGTGCCACAGCCGACATCGAGGACTCGGTCTCCTTCTCGGATGTTGGCATGTTTGATGAGGCGCTCCGCCCACGGGCCAAAGAGCGGAGGAACCAGATACTGCTCGTAGGCCTCAGGACCACTTTCCGTCAGTTGCCATCCGCCATTGCCTGCCATTGAACTTCACCAATCATTCAGGTACGACTCGCGGGAGCATAGAGGTTCTGTGCCAGTCGACTCGACGCAAATCCCGTTTCCTCCTGAAGCGTGAGAATCAACGAGTGTGAACGTGACGGTCAGTCGACCAGAGCCAAACGATTTCGATCGGGACCGTTCTATGACGAGTCGTCGGCAATAGTTCGATCCTCGGTGCCGCAGTAGACGGCCTTGACGTATCGATCCGGGTTGCCGAGGATCCACTCTCGCGTCGCTTCGAACCCGTAGTCGTCGAGCGCCTCGAGGATCTCTTCGGAGAGGAGGTCGTGGGTTCCCATCTGCCGAAGGGTCTTCAGTTCGCAGTGTACCTGGCGCGGAACCGACACCGGGTCCGGGGTTCGATCGTTTGTACTCGATTCGTCGTCCGTCATCTGCTCGTTCGTTTGCTGGTTCATTTCGTCGTGTGAGAGCACAGTGACCGGTCGGCCAACCGGTGTTTTCTGTCCGCTACCACACCGTCGCGGTCGACGGCGCTATCACCCGCCATGGGGATCGGCGTAGAACGCGACCGTCCCGACCGCGTCCGCACTCGTGTGGCCGTACGCGCGAAGCAGGGTCTGGACCTCGGGTCGTCGGAGCGAGTGTCGATCGGCATAGAGGAAGGACAACCGAACGAGCCGTACGTCCGCGGCCTCGTGTCCCGTGGTCCCCGGCCGACCGAACCACTCTGCGTCGGGTTCGTAGTAGCCGACGCCACCCCGACCGGCGGCGTACTGGTGCGAGCGCACGCCACGGACGAGAGTCAAGGTGTCTGTCGGGAGCGGCGTCACTTCGCCAGCGAGACGATCACCCGTCCGATCCACAGTGGTTTGCGCGTTAGCGATTCGAACGTCCGCGTCGTCCGCTTCCCCAAGTGGTGCGATCTCTGCCCACGTCTGGACGGGGTCGTCGGTCGACCAGGCTTCGACCAGACGGGACGGGCGGAGAGGGTCCGCCCAGGACGACTGCGGCGGCCGAAGCGCGGCCGTGGCAGTCGGCACCACTCGCGCTTCGTAGTCGCCTTCATTCTCGCGGACCGTCCCACGTTCCGCGGCCAGGATCGGCCGACCGGCGACGAGCACGTCTACCTCGCGGTCGGCGAAGCGGCGGAACCCGGCGGTCGACGCAGTGACGTCGAGGGTGATAGCCCGTCGCCGGCGTTCGGTCAATCTGTCCATCGCGTCGTCCACCGCAGGCCGGTGTGGCGGACTAACGGCGACCGTCGCCGACTGCGAGCCCGTCGCTGGTTCGCCGCTCGCTGGACCTGACATGAATCCGGCCGCGGCCGTCGCGCCAGCCGCTGCAAGGAACGTCCGCCGCGACGTCGGAACGGAGCCATCGTCGCCGCTTGCTGATGCCGTAGAGGGGTTCATTGTGGCGTCTTGGATTAGTCTCCAGCGCCCTTCCCGTCGTCACTGTCCTCCTCACCGACGAGTGCGTCCTCGCCTTCGGGAATGGGGTTGTTGAACGTCGCCGGATCGGATGCCTGAATGTCCGGATCGTAGCCCTCCAGTTCGTGCTGTGTGAAGTACGAGAACTCGCCTTCGTCGTCGGGAGCGACGCCCGACGTCCACGGCTCCTCGGGATCGGGCTGTTGCTCGAGGTTCGTGGACATGAAGGCGTAATTGTACTGCTGGTTTTCTGCTTCGTCGGGGAAGCTGTCGGGGATCGGCACCACGTCGTAGGGGTCTTCCGGATCGCCGAGATCTTTCAAGATCTGGATCCATTGGTTTTGGTGCATCGTATCGCGCGCGATGAGATACGAGAGCATGTCCTTCATCCCCGGATCGTCGGTCATCTCGTACAGGCGGCAGGCGAGCTGTCGCCCGGTTGACTCTGCAGCGATGTTCGCGTACATATCAGCTGCTAGATTGCCGCTCGCGATGACATAGTTGCCGTTGAACGGTACGCCGTTCGCATCGACGAACAGTGGATTCAAACCGGCCGAGAGGAACTGGCGTGGCTGGTACTCGGGTGTCCCGTCGTTTCCGACGGTCGTGGGAGCCCCTTGGAGGTTCTTGTGGATCGCCGTGGCGTACATCTCGACGTGGCCGAACTCCTCGGCGGCGGTGTCGATGAGTGCACGCCGGTACGGCTTGAACTCTTCAGTTTTCGGCAGGCCCATCGCCTGGGCCATGTATTGCATTGCGACGCGCACTTCGCCCTCGATACCGCCGATTCCTTCTTGGAGCATTTTCGCGAACTCTGGGTCCGGCTCTTCGACCTCAACCGGGTACTGGAGTTCATCTCCTTCGTGGTAGAACATCGTGTTTCTCGAGGATAGGATCGGTGATTGTTATTCGCAACTTACAACACATTGACAGTAAGTGGGCAAAATCAGTAGCGTGGCTCGCATCAAGCCTACTCGCGAGTGCCGTGGGATGGAATTGATTATCTGCAGAATACAGGGCGCAGAGTCAGCATCGAGACGACTTAAATTTGAAGCGCGTAAATCGAACGATACAGGTGAACTCTGATCTGCAGGAACGAACGACTGGGATCCTTCTAAACCCCTTGTAGCTCTCGCTGAGCAGGTCTGCGAGCATCAACCAGCTCAACAGTACGACCTACTCACTTCTCAAATTGGCTCAACTAGACAGTGCCGAAATTCTCCAAATGTAGATTCTTACCGTGGATTTGCGTTGGCAGAGAGATCTGACCTAACCGTCTCAACGAGTACGTATTATCCGTTAGAAGCAGTCCATCTACAATCGGGAACCGACCAAACTTTGTCTCGTACTCTCCGAAATCATCCTCATCACACACCAACACGTCCGGAGTATCAAGGGCCTCGTTCGGCTTTAGACCGCACCAAATTTAATTAGAAACTGACGACGGGACCTATCCATTCAAATATCAATATATAGATCACCCAAAAATGGCTATTCCCGAGAATTCTCCTATTCTGAATTCCTCTATTGAAATCCGTTCTTGAGGTCGTGGCTGCGCGCGCAGCAAAGCGAGCACAGAGCAGAAGGATGGGGCGGCGGGGTCAGGGTCGGTCCGGCGCACACCAACAAAGAAGGGCGTTGCGCTTGCCTACTCTTCCCACCACCGACCATGCTCTGGGAATTCGATCCTGCTCCAGCCCATGATGGCGATGCTGTACCGCCCCGAGACCAGTTTTCGTAGCGGTCCGGATTCTCGATCTGGTTTGAGCTTCGGAGGCAGGTTCCGTCAAGCCAGCGCGAAAACCGTCCCGTCTCGCGTCCCGGCGTACACGCGTGAGCCAACCGGCGCGATTGCATCAACTTCGGCGGTCGTTTCGACGTTCCAGAGTTGTGTGCCGTCATTCGCGTCAAACGCGTAGATGTTACCACCATCGCCACCGCCGTACACGAGAACGGTTTCCGCCGTTCCGTTTCCGCCAGCAAGGATGGGCGCGTGTATCCATCCGTCTGTTTCCTTCTGCCACTGTTCGCGCCCTTCAGCGTTGAGCGCGTACGCACCGAGGAGGCCCCCGTCGATTCGGTCTTCACTCGTCCGCACTCCCGCGGCGTAGGCAGCGTCTTGGTCAACTGCTTGGCCGGTGTATGAACTGACGCCGATCGGGGTTCGCCACTGCTCGCGTCCATCCTCGAAGGCCACGACAACGCCTCCGTCGCTCGGGAAGGTGACCATGAAGTACAGGCGGTCGTCGATGTACGTCAGTGGCGACTGTATCCGTGGCGTGTCGAGTAGTTCCACCGTCTTTAGGTGCCCATGCTGTATCTCGCCGAATCCCGAGCGAAGTGTAGCCTTGCCGAGGCCGGTTTGAGCGAAGTAAAGTGCTTCGTTCCCGACGGCGTGATGCACTGGAGCGGGGGTGTCGTGGGACCACTTCTGAGTCCCGTCTGATGGCGAGAAAGCCATGATCATTGAATCAGTCAGGAGGACGGCGCCGGCAGTCGGAATAAGATGAGTGAGTGTGTCTGAATCCCCATATGTCGTCCGCCACTGCCGACTGCCATCAGCGAGCAAGTGAGCGTGGACGACAGTCCCGTCATCAGTGTGACCAGCAGCGTAAACTGTCCCGTCACGGATCCCAGCTACCTTGCCACCGTCGGGAGCGGTCCACTCGCTTTTCAGATCGCGATCGTATGTCTGGACATTCGGCACTGTCTAGTTTAGCACCTCCGCTGGCGTCTGTCCGTTGAGTGACTGGTGGGGTCGCTGTATGTTGTAATAGTGTACGAGCTGTTCAAGACACTCTCTGACGCTCGCCCGACTGCCGACCCACGAGTTATGGAAGCGGTCAACCCGCATTTTGAGCGTGTGAAACCACTTTTCGATGTGGTTTCGATCAACGTAATCGAGGTGACCGCTCAATCCCAATCGGGAGAGGGCAGTCAGATAACCGTAGCCATCAACGAGAAACTCAGCGTCGGAGAGATCGTGTTTTTCGGTGAGTCCATGCAGAAACGCAGCAGCTGGATCGGTGCCTCGACGCCCAAAGAGCGCGACGTCGAGAATGAGTTTTGTGTCGAGGTCTATTGCAGCGTACAGCCAAGATCGTTCACCGTTAATCCTGACAGCGGTTTCATCAACCGCGACCCGCCGACGGCTGCGCCGTCCTCAGAACGCTTTGCGTTCTGATGGGCCGCACGAGAGCGTGGCTCTCGTGGACGTCGGCGGGTCTGGTACGCTGTCAGCCAGCCGATGTATCCAGTGCCAGATCGCGTGATGAGAGCGTTCAACGCCGAGTGAGCGGAGAATTGCTTGTGTCTCTCGAAGCGAACAACCGGTTGCGTGGAGCCGGACGGCGAACGCCCTGACGGGCGTCGCCGTCCGCTCACGCTCCCAACATTCATCAAATTCCGCCGCGTAGCTCTCGCTGAGCAGGTCTGCGAGCATCATTCCAAACCAACTCTACGACCTGCTCACTTCTCAAACCGCGCTAACTAGACGGTGCCCTGGGGACCATCGTACCAGCGAACCTGCCGGAGCTAGTTCACGGTATTTACTGCCGCGTTCCGCAACTTCCCAAGATTGTAAGATTTGAATGATCCCTACGCGCCGCTTCTGCTTGCAGCGCTTTCATTCCTTCAACTAACGCTCTACTTCGGAGGGTTTTTAACTGTTTATTCGAGAGGATATCCGAGCCATCTCATTGGCAACGATCTCATATCCTTCATCGACTCCCATCCCGGGCTTGGCTAGTAGCTGCGCCGGTTGCGTTGCGAGCGCCACCTGTGCACAGACTCGAGCAGAGACATCCGTTTCCGCGCAGCTTCCACCTAAGTATGCACGTGTATCAGTGTTTTGGCAGTACTGGACAGCATCGATACTTGCAGTGATCTCACCGAGATCGGGCGTCTTGATCTGGACTACATCGACGGCACCAGAGTCGACAAAGGCGGTGACATCGTCGTAGGTGTTGCAAAACTCGTCGGCGATGATGTCTACAGGTACTGAACACTCGGTTAAGGCGTCTCGGAGCACTCCGAGCACACGAATCTGCTCGTCGCGTGATCCTGCCTCTATCGGGCTCTCTATTTGGAGCGAATACGGCGACGCGGCGTTGTCGAGGGCTGCGAAGTAGTCTATCACTTCGTTACGGTCGTACGGAGGTGCAAATATTTCACCGATTGTTCCGTAGATGTCAATGTGGAACGTCGGATCATAGGTTGGCGAGCCAAGTTCGGTCACTCGTTCACTGAGCCACTTAAGGTACTTAAGGAGCTGTTCTCCTTCCTGGCCAATCTCATCTACCGAATTAAACAGCCCATGGGGAAGAATAGGGACTTCTTTAAGAATCATCTTTTCGGCGTTTCGTCGGCGATCACTGCCGCTTTGACAGAAGATTGGAACTGGCTGAGGCGTATGATCGATCCCGTATTCGGCACTAACTACCTCTGTCATCGTCCGTGCAGAAGCTGTCGCTGCGGCATCGAGTAACGCTTGGGAGACTCCGTATCGGACTGCTGTATGTAAATCTTCCGTGTCAGCAATATCGCTCAGGGTATCGATGTTACTCGTAAACGCACTGGCATCTCGACCGACAAGTGCCTCCGAAATTGTCGTCTCAATCTCGTCGAGGTGGTCCTCCGCAGTAAAAAATGCATCGCGACCACCGAATCCGGAGTATTGGACCGCTGTACAATCACCGAGGCCGGTTTGACCGTCTTCAAGTTCGATTATTACACTTGCTGCTTCAGCCGGTTGACGGACATCGGTGAATCCCGAGGTAATTGTCTCTCCTTTATAGAGAAACCCATCGCGGTTTGCGTTCGCAACAATAGCCTCCTTATCGTCGAAGTAGTACCCACCTGTTGTTACCACTGCGGTTACGTTATCTATCTCTGTCATTTGTATCCGTGTTAGTATTTATTGAGGTGTTATATATAAATTCCTATTATGAATAAGTCGTTGTTTTGGGCTGTGTTCGATCTGATTTCGCCGTTCATTCTATCATATATGGAGAGATCACTAACACAGTTTTTATCGGGTTAGGAGAACGGCAGAGATTACATGCATATGGATGTAACACCGGATGCAGATCAAAGTAGTGGTACGAGATAGGTGAATTTTCGGTGTCCTATTTCAACGACTCAGCTCCGATGGGAAAGGTGGAAGTCTCTACAAAGGAGAGGGAGAGAAAATTATGGTACACGGTACTAGGATACCTATATTGAGCAAGGGGGGGAGGCCCTACTATCGATGTAGTTAGGGTGATCACCATGTTGAATGAGGTAATTCCATGATACATAGACTTATAACGTTTGGAGAGAAAGGGAACGTATGACCGAGAGTCAACTTTTGACGACGACCGAAACATCGTTAGCGGTGATCGAAGCAATTCAGGAACTCGACGGGGCGACACCGGCCGAACTCGCAGCGGCGCTTGAACTGTCTGAAAGCACCGTCTACAAACACCTCTATACTCTTGCAAAACACGGCTATGTCGTCTCCGACGGCGACGAATACCGACCCGGGGCTCGGTTCTATCACATTGGGATGTACGTCCGGAACCGTAGCAAAGTATACGAACTGGCGGGCAAGTACGTAATCGAACTCGCCGAGCAGTCGAACGAGGAATCCGATTTTGGAATCGAGGAGAATGGTCGCATCGTGACGCTGTTTGATTCAGTTGGCAGTTCCGCCAAGCCGAGTTCTCGGCTCAACAACTACGAGTACATGCATACGACGGCCATCGGAAAGGCAATCCTCGCTCGATTGCCGGAGTCACGCGTCGACGAGATCGCCGACCGGTGGGGTCTCCCGGAACTCACTGAGGAGACGATCACGTCCCGGGCGGAACTCGATGCCGAGCTTGAGCATATTCGAGAACGGGGCTATGCAATCAACGATCAGGAATCGATTCCAGGCAAACGCGTCGCCGGCGTCATCGCCGAGGGTCCTAATGGGAGACTCATCGGCGGGTTCACAATCTCCGGTCCGGCATACCGGATCGAAGACGCTGACCTCCACCAGGAATTCCCGGACATCCTGCAGCGAGTTGTGCCGAATTTCGAGACGGAACTAGTCTCACAGGGTCACCTATAATCGGTTCAAGGTTGACGAAAGAACCGATAATCGACCAATTGGGGGTGCTATACTCATAGATCGAATTCGGTATGCATCTATTCCCTAGCGATATCCGTTGAATACCCTGTAGAGAACGACACTGGGCGCACACATCTGCTTGCTTCTCTGACTTTCTTCAAAGGATTAAAATAGTACGACTCACACATTGAGTGTGTATGTCATACGAATCACTGCCGTTCGCAGCACTTGCACTAGCTCCGCCGCTGCTCGCGATCACACTCGCGATGTATACGCGGCAGGTGTTGGTGTCCCTGTTCGCCGGCGTTTGGATCGGTGCGTTAATGATCGCCGATTGGAATCCGATCGCGGCGACGGCACTGTCGATGGACTGGATCGTCGAGGTCATTAGATCGCCGTTCGACACCAAGTTCCTGATCCTGATCATGTTCATGGGTGCCGGTGCCGCGTTCATCTACAAGTCGGGTGGTATTATCGCGTTACAGAACTGGATCGGCCATCGAGTAAACACCGCTCGTGACTCACAAATACTGACGTGGCTTATCGGGATCTTCATCTTCTTCGATTCATATACGAGTACCATCGTGACCGGGAACGCGACTCGCGACCTCTCACAGAAGAACAACACGTCTCGAGAGATGCACGCCTACGTGCTTGACTCGACGACATCGCCGGTTGCGACCTTCGGACCCGTCTCGAACTGGATCGGCTATCAAGTATCGATGATCATCGTCGGGTTCGAGGCTGCCAAGTTCAGCGCCGAAGAGGTCGGACTTACCGCGTTCGGACTCTTTCTACAGAGCATTCCATGGAATATATACTGTTTTCTGGCGTTTTTCATGGTCGGGTTCATTTCGATCACACAGCGATTCTACGGTCCAATGCTAGACGCGGAATGGCGGTCGCGCAAGGAGAAGAAGACACACCGGGATGACGCGACACCGCTCTCGGATATCACGACCGATGTCGGTGAACCAAGCGAGAAGAATCCGACGCTGGTCAATTTCTTCGCGCCGATCCTCTCGCTTCTGGTCGTCGGGCTCGTTTCGATGTGGTGGCTCGGAGGTGGCCATCAGTCCGGTGTTGACATTGCGACCGCGTTCCAGGAAACCGACGTTGCACTCGGGCTTCTGTACGGATCGTTCGCCTTCATGGTCGTCGGGATGCTCGGTGCTATCGGTTTCGGAACCATGGATCTCGAAGAGGCGAGCGACACCGTGATCAACGGCTTCAAGACGATGATGATCGCGGCAGCGATCATCGTCCTCGCGTGGAGCATCGGTCATGCCGCCGAACAGGTCGGAACTGCCGAATACATCGTCGATATCATGGTCAACAGTGGTATCCCCGGCTCGTTCCTACCGCTGCTGATCTTCCTCGCGGCGATGTTCATCGCGTTCACGACGGGAACGTCGTGGGGCACCATGGCTATCCTGACGCCGCTTGCGATTCCACTCGGCTACGAACTGTCCGGACTATCGATCCTCCCAGTCCTCACGGGAGTTCTGTTCGGCGGGGCGATCTGGGGCGATCACGTCTCACCGATCAGTGATACCACGGTTATGTCGTCGATCTTCGCCGGTTCAGATCATATCGATCACGTGCGAACGCAAATCCCATTCGCGATGACGGCGGCCGGCGTAACGGTGCTCATGTTGCTCCTGTACGCGCTCGGGCTGACCTCGGCACTCGTGTTACTGCCGCTGTCGATCGTCCTTACCGCGGCCGCCGTCATCGCACTGAACAAATTCGACGCTGGCCGAAAGGATCTCCCCGAAGTCATGCCGACCACCGACGCCATCGATAACGGAGAAATCGACGTCGATGCGATCGAGAACGGAACTTCGACCGATGAAACGCGGATCAACGGTGCGTACGCGTTCCTCGAGTCGATTCCGCTACTCGCCGTCAGTGTCGTCATCGCATATCTCTGTCTCGTGTTCGCATTCATGACGCTTGGCTACTAAGCCGGTAGCGTTCCGTTTCTGCTGTTTTGATACCATTGAGAGTAGGCGTCCAGAGACATCCGTAACAGATCCGGTCGATATCGATCAGCTCGCAGTCGAGATTAATCACAACCGGTATACGTTTCGTTCAGACAGTATGACGTATGCCGACTGTCTACGTTATCGCCACCGGTGGCACGATCGCGAGTACCTCAAGCGACACCGGCGCAGTCCCGACTGAATCGGTTCAAGAGCTAGTACGAGCGTATCCGGAGAGTTTCGATCACGTCGATGTCGAACTGGAACAGGTCGCGCAAACGCCGAGTTCAGAGCTGACGATCGACGACCTCGTGGCGCTCGGTGACCGCGTTCGCGGCATCGCCGATGACGTCGACGGAGTCGTCGTCCTCCACGGAACCGATACGATCGAAGAGACCGCGTACTACCTTGATCTCGTACTCGATGTCGACGTGCCAGTCGTCCTTACTGGGGCACAACGACCGGACGATAGCCTGAGCCCCGACGGGCCGGCGAACCTTCGTGGGGCGCTCACTGCAGCGAGCCACGACTACGTTCGGACAGGCACCTACGTCTTCTTCAATGACCGTCTTCACGCGGCACGGCCGGTGACGAAGGATCACAGTACGAATCTCGATGCATACGATTCAGGTGCGTATGGACCGATCGCCGATCGGACGCCGGACGGACTCTGGTTCTACCGTCGACCCGAGAGTCTCTCAGTCACGCTCCCCGTTCGGGATATCACGGCGAACGTCGAACTCGTACAGACATCGACTGATACTGGCGGGAGTCAGATCGGCCACGCTGTCGATCGCGGTGTCGACGGAATCGTCGTCGATGCGCTCGGAGTAGGAAATGTTCCCACGGCCGTTGCAGACGCTATCGATAGTGCCGTCAACGATGTCGTCGTCGTGATCGCGACGAGATGTCGAAACGGAGTCGTCTCGCCAGTGTACGGCTCCGACGGCGGGGCCGCCGTTCTCGAGGAGAAAGGCGTCCTGTTCGCATCGAACCTGTCCGCTCACAAGGCCCGAATCAAGCTTCTGGTGGCCTTGTCATGTCATTCGAAAGAAACGGTTCGAGAAGCGTTTGACACCGGGCAGCTCAGCGGTCACGGATACCAGTAGCTACGACTGAGAGTCGGCTCGGACGACGTTGAGCGGGTTTACTCTGCGTAGCTGTCAGACCGTATCCGTGCAGCCAAACGCTCGGCGACGGCGAACTCTCGGGATACGGAGAGGGGCTTTGGACTAGGATCGAGTACGTCGCTCACAAGTTCGCATGCTTTCGCTGCGGAACCCCAGGAGAGGGTTACGCCCGCACCACCGTGGCCACAGTTGTGAACGACTGGGCGGCCGTTACGAGAAACACGTTCGATGCGGACACCGTGGCCATCAGGGTCACGTACCGGACGAAATCCATATCGGCCTACGAGTTCCCCCTCCGTGATAGCGACATCCGCATACGCGTCGAGCAGTTCGTCGTTGATCGCGATGATTCGCGACGGAACCTCTACTCCTCCAACGGATCGAGAACTACCGAGAATCTGCCCATCCCAGTCTTCGTCGGGTGAGACGGGTATGCGACTACCACCGAGTACTATCGTGTCCATCCGAGGATAGGCATATACCTCACCGGCGAGTCCGTCCGGAATCGTATCGGGGTCAGGTACATAGTTATAGGAGAAGAGGTCACCGGACTCGTTTTGAACGAGAGAGAGTCCGTCGGCGAGGACCTGATGTCCAACGTGGACCATCCACGGTCGGGGATCGTCGAACAATCGTCGAGAGCCGAGCCCAGCGCAGTTTACCAGTACATCGCCGGGAAGATCACGGCAGGCATCACGGGTAAGCGACCGCTTGTGAACGGTCCCACCAAGGGAGTCGTAGAGCGTATAACAACGAGAAAGATACACCGGTAGCTCGGCAAAATACGCGTCGAACCGCCAGCCGAACACGGAACGAGCGTCCGGTCGCCGGGGATATCGTTCGACCTCTGAAAGACGGCGAAACCCACGAACTGTCGTTGCGTATTCCGGGTCCGACTGGTCCTCTTCGGACAACACGAAGTGGGGCTGCTGGCGGACGCCCATTGATCCCGCGGCGGCAAGCAACCCGAACACGTCCTGCGAAATTGCGAGAAGACGGTGCTGGTCAGAGATGGTCACAGACGCCGGTTTGATCGATGCGGCTGCATACGGCGTTGCAAACTCTGGATCCAACTCGTCACGAAACGGCACTTTTTCCGTGTAGATCGCAGTCGAATATCCACGGAGTTCGAGGTAGATTGCAGTCGTTATGCCGATAACACCGCCACCGATTACCGCTATATCGATAGTTCGTCTAGTTTGCTTAGTTTGTTTCATAGCAGATCAACGCTGTCGCACCCGATATTCGTTGTGATGGCTACGAGCAACCGGCAGTGCCTCGTGTACCACCTCCGCCAATGTGTCTAATATACTTATTAAATATATACAATACATTATAGTAATGTATGTACTAATCAAGATTCCTTCAGAGTCACGTGACACCTCTCTGTAAGCTATGGAATCGATCACTGCGCATCTCGAGTGCGTGAGCTCTACTTCGAGCTCGTTTCGATCGACGTGGTCGATGTGAGCGCTCAATCTTAGCCGAGAGAGAGAGTATGAGATGGCCGTAGCTATCGACACGAAACACAGCGTCCGAGATCGTATTTCTCGGTCGCTTGAGCGTGGTCGCAGCGGCTTATCGATCCCTCGTCGTCCGAAGAGTACGAGACCATAGATCGATCCTACCCATAAATGATATTTCGATGGTGAAGAAATACTAATAGCTTCTAATCATAACAGAATTCCGTCACGGCCTAGTTGGACCAGTTTGAGAAGTGAGCAGGTCGTACTGTTAAGTTGGCAGATGCTCGCAGACCTGCTCAGCGAGAGCTATGAGGGGGATTTAGAAGAATCTTGGGAGAGGGTACTGTCTAGTTAAACATTCTTGGCAGAAAGCGGCGTCTCAGCGGTTGTTACGACTATAGTGGTAAGTCAAGTTCGTGAGGAAACTTCTTCAACGTGGAGAAACATCGTCGCCAACTACTTAATTCTCGCTCTTGTGTAGGGCTACGGAAAGACTCTATAGTTACACTGAGCCAGCCATAATCTAGGAGTATGTCATCTACTCAGCCGGCGTTCGGAGCGATGTTTCGAGAATTGATCGGGCTGGGCGTCGTCGACCACGTTTTTTGCGCCCTAGAGAGGGCAAGGAGTCCACCGAGGGTCCTCGTCCAGAGATAACTTCCTGTGAGTCAGCAACAGAGTGCCGACAACGTCTTAATCGACGACATTCCGGTTGATATCGACAACACACAATCAGAGGACATTGATCCGGCCTTTCGGTAGGCTATTGAATGGGTGCGCCGCCTTGCGACCGACACGCCCAGCAATGTCGATCGATTCGACGAGTACCTTGAGTACCTCGTCATAGTCGGCTTCGCTGACGAACCCCACGAACTCCGGTAACCGAGAGCTCGGTTTTTTGTACGTCCCTACGGGGTGCGACATGTTCTGAACTGCCGCAATCGCGGTGAACTCGATTCAGTGACCTCAATAGCTATGACCAGCGACCCATCGGCCTCGTTCAATGAAACCGACACGCGACACGACGAGATACACAGTACAATCGAACAGGGGATCAAGGAGCTTGGCGATGGCGTTGATGTGGCGCAGGCCAGCGAGGTATTCTAAGAGTTGCTCGATGTCCAGTGTCCACACCCCATCGTGTCCAGTGTCACACCGACGACGGGGACACCCCACGTTTCCGCTCTATAGATTTGAAAAACATAGCCTGAGGTGGTATGGAGAGGTTATAGAGCGGAAATGAGGGGTGATTTCCTAGACCATGTTTCCACTCTAACGAGAGTGCGGATTGATCGATCGGATTAAACGGATACTCTAGGGACACACCCACCCCATGTTTCTCCGGAGTAAGAACTAATTTCGCTCTGATTCTCCCTGCATTTACTACTCGAAAACGGGGGGTGTTATGGAGAAACGACGGAAACATGGGGTGAGTGCCTCCCACTCTTGAGCTGAGTCATTCGTCGGGATTGACTGGCCCCTTGTACTTCGACGTCACTGAATCTCCTTCCCGCCACTGCCAGTAGTAGTACTGATTGTCGTTGATTTCCTTGATCGTGATCGTCGCCTTCGCCGGCACGTCGTCCGGGAGGTCATCGGGGCGCTCCTCCACGTCGGCGTCGTCCACCTCCTCCTCGAGACGAGCTTCCCGCTCTTTATGTTCGGCCAACGCCTCGGCGTAGCTGGCAACGTCCCGAAGATGCTCCGGTGTGGCTTCATTGAACGTGTTGACGATCTCTGTCGGGAGGTTCGCCGGTGGGGTCGGGAGTTCGTAGGACATCGGCTACTCTCGTGTTAACCAACATGGCCCACGAATCCATAGTTTTGTTGGTTAAGACGATAGAGACGGTTCTTGCGATTGCTGGGTGTACTCAAATCTTCTTTATATACAAGTTTCGTACTATGTTGCACCGTGCTCCGGCGCATCGAACTCGAGGTCCTCGCCACGGTCGACCGCGGCGACACGATCTCCAAGCTCGCGACGAAGCTCGACCACAGCGAGAGCTATCTCTCTCGTGCCGTCGCCGACCTCGTCGAGAAGGGGCTCGTCTACACGGAACGCGACGGCCGTCGAAAACGAGTAGTCCCATCGGATGCTCGTGCCGTCGAACTCTACCAAGACCTCGTTTGCCAGCACTCCTATATCGACTTCCCCGAGCTACTGACCGGCAAGGCACTCGAGGTGCTGTACTAATTTCTGGGCTCTGGTGAATCGCTGGACAGCGTCGGCTTCGACCGTCAGAACTAGGAGTGTGAAGCGGGAAATCGCCGATGCTCTTTGGAGAGCGCAGCAAGACTTAACCAACGAGCCAAGCCAAATCGGAGTTATGTTGGTTAAGATGACTGAGGATCTTAGAAGAAGAGATTGAATGAACAAGTGACTACACACCCCTTATCCAGAGTGAAAACGGTCGAAAGGGTGGGAGAAATTCTACCAGAAATAGCGGTTTTCAGGACGTCGTGGATAAACAGGTATCGACGTTAGAGGAACAAACGCCCCGTTTCTGATGTTATTGGACCAGAGAAGATAGCGTGGTGATGCACACACACCACCCTGCAAGTGTTCTTTACTCCAGCAAGTGAACGGAGTCATCTTGGCATGAACGATGTCATATAAAGGGAAGAATATAGAAGGAGTATATCCAATCGGAAATATCTCCTAAATCCCATTTTCGTGGACTTGAAGACCTCTTACCTCTGATTCTATCACAGGTAATAACTGGCACAACAACAACATTCTTAATAAAGCTAGCTAGTAGTAGTCGAGAAAACTGTCCTCTTACCACCCAACATCATTCTATTCCGCTATATTCAGGAGTATCTAACATCGTATCTACTCAATACCCTCCCCCACTATTTCTGAAACTGAGAACACTTGCAGGGTGGTGTGTGTGTGTTCCCGTTCCAAACAGTTGAAACACTTGCAGGGTGGTGGGTAGTTTTAATAGCGTCGGTTAGAGACGTGCAGACAATGGTGGACGTTGACGAAAATCCCTTTGACGAGAAGGATTCCATCTTTGAGCAGAAGCAGCCCCTAAAGAAGGATACGTTCACACCGGAGACTATCTTCCATCGGGACGACGAGATCGAACTTTACATCAACGCACTCCAAGACGTCGTCGTCGGCCATGCCCCAAACAACGTCTTCGTGTACGGGCCTACGGGAGTCGGCAAAACGGCAGTTACGAAGTGGGTCCGTGACAAACTCCAAGAGAAAGCAGATTCACAGGACGTTCCCTTGACTGTCCTCGGGCCAATCAACTGTCGTAACTACAAGTCCTCCTACGCACTCGTCACATCTCTTGTCAACGAGTTCCGCTCACCAGATAACCAACTTCCAGACAGTGGCTATAGCACAGATCGTGTCTTTGAGTTCCTCTACGAGGAAATAGAGGCTGTCGGAGGAAACGTTCTCATCATTCTCGACGAGATTGACAATATTCCGCCCGATGCCCGTAATGACTTCTTGTACGAACTACCTCGCGCTGAAGCTAACGAAAACACACCTATTTCAGAGGCAAAAATCGGTCTCATCGGGATCTCGAATGATCTGAAGTTCGTCGACGTCCTCGAACCGAAAGTCAAATCGACGCTTGGGGAGCGCGAGATCAAGTTCGGACCGTACAACGCAAATGAGCTCCATGATATACTCGAATACTACGCTGATATCGCGTTCTGGGACGGCGTCCTCGAGGACGACATCGTTCCGCTGGCAGCTGCTTTCTCTGCTCAGGAGCGTGGTGACGTTCGTCAGGGTCTTCGCATCCTCGAGAAAGCTGGTGAGTACGCGCGTATGGAAGACGCTAATACCGTCACTGAGGAGCACACACGGCGAGCAACCGATACGATCGAAAAAGACGAAATCCTCGACTATTTTGAGCAGGATCTGAGCTCCCAACAAGCGCTCACGTATCTTGCAACGACGCTTGCGTTCATCGAACCGAAACACGAGGCAGCGACTAAACGGATCTATAATCTCTATTCGTCGATCGCAGAGTCGAGCGGCCGGCGCGTAAAATCCGAACGCAAGATCTACGAGTTCCTTGACCAGTTGTCGATGCAGGGACTCGTTCGGTCCGCAGAGAAGAACCTGGGTCGGAAGGGTGGTCGGAAATACGTGTATGAGGTCACCGATGATCCCGCCGATATTATCGACGCCGCGCTTCAGTCGTCCTATAGTAATGCCGTTCCGAGTAACGTGAACGAAATTCTCAATCACTATTTAGAAGACGAGGCGACCGACTTCGAACCCCCAGACGAGTCCAGTGAAGAACAACAGGTACTCTGGAGATTTGTCTGACACGTACCAGATACAAAACACTTGCAGGGTGGTGTGTGCTCCTTAGAACACTTGCAGGGTGGTGTAGTAGGTCTCGAGATGTAGTGGGAAAACACTTGCAAGGTGGTGTAGTAGTCTCGGAATGTAGTGGGAAAACACTTGCAAGGTGGTGTAGTAGTCTCGGAATGTAGTGAGAAAACACTTGCAGGGTGGTGTGTGCTCCTTAGAACACTTGCAGGGTGGTGTAGTAGGTCTCGAGATGTAGTGGGAAAACACTTGCAAGGTGGTGTAGTCAGAACACTCGCAAGGTGGTGTGAGGTGAGTTCTTATCTCGTCTGTCTCCTCCTCGAACCGGGCTTCGTGTTCCTTGTGTTCGGCTAGCTCTTCGGCGTAGCTGGCAACGTCTTGGAGCTGACCCGGCGAGTACCCGTTGAGCGTGTCGACGATGTCGACCGGGAGGCCCGTTGGCGGCGTCGGTGATTCGTAGGATATCGGCTGTTCTCGTGTCGCTCTTATGTAGAACTGCGGAAAGCTCGGTTCAACACGAACCCAGAGAGTACCCTCTCTGAGCAGGGATATCCGTCAGAGACCACCACTTTGAATCCCCCTTTTTAGTCTGGCCATTGCAGATTGTCGCTATTTGTACGTCTGTGGTGAGATATGAGCCTGGCTGCATTTGTGTGCTTCCGATGATATTTTGACCAAAATCGAAACAACCCAAATTATGGTATGTGATACCAAAACAGAAGTTATATACCTAATTGTGTGTATTAGTAACATGGTCGTTTGAAAATGGAGATTCAAGCAGCGGTAATGCATGAAGAGGGCGGATCGTTCGAGATCGAAGAAGCGACCCTCGAGGAACCACAGTCGGACGAAGTACTTATCCGCGTCGTCGGGACCGGGGTCTGCCACACTGACATGATTGTTCGGGACCAGATGTACCCGACGCCGCTTCCGGCGGTACTCGGACACGAAGGATCCGGTGTCGTCGAAGAAGTTGGCTCGAATGTAACGAGCGTTGAGCCGGGGGACCACGTCGTGATGAGCTTCGACTACGACGGGACCTGTCCGAGTTGCAGAGACAGTCACCCCGCATTCTGTGCGGAGTTCTTTGAGCATAACTTCGGCGGCGCTCGACCGAAAGACGGTACGTCACCGATCTCACAGGACGGCGAGGAGATTAGCGGCCGTTTCTTCGGTCAGTCTTCGTTCGCTACGTACTCGATTGCGACCGAGCGAAACGTCGTCCCCGTCGAAGACGACGTCCCGCTAGAGCTACTCGGGCCGTTGGGGTGCGGTATCCAAACCGGTGCAGGCGGCGTGATCAACTCCCTGGATCCACAGACGGGCTCCTCAATCGCTATTTTCGGAGCGGGGTCCGTCGGGTTGTCCGCCGTCATGGCCGCCGACATCAAGGGGTGTACCGAGATCATCTCGGTCGATCTGATAGAGAACCGACTGGAAAAGGCACGGGAACTCGGAGCGACTGATACGCTGAACCCCGACAAGGTGGACGACGTGGTCGAAGCGATGCAGGAGCGTACCGGTGGCGTCGACTATGCGCTAGAGACCACGGGTGTGCCAGCCGTCGCAGAGCAGGCGACCGAGTCCCTCACTCAACGGGGGACGCTCGGTGTCATCGGCGCTCCGGGGCTCGGGACGGAGGCCAGCTACGACGTCAACAACCTCATCTTGAACGGCCGCAGCATTACCGGAATCGTGGAAGGAGACTCCGACCCACAGCAGTTCATTCCGGACCTCGTAGAACTGTACCGGCAGGAGAAGTTCCCCTTCGACGAACTCGTCACGTACTACGACTTCGAAGAGATTGAACAAGCGGTCGAAGACTCCGAGTCCGGTGAGACGATCAAACCTGTCCTCCGCATCAGCGAACCCTGATCTCAACCGCCAATCACATAATTCATCTCTTCGAGATCGATTTTCCTACAGTCGGTAGTTCCAGTCGTTCTTGATTGCTGACCCAACTCCGACCCTGGAGCAAAATGAACGCGGCTAGAGCGATGCGTTCAGTGAGCCAGGCAAAGACGTACCGGATCGCCTCTCAGCACGGATCGACGACGCAGGCTACGACGATCTCTCGATCGGCGATCCGGTTCGATTAAAAATCGTCGAGATCGACGACGGCACCGACCGGGAGCGGGTCTTCTACCGATTCGAACCGGTCTGATCCGTCAGTCAATTCGTTCGATCTGCAGTGAATCTGAAACCAATGACGGATCACTGGTAGTTATTGAACGTGCTTGACAATCGGTTGCTTCAAGTCCAGTACCGTCCGTAGTCGTAGTTCAAACGGTCGATTTTTCGATACCAGTCCACTGTCTCTGCAGAACGTGATTGCCTTCTTACGAATTTTGATAGATGGGTATGATTTTATTCTCGCAGGCACTGTTTAGTTTAGCACCTTCGTTGGCGTCTGTCCGTTGAGTGACTGGTGCGGTCGCTGTGTGTTATAATAGTGTACGAACTGTTCAAGCAATTCTCTGACGCTCCCCCGACTGCCCACCCATGAGTTATGGAACCGGTCGACACACATTTTGAGGGTCTGAAACCACTTTTCGATCAGGTTTCTCTCAACATAGTCGAGCTGACCGCTCAATCCTAATCGGGAGAGGGCAGTCAGATACTCATAGCCATCGACGAGAGACACCGTCTCATCGAGATCGTGTCTCTCAGTCAATCTATGCAGGAATGCAGCGGCTGGATCGGTGCCTCGGTGTCCGAACACTGCGACATCAAGAATCAACCGTGAGTCTAGTTATATTGCAGTATACACCCAAGACCAGTTGCCATTAATTTGACAGCGGTTTCATCAATAGCGACCTGCGACGGCTGCTCCGTCGGCTGGTCTGGCACGCTGTCAGCTAGCCGATGTACCCAGTGCCAGATTGCTTGATGAGAGCGGTCTATGCCGATCAAGCGAAGGATTGATTGTGTCTCTCGGAGCGAACAACCGGTCGCGTGGAGGCGGACGGCGAACACCCTAGCGGGCGTCGCCGTCCGCTCACGCTCCCAAGATTCATCAAATTCCGTCGCGTAGCACTCGCTGAGCAGGTCTGCGAGCGTCATGGCCAAACTAGCTCTACGACCTGCTCGCTTCTCAAACTGGCCTAACTAGACACTGCCTACTGTCCTTCCTGGCGGGCACCACACAAACTGCACCGAGCGGCTACTAGGGAATTGAACTGGTAGTCGCCTCGTTGACTGCCCCTGCTACGACCCCCTGACCACGGCAACATCAGATCGTGTCACTATCACACGGAGTTCACCAATCGAGAATCGAATCTCGAGATCAGTATCAGCCTGTGGGCCTGTTGAGTCTACGAGCCGTTCGAGGGCTTGGACATCGATCACCCGCTGGAGTTGGTATTCGTTCTGATCGAGGCCCTCTTCCTCGAGTGCAGTGATCTCGAATAGAAGCGCTCGATCACTCATCGCCGGTCACCTCGCTGACGATGTCGATGATCTCTTGGGCGGTCGAACTGATCCGCCCAAGGCGATCCTGGATCGCCTCGGGGTCGTCGTTCTGCCATGCAGCGAGGTAGAACGCTGACCCGCTCGTATCTAGGTTGAAGAACCGACCAACGATGTACGCGACGGCCTCCGCTTCGACCTCGCGTTTCGACCGTTCGGCCTCATTGTCGACGTCGAAATGGAGCAACGCGTGGGCGTACTCGTGAATTAGCGTGACTGCGAGGTCGGCCTGGTTTGAGCGGGCTTTCGCCTCAACGACGGGCGTGAGATCGTGAAGACTTCGCTGTGTACAGACGCCTTTCGCATTGCCATGCCTCCAGTCGGCAGCGTCGACGATACGCACCGTCACACCGAGGGCATCCGCCGCGTCTGTAAGTGCGGGGACTAGGTCCTCGGCATCACCCGTCGCCTCGGTCTCCAGCTCGGGAAGCGGCTCACCCTCAGTTTGGGAGACGTCGAAGACAGCGGTCGGTTTGAATCCGACGAGCCCTTTCGACCAGTTCTGGGGTGGTATCTCGTCGTACTCGCAATCACTATCCTCGTGGTAGCTCGGTGAGTTCTCGCATTCAGGGCATTGCTTCGCGATGATCGGTGCCCAGATCCAGATCGCCTGTTCGCCCTCCTGGACGTGCCGGTCGAACTCGTTTCGCCAGGTGTTGTAGCCGGCGACCTTCGTCGCCTTGGGACACTGGAGTTTGATGAGCAGCGTGTTGCGATAGGAGTAGTTGTGGAAGCGACTCTGGACGTCGAGCCACTCTTGGAACTCCTCGCTGGCCTGAGCGTCGTTGACGTCTGCGACGAGCTCGTCGATCCACTGTTCAATCGTACTGTGCATCTCGTCGTGTCGCGTGTCGGTCTCCTCGAAGGAGGCCGACGGGTCGCTGGTCGTAGCCATAATTGTCGAGAATTCGCGTCACTGCGATCGCTTCACTTCAGCCCGCGCACCCCTCCGGGGCGCACAGAACAACTCGCGCCGGCGGTCACCGGAGGTCGTGTTTCTCGTTAGCGAGGCCAACCGTAACGAGATACTCGAGGAACGCGTCGAACTGATCGACGTCGCTAGGCGTGTCGCTCGCGAGATGTCGCGCCCACTCGATCGCCCACTGGAACGCAGGGTCGGTTCCGCCCTTCCCATAGATGTACCACCAGCGAGCCGCCTTGAGGACGACGAGCGGATTCGTCGGCGGTTGTTCACTCGCGAGCTTCCGAGTGAGCGATGCGATCTCCGCGGGCACCTCGGCGGGGTCGACGTCTGCTGACTGGCTGTTCGCAACGTCGACTGGAATTGCATCGATCGAGATGTCGGTCTGACGCTGTTGTTGACTCACGAATAAATCACCTTCTCGGAGGACTCTCTGGATCGAGCCCTCGCCCTCTCTGGAGGGCGCGACAAACCGCTCGTAGCGTCACCTAGGTGGGAAGTAGACGCTCTGCTCGCCGGCGATCTCCTCGAGGTTGTTCCGATGGCGATGCGAGAAGTAGCACTCGTAGCTGCAGTAGCCACAGAGAGCGCCAGTATCGTATTCGGCGACGAAGGGGGCACAGCGTGTCGTCCAGACGTTCGCTCCGCAGTCGGTACACGCAGCACTATCGAGATCGGTTGGCGATGGGTCCTCATACTCTACCTCGTGGGTGTCGTCGTGCGGTGTCGAGTCGGGCCAGCCGCCGTGGGACTGCCAGAACGCCTTGAGGCAGGCGAGACTGTGACGGACCGTCTTGCGAACCGTGGCGTGATCGGCGTCGCGACCACTATCATCCCAACCGTTGGTTGTCCAGAACTCACCGAACTGCGCGCCGCGATGCAGGCCGTTCCAGTCGAGGCCGACGATGTTGGCTGGCGAGTCGCCAGTGAGCGTCGGTCGGGTCAGTTGCTGGATGACGTCATGCTGTTTCGGTGGGCTGCCACCGAGGATGTGTACACGCCGCCCACGCCAGTCAGTCGGTTCGGAGAACTCGTGCGCCAATCGATCGGCGTATCCCCGCGAGTAGCCGAGCACGAGGTCATCGGGAATCATGTCAATCACTCCCCGGCACTTGGGGACGATGACGAGTTCTGCATCGGGGTAGCTCGCCTGAATCTCGCAGACGGCGGCCACGTACTCGTCGACGTCGTTCACCTCGTACGCATCGCCAATGACGCCGACCTGGGGTTCGTGCTCGAAAAACCGGGCGACGTATCGATCCAGATCGGGATTCCGAAAATCGTTATCGAGCATTCCAACGGGGATGTCCAGGTCCTGATACTTGGTCTGCTGATACCCGCAGTCCTCTCGGAATTCGGGGAGGAATCCGAGCTTGTATGCGTCCAGAGCGAACGGCGCTCGATGGAGGAATGCCACGCTAGCAGCTTGTCTGGCGGCGGCGATTTCATGTGCAGTGCCGCTGCTGGGGCTGATATCAAGCGACATGAGTAATGCTCTGCGAGGGCGAATCCGGCCGCCCTGCACCCTCTCCGAGGGGCAATAAACGGAGTTGCAGTCAGCCGTTAACCAACACCAGCCTGCAGAACCAGCGTGACGTTGGTTAAGATGTAGACGGCGTATGCAACCTGTCCGTTCAGCGATGAGGCGGGAACTCAGTCGAGTCGGTGGGGATGGACACGATGGTTACACGGTGTGACTACTGCCTCACTCGGTCCGAGTATCGTCACGCTCGCGATTCGCCGATCATAGACTGGCCTCTCCCGGTCGGCATATTCGTTTGACATCAGTAGAAACCGCAAAACCGAGGGGCTACGCTAGTTCGTGACTTCCTGAAACCGATCGCGAAGCGCGTCCTCACGTTCCTCGAGTTGGTCGACGTTCGTCTGCAGGTCCTCACTCACGCACTCGCCGGCGAGCGAGCGCTCGTGAGCATCGAGCGTGTGAGTGTGGAACTGAAAAAGGGCTCCAAATGGCCTATAACGAGGCAGGTATCTGTTGATTCTGACTGAACACACATCAATCTACATCAGTTGAATGCAATGGGTAGTCATTTCCACTGTATCATATATAGAAGTCTTATATACAATGGGTATTAGATTATATTAATGAATGAAAGTAAGTGGGACAGCTCCTTGGCGTATTCTTGGACGACCGTGAGCACCATTCTTATTATGAATCTGCTCCCATTGGTCGGGCTGATCGGTTTTGGGTGGGGGGTGACTGAATTACTGATCGTCTATTGGGCTGAAGCAGTAATCGCCACGCTGATTGGAATGGTGCAAACATTTCCTGCGAGACTTGTCAGCGCTCCGATCAGCGATCCGCGGTCAAAACCGGTGATCCGAGCTAGGCATGGAACAGTGAGTATCGGAAGCGAACGCATTATCGGGTACGTTCGAAACATTCCAATTATAGGTGGTAAGTCGATCTTTCTTTTCTTCTGGGCCGGTCCGATGCTCGCGCTCTTCGTTCCGGCTTCTCCAGTTTCCTATTCTTCATATGAGACGGCTGAAAGCGTCGTGGTCATTGCCGGTCTACTCGCAGGGACACACCTGTTAACTGCGAAAGCGTACTTCGACGAGAAACGGTACGACCGAGTAGTGGCGGAAACAGCCGCTCGCTCAGGGGTCACGACTGGCGCGGGCGTCACCGGCCTCGTTGTCGTACTCTTGGCTGTGGACTCGTCTACCACTGGTTCTGTACTTGCGGCTTGGCCGCTGGTTTTGTCGTCTGCAATTGTCGGCGTGAAGACCGGGATGGAGTTGGTGTTTCGTTGCCGGAATCGAGATCGTGTCGAGTGTCCCGAGGATGGCATCGATCCATTCGAATTTCAGCCAGACACAGCCGATGTGCTGTTCCTCCGGACATCGGGTATGAAAGCTGCTGAATTGCCCCGTGTGAAGCGTCCGACCACGTGGCCGCAAACGACCAGCCGTCCCCGTCTTTTGCGACTCCTCAGAGCCAGCCCACTCCTCGGTCTAGGAACGTCAAGGGATGGTGCAGAAATCGTGTTTATCGGTCTAGGAATCCTTTTCGGTATCGTAGATCTTCCGCTGGTATTTCCCCTTACTATGTTCGGGATAGCTATCGTAACTGCCGTCATTCCCGTTTTGTTTTTCGTACTTCCGAGACATGCAACGCTGGAGTACGAGTTCTATGACGATCGATTGGTCTGTCACGACTACTGGCTGGATGAACCTGTCTGGAATCTCCTCTATGACGAAATGATGGCCGTTTCGGTCGAGCGTGGGCTCGGTGCCAAGGTTGGGGGATATGGTACCGTGGTCATCGAGACGACCGACAATCGCCCTGCACGACTGTCGTATCTCGAAGACTATCAGGAAGTCGTCGATTATCTTAAACAGCGCATCGATGACGGGCAATAACCGGTCCGTCCATCAGCGGAATGCGTATGGCCTGATCGAAACAAACGAAAATGGGAAGGGAAGGTCTATGCTGTCCCCAAGTTTTGAGTCGGCTAACGGTCCAGTTACGGTTTCTCTGCATCTCCGGTCGCCCAATACTCTGCCGCCACGCCACACGGCTGCGGTTTTAACCGTCTTTCCACCGTGGTAGTTAGTGACAATGGATGCGCCGAACGTTCTCCTGATCCACTGCCACGACCTCGGTCAATACGTCGGGTGTTACGGTGTCGATATCGAGATGCCAAACCTCGAGCGGCTGGCCGAAGAGGGTGCTCGGTTCGCCAACCACTTTACGACCGCACCACAGTGCTCGCCGAGCCGCGGTAGTCTCTTCACCGGCTGCTACCCGCACGTCAACGGACTCCTGGGACTGGCGCATACCGATTGGGAACTCGACACCAAACAGACACTCCCACATCGGTTGTCAAAAGCCGGCTACGGGACACACCTGTTCGGCCTCCAGCACATTTCGGAGTCGCCCGAAGACATCGGGTACGACGAGATCCATACAGCCGGTCGCCTCTCCCCAAACGTCGCTCCGGAACTGCACTCGGTCAACCGCGCGGCGGACGTCGCGGATACCCTCTCGCAGTACCTCGAGAGCGGCCTCGGTTCCCCGTTTTTCGCGTCGGTGGGGTTCTTCGAAGCCCACCGTCTGGTGACGGACGAACCAGACGAGGAGGAGGGTGACATCCTCTACGGGTACGGTGATCGCTACGACGCCGACGACCCCGACGAGATCGAGGTACCCGGTTATCTACCCGACGAGCCCGGCGTCCGCGAGGACCTCGCAGCTATGCGAGGGATGGTGTACGCGCTCGATGACGCCCTAGGAACGATCCTCGACTCCCTCGAGTCGGCGGGCCTCGAGGAGGAGACGCTCGTCCTGTTCACGACCGAGCACGGCATCGCGTTTCCGCGGGCGAAGGGGACCTGCTACGATCCGGGAATCGAGGCGTTTCTGCTGGCGCGGTATCCGCCACTGATCGACGGCGGGACGGTCTACGAGGAACTGGTGAGTAACGTGGATATCCTGCCGACGGTTCTCGACCTTGCAATCGGCGAGACACCGGCCGATATCGACGGCTATAGTCTGGTCCCGCTGCTCGACGAGGATCAGACGTACTCCCCGCGCAACCACGTATTCGCTGAGATCACGTGGCACGGAGCGTACAACCCGATTCGAGCCATCCGGACGGAGCGGTTCAAGTACATCAGGAACTTCTGGCACAACCCGCGGGTGTTCCTCCCCAACGATGTCTACGCGAGCCTGGCCGGCCGCGAGGTCCGGGGCCGTTACGGACGACCATCGCGGGTATACGAAGAACTGTACAACCTCGCATCCGACCCGCACGAGCAGGAGAACGTCGCCACCGAAGCGGATTACAAGCAAGTGCGGACCAAGCTAGCGTCGACGCTCGCCACGTGGATGCACAAGACGGACGATCCGATACTCGACGGGCCAATTCGTCCCGACGACTACGATCAGATGTTCGCCGGGCTCGTGTAACAGCTGGGTGTGAACGTAATCGGCCTACACGCCCTCTCGCTCGATGCAGCCGTACTCCGGAACCAGCCGTCCTATCAGTTTCGATAGTCCGAACAGTGTCGGTGGACTGGCAGTCGTTGATCTGGGGAGTAACTCGACGGTGGTCGTCCAGTTACCGATTCCGCGTCGATCAGTCGAACTCCGGCAGCACCTCCCGCTCCATGAACTCGATAAACCCCTTCTGATTCTGGCCGAGGTGGTGGAGGTAGACGCGCTCGAACCCGGCGTCGACGAACGTCTGAATCTGTTCGACGTACGGCTCGGAATTAGGGCCGTAGGCGATCGCTTCCTTGGCGTCGTCCTCGCCCACCGACTGCGACGCTTCCTCGTAGTGTTTCGGGGTCGGCAGTTCCGTTCCGCTGGCGTCGGCAAAGGCGTTGGGCCACCACTCGACGGCGGTCTCGAGCGCCTCCCGGTCGCTCTCACCCCAGCAGACTTTCGTCCCACCGTAGATCGGTCCGTCGCCGTCCTCCTCATAGCGCTCGACGAACTCTTCGTTCGGACTTGTCGTGATGAACCCATCCCCGAACTGACCGACGACGCTGGCCGTCTCGGGGCCTAACGCTGAGACGACTATTTCCGGAAGCTCCTCTGGTAGGGTAAACAGTTGCGCGTTCTCGACCGTATAGTGGTTACCGTGGTGGGTGACCATGTCGCCCTCCCAGAGGTCGCGGATCACAGTGACGGCTTCCTCGAGCATCTCGAGGCGGACGCTATGGGGCGGCCAGTGGTCGCCGAGAATGTGCTCGTTCAGTTGTTCGCCCGTTCCGAGTCCGAGGAAGAACCGACCGTCCATCAACACCTGTGCAGTCGCCGCCGCCTGCGCGATAATAGCCGGATGAATACGTACCGTCGGACAGGTGACGGCCGTCCCGAGTTCGATATCGTCCGTCCGATCGGCGATTGCGCCGATCGTACTCCAGACGAACGAGCTACTATCCTGCTTGGGTATCCACGGGTGGTAGTGGTCGGAGATGACCGCGAAGTCGAGCCCTACCTCCTCGGCGCGGTCAGCATATTCGACGAGTTCCGTCGGTCCGTGGGCTTCACTGGCGAGGTTGATACCGAGTTCAACCATGGTCACTCGCCCCCTCCTCGCTCGTCCTCCCAACGGGGAAGACGGTCACATTCGCTAGGCACTCCGCGGCCGGGGAACTCTGAGCCACCCCATATCGACGCCCAGAGGTCTTGGTTCGCTAGGTAGAGCGATCCGGAAGTATGGAACATGTCGTCGGTGACAGTCCATTCGTCTTCGGCGGTATCGTACTCGATCTCGGCGTTGTAGACGGCAGCTTGGCCGTGCTCGCCGCCGGCGTTTGCCTCCAAAGGAACTGGATGTTCCCCCTCGGGCCTGTAGGCCTGCCACCGCGTCGCCCGTTGGAGCCGGCCGCGATTGAACGTCTGGTTGAAGTAGGTGGCGTATCGGTCTTCGATTTCGTCGATTCCAGTGACCGCCACGGCCGCGTTGAGACCGCCAACGATGTCGCCCGCGTCTCGCGGCGTGTAGGTGTACGTCGTTGCTCCATGGCCAGTCGCAAAGGTCCCAGCGTCTTCGTCCCAGAGGTCATCGATAAGGTAGGTTAGAACGGGCACAGCCGCTCGTTCGCGGTCCACGCCGTCGATCTGCGAAGCCCACAGGAGGCCTTGACTGACGATTCCCTGGGTCGCTGCCTGGTTCGCTGCACCACCCTCGACGTGGCCGCTTTCATCAATGTGCGACTTGACGGTGTCCGCGAGGTCGTTCGCGTAGGCGGCAGCGTCCGCCCGTAGCTGATCGTCACCGGCGTGCGTGCCGTACCAGCCGGTCGCACCCAACAGGACGCCGAGGTCGCGCGTCGTCCCGTCGTCGAGCACATCGTCTGGTGTACATTCCCGAAACGTCGTGGTCGCCATCTGATCGGTGAGGTCCTGTATCTCATCTACATCGATCATCGGACTGGGATTCTCGTATCCAAACCAGCCGTTTTCGGCGAAGCTCACCATGTCCGAGAGGAACCACAGCATCGCGGCGTAGTCGTCTGGACTGGCCGTCTCGTCGACCACCTCGTCGTCGGCAGGTCGATAGGCGCCGATCAGTCGCATGTCTTCATCGTCGTCAGGGTTCGCCAGGAGGTGGCCGTTCTGAAGCGCGTACTTGATACCGAGTTGAGCGGCGGTCCCGAGGATCTGTGGCCGGTGGCGCTTCGCAATCGGCGCGAGGTCGAACTCGTGCTCAAAGCTCTTGGCCCACGTGACGCCCTTCAAGTGGGTCCAGCCCATCGCCGCCGGACTGATTACCCCTGACGACTTTTCTCGGTCCCAGCGGAACGTGTCTGCGTCGGGCCGCGCGCCCATGTTTCGCCCGATAGCGTCCGGCTCTTGGGTGAAATGCGGGTCGCCCGTTGTAAACGGGGCGACGATGAGATGCGGATTCTTGACCGGGAGTTCGTCGGCTCGCGGCGAGTTGTCGAGGATCTGTTTGCGGCGCATCATGAACTTCGCGCGCTGCATCACCCCTTTCATCACGGCTTTGATCTCCTGTGAGAGCGCGTCGAACTGCTCCTCGTGGAACGGGAAAACCAGGCCGTTTCCGCTGCGGACGAAAATGTTGTTCATATTGTAAAGGGAGTACCAGTAGGCGTCAGATGCGGCGTCGAACCGTCCGTATTCGGGCCCGGAGACCTCGCTCTCCTCGGGCGGTACGACCTTGTAAACTGTCCCCTGGCGCTCCTTTCGTGTGTTGAGGTACCGGCTTGTCAGTACGTACAGTTCTCCGTCGTGATCGCGGCCGAACGCGAACACGTAGTCGTCGACGACGTTAGCGTCGATCCCCGCGATACCAAGCGGTTCGAGGTTCCAATCGTCGCCATCCCCCGGCCGTGCGGCGAACAGTCGTCCACGCGGTGCGTCGTATTTCTTGCTGAGATCGCCGAACACGTACGACCCCTTCAGGTCCGGGAGCGAATCGCCCTCGTAGACGTGGCCGCCGACGACAGCCGACCCGATGAACTCGCCGGCCCCCGTAACGCCGTCGATGTGCGGGTACTCGACGATGGGATCACGCAGTTTCTCACCGCGGTCGTTGACGTTCGGACAATCCTCTGGCGGTTCCCACTGGTTCTCCGGGTCGAAGCAGTGGCTTCCCTCGGTGATATTCCAGCCGTAGTTGCCGCCCTTCTCGACGAGGTTCACCCACTCTAAGAGATGCTCGCCAACGTCGGCGACGAACAGTCGGCCGTCCTCGTCGAAGGAGAACCGCCAGGGATTGCGGAGTCCCCACGCGTAGTGCTCGTCAAGGCCATCCTCGTCGACGAGTGGGTTGTCCTCGGGGACCGCGTACGGCCGATCCCCTACCTTCCGGTCGACGTCGATCCGCAGGATGCTGCCCATGAGGTTCTCCGTGATGTCCTGTCCGTTACCGCCATCGACATGTCCGTGACCAACGTCGCCCGTGTGACCACCGTCGCCGAGCCCGAGGTAAAGGTAGCCGTCTGGACCGAACGCGATATCGCCCGCGTTATGGTGGAGGTGTGGATGGGGATGTTCGAGGATCGTTCGCTCGGTGTCCGGATCGACCGTGCGTTCGTCCGCGGTCGCCGTGAACTCTGAGAGGACCTCAGTGTGGTCCCAGTCCTCTGGCGTTCCTTGACGTCGGGGAGCGCTATACCGGACGTAGAACCGACCGTTCTGCTCGTAATCCGGATGGAACGCCAGACCGAGTAGCCCTCGCTCGTCGTGCCCCCATTTCAGATCGACGACGCGGTCACGGATATCGAGGAATGGCTCGTCGCGGACCACCTCACCCTCGAGTACGAGGATACGTCCGGGTTGGTCGACCATATAGAATCGGCCGTCTTCACCCGGTGCAACGGCAAAGTCCGTGGGAGCGAATTTTCCCTCTACGAGGCGCTGTAAGCCGATCTGCGTAGTCGTCTCGGACGTACTGAACTGATCAGATCTTGTGCGTTCTGGTGGCATGGCGAATAGATAGCGTGAGAGGAAGGTGCAGATGAAAGAACCGCCACGATCGTTTTTGCGGTAATAGCGAAGTACCGCTTAGCGACGTAGTCGGCTACCACGAACTGAGCAAGCCGAATCTGTATGTGTACTCCCCACAATGCGATAGGACAATGTCCGCGGACCGCGACCTCGACATCTTCGAGTGCCCTTCCTGTAAGAAGGTTGTGTTGAACCAGAGTGAAACCTGTTGCGGGGAACAGATGAATTCAGTCGACGTATCTCCCACGTTTAACCCACCAGATACGGATTCGATTGTTAGCGAGGTATTCGGGATATCAGGAACGGAGCTCGTTGTGTGCCGCACCATCATGTCCGAGGAGGAGACGACGGTCAAAGAGCTCGCATCGCAGCTCGATCTCGATCAAAGCAGTATTAATCGCCATCTCAACCATCTCGTTGACCTCGGAATCGTCGAGAAACAACCACAAGTGCTCGCGGAAGGCGGTCGGGTTCACATTTATTCGCCCGTTCCGATAGACGACGTTCGACGCCAGTTTCGAATTGGTCTCTACGGATGGGGTACTGAAGCGGCAGAACGTATCGAGGAACTAAGCGAGGAGAAAATCGAAGCGATGGCCGAGGTCCAGACCGACTCGGAGGCTGACGGTAGTACCCTCAAGAAGGGCAGAGAAGGGAACGAAACGGCGGTCGATGAGGAGACAGAGTCAACTGCTGACGGTGAGAAAGGTAGCTCACTGGTAACCCGCTTATTTAGACGGGGTCCACTTGAGTAGCTGCATTTCCTGTGACTGCTCGGTGAAACGCGGAGAACTGATCGGGGATCGAATGAATATACTACCTTAAAAACGATAATGGATCGACGTCTCCTACTCTGGCGGGACGATCTTGTGGACTTTGCCAGTCTCGCCTACAGGTTTGAAGGTCCCGGTCGAGAGGACGTAGAGTTCGCCCTCCGCGTCGCGACCGAAGGCGTAGACGTACCGGCCGAACTGCCCGTCATCCGTCCCCTCGATGACTGCTTCCTGAACCGACCACTGTGACGGCTGTGCGTTTCCGCCGTCGGTCGGCGTCGCCACGTCGGTAGACGTCTCCGTACTGTTATCTGTTTCAGTTCCACCGTCACCGGATTGCGCCCACTCACTTCCGTCCGGCGGTGTCGCGACGAAAATCTCACCGTCCTGCTCGACAACACCTTGGCCGCTCCAGTTGCCGAAGACATACGTCCCGGTCAACTCCGAAAGGGTGTCGTTCTGATAAACGTAGCCCCCGATGACGACCGAGCCGTCGATGAACGCCGTCGTGCTCTTGCGGTGTCGATATTCGATAATGGGATCGATCAACGGTTCGCCGCCACGGACAGTGTCGGGGGTTGAGGTGGGACAGTCAGTAATGGCCTCCGGCTCGCTGGGGTTCTCGACGCTGAAACAGTGCGAACCTTCACGGACGTTCCAGCCGTAGTTCCCGCCCTTCTCGACGATGTCCACCTCTTCCCAGAGGTTCTGTCCGGAGTCGCTGACGAACAATTTGCCGTCGTTGAACGACATCCGCCACGGGTTGCGAAAGCCCCAAGCGTACTGTTCGTCCAGACCCTCCGTCCCGACAAGCGGATTATCGTCAGGGATTGCGTAGGGCTTGTCTCCCTCCTGATTATCGACGTCGATGCGCAGAATGCTTCCGAGCAAGTTCTGGGTCACGTCCTGACCGTTGCCGCCCTCGTTACGATCGTACCAGTCAGGAACGTGCCCGAGGCCGACGTCGTTGGCCGCACCGCCGTCACCTAGTGAGGTATAGAGGTAGCCGTCGGGGCCGAAGGCGACGGCACCCCCGTTGTGATTCATCTGTGGCTCGGGGATCTCCAGGATGATCCGCTCCGACTCGGAATCACCCGACTGCCCGTCTTCGCTGACACGGAACTCCGAGAGGACCTCGGTATGGTCGTAGTTTTCGGGCGTCCCTTCACGGTTCGGAGCGCTATAGCGGACGTAAAATTTGTGATTGTCGGCGTAGTTCGGGTGAAACGCGAGGCCGAGGAGTCCTCGCTCGTCGTACCCGTTAAGGCGAGGAACGCCGAGGTTGACGATTCGATCACTGAGATCGAGGAATGGCTCATTCCGGAGGCCGTCGGCTTCAAGAACGTATATCTGGCCCGTCTGGTCGACGATGAACTGGCGGTTGGTGTCCTCGTTGGCGTACTCAAACCCCAGCGGGGCGGTTAGGCCCTCGGCGACTGGCTCCAGACCGATGGTCGGTCCTTTCGGAATCTGGGGTTCGCGTTCCGCCGCCGGCTGATCACCGTTCGTAGAAACGTTACCGCGCATGGAGTTCGGATGAATCTCGCAGAAGTACTCCGTCATCTCCTGCGTCGCCTCGAACTCCACGGTCTGGGTCGCTCCGCGTTCGCCAATGACTTCGGTGCGGACGAGCTGGTCTCCCTCGGCGTTGATGATGACGAAGTTATGAGCGAAGCCGTCGGCGTTCGTCCAGACGACGCGGTAGCGTGTTCCGGGTTCTATCTCAAGCGTCGGGTTCTCTTTCCCTTCGATGGTCTGGGGAGCGACTCCTTCCCAGTGACCAATCTGAGCACGCAATTCGTACGTTTGTACCTGTTGTTGCTGGCCCGTAGCCACGCCAATTCCGGCCAGACTGCCGGTGGCCGCTGCTGCTCGGAGGAAGGTCCTCCGCGTCGATGCGTCGGTTAATTTCTGATCGCGCGAGGTGTGGTCGGTCATTGGCTCGTGGATTCGTTGTCGGTCGTCGCTCCCTGTTCTTCAACGACCAGTCGTCCCTGCATACCAGCGTCCTGATGGCCTGGAACGGCACACCAGAAACCGTAGACGTCGGGCTGTTCCGGAGTGAACCGGACGGTCGCTGTCTGCCCCGGTTGTATCGTCGGCGTCCTGACGCCGAGATCGCCGATGACGAAGTTGTGGGCGATCGAGCCGACGTTGCGGAACGTGATGACGACCTTCTCGCCGGGGGTGGCTCTGATCGTGTGGGGATCGAAGAAGAACTCCGATCCCTCGATGAGAATGCCGGGCACCTCTTCCTGCGTCGTCGGAGACCGCGTTTCCTCATCAGGCTGCGTGATCCGCTGTGGCGGGTCGAAGGGAGCCTCCGTCACCTCGTCCTCCTCGTACATAATGTGCATGAACGGTTGCTTCGTTCCGGTGTACGGGATGTTGACCGGTTGGAATTCCGGGACGCCCGCGGAGGTGATCTTCACGGGAAGAACGATTA
Organism: Natrinema sp. 74; assembly: GCF_046097095.1. Taxonomy (NCBI): domain Archaea; kingdom Methanobacteriati; phylum Methanobacteriota; class Halobacteria; order Halobacteriales; family Natrialbaceae; genus Natrinema; species Natrinema sp. 74. The sequence continues at coordinate 169,290 of NZ_CP175699.1, forward strand.
GGTGAGTGTGATGGATCTGCCCGGCGATGGTGTCTTCCGGCGCGAGCGGGAGTTCCTCTTCGATCGCGAGGCGGTAGTTCTCCGTCCGGACCGTCTGGGTCGTCATCCAGTGGAATACACGGTTCTTATCGACGACCTCCCCGTTTGCGACGATACTTCCGAGGGAGTAGGAGGCGCCCCACGAGTAGACTCTCGGCATCAGCGGCGAACCGGTTCCGGTCAGTCCGTGGTGATATCTGTTCGTGAAGACGCCACCACCCGTCTGATAGCCGGGAATCGGTGGCTGGAAGATCGTCTTCTGTTCCAACGTGTACTCGTTACCTTGCGGATCGGTGAACCTGACATTCCGCATCTTGACCTCGTCCTGACTCTGGGTCGGCTTTCCCATCCCGTCTTCTGCCTGCCTGTCGACGTACGTGATATCGAACGATCCGTCGATCACCTCGCCGTGGTCGCTAAACGGCGTTGGGATCTTCGAGTGTGTATAGCTGTTCCCGTCGGCGCTAACTGCTCGTGCCTTCGGTGGAAGTCCGACCAAAATTGGAAACTCCCTGAGCAGTTGTTTGATCGGCGGTTTCTTCGCGCGCTCAATCACCGGTTGGACGAGTGATTTCGGGTCGTCCGGTGTGCCAAACACTTTCTGGCTCAATCGTCGCTGTCCAGGTAATACCCAATAGACGAGTTGGTCGGGATCTTGTTTGACTGAGACTGTCGTTGCTTCCTGATTTTCCGTCGCGGAGGCATCCCCCGAGTGGGCGTGCGCCGACTGGGTGGACATCGCTGACAACGTGCCGATCGTCGCGAGGCCTCCGGCCTTAAGAAGACGACGTCGACTCACAGATGTGCGATTTGAATGTGACATTCCCTTAGATAGCCGGGAATGCTCTCTATAAAGCGACAATTCCGTTTATGGGATAACGATGCAATTTCCCCGTACAGGAAAGAGATCACTGCGAAGTAACCCGTCATACCGTATAATCAAAATAAGGTAGCATCTGCCAGAGGAGAAATCACATATCACTTATTCCGCTTCCGAGAGTAGGGCGGAGAATCGGCCTCAAATTGGTAGGTGGTGCCTTTCTTTGATTAGGTGTGATATCTCCCGTGATACCGGAGTAGTTGGAAATACTCAGCAGAGGGGCTTCCTTCTATGGTTCGACCCCACGACGCTGATGAGAAACCCTGTTTACACGGTGACGGTTGGGATCGTCTTCCGGCTCGTCGGATTCGACTGACCAGTGAACCTGTTTTTACTTTTGGTTCTCACATCTGTACGTCGACCTGCCACCCAAACTGTATGTGTTCCCCTCTCTCCCTATCTGTATACGGGCAGCTCTGGCCGTGTTCTCTGGAAACGGCTCTTCCTCATCACCCCCTCCCCCTCTACGGAGGTGTAGCGAGATTGACGGCCTTAGCCACACATCCCATCTCCGGCTCAAATCCTGGCGTTCCTCCTCTCAATCAACGTTGGGATGGAAGACCAGTGTCTGCTACTGTCAGAGCAGACTAAGCAAAGGCTATACCATTCCTACTAAGTGATGAGAACATCTGATGGGTCGGAAACGAAGTAAACAAAACACGGGGAACTCAGACCGAATACGTTTCTCTGGCCTTGAGTTGCAGGAATTTGATATCACTGTCAACGTTAAGGCACCACTCCAAGTAGCATTCAAACCACATTACTGCCGGGAACCCGAACGGGATATTGCTGCCGGCTGGACTCGAGACGTACTGACTATGGACATTAGCTCAAACGTCTTCACTGACAGTGGCGACGACATGAAGCAGACCAAACGGTCTGCTACCTAACCACCAAATATTCACTACGATCTTAGAGTAATGGAAGACCTATTCAACGACTGGCGCCACGAGGAGGCCGAACTGCTTCGAACGGACGTTCGCGGAACCGAGTACGAACCCGTCAACGTCGCTGCGGCCGCAGAGCAGGCGAAAGAGGATCTCGGTATCAAAACACCGGACGGAGACAAGTACGTCGTCCCCCTGTTCACGGTCGACGCACCGATTCTGACCAACGAGTACGTGCTCTATCGACCGGAGCAGGGTCACATCGGGTGGTACGACAGTGGGTTCGGCGTCTCGGGCACTGATCGGTTTATCTCGTGCGAGAAACTTCGGACGAAGGAGATCGGACATCGACTCCGGTTTTGGCTTCCGTCACATCGGGAAGAGCCGGAACTGCCGATCGACGAGTCCGAATTACCGGCCGAGCGGATTCACCCGGCCAACCGATTGAGGTCCGACGAACAGGCGGCGTTCTTCGACGAGTTGAAAGCGTTCGTCCGGTCTGAACGCGAGACGCAACGGGAGTCCAATTGGGACACGTACTCCGAAATGGGCCTTGATCTCGCGATCCGTCGGAATCGCGTTTCCAGTCCGTTCGTCCCAATTCGGGGAACGGCCGGGAAAAACGGTGACACGGCCTACGTCTTCCAGCGCGCGGTCGAAGAGGATGAGGACGCGGACGATATCGATCTCCGCGACGACGAAGGGCTCTTCGAGGGAAACTTCTGTATCGTAGACACCGACGCGAACGACGAGCAGTTCCCGCTCGAGGTTGAACTCCTCTCCGTCGACGGCCCCAATGTCACAGTCCAGCCCAACTGGGGTACCGTCGAGAATCGGGCCGTCGCCGAAAAGATTCTAACCAGCGACGAGATCGAACTCCGGTTCCACGAACTGCTGAACCCAGTTCCCTTCGAGCGACGTCTCACGGCGATCGAACAGGTCAAGAAGAATAGGTTAAAGCGCGAACTCCTCACCGGGAAACGGCCGGTCGAATTCGACGTCAACAAATACGCGTTCCCCGATCCGGATATCGATCTAAACGATTACCAGAAGCAGGCGCTGTTCTGGGCTGCGAGCGCGAACGACGTCGTCTGTATTCACGGGCCGCCGGGAACGGGGAAAACGCGGACGCTTACCGCGTACGTCCAGCGGGCTGTTGCCAAGGATCAATCGGTACTGGTGACAGCACACTCCAACCAGGCCGTCGACAATCTACTCGTCGGAGACAGTACTCGAAGTTCGCCAGAAGCGGACACGCTACACGCAATGGCACAGGATTCGGAGACGGACCTGTCGATCGCACGGGTCGGAAACAATACTCGGAACCCGGTCGTGGAAGCGAACTACGTCGATCGGTCTCCCGAGGCCGCCGACGTCGTTGCGGCGACGACTAGCGGGGCATCGCAGTTCGACCAGAACGAGTTCGACGTTGCAGTCGTCGACGAAGCAACGCAAGCGAGCCGTCCGGCGACGGCGATCGTCCTCAACTGCGCTCGAAGACTCGTTCTCGCTGGGGACCACAAGCAACTCCCGCCGTACTGTGCGGACGAGTCGATGCAGGAAGAAGAGATGCACATCTCCCTCTTCGAGTACCTCCTCAACCGATACGACGACGATATTTCCGTTCTCCTCCGGAAACAGTACCGAATGAATGAGGAGATTGCCGCGTTCCCGAACGACACCTTCTACGACGGCAAACTGAAAACCGCCGATCAGTGTCGGGAGTGGACCGTCGACGACCTCAAGCCGATCATTGGAATCGACATTGCCGGGGAAGAGCGACGCCAGACGCACGGAAACTCCCTCTATAATCACGAGGAAGCGCAGGCGGTCGCGAAACAGGTGAAACTCCTGGTACAGAGCGGTCTTGATCCCAGCGATATTGGCGTTATCACGGCATACAGTGGCCAGGTCGGGAAAGTGATTAACCGGGTTAACCAACTCGATATCGACAATCCGAGACGCGTCGACGTCGATACGGTCGATTCGTTTCAAGGCGGCGAACGGGAAGCGATCATCGTATCATTCGTCCGTAGCAACGACGACGGACACAGCGGCTTCCTCGAGTTCCCAGATGAAGGCCCTCGCCGGTTGAACGTTGCACTGACTCGAGCTCGCAAACGCTTGGTTTTGGTCGGTAACTGGGACACGCTCGGAACAGTTGCACCACACCGGTCGTCAGCGGAGAGTTGTGCGTCGTTCTATGCGAGTCTCGCTGACTACCTTCGAACTCGAGATCGGATGCTCTCACTAACTGAATAGAGAGACGAGAAGATTGTTACGAGACAGTCATGATCTTACGTTTGAACAACTGTCTCTTCTCCCTGATAGAGTTGATTCTCGATGTTGCGTTGTTTAGTCGATATGGCACTGATCCGGCGGCTACGTTTCTGCACCGACTCACTAAGAAACACGATCTCTCCGAGGCTGAGCTTCTCGTTGATCAATTTAGCTATCGGACTGCCCTCTTCCTAGTCGGATGAACCAAACTCTACCGCAGCCAGTTTCTCTAGATAATTTTCTAATGGAAGGGGCGCGCACTATAGATGTGTATCTTACGGCGTGAACCAAGTCAGAGTTTGAATAGAGCCATATAGGTGATTATAAGCGCAAGTATGCCCATTACAGCTGACGTAAATCTCCACACGACGACTTCCCAGTCGCTGATACTCCCCGGCACAACATGTCCAGTGGCACGGAATCGAAGCATCGCCCGGGTTTGAAAAACCATCAACATACTTAATAGAAATGTAACGATTCCCAACAGAGCGAGTGGCCACATAATATTATTGCGGGGTGGCAGATGTATTAAGTTTTCTTACTGTACTTATCCTGTATGTGTTGAGCTTCTTACTCGCGGAGCAGTTTAGCAGGGTTACCGCGGTTAGCCTCAAGGTCCTGTTCGAACTCTGCCATCAGGATGCCGACGACATCAGTCCGCGAGAGATCGTGACCGCGCCGATCCTCGAGATGATTCTGGATCCGTTCGAACTGATCAGCCTTGCTCCCGCGGAGCATGACACCGGTGCGCATCTGATTAGTCGTTGAAGGGGTGTTTGATTCGGACGCGATCGCTCTCGTAGTAGGTACTCTTGAGCGTCCAGTCGCGTGAATCGATACGTCTGAGCGTTGTATCGTCTGAGTATATCCACTCGGAGCCGATCGTGTTTCCCTCGGCGTCGGTGAACCGCTGTAGCGTCAGTGGATCACCGTCGATGAGCAACTCATCGGGGAGCGTCTGCAGGCAGGTTTCGGCGTCGGCCTTGTGGACATCGGCCGGGTACTCGACGATCCCGCGGACCTTGTCGAGGTCGTTACCCGAGCCGAAGCCGCCGAGCATCGATGCCTGACACTGCAAGGCGATGTCTTCGTCGAGTTTCGCGAAGCGCTGGGTGACCCACGCGACACCCATCCCATCGCCGTGCCACGTCGTCACGAGCGTGTCGAAGGCATCTGGATAGTCCTTGTCCTGCGGTGCGAGCCGATGGGCCTCGTCCAAGCCGAGGAACGTCCGTTCCTCGAGCCGGGCAAGCGCGGCGATAACGGTCGCGATCGCCTCACGCCAGTCGTCGTCGGTCATCCCGTTGCGGGCCAGCTGCAAGCTACCGTTGTCCTCGAAGATCCGCCGCCACTCGGCCTGCGAGAGATCATCGGCCCCTAGTCGGAGTGAGAGTCGCTGTAGGAGTCCCAACTCGACGGGACCGGTGTACTCGTCCTTGTAGGATGCTGTTGCCCCTCGACTCGTCTTCGTCGGGCGTCGGTTCAGCTGAGTCGACGTCGTATCCAAAGTCATTCAGAACTTGCTTGGCTTCAATCGACGGTATTGGTCTGTGACCTCCTTGAAGACGTCCGAATAGTTCGTGGATCCCCCATCCCGCCCCAGTCCCTCCGAGTCGATCTTTCCACGACGGATCGAACTCCTCTGCCGCAGCCATCTCTGAACACACGGTACTCGTGAGCTTCAAGTGATGCTTCGGCGAATTCGTTGACCTTGTCCGCGAGGTAGATCGTCAACGGTACGGCGATCAGGAGCACGTCTCGAGATGATGCGACGATGTTCTCACCCTGTGTGGCGAACATCACGATCACAGCGAACAGCAGTGTGACGAGCGTCAGCGGATCGATTTTCGGAACGAGCACCTCATCTTACTATTCCACACTCTTCACTTGGCGGTATTCAGTTGACATCTCCCTCCGGCTTTACCACGAGCCGGAGGAGGATGTCAATTCGGTCCTGAGTATATTTAGGAATAAAGATTATAAAATCCAAGATTCATATTCTGATATGGACTTGCCCTTCCAACTACTACCGAATCAAGCATGGTTCATCTTTTCGGCGACCGCATTCGTGCTCACGTATATTGCTGGAGCATATTGGATATTTGTTGATTCAAAAGAACGGGGCCATGATAATCCCTATAAGTGGGTTGCGTACTGGGCAATTTTAAACATCATTACGTTAGGATACTACTTGGTCGTAAGAGATAATATTGGTCAACGAACTTCGGCGAAGAATACCTAGGAAAAAATCGCCGGTGCGATGGTACTGGGATCAATATTCTCATTAACTGTTTCTGGAGCAATCCAACCGGCAGATCCAATTATGCAATTCACATACGTCACTCTTCTACTTATTTTTACCCTCTTTGTATATGGAGCCATTTCATTCCGCCAAATCCGATCTAGCCCTATTTAATTCACTCGCTCGGCCGTACGCCCACATCTTGCAACACGGTTCAGTCACCGTTTCCGATTAGACGGTGGTGCGGGGTTATAGCTGGATAGGCCCCACCCGTTCGATCGTTCTTTTCTCTCAGGAAGACAGTATCCGATGAAGCCCCTCGATAGAGGTCACTGTAACTGGGCTGAGGGAGGTACCCCATTAGCATTCTGTTCGCTCGAGAACACGCCTGAATTCTAATTCTCCTGCCGACTTCTCGTACCGTTTTTGTGCGCCAGAAGGCGTGAGGCGCGTTCTGTCCGCCTCGAGATCAGTGATGAGTACTGACCGACCGATTCAGAATCTCACAACTGCCAAGGTCACACTCTCGCCAATTGTACTCCGAACGCTCGTCAAGTGGGGCGTACTTGAACCAAGGAACGCTCAGAATGCCAGTGCCGATTTTTCCCAACCTACCATATCTCCAGAGGGGTTTAGGCGAGAGGGACTGAAGTACCCTATGGGTACTAAAGCGGAGAGGCACCGGAGTATCTCAGGATGTCACAAGCCCTTACACACTTCGCTATCGGTGCAACTGGAATGACCGTTCTAGTTGCTCTTTTCCCTGGTCGCGTACGGGTCTCTCGTACACTCATCTTACTTGGAGGTGTGTTTGCACTAGTTCCCGATGCCTATAAGATCGCACCAACCTACGTTGGCTGGATAAAGGTAATCCATAACTCGGCACTAGGGAACCTGTTCTGGTTCCATCGGCTGGCAGACGTACTTGATCCGACTGACTCTTATCTTATTACAGTGATCACGGTCGGCCTGTGGATTGGAGTGACGGTTACTGTAGAACTAATGCGTCTACTCCATGCGACATCTTTGAATTGCACCGCTGAACACAGCAGTTACGATCCGTTCAGCTAATTGTGTGTGATATTGAACAGAAGGGGAAAGGGGCACTGTCTAGTTACGCACTTCTGGCGTCGATCGACGCGTTAGCGGCTGTCGCAGCACTACTGCTGAAGGATGAAATACTCACTCTTTGTGAGAAGTGTGCTGAAGGAGCTGAATGTTCGTTGTTCGTCGATTGAGTCCTACTTGCGTAGGAAATAGATAACAATATTACAGGATCTATCACGTCTTCACCGGTCCCACGTCTTGCTGTTTCCCTTATCTAGACACTGCCCATCAAACTGATTTGAAACCCGATGAGAATAACCAGACACCCGTCTAATGCAGGTATTGCATTTGGTGTATCCCGATCAACTGCTCGAGGGAAAAAGACCAGTACACGGCAGCACGAGATGGTCCCAGTCGGTGGTGATGAGCGACCTGAACGGTCGCTCAAGCGTGCCCGTGTGTTTCAGAAGAGGAAGTCGTTGACGTCCTCTTCGTCGTTGATTCCCTGTGCGGCGAAGACCTGTTCCTCGACGTCCTGTTCGAGCGGGAGCGCGTACGTCGTCACGATCCGATCGGTTCCCTCGTAGCGGCTGAACTCGCTTTCGAACTCATACAGCGCCGGTTGGTTGAACCCGCCACCGTCACCTCCACCATCACCGCCTTCGTCGTTATCAACGAACCAGCCCGCATCCTCGTTGAAGCTAGCCCCGAGGTTCTCCCCCTGTTGAACGAAGAGGGTGAACCGCTTGCCGGTGTTCACGTACGCCGCCATATGGGCGTTGAATCCCGTCAACGGGCCGCCGAGGTTCTCTGGAACGTTCGGTGCGTATTCGATGGTCCCGGACACGATCATGAACCGCGCGTTCGGTTGGAACGCGTCCTGGAACGCCGCGACTCGGATCTGGTCTTCGCCCTCGAAGGGGTCCTCGTCGTCCGCTTCGACGACACCCCCCTCGTCCTCCTGAGCGGCCACCGTACCCGACGCTGCCAACCCGGTTACGGCGGTGGTCAATGCGCTTTTCTTGAGGAACGAACGCCGCGATTCGTCGTCAGCGATTCGGTCGAGAAGGCTGGTATCGTTGTCTGTCATTGTGAATTCTTTCCCCAAATGACGGCCACGGCTATCGTCGAGCGTCTCGAGTAGCAGCGGCCATCGGATGCCCGTCGAGGTGTTAGGGCTTCAGAGATACACGCGTGGGGAGAGGTGTGCATGCTCTTCCACGGGTACAAACGCCGGATGGCGGTATCCCACGTGGTATTGGCGGTTCAGTGCTGACAAGCGGTGAAATCCGCGTGTCGAAGCGGTTCACGACGATCTGCCCTACGTTGTTGGCGTGGGTCAGAGCCGTTTTAGAGCAGATCAAGTGATGGTATGACAGTGACACGAATAGGCGTTAGGCCGACGAATTCAGGTAAACCGCCTCGAGGTCAAGTGGTTCGAGACGCGGAGCGTCTCGTCATCACGGAAGACTACGTCTTCCGTACGACCCCGACGCACTCGGCCTGCTCCGCCTGTAGACCGCCTCGGTTGGTATCACAGATTGGCTGCATCGGCCTTAACCCACCGACGATGGCGCTGTATCCCCACCCGCTTGTTTCGGTTGGTCGCTCGATGAAGGCGGGGTCTTAGCGCCTGCAATTTCGGATAAAGGGAGCGCGGGCGGCATTCATCTTCAGAATCGCTTGATCGAAGATCCCCAAGTTGTCCGTAAAACCATCTTAGAAGATACGCGAATACAAAACTGGGAGAGCGGATAAATTCCAGGATGTCCTATAGGAATATACGACGGAAGTCTGGGGTGGGGTTGCGGAAACGACGGAAACGAGGGGGGGTCAGAAGCTACGACGGAAACGTGGGGTATGATCGAATTGCTAGTAATGAGATCCAGTACGATCGTTACGACTGTTCTTCAGCCATGGTTGCGAGTTCTGCTTTCGATAACGGCTCGATCTCTACTCGAGTATCCTCTGCCGTATAGAAGATCGACGCAGTGATCGACCGATCACTGAACCATTCTTCGAGGACATGGTAGTAGACGCTCAGCTGAATTCGATACTCGTCTTCGGCGTGCCGACTGAGATCCGTTTTGAAGTCGACGATCTCGACGGCGTCGTCGGTCACGTGAACCAGATCGATAATTCCGGAGAGGGTGATCCGTTCTCCGTCGACCTCGAGCGGGAGATAGGCTCGCTCCTCGACGCGCAGCTTTCCCGGTAGACTGTCGAGGAACACTCTGATGTGTTCTTCGTCGTCACTACCAGGAGATACGTCCTTATCGAGAGCGTAGTCCTCGGCGAACTCATGAACCTGTGAGCCGAAATTCATGCCTCTTCCACCCGAAATATCCTCGAAGATGCTGTCATTCATGAGCGAGTGTGGCGAGTACCCTTCTGGTCCTGCTGGATCGGGAACGTCGACTTCGAGTCGCGTGTCACTCTCCTCATCGACATCCACTGCCGAAACGGCCGGCTCAAGCGATTCGACATCGACTGGCAACTCCTCGAGGAAGGTATTCGGTTCATCGCCCCCTGTAACCAGGAGGTGATTTTCCGCTCTCGTCATCGCGACGTAGAGGAGTCGCCGTTCCTCGTCGTGCTCGGTCGGCTGGCACTTGCGGAGGACGTCGGCTCGCCAGTTATCGTAGATATGGGGGTCACCGTGGGCTTCGGCGTAGTACTTCCGCTGACGAAGCCCGGTTGCCTCGGAGTACGTGATCGTTCCCTCGGAGCCGCCACCGGGCGGAAACTTGCCGCTGTTCATGTTCCCGAGAATCACGATTGGATACTCAAGTCCCTTGACAGAGTGAATCGTCTGGACAGTGACTGAATCGGCACCGGCAGCGGCCTGTACCTCCTCGGTGTAACCGTCCTCGATTCCTCGTTCGATGATCCGAATGAGGTCACCACGGGTCATCGTCGTCGATCCGTGGATCGACTGGACCGTCGTGAGGACGACGTCTGCCGTCGCCCCATCATAATCGTACTGATCAAACACGCGACGAGCGACCGCCGCGTGGGTCTCGAGCGACGACAGTTCGGTGCGAAATGCGCCCATCTCGTCGGGATAGGCGTCGTGATCGAGAACGTACTCGATCTCATCGAGCGTATAGCCGGCCCGTTCGAGCACCACTGCCCAGCCCCGTTCGGCATCCGCATCGTCTTCGAGGATACGCAGCCACGCTAGCAGTAGCTTCGCCTGATCGGTCCGGAAGAGTTCAATCCCACCCTCGTAGGCCATCGGCAACTCGTACGTCTCGGCGGTGGAGAGCAATTCGCGGCCGAAATCACGTGTTCGAGTGAGGACAGCGATATCGCCGTACGTCGGCGGCCGCAATTCACCGTCATCTTCGACCGCATACTCGTGGTTACCGATGATCTCCTGGATCGTTGTGAGGATCGCCTCGTGTTCGTCGGCGTGCTGAACGGCCTCGATCCGCGAATGATCGCGGTCGCTGTGTGCGGTCAGCGAAACGACGTCCTCGAGGACCGACTCGCGATCGACCGATTCGTTACTGCTGCCTGGCGTCACGAGCGCATGTTCGGAGAAGTCCAAGATCGACTGTGTCGAGCGGTAGTTTCGGTCGAGTTCGATCGTTGTTACAGGCTCGAGTGGGAACGACACCCGCTCGGCGTCGTCGTTCAGTTCGCCGGCAAACCGCTCCAGTCGGGATTCGAACTCGGTGATGTTCTCGATCGCCGCGTACTGGAAGGAGTAGATGCTCTGTTTCCAGTCACCGACGACACAGACGTTGGCAGTTCCAGACAGAAGCAAGGCGAGTTTGAACTGGATCTCGCTCGAGTCCTGAAACTCGTCGATCATCACGTATTCGAACTCGAGCTCCTCGCGAAGATCGCTATCCTCACAGCATAGGACGAACGCGAACAACTGGAGGAACGAGAAGTTCAGGTAGTTTCGTCCGAGCGCGAACTCGAGATATTCGAAGTAGAGGTCATGGACGAACTCAATGAGGTGGTCGCGGTCTTCGGTGAAAACCCGTCTGGCGACGTCCTCCGGGATAGCCTTCGAGCCGTACTCACCGCGGAGTTCGCTCCGATCGGGGGCGTCCGGAAGGTAACACTTGTTCCGGCCGTAGCGACCGAGCCGTGAACGGAGTTTCGACTGTTTGCTGCCGCCGTTTCGCGATTGGTTTACCTCGTCGAACGCCTCCTTGAACGCTCCGAAGTCTCCCTCGAGGGCCTCTCTGCCGTCACGATACCAGCCGTCTGCGGTCGGAAAGATCCCTTTCGACGCGAGATTATTGATCAGGTCGAGTAGTTCCGTCGGGTCCGAGAGGCATCGGAAGAGGTCGGCGTATTCGCTGTGATCGTCGTTGAATCGATGTACGAACTCCCGGAAGTACTCGTCCTCGATAGTCTCGTTCTCGAGGATCCGCGTCGATCCGGTGATTGCATCGTCGATCCCGAGATAGGAGGGCGCGTGAAAGCCATGCTGGTCCAGAATGTCGTTACAGAGGCTGTGGAACGTCTGGATCGGGGCGTCGTTCAGCGCTCGCATATCGTAGTCACAGTTGGCGACGATTCGATCTTTCATCTCCGTCGCGGCGTTACGCGTGAACGTGATCAGCAATGCGTCGTCGGGTTCGACATCGTCTTGAGCGACGATGTTCGCGTACCGTCGGGTCACGGTAAACGTCTTCCCGGTCCCGGCACCGGCGTCGACGAGGTGCAGGCCGTCAGTGCCCTCAATGAGTCGTCGCTGACGTTCGTTCGGGGTCGGCGACTCGTCGTCCGAAGCACCGTCCTCGGTCGAAGAGTCTCCTTCGTGCGACGCCGGGTTATCGATCGGCAACGTCATCGACGGCCCTCCGATTGTTCTGTCGGAGCCATGGCAGCGGCCTCGTCCTGCGAATCGTCTCGAGTCGATCGCGTTTGAGTGAGCAGCATGTCGCGGTTGTTCACGTAGCGGTAGTTCGGCTCTCCAGCACGACCGTCGACGGGGAAGCGGTCTTCACCGCGTCGGTACTGGTTCAACTGTTCGAGTTGGTCGTCGACGAACCGTTCGAACTTGTCTATATCTTCGACGAAATACCCCTCTTTCCGGTAGCCACAGAGGTGTCGAAATGCCTGCATACAGCCGTTGTTGACGTATTTGTACTCACCGACATCGTCGATCAGTCGCTCACGGAGCGCTTCGCCGAAGGGGGAGGCGGCCATCTCGTCTGCATCCCGCGTTCGGGGCACATCGTGAACGTCGAACGCCGTCAGATACGTTTCGTAACTGGTCTTCGAGAACGTCTTGTTGCAATCATTGGCGGCGTCTTCCCGGAGTTCATCGAAGACCGTTTGCGACTGCGCGAACTCGTCGAACGTCTCGGGATGGTACGTCACCGTTGTCAGGCAGTCCCCGATGGAAGCATCCCCGGTGACGATATCGTCCAGCGTCTCGAGGAAGTGGAAGAACGTGAACTCGAGACGTTCGTCGGGGCATCGTTGCCGCCAGTATGTGAGATAGAGTAACGCCTGAAAGTCCGATTTGTCACTCGGCTCGTCGATTGACGTGTACTTGGTCACCTGGGACGGGGAGTTCTTGCTTCCACTCTTGAAGTCGACCAGTTGCGTCGGCGACTGAACTAGGTCGATCTTCCCTTTGAGTCGGAGCTCGTCGTCTTCGAACCAGTGTTCGGTTGCGGGTGAGTCGACATCTCGACCGAAATACTCTGCGAAGAAGTTCGTGTCCCAGCCACTCGAGGGAGTCAGGACCGTTGTGTCGGATGGAGCGTTATCCTCGAGGTACTCGCAGATAGTCTCCAGACCAGCCCGATACCGTGTTCGTCGAGTCTCGAGGTCGACTTCTCGGTAGAACGCACGGGTTTCCTCGATCATGACATCGACGACCGCTGCTATGCGATCGTCGTCGACGAATCGGGGATGATTGGCGACGAATTCGGCGAAGTCGTGAAAGTAGTTCCCTTCAACGAAGTAGTGTTTGTCCGGGTTATCGACGAGCCGCCCGAAGAAGTAGTCTCGCGGGGAATTCGCGTATGTGTTGAGACTCGACTGGCTAATCGTCTCGACGTGGTCGGGTTCGACCGTCGCATTTAGCGATTCTCGCTCGAACCCATCACCCGTCGTTCGGTCCGTTCGTGCATGGCGAATCGACTCGAGATCGGAGAACTGTTCGAAGTCGGTCTTGAGGAGTTCTTCGAAGTACAGACACGGCGTGATGGGCGAACCGCCGGCCGCATCCTGAACCAGATAGTACTGTTCGACGCCGCTCTGGAGGAGCGACTGGAAGCTATCGATGTTTCGATCGTACTCTTCGTCACGGTCGACCCACGGGCGTTTCGGCGAACTATGCGTCCACTCCTCGTCCAGTCCCAGGTAGAAAACGACCGGGCGGTCAACGAACGATGCCGATTTCGCATCGGCCAGGAGGATGCCCTCGTTGTCCCGATCGATCGGTACTTCGTAGGTCTCGAGGTAAAACGTGAGTCGATCGATGGCCTCAGAGGTGATCGGTTCCGCGAGGAGGTTCAGATCCGCGAGCTCCGAACGGAACGCCTCTAGCGAGTGCCCCGTTCGATCCTCGTACGCCTGCAGTGTCTCCTCGAACGTGAGCGCGGTCGCCTGATCAGTGAATTCACGGAGCCACTCAACGTCAGGATCGTCGACGTCGGAGAGACGTTTCTCGTCGTGGTCAATAGGTACCGTTGCACCGAGACACGAGAGCAGCGGCTTCACGGACTGAACGCGAGTATCCGAGCCGGCAGTCGTACAGCGGAGAAGCTGGACGAACGCGCGGTGATCTCGGTTCTCCATGAAGCCAGGACCGCCATAGTATGGAATTTCTGCAGTATCGAGCGCGGATTCGACGAGCGGTGAGTACTCACTGCTCGCATCCAGAACGATCCCGATATTGTCCGCATTTTCGCGCGTCACAGTGTCGAGAATCGCATCAACGATCGCCGCTGATGACTCGAAGATGCGAAACGGCGGTAGTGCAAAGGTGTCCTCGGTGAATCGATCGATCGAATCGTACTCATCAGGAAGGATCGACCGTTCGAGATTCGTCAGTTGACGTTCACCGACCACAGCGACCGACTCGTCTATCCCGATATCGATTTGATAGTCTGCCAGAAGACGTGAAGAGGTATCCATCGACTCGACGATATCGACGACGGTCCTGGTCGCCGGCGTATCAAACGCATCGTACTCGAGGATCGAATCAGGGGTTCCCCGGTATTCCCAGCACTGAAGCACGTTTCCGACCGTATAGGCAATCTGCTTCCAGCTCAACTCGGTCTCGTCGATCACCTCGAGAAACGCGGTCCGGTCCTCGGCGGTCTCTCGGCGGCGCGTCGCGAGCCGCCGGGGTGTGATCGCGAACGGGCCGAAATGGGGTCGCTCGAGGCGGCGATTGAGGGCGTCCGCGAGCGGTGAGTCGGGGACGATCACGAGGTCGTACGCAGAAACATTCTGATACAGTCGATCGATCGGTTTCGACCGCTTGAGTGACACGATGTATATCGGTTGAATTACCAGACAATAAATTTGTATGTCGAAAAAGAGATGAAGAGTTTCTCTTGATTACCAGACTCGAAGCAAGAGAAGTGAAAAATGGTGTGCGAGCGAAGTGAAGAAATCGTTCCTGAAGCCATCTATACGCATCAGAAGCAGTCATACAGAGTCGTCGAACTGGATCTCAATCGTGATCGAGCGTATTTGGAGTCCGTAGAGACAGCGGCCTACACCCGACACTTCGCGAAAAAGAGATTACAATCGAGGAGACGGGACGCAGAGACGGTCGACTGCGGTGGAGTCGCCTTCAAAAAGACACTCGCTCGGATGACGGTTGCAGACTCGGTTACCGGATTTCTCCGCTATAGCCATCCGAACGATGATTCGCCCGCTGAACAGACGTTCGACGAGCCGCTGCCACCGTCGACTGTTTCGACGACTGGACTCTTCTTTACTGTCCCCTCGACTGTCGAGGCCTCTCTCGTCGCCCAGACCGATGATCGGGACGACTATCTGAGTGCGCTCCACGCGATCGAACACGCGCTCATTTCCCTGTATCCACGTGAGGTGCTCTGTGACCGAGCCGATATCGGTGGTCGCTCGAGGAGGCTCCTGCTCAAATGGTATTCCAGACAACGACACCGAACCGTGACTAGTGGGATACAGCCGCAGTCTATAGTATTCGCGCAAGAGACCACTGTCGAGTGGTACCGCGTTCACCTGTATCCAGTCAACCTCACCTTCCGCATCGGCCGGGTGTATATCACTCCAAGGATCTCCTTTACGCATCCGCGAACGGCGTAAAAGCACGGTTCCCCGAACTTTCTCTTCCGAATCGTGCTACATGCAGCCGTTCACTCAAGAGACAGTCTGCGTCAGTCCTCAAATCAATTTATCACTGAAGATACAGCACTATCACTTAGTCTCTTCGAGGATTTACTTCATCACTCACTGTTGGAGATCCGCCGGGGAATCGCGACAACATAATCAGACCCGTCGGCCGAGACGACAGAGATACTTCCTTCGACAGGGAGCATCGAACCGGTACGTGTCGTAATTTCGTTTTCCAACTGGACTCCGTTTTCGTCACGTACTCTCTGAACGAACGTCTGCCATCCGTCAGGCTCTGAAAAGGTCGTCTGGCAGTCGAAGATGGTCATGTCCAATACTTCATCTTTGCTGTACCCCAGCCAGTCGCAGACCGTCTGGTTGACGCCGTCGATCTGACCTGTCTCTGGATCGATGAGGAACAGACCGTCGTGGGCTCTATCAATGAGGGAACGGAATTGGGCATCTCCTATCGCGTTGTTTTCGTCTTCTGACGTGTGAGCCATAGCGCACTCGACAATCTTGGGTCAGCGATAAAGGTCGTTATGGTAAGTTCGTCCTCTGTACTGTGCATATTGATTGTCCAAGAACGTTCCCAAAGTCGGATGCATATTTCAGGAAGAATTCTTCCGAATACTGCGCTGAGTGCAAGTGCGAAGTGTACACGCGAACCAGTTCATTTTGATGGACCCTTGACTATCAGAGACAGTAGTTTCACGCCGTACCAACTGTTATCCAGCCACGGGCTGTAAGTCTCTTCCCCTTCGTGGGAGTCCCATGACTATTCATACCAACGAACTGACCGTAGAGGTGTACGTCCGTCCGGATGAGCTGGTTGAGCCAATCGACACTAAAATCGACGCGTTACACCGGCTCAACTCTTCAGATCATATTGATAATCTGGAGATACACGCATGGCCAGCGGCAATCACGCTCACAGACCAAACACCCTATAGTGATGTGATTGATGCGTTTGAACAGATGGAAGCGTGGGCCGGTGAACACGGGGGCAGCATCCAACCGCCGTTCAGTGTTCGGACTTCCACGTCCACCTTTACGAACGAAACACGGACCGTGCTCCGGACTCCGATGATGTGTCTTGCTGTATACGTTGGAGAGCAACTGGTGAACGTCTTCCCACACTCATGGGGTGACGATCACCACGGAGTCACGGACGCGATTGCAGCCTTCAGAACGGACGACCTTGAGCTGTTCCCGTACGCCCCTGATTCGGCTGCACCACCCCCAAGCCACTGTCCAGAATGCAATACCGAACTGACGAACGTACAGGGAATCGGTGTATGTCAGAGTTGTGATCAAGTCGAAGTCGGCACCCTGCTTCATCCCGAGCGAAGTCAGCGGTCGCAGTTTATGCTCCGACCGTGATCTAAGAAGTCTCTTTTCCCGTCGGCAATCTCCGTAATTTAGCGCTCAATAGCTGTCTTATACAGTGAAATTGTTGTCCGACTCTGGCCGACTTCTCGGACAGAGTTCCGTGTCCAAGAGGACTTAACGTGCAGTAATCCGATTGTCTTAGGCATCCTGCCCCCAAGCAGGATGATTCCTAATTTTCTCTCGCACCGGTTTCACGTCTTCTGGTTCATTTACTCCCAAAAGATCAAACATAAGTGACTGCGTTGGAATATCTGACTTCTCATCCCCACGCCGCTCAAAATTGGCTTCCGACCTCCCGTACTCTGTGTTCGCCCATTGGTTCTTAACAGGAACAATACGGTACTCTGCGAGACACTTAATGAGCTGTTTTCGATTTTGATTTTCAAGCGCCTTCTTCACGCAATAACTGAAATTATCAATTTCTGGCGGCCTATCAAACGTCACCATGTCTGCCGTATGGTATAGGGAAATACTAAGTACTGCTCCATTCTTATGTCCAAACTTAAGATGATCACGGGCTGCCTTCTAAGAGTGAGTATGTCTGACTTTGGGAGAGGAATTGAACAACCACTGCCGCTCAGTATAGAGGACACAACTATCATTCCTTCGTTGCCCAATCATCGTCCTCTTGGCTCTCGATGAGAGAGATGATATAGATGACTACTATTGACCCCAAAACGCTTCGAACGAAATTGGAGAATGGTGAGGACGTGTGTGTAGTCGATATTCGGTCAGAAGAGGATTATGAGGAAAACCATATTAAGAATAGTAAGAACCGTCCTATTCGAGAGGCGCTTCTTTCGGGGAATGTTGAGAAAGCGTTGGCAGAGTTGGACAACCTCCCGGCCGACAAGGAACTCGTTATGGTATGTGATGCGGGGGTCGCATCAACCGAAACTGCCCGCCAACTCCAAGACCAAGGGAAGAACGCGAGTGCCCTTGATGGCGGTTTGAATGCGTGGGAGCAGAGTCAAGAGTAATAGAGTGATTCGCATGCGCACTTAGCGCGGTATCCGGTGGGGACGTGACCGCACCAAGCGTGCAGAACGCGAACTGCAGGCAGTCGAAGACGATGTTCGGTGGGGTCTAAGTGCGTGATCGCTGCGGTCGCTGATACAGGCCCACTCATCCACCTTGACGAAATTAACACGCTTTAATTGTTCTCGGCAGTCGATGAGTTACTCATTCCACAGACAGTATACGAAGAACTTGAGGCAGATACGGTTCCGTCTGCGCGGCATTGTCTAGATAAGGGAAACTGCAAGACGTGGAAACGGTGAAGACGTGATGGATCCTGTGACATCGTTATATATTCCCTGACATAAATAGGACTCAATCGACGAGCAACGAACATTCAGCTACTTCAGCACACTTCTCACAAGGAGTATGTATCTCATTCTTCAGTAGTAGTGCTGCGACAGCCGTTAAAGCGTCGATCGACACCAGAAGTGCGTAACTAGACAGTGCACCATCTCCGATGCAATCTTATTCTCCAATAACCTCTGTTCAGTGGCGATCTAAGTGGCGATTGCTTCGGAAGTGGCGGAGGGTGTGATGCTACGACACCGTTGATCGGGATCGGCTCCCTGACTCAGCAGAAGATCCCGTTGAGCAATTTGTCTATCTCTGACTCAAAGACCACTCGTGAGGCCTTTTCCAAAGCGGATAGAGACCGACATCATGTTAACCAACAGAACTATTGGTTGGCGTTCCGTGTTGGGTAAGTCTTGCAGCGTCCGCTAAGGGGCGGAGGCGCATTCTGACCCTCCGGCGAGAGACGAACGCGTCGCAGAGCAACACAACCAGATTGCTCGAACGACGACAAGCAGGCTCACAAGTTTCTTCGATACACCGTTCTCCGGCGGCTTAAAGGGAGAGACAGAACACCTGTTGACAGACAGCACGCTGCTCCGGCGTGACTATCGGATATAGCAAGGATGACGAGATGCTCGACAGCTGGGGCTCCAGCAAAGACTAATGGGAGACCGTCCTACTACAGAAATCGTGTATCTGCTTCCACGTGTTCTTCCCGGACAACCAGTAGACAACCCTACGCATCATCGTCGACGTGATGGCCGCGCTCGGTGTCTGGCAGATCTGGACTGGCAACGCTGCCGTGTTCGGCTCCTACAACCATCAGGAGCGCTGCGAAACTATCTCGGACGGTCATCAGGTCGAGGAGTTGCTTCACGAGCGCCTCGATGGCCCTGAGGAAGCCGTCGCCTCGGGTGGTGGTCAAACTGGCGATGTCCGCGACCGGCTAGTCGTCGACGATGACCTATATCCAAGGACGACCTCGAGTCATCGGGATAGCCGATACGCTGTCGTATACCCCAGTCAGATGAAATTGAACTGAATACAGGCACCGGTAAAGGATCAAACCCAGACACCCCTGACGTCAAATGAAATTTTCCAGTAACTGAAGGAGTGGGAGAGAGAAGGCCCATACCCCAAATGTCGAGTGTAAACTACTGAATTCACGCGTTATAACCGATTTATGGCCCACTCAAGAATTCGGCAGATAGAAATTAGAATGGAGAGTGGTTAGGGAATCGATAGGGATTTATTCTCTCTTTGACTGTAGTCCCACTGTGGATATTGCTTCCATTCAAGCTATATAAAGCCACAATAAACATTTAAACTAATAATTGCAGGAATATTCTGCCGAAACGGCATCAAGGTAGGTACAGTTGATAACATAATGAGTTAGGTCTTTCTCGAGAGTTCTCTGATATGTTCGATTTCATACTCGCCTCGAAACGACGAGAACCACCCTCCGTCCGCTGACTGAACCAGCGACCTCAATTCCGAATGAGGGTTGCGGTTCAGGTTAATCGCTGTCAGTACTCCCCGAATTTGTTCGTTCCACAACCCTCATTCCGTGGATATGGTGATACGAGTAGATATGATTTTGATATGAGCAAAAGGATATTCTGTTCGAGGCGAGTACTGTCGTATATGGGTTCAGACAGCGATCGTCGACGGATCAAGTCCGCAGACAAGGTGTGTGATATCCTCGAACACTTGCGGACAGTGGGAACATCGACGGTCTCTGAGATATCCGAAGCTATCGAGCTCTCTCCGGGAACGACTCACACGTATCTTGCGACCCTCGAGTCACGCGGTCTCGTTCGGCAGGATGAGGGGAGCAGTGAGTACCGACTCGGCCTCGAACTACTCCCATACGGAGATCACGTCCGCGTCCGGAACGAGTTCTATCGCGCAGCCGAGGCAGAGATCCAGCAGCTGGCCCACGATAGCGGCGCCTATGCACACCTCATGACCGAACACAATGGACGGCTGATAATCCTCCAAGAGACCTTCGGCGAGAACGCAATTGGGACTGATTTCCATCCTCGGAAGCGGGAACGGCCAGAACCGCTCCTCCACTGCACTGCCACGGGAAAAGCGATCCTTGCGCACCTTCCAGATTATCGCGTCGCCAATATCCTTCACGAGCGTGATCTGGTCTCACACACATCATCGACAATCACAGAGAAAGATGAATTGGTGGCCGAACTCGAGACGATCCGAGAACGGGGGTTCGCATTGAACGATCAGGAACACATGCGAGGTATTCGCGCCGTCGGCACGCCGGTGTTATCCGACGACGGTCGCGTCCTCGGTGCAGTTAGCCTCTCTGGATCTGCCAGTAATTGGAGCGGTGACCGGTTCCGGGAGGAGGTACCGAAGACAGTCATGCGGACCGCCAACGCCATTGAGGTGAACGTCCACTCGAACCTCGATGAGACCAGTTAATCGAAGAGACGATATGCCGATGTCATCCAGTCAGACATAGAGAAGACCCCCAAATCATTCGCTTTCCGTAGCGAGATGTGGTTGGTCGGATAGAACGTCTTCCGCGTTTCGCTTTGCTAGCTCTTCTAACCCCAGTTCAATCACGTATGGATAGAAGTCCCTGAGTTTCTGTATATCAATACTGTATTCCCGTTTAGATTTGAGTGACAATTCTTGGTATGTCAGTTCTAACTCCTCACGTACGCTTTTTGGAAGGTAGATGGTCGTCCCTGTCCATTCCGATTTGACGTCTATTTCTGCCGAAACCTTCCCTCTCTCACCCGCCCTGTTCGTCCACGTATCAAGTTCTGATTCCATCGATTCTGTACTGCCAGTCTCTTTCTTGTGCGATTTTTCGCCCATTCTGATTCCTTACTATCTATATTTAATGCGTTTCACCACGTCGTGTGATGGGTGGTACCAATGATCTGTATTACTCTCATTACTGCAGAGATATATAGGTTTTTCGTAAGCCATTCACCATAAATTGGGTAAATCGCATTTCTTTCTGGGTGTTATCAAATAGAAAATCGTTCCGAAAGATCATCGACATACACCATAAACTCACTATGTTCGACAAATTCTATTCCGTCAGAACGCGTCACTGCGAGATCGTCCGTATTAACGGTAAGTCGAACGGTCGTCGTTTCACCGGGCGGAACCGTAACTCGAGAGAACGCCTTCAATTCCCGACGAGGAGTGACTTGAGAACTGCTACAATTCCGCATGAACAGCTGGACGACTTCGGTCCCTGTACGAGCACTGGTGTTGGTAACGTCGACAGCTACGTTGATGTGTCCGTATCGTTTTGCTCCGGTCGTATCGATTTTCATCGATTCGTACGTGAACGAACTGTAACTTTCACCATGGCCGAACCGGAACAATGGGTCGTATGACGAAGGATGCTCGTTTTCACCCATCAGCACCGGCTGTGAAAGACAGTCGTGAAGACAAGGCAGTTCACCGACAGACTTTGGCATCGATACCGGAAGTTTCCCAGATGGGTTATGATTACCAAATAGCACGTCAGCAACCGCTCGTCCACCTTTCGGGCCAGGAAGATACGCCATCACCGTTGCATCGGCGTGGGAAATGAGATCGGTGATCGCGAGCGGTCGACCCGAGACGAGTACGAGTACGGTCGGAATCCCCGTTTTCGCGACGGTCTCGAGAAGTCGCTGTTGCGCATCGGGGACAGCCAACTGAGTTCGAGTCGGGAACTCTCCGGTCGGGCCATTGATCGACTCCGGGCCGAACTCATAGACGTACCAATCTTCTCCAAGAACGACGACGGCGGCGTCGGCGGTAGAGGCCGCTTCCTGTACCGCTTCTTCGTCCGCGACGGTATCGATAGACGCACCTTTCGTATACGTTACCGAAGACGGATCGTCGACCGCTTCGGTAATTCCGTCGATGACCGTCGTTCCCCGATCGTGATCTAGATCTGCGACAGTCCATCCGCCGCACAGGTTATCGACGGTGCGAGCATTCGGTCCAGTGACGAGAATTTCGTCTGCCGTTTCGAGTGGGAGGACCCCATCATCGTTTTGTAACAGCGTTATCGACTGCCGTGCTGCTTTCAGTGCAACGCGGCGATGTGCATCACACCCTATATTTTCGACCGCAACGTCCGCTTCGATATACGGGTCCTCGAACAGTCCTAACTGAAATTTCATCTCGAGAATTCGTCGAGTTCGCTGGTCAAGCAATGATTCCGATAGGCTACCGTCGTCGAACAGTTCCCGTAACCTATCCACGTAGGATGGACCCCCTACTGTGAATAAATCGATTCCAGCTTCCCATGCTGTTCGAACGGCATCAGTGGACGTTTCCGCCGTTTCATGGCCTTCTTCCAGCATATCGACGCCCCACCAGTCAGAACAGGTGACACCCTCGAAACCGAGCTCGTCACGAAGTAATTCAGTGAGATATCGATGTGATCCGTGGACCGGTTCACGGTTTACGGAATTGTACGCTGCCATGACTGCTGTGACATCGCTGTCTATCGCACGGCGAAACGGAGGGAGAAATATTCGATGGAGCGCCCGTGGAGAGATATCGACTGGAGCCATGTGTTCGCCTCGGACAGGCGACCCGAACGCAGGAAAGTTTTTGACTGTTGCGGCGACTCGCGAGTTCGTTTCTCGTGATTTATCCTCTAGTCCGCTGATCTCCGCGGCGACTAGTTGGCTGACCAAGTACGGGGATTCTCCGTATGTTTCGTAAGTCCTCGCCCATCGTTGATCGCGTGCAACGCCAGCTGCTGGTGAGTTGGTCTGTGTCGCACCGGTCGCACGCATTTCCTTTGCGGTGATACTCGCGGTATCTTGAACGAGTTCGGGATTCCACGTCGCGGCCAGTCCGAGATTATGGGGGAATATCGTCGTGTCGACTACGTTCGCATGACCGTGAACCGCGTCAACGGGAATATTAATCGGTATTCCAAGTCGAGTGTCTTCAACGGCGACCTGTTGAAGCCAATTACTTATCCGAATAGCAACGTTAGGACGATTATAGCGAGAGACTCCTACTCCAAAAGGCGTCACGGAACCAATGGATCGGTCACGAATAGCAGTGATTGCGTCATCAATCGTTGCAGCGTAATCCTTCTCGGAGAAGTTACCAGAGAAGTCACCGACGTACATTCCGACCGTCTGCCCAATCTTCTCCTCGATAGTCATCCGTTCAATGAGATCTGTCACTCGGTCGGCGACGGGTGCCGTTGGATCCTCGTAAACGCGATCCCTTTCCTCAGACATTATGCGAAATAGTAACACCCGGTCCTAATTAAGCTACGTTGTTGTTGCGTTTGCGGTCGAACTGCTCTAAGAGAGTTCAGTGGAACGCAAAATTAGGGGTAGTGCGCGATATACCAGAAATCGCTGATACTCGCGGTGACACTATCGACGGTTGGCAATCGTCAGATTAGCCGAGATTGATGTTGATCGCTTTCGTTTGCGTGTACTCGTCAATTGCTTCCATCGCGTTCTCACGACCTTGACCCGATTGCTTATATCCACCGAACGGTTGTCCGGCAGAGGCGTCGTTGTAGTGATTGACCCAGACGACGCCTGCCTCGAGGCGGCGGGCCGTCCGGAGCGCCTTCGTGATGTTGTTCGTGACGACGCCCGACGCCAAACCGTAGTCGGTATCATTCGCCATTTCGATTGCTTCGTCCTCGTCCGTCCAACCGAACGTCTCCACGACCGGACCGAAGATCTCCTCTTGCACTGACTGGTGATCGTGATCGAGTCCGTCGATAATCGTCGGTTCGTAGAACGAGCCCGTCTCGAGTTCGCCGTCGTCGGGCGTTTGCCCGCCGGTGACAATCGTCCCGTCGCCCTCTCTCGCTGCCTCAACGTACCCGCTCGTTCGCTCGACCTGTTCCGGCGAGACTTTCGGACCCATGTCGGTCTCCTCGAGGAGCGGATCGCCGAGTTCCAGCCCGGCGGCGGCCTCAGCGTAGGCGTCGAGGAACTCGTCTTTGATGTCTTCGTGAACGAAGATCCGCGAGCCGGCGGCGCAGAACTCGCCCTTGTTGAAGAAGATCGCCATCATCGCGATCTCGACGGCCTCCTCGATGTCCGCGTCAGGATAAATGATGACTGGACTCTTGCCGCCGAGTTCCAGCGTCGTCTTCGTCACGGTATCGATGGAGTTTCGGACGATCTCTTTGCCAACTTCTGTCGACCCGGTGAACGAGAGTTTGTGTACGTCGGAGTGTTCTGACAGCGGCGCACCCGCATCGTCCCCGTATCCAGTGACGACATTCACGACGCCATCGGGAACGATGCCGTCGACGAGCTCGACGAATTTCAGGATCGACAACGGGGTCTCTTCGGACGGTTTCAGCACGATCGTGTTCCCCGCAGCCAGCGCGGGTCCGAGCTTCCAGATTGCGATCATCAGCGGGAAGTTCCACGGGACGATCCCGCCGACGACGCCGTAGGGTTCGCGGATCGTCAGTACTTGCTTCTCCCGATCGAACATATCGTCGGTCGGAACCGTCTCGCCGGTTACCATCCGCGCTGCCGCCGCGTTGTATCGAAGATGATCGAGGACGACGCCGATGTCGCCCATCGCCTCCGTGATCGTCTTTCCGGTGTCGAGTACCTCGAGAGTCGCGAGCGTTTCGCGATTCGCTTCCACTGCGTCCGCGATCTCCGAAAGGACGCGCTGTCGCTCTCCGGGCGAATACCCGGACCATTCCGTCTCGAACGCCGACTGCGCCGCGTCGACGGCTCGATCGATGTCCGTCGCGTTCCCAGCAGGGACCTCGGCGAGAACCTCACCGGTCGCGGGGTCTCGCGTTTCAATCGTCTCGCTCGAGTTGCTTTCTACCCACTCGCCACCGATATAGTGAGTCAAATTACTGGGAAGCACCTCTTCGGAGGCACTTCGATGACGTTGTACGATCGAACTACTCTCGTCTGCTTGCGGATCAGTATCTATACTCATGACTCACCTTGACATGGTTGCCCTATTATACTTAAAGATAACGGTACATATGACCCTGATACGTCAGAATCAGAACCGCATAAGCAGATCGATCGGTCCACTGCATGGAAGCGGCCGAGCGATATCGATTGGCGACCGAAAGGCGGATATCGAACGGTGGTTCGCTATTGGTATCCAGTCAAGCACCACAACCGATATCAGTATTACTATGACTTCCGTCCTACGTCGTTAGCGCTCCGTTTACTCTGTAGTCTCGAGTTCGGACACATCGAACAGTTCCCACTGAGTTGACTCGAAGTCCGTCGATCGATCGTCGAACCGATCGAGGGCGAACGTTGACACCGGGAACGGTGCACCGTATCCGGAGACCAGTTCGCGCACTGCAGCGACCCCGACGGGAGTGCCAGTGATTCCGAGTCCACTGAACCCGGTCGCAAGTACCAATCCGTCAGGTGCCTCGTCAGGCGAATCGACGATCGGTAACCAGTCCGGCGTCTGAGCGTCGCCCGTTGGACAGCAGCCGTCGCTCGCGACCGCCGCGTCCGAGAACTCGTCGAGTAACTCCGGTGTCCGGATGGCCAGCTCTCGGTGGACCTCCTCGTCCGCGCTATGTTTCACCGATCCCTCCTGTTCGACGATACCTTCGACACCGCTTATATGGATTTCGTCGTCGTCGTTCCGCTCCGGACGCCAGAACGAGTCCGAGACCTCGTCGTACCAGATCGGGTACTCGTCTGCGATATCCGTCTCGACGCCGCTCTGACTGGTTAGGTTGACAGACCAGTAGCGCTTGGCTTGGATCGGCAACTGGACGTAGTCGGAGACGAGTTGTCGCGTTCGCCAGCCGGCAGCAGTGACGACCGTCGGCGCGCGAACGACACCGTCGGTCGTTTCGACGCCCGTCACCGCTCCGTCTTCGACGAGGATATCGGTTACTTCGACGCCGGTACGAATCGTTGCACCGCGCTTCTCGGCGTCTTTGGCAAGCGCTGTGGTGAACGTATAGGGTTCTACCCAGCCCGTTCGTTCGAGAACCATCCCACCTGCGATCGGCCCCTCGTCTTCGTCGACGTTAAAGAGGTCCGGGTACCGCTCTTCGAGTTCAGCGGCCGACTGCCACGTAACGTCGTATCCACTCGGATCTGCCATTTCCTCGACGTATCGTTTACCGTCTTCGACCCGGTCAGGTGCGGCAAGACAGACCATTTCTCGGTCGATATATTCGAAGTTCCCTACTCCGTCGAGGGTTTCGAAGTACTGATAAACGTATTCGCCCGCCTTCGGAAGGTCCGGATAGACTAATTCAGGATTCACGAGTCCTGACGAGTGACTCGTCGCCTCAGCGGCAAGCTGATCTCGTTCAAGGAGCATCACGTCATGATCCGACGCTAGTTCTCGTGCGATCGCACTCCCAATACATCCACCGCCGACTACGATGACTTCTGCGTCTGCTGTCATGGGTATCAGTCGCCTCGTAATAGAGGGGATTATCCACTGTAAAAAATATTTTGGTAACCTGCCTACCGAGACACAATATTCTGTCTGAAAACGGCGAGAAACGTTATATCTTAACGGCTCATGTCTATATATTACTGTGAGTTATATAATGCCGCCAGTATATTTTACATTCTTATATCACAAATATTATTGTCATTACGAAGAATTTTCCTATGGCTTATTTATTGTTTATCGGATTTAGAACGAGGCCCGGAGATCACTCACTTCCAGTATTACTAGTAGCACTAATACAGATCACACAGCATCTCGATCCGATATCCCGATATTTTTACAGGCATATGTTTGTAATCGTGCCGTTAGGATACGTCTGAGTATTACTAGCAATGCTTGATATCCGTTATTATCTCATAGCCGCTCACAGGAAAAATACATCCCAAATACCGGAATCTTTTTATATTGTATTGGTAGAGCCATAGACGATGAAAATTCTCGTTACGGTCAAAGAAGTGGCGACTGTCGAAGACGAGTTCGAAATCGAGGGAACCCAAATCGCAGACCAGTACCTCGGAGCCGATCTTAACGAGTGGGACGATTACGCCATCGAGGAGGCCGTCCAGCTCCAAGAGGACGGCATCGCCGACGAGGTCGTGACCGTCACGATCGGTCCCGAAGACTGCGAACAGACCATCCGGCAGGCGCTGGCGAAGGGCGCCGACCGCGCCATCCGCGTCTGGGACGACTCCCTCGAGGGCGTCGACCTACTGGACGTCGGCGCGAAGACCGAGATTCTGAGCGCCGTCGTCGAAGCCGAGGATCCCGACCTCGTACTCAGCGGCGTCCAGGCCGGCGACGACAGCTTCGCTGCGACCGGCGTCTCCGTCGCCGAGAACATCGGCTACCAGTGGGGTGCCGTCGTCAACCACCTCGAGCACGACCTCGACGACGGGGTCGCCTCGGTTCGCCGTGAACTCGAGGGCGGCGTCGAGGAGCTGACCGAGATCGAGTTGCCGGCGGTGCTGACGATTCAGACGGGGATCAACGAACCTCGCTACGCCAGCCTGCGTGGTATCCGACAGGCCCAGCGCAAGGAACTCGATGTCCAGAGCCTCGCCGACATCGGCGTCGACGAGAGCGCCGTCGAGGGCGACCTCGAGCTGACGGAGATGTACGAACCCGAAAGCGAGAGCGACGTCACCGTCTGGGAGGGCAGTGCCGACGAGACCGCGTCGGAGCTCGGTGAGCTGCTCCGCGACAAGGGGGTGGCACAATGAGCGACGTCCTCGCGGTCGCAGACCACCGCCGCGGCGAACTGCGCGACGTCAGTTACGAACTCATCACTGCCGGCCGCGACCTCGTCGACGAGACCAGCGGCGACCTCCATCTGGCCGTCATCAGCGGCACCGTCGACGATTTCGCCGAGAAGCTCAACCGCGAAGGCGTCGACGCCATCCACACCGTCGACCATGGCGAGGAGTTCAACCACGACGTCTACGCACAAGCTGTCACCCAGCTCTATGACGAACTCGCGCCCCAGTACGTCCTGACCCCGAACAGCGTCAACGGCCTCGATTACGCCCCCGCCATCGCCACCGAACTCGACCTCCCGATCGTCACCGACACGATCGGCCTCGAGACCGACGGCGAGACGCTCGTCGCGACCCGCGAGATGTACGGCGGCAAGGTCGAAACTACCACCGAACTCTCCGGCGACGCAATCGTCACGATCCGCGGTGCCGAGTGGCCCGCTGCGGAGGGCACCGGCGACGCCGCAATCGAAGCCGCCGACGCCGACATCGACGAGGACGCGATCGGCTCGACGGTGACCGGCTTCGAGGAAGTCGGCGGCGGCGACGTCGACATCAGCGAGGCCAATCTGCTCGTCTCGATCGGCCGTGGGATCGAGGAGGAGGAGAACCTCGATCTGATCCGCGATCTCGCCGACGCGTTGGACGCGACGCTGTCCTCGTCTCGTCCGATCGTCGACAACGGCTGGCTCCCGAAGAACCGGCAGGTCGGCCAGTCTGGAAAGGTCGTCACGCCCGATGTCTACATCGCGATCGGTATCTCCGGGGCGGTCCAGCACGTCGCCGGCATGAAAGGCTCTGACACGATCGTCGCGATCAACACGGACCCCAACGCCCCGATCATGGACATTGCCGACTATGCGATCCACGACGACCTCTTCGACGTCGTCCCCGAACTCATCGACGAGTTCTAGTAATATATCTCACCGTTCGACATGGATTTCGTCGTTCAGTCTACCGTCGTGAGAGAGACGTATTGGGGGATCACCAGCGTCGAGTACGCGGTGTTTTACCTCCTCGCGTTCACCGCAGTCGCCGTGTTCACGTACGGTGTCTATCAGCGGTTCTTTCGCTACGCTGCGGGGGACGACGATTCCTTCCCGTGGCTCGCCGACCTCCAAACCCGCGTCGCGAGCGCGACCAAGATCGTGCTTTCGAACGAGAAATAGTTCAACAGAAACCTCTACGGCGTCCTGATGCACTCGTGTATCCTGTGAGGATTTCCGACCCTGTTTGTCGCGACATCGATTCTGCTGGTAGAAGAGTACGGTGCGAACAAACTTCTCCACCTCTCCTTCTGGAACGGTGACTTCTATCTCGCCTACCAGTTCATCGTCAACGCCATGGGCCTGCTGTTCGTCGTCGGCAGTAGGATGGCAATCTACCGACGCTACTGGGTTCGCAACTATCGGCTCTGGGACCGCCACACCTCCACCGAAGACGATCTCTGCATCGGGACGCTGTTCGCGCTCGGCATCGGCGGCTTCCAGCTCGAGGGGCTGCGCGTCTACAGCGCCGGCATTCGAGATGCCCCGCAACCGCAGCAATTCCTTTTGCTGTGGCGGCGGTGGCGGCCTCTGAATGGATTTCGTGGAAGAACCCAAATCCAGCGAGGAGCGGCTCCGGGAGGCGCTCGAGGACACCGACGCCGGCAGCGGCGTCGAGAAGTTCGTCGTCGCCTGTCCGATGTGCATGACGATGTACGAGGACGGTCGCAAGACTGGCGGCTACGAAGCGGAGATCGAGATCGTCGACGTGGCCGAACTCATCGTCGAGGCCATCGGCAAGGAAGACGAAGCAGATTCTGACTCGACTACTTGCGATAGGCGGACAATGAAGCGGTAGGTAACATCGAACATTCATCGAATGGGGAGGGTCGGAGATATTATTTCACATATATCTGAACAGAATCGGACCAAGGACCGAGCTACCGCTAAAACAGTGAGAGACGGGAGGAACAGCCTATCATCGTCGATAGTGACCCCTCAGTGATCGACACGGAGACGATGATACCCTGTCGGTACGCTTCCCTAATAGAGATTGAACACTCATTTGTACGTATTTGTACTATGAGATCTAAACATGTACTATATGCAAATCTCCTGGAGTAGCCAACTACTCGTCCGTCTCTGAGTAACCATCTACACTTAAAGACCCCAAGTTTTATGGGTGCATCATGATATAGTGTGGTACGCTACCAATGGATAATGGTGAGGCAGAGCTTAAAACCGGAGAGTTAGGGTACTGGACTGCAGTTGCAATTAGTTTCGGGATGGTTACATCCTCGACGACGCTGTTCGTCGCCGGGCGCGGAGTTAGTCAGATCGGGTCCGGAATGATAATCAGCATGGTTATCGCATTTGCACTGATGAGCTTCGCGGCGCTCGGACTAGCGGAGCTGTCGACGATGTTTCCGGTCGCAGGGAGTTTCATGACGTACGTGAAACGGAGCTTCGGCTCGAGCGCTGGAGTGGCCACCGGTTTAGTGTACTGGCTGGTATTTATCGCGCTCGCATCAGAAGCGACCATCGTCGGACAGATTCTGAATTTCGTATTCCCCGGTCTGCTTTCATGGCAAGTCTGGGGGACACTGTTGGTGATCCTCTTCGTCGGCATCAACATCGCCGGTATCGACTTGGTCGGGAAGACCGCCGTCGTGCTTCTCTCTGCGTTAGTGGGGGTGATCGTGATTCTCTCACTATTGCAGATCGGAGGATTTGGCCAAACGTCGTTCGAGACATCAGAGCTATCATGGACGGCAGGCGGGTGGACACCGATACTGGCCTTCGTTCCTCTCGCGGTTTGGTTACTCGTTGGATGGGAGGTCCTTGGACCTCTCGCCGAAGAGGTGGAAGACGCGCAGAACGTCCTCCCGAAGGCGATGCTCACTGTTCTCGGGCTCGTGTTCCTGGTTCGAGTTCCGTTCATCATCGCGATGGACGGATCGCTCGCGTCAGCGACGTTAGCGGAGTCGCCGTTTCCGCAAGTTGTCGCATTTGAAGCGTTCTTTGGCCCCGTCGGAAAGTGGATTATGGCTATTATCAGTTTCGTCGCGACCGGCGCGACGTTCAATGCTGTGCTGGCCGGAACATCGAGACAACTCTGGAATCTCGGTCGAGAGGGATACTTACCGTCAGCAATCGGACGGATCAATCCTCGGTTCCAGACACCCGACGTTGCGCTGGTGGTCACTGGTGGGATTATCTTGGCACTCCTCTGGTTGGTGTCTGTCCCGACAGTCCTTATCAACGCGGCGGCGAACTTCTTCATCGTCGTCTACATCATGATCCTCGCCAGCGTCATCGCGCTTCGATACAAACTCCCAGACTACGACCGGCCGTTTAGCGCCGGCGGACCGGAGTCGGTACCGGCTGTCACCGTCATCGGAATCGTCGGGCTGATAGCCGCGCTCTACTTCTCGGGCGATTCGGTATTCGTGACAACGCTTGCGGTCGTGGTCGCAACAGCAGTCGTATCCGTTGTACTCACACAGTTGAAAGCCAGAAGAGAAGCGGGAACGACTCTACAAACCAGAGGAGAACCTGAAGCCGAAGATTAGTAATCGAACAGGTTGTCAACGGATAAGGATCCTTGCAGCTAGGCGGCGCCGACGGATTCTCCCTCGGTTGAAAACTCTTCGACCGCCTATACGAACAGCTAGTGAAACGGGAGTCGATGTCAAAATTCCGTGATAGCTATGTGGCTTGAGACGGTTTTGACCGCCGTTTCGATCGCACTCGAGTGCTACGATATCGGTCTGTGAGCGACGTGGACCTGATCGAGGTCAAACTCAAGATCGAGTTCGAGGATAGGAACGTGAACATGATGATGACGGTTTCGATCAGTGCCGTGAGACGGTGCCGAAATACGGCATTGATCTCCGGACGGAACGGGGAGTCGCAACTGTGCAGGCTCTATGGAGTGAGCAGATGACGGGTAGTGGACTACCCGATTACGAGGGCAAGCACTGTCGAAATGAGCCAGCGCATTGGCTCTCCACCACTGCAGCATTACTCCTACTGTGTGAGTCTCTCCTCCCAAGAATACACACATCTCTACTCGCTATATCGGAGTCGTTCGTGGACCGCGATCTGGCCGTTGAATTCGTTACGGCTGGGCCGGATAGTCGTCCATCCACGGTTGTCGCCGCTCTATCGCCGCACTGGCAGCTAACACTGTATCTTCAGCAAACCGCGACCCGATGAGTTGTGCGCCGATGGGGAGTCCCTCCGCCGAGCGCCCAGCGGGAATCGACGCTGCCGGGTGACCAGTCAGGTTCAGCGGCCACGTGAGGAATGTTTCCTTGTCGGTCTCGGGAGCCTCGCCTGCAATCTTGTCTGGCGCGGGCTTGCCTTTTTCCCACGGCGTTGTTGCGAGCGTCGGCGTCACCAACAGGTCGTGTCCGTCAAGGACGCGCTGGATCGTCTCGTATGCACGCGACCGCACGACGCTCGCCTGCTTGTACTCGACGGCGCTGTACTCGTAGCCGTCCTCGATGAAGTCAATGACCTGTGGTGAAAGCTCGTCGCGGTGCTCTCCCAGCAGGTCGATGCCCATTTCGCGCTCGATCCCCTCGACCGCCGCAGACAGGCTCGGATTGAGGAGTGCATTGTAGCTCTCCAATAGTACATCGAACGGGATACCAAAGTCGATGTCGACCCGCTCGGCTGTGGCTCCCGCTCCCCGAAGCGTCTCGAGGACGTCCTCGACGGTGCTGAGAACAGTATCCTCGACGTCGTAGACGCCGAGGTCGGGACTGAATGCGACCGAGAGTCCCTCTATCGAGCGATCAACGGCGTCCCGGTACTCTGTGTCGGCTTCGGGCACGCTGAGCGGATCTCGCGGGTGCTCGCCGGCGATGACGTCAAGCAGGAGTGCCGTGTCCTCGACTGTCCGCGTTAGTCCGCTGTAGGAGACGAACGGGGCCGCATCACGGAACAGGTCTGGCTGTGACTCGCTCGGGACGAGGCCTGGTGTCGGTTTCAGTCCATAGGTCCCACAGACACTTGCCGGGATTCGGAGGGAGCCAGCGACGTCAGAGCCGAGCGCGAGCGGTATCATGCCTGCCCCGACAGCCGACGCACTCCCGCCGGACGAGCCGCCGGCCGTTTTCGACGAGTTGAATGGGTTCCCTGTCGAACCGAACATCGGATTCGTCGTGTCCCCGGACGCGCCGAATTCGGGGCTGTTCGTTGACCCGACGACGATGGCCCCCGCGTCTTGGAGTCGCTGTACAGTGACCGACGTCCGCTCCGGCATCTGCTCGCCGAGCGGCTTCACTCCACCGAACGTGTACGGCATCCCCTCCACGTGCGAGTCAAGGTCCTTCAGCGCAACTGGTACTCCGTGGAGCGGCCCTACAGGATCACCGTTCTCGAGCGCCCGCTCGGCCGCTAACGCTTCCGTTCTTGCGTCCTCTTCCCGGAGATAGACGAAGGCGTTGAACTCGTCGTTGAGCCGATCAATCCGTTCGAACGTCTCGTCAATTACCTCTACCGGAGAGATGCGTCCGTGGCGGATGTCGAATGCGAGTTCAATCGCGGGCTGACCTATTTCGTTTTCCATAGGCCCTGTACATGAAGTGACATATATTACATTTTCGATCATCTTCCTTCGTGGAAAGAGCGTTCCGTGTACGGACGGGGCCGTTTTTGGAGCGATCGACAGAGAAATCCTTCCAGTCAAGACTGACTTCCAGTTCCTGCGGCCGGTGATCCGACAGATATAGTCGCGCAGTACGCGTCGGAGACGGACACCGATGTATACGACAGCGATACGGCCACCGAGCGAGGTGGACGTTGACTTGCTGGATGTCGGCGTTGAGACTGAGGTTCTTCTCGCTTTGTCGAGGCGTAACACCTGTACGGCTTCTCATGAGAACCATACTTAGCTATACTTCGAATTTCAAGAAGGGCACGAAGAGGTCCGGAAAACGGCGTAACTTCGCGATTAGTAAGATGATACCCCCCATCTATCCTTTTGCCATGTTCGAAACTACTATGTGTGTTCCTCTCTAGGTAAATAATGGATTCGACCATGACTGGTTCATCAAACTGGATTCCGATGGGTGACATCGCTGAAGAATATGGCGTGAATCAGATGGAGGCCGTTGATTCATTGTCTGGAAAAGAACTGACGTTGAACTTCGAAGATGGTCTTTCGAGAACGTACACGTTCATTGACAAGCAGCAGTTGGAGCGTACAGACAATCCCGGTGAAGAGATTGAGTCACGTTACAATGCGACGATGCCACGGGAGAACATTTACTTCGTAGACTACATGATTAGCGAAGAAGAGCGCACCTCGGAATCCCTCATTCTCGATTTCGAGCGAGAAATTGCAACGGTCATCACTGCGACTATCCCGTCGTCGAAAGACGAGATGCCTCAGTTGTTGCTCGAACATGCGATGGCTAACGAATCGCTGGGGGCTGGCGAGTACGAAATCCGCTCTGCAGTCATCGATCAACCGTTTACGGATTCCACAGTGATTCACGAGAAGACGGACGAACTGACGGGAAAACGAGTGAAATACACATATAGCGATAATAGCATCTATGAACACATCTACCTGAACGATGGCTGCTTCGTCTGGCACTGTCTAGAAGGCGAAGAGAAGGACATTGCGGAGGCTACGCCCTGCTCTTACTATGAAATCGCCGACTCTCTCTACCTATTAGTCTGGGAGGAGATGGTCCTTCCCGTGATCGGGGTTATTCTGATCGACCTCCGATCGCTGAAGACGACCGGAAAGATGCTCTGCGACGATAAGAACGACTTCGAGAATGTCGTCAATATCCCGATGGGCGCTCACGCAGAACCCCTCAATGTGACTCCTTCCGTTCAGTAACCCAATCGTTCCGAGATCCGTTCTCCGCCGAAGCGTAGTACGGACCGAATCTCGTGTCTCGGTCTAAATACCAACGGATCTGGGGTTCTCGAGACAGTTGAGAAGAATTATATTCGGAAATAACAGAACGGATATCATCTCTATTGTTGTGAAACGGATGGCCGTTATTGATATTCACAACATGCTTCGTCCGCTTTGGCGATAGCGTGGAAATGTCATGCAGGTCCGTTTACGGAACGACTCAATCGACAGTAGGCGCTTTGTGGTCACGGAACGAACGTTCTCAGAATACCGGTAGTTCTGGACTTAGACATAGCTATTGTATGGCACCACGAATATAATCCAGATGGATTATATTCTCAGAAAAAGATCCATCAGCGCATCCTTCATCGAGTCTGACTGGATTCAGTATTGGAAAATCGGTAGTAGTCGAGACGACCTCTCTATCGACATCAGCCGACGGTTGAGTTACCCGACTCAGAACGGGAACTCACGCGGTTCGTGTTGCAGCGAGATCCACTTCTTCTCGGTGACCTCCTCAAGGAAGTCCGTCGTGTTGTACCCGCCGACGCCGGAGGCTCCAGTGCCACCGAACGAAACGTGGGCCTCGTCATTGACCGGCTGATCGTTGACGTGTACCATCCCAGTTTCTAATCGGTCGGCGATCCGTTTGCCGGCACCGACATCGCCAGCGTGAACCGACCCCGAAAGGCCGTACTCCGTGTCGTTGGCCAGTTCGACGGCCTCGTCGATGTCCGAGAACGGGATCACGGGAGCGATCGGGCCGAAATGCTCGAAGCACGCGGCGGACATCTCGTTGGTAACATCCGAGAGGACCGTTGGAGCGACGACCAGCGAGTTGTCGACGTCCTCGAGTTCGACCGTCTCACCGCCGGTTTCCAGCGTCGCTCCTGCGTCGACGGTTTCATCGACGTACTCGAGCATCTCGTCGCGCTGGGATTCGTCGATGATCGGACCGACAATGGTGTCCGGATCGTGGACCGATCCGGCCGGCAGCGATTCGGCCCGTTCGGTGAGCCGTTCGACGTACTCGTCATACACGTCCTCGTGGACGAGGTGGCGGTTGATCGAGATACAGACCTGTCCCTGATGGACGAAACTGCCGAAGACCGCGGCGTCGATAGCCGCGTCGATATCGGCGTCGTCGGTGACGATGTGAGCGTTGTTGCCGCCCAGTTCCATCGCCGCCTCAGCGAGGTTCTCGCCCGCGGCAGCGGCGACTCGTCGACCGACGGGGGTCGAACCGGTAAAGGCGACGACGTCGCTTTTGGGATGACTCGCGACGCGATCGCCGATTTCGGAACCGCGTCCCGTAACGACGTTGAGAACGCCGTCGGGGAAGCCGACCTCCTCGAAGAGCCGAGCGAAGAGGAGTCCGCCGACGATGGGCGTATTGGTCGCAGGCTTAAGGACGACCGTATTTCCGGCGGCGATAGCCGGTGCGACCGCACGCATCGAGAGATTCAGCGGGAAGTTCCACGGCGAGATAACGGTGACGACTCCTTTGGCCTCGCGCTGGACAATATTTTCCTTCCCGGGAATATTCGAGCGCGCATGCTCGCCTTTCATTCGTCGGGGAACGGTCGCAGCTTCGGAAAGCTGATCCTCGGCGAGATGCAGGGATGTCCCGGCCATGACGGCCGACCCACCGACCTCA
The DNA here is from genome assembly GCF_046097095.1 of Natrinema sp. 74. Lineage (NCBI taxonomy): Archaea > Methanobacteriati > Methanobacteriota > Halobacteria > Halobacteriales > Natrialbaceae > Natrinema > Natrinema sp. 74. The sequence continues at coordinate 205,912 of NZ_CP175699.1, forward strand.
GTGGTCACCAACTCCGCGACCTCTTCGCTGCGATCCTCGATGGTTTCGAGGAGTTCCTGTACGAGTTCCTCTCGACGGGCCGGCGGCGTTGCCTCCCAGTCAGACTGTGCCGCGGCCGCGGCCTCGTAGGCGGCGTCGACGTCCTCCTCGGCGGCTGCGGGAACCTGTGCAACGGTCGCACGGGTGGAGGGGTCCTCGACGTCGATGGTCTCTCCGCTGGAAGCGGTGACCCATTCGCCGTTGATGTATAGCTCGTTCCACGCTCCGTCGGTGCCGTACGATAATTGACTCTGTTGAGCCATATAGATGCATTTGGTAGGGAGATATTCAATCTTTGGGAGAGTGTGTCTCTCCAGCGCAATATTCTGGTCTTTGGCTATTCTATCTGTTGATTTGAGTATCACAAATCACAGCTGAAGCCCGAAAAGGAACGGTATAGCGATCATCAAGCGCGGGTATCCTGTTGTAGTACGTGTCGTCTCGTTAGTCACAAACCGTATCGTTCTATCTGGAACCGACTACGGATTTGATATATTCAATCGGGCCGGAGAGTTCTACGAGCACACTCTAAACGCATATTACGTACGATCTCGGTGACGATTGCGTCACTCGCCACGAGGCATTACAAGAATACCACTGTAAACACTCTCCTGCATGAACTATCATCGTATTTTGACCATTTCAAATCAAGGGCGAGGGGAGGGGGACGAGGTATAATTAGGTTGTGGTATAGGTTATCATTCCCTCAAAGTAAGGGTGTATATGACGGGGCAAATGTTGTACGACTATGCTCGAGTCAGACGAGAGTCAGCCGAGACAAGAGACGTTAGATCAGTATTACGTCATCGACGGCGACTGTCACTACATGGAGTCGTTCCACGACGTCGCCGAGTACATGGAAGAGCCCTGGAAGACGAAGTTCGAGGGCAGCAACTTCGACGAGAAGGGCGCAAAGCAGAATCTCAGTTCGTTTTTCCCCTTCTCGACCGGAGATCGGCAGGCCCACGGAAAGGTTACTCGCGAACACTCCTCGTACCCTGACGATCCCGAAACACCCGAACGGATCCGTGAGGGGATGGAGTCCATCGGCGTCGACGAGACGCTACTGATCTCGCATCTCATTCTCGCCGGAGCGGGAACGACTGCTGACGACGACCGCCAGAGCGTATTCGCGAAGGCGTACGTCGAGTACATGCAGGAAGAAGTGCTCGATCCCGACGATGGAATTCACGGTCTGGCTCCGATCCCGTACGGCGATATCGACGCATCGATGGAGATCCTCGATCGCGTTAAGGACAATGACGCGTACGTCGGTGCCTGTTTCGTCACCGCGGGTGCGACACCCCCGCTGGGCAATCGCAAGTACGACCCGCTCTACGAGCGGTGCGAGGAGCTGGGACTGCCAGCGGTCTTCCACACTGGCGGTGCTGGCCTTGACGAGTACGTCCGCGCGGGCTACCAAGAGATGATTGAGACGCACACGCTGGGCTTCCTCGAGTCAAACATGTCTCAAATCGTCAGCCTCGTCTGCCAGGGCATTCCGGAGAAGTTCCCCGACCTGGACATCGTCTTCATGGAGTCAGGCGTCACCTACCTTCCCGGCTTGATCACACGCCTCGATGAGGAATACCTCAAACGCCCCGAAGAGGCACCGCTGCTCGAGAAGAAGCCCGGTGAGTATATCACCGACTTCTACTATGGAACTCAGCCCCTGGAGGTGTCGGCCGACTCGGCGTACCTTGAGAAGTGCTTCGACATGATCGGCACGGACAGCCTGATGTATGCGTCGGACTACCCCCACTGGGACTACGACCGACCGACGACTGTCGCCGATCTCCCGTTCCTCTCGGAAGACGAGAAGAAACAAATCCTCTCGGAGAATGCGAAGGAGGTGTTCGACTTATGAGCGACGCGGACCTGATCGAGGTGAAATCCAAGGCGGAGTTCGAAGACGGCGACCGCGAACTCGTCGAGGTGAACGGAGCGGAAGTCGGCGTTATCTGCGTCGGCGGCGAGTTCCACGCCGTTCGGAACAAGTGTCTCCACGACTGCGGGCCGGTCGCCAAGGGGCAAGTCGGCAAGAAGCTCGTTGGCGAGTTCGTCGAGCCCGGAAAGCGCGTCGAAAAGAGCTACGCCGACGACGAACCGATCATCTCCTGTCCGTGGCACGGCTGGTCCTACGACCTCGAGACAGGTGAGCAACTTGCCGACAATGATCTCGTCCTGCCGACCTACGATGTGATCGTCGAAGACGGCGTCGTCTACGTGGACGGACAGCAAACCTGATCTACGGACGGACGACCCGAGGCAAGTACCGTGGTAGACACAGGCGACACGAGGGTGAGAGCATACTGTACTGCTCGCAGTGCTGTAGTTGGCAACAGAAAGCCGTCTCGTCCGTACTAATCGATACCGCTTGTAATTCGAACGTGGTTGCCGGTATTGGATCGATGTCGAAAGGGATTCGAACTAACACAGCGGATAGAGACCTTCTATACCCCCTATCGAAGATTCTCGTCTGTAACGGCGAAATTGAGGCCCTTGAATCTCGATATCGGCAGTAGTTCTGCCGTGTAGTGCACTACGAATAACAATCTCTATCTCAGCCACGAGGGCCGGGATCCCTCGGTCGACGAGTTCCTCCTGTTCAGCAATCCACGGATGGCTGTCGGACTCGTAGATGACGGCCGTACTGCCGGTTAAGACAACGTCGTCCGCCTCGTCAAGGGGCATACGTTCGCCTATAACGAAATCGACTTCCTCAGCGGTGCGAACTGCGCTGCCAACGCGTTACAGTGATACTTACACTCCAGATTAACTTCATTGCGAAGCGCGTACAACTCCAGCGAATCTATATTGGCTACATATCTATTTATTGAGTGACTAGTGCGATTACTGTGTGTTATAGTAGTGGACAAACCGTTCAATTATTACTCTAGTGCTTGCCCGACTGCCGTCTCACGAGCCATGGAAGCGGTCGATCCGAATTTTGAACGTGTGAAACCACTTTCCGATGTGGGTTCGATTGACATAGTCGAGGTGACCATGCGATTCGACTCGAGAGAGGGCAATCAGACAGCCAGCACCATCGACGAGAAACTCAGCCACGGAGAAATCGTGTTTCTCGGCGAGTCCATGCAGAAACGCAGCAGTTGGATCTGTGCCTCGCCGTCTAAAAAGTGCGACATCGAGGATGAGCTTCGTGTCAAGATATATTGTATCGTATATCCAAGACTGTTCGAAGCATATCTTGGCAGTAATTTTATCAGCCGCGACCCACGACGGCGAAGCCGTCCTCAGAACGCGTCGCGTTCTGCTGTCGAGGCGAACCGAAGATTTGCCGACCATTGGAGCGCTTTGCGCTCCAAGAGGCCGCACGAGAGCGAAGCTCTCGTGGACGTCGGCGGATCTGAACGATGTCAGACAGCCGATTCATCCAGTGCCAGATTGCTTAATGAGAGCGTTCTACGTCGAGTGACCGAAGAGTCGTTTGTGTCTCCCGAAGCGAACAACCAGTTGCATGGAGCCGGACGGCGAACGCCCTGACGGGCGTTGCCACCCGCTCACGCTCCCAATGTTCATCAAAATCCGCCATGTAGCTTTCGCTGAGCAGGTCTGTGAGCATAGATCCAACCAAACTCTACGACCTGCTCATTTTTCAAACTGGCCTAACTAGACGCTGCCTTATCGAGGGAGCGATCTTAGGCCCAGAAAGTCCAGCCTACAGCACCTCCTCTTTGAGTGCCTGTTTGTCGAGTTTTCCCATATCCGTTAGAGGCATCTCGTTTCGGATAATCACCTCTCGTGGCCGCTTATATGCGGCCATGTTCTCGGCACCCCACGAAACGATCTCGTCAGCGGTCAGCCCATCGTCAACGAGGGTGACGACTGCGATTACCTCCTCACCGCGGGTTTCGTGATTTCGTCCGAAGACGGCGGCGTTGTTGATCCCGTCGTGGGTCTTGAGGATCTTCTCGACCTCGGTCGGCGAAACGGAGTATCCACTGGATTTGATCATGCTCTTGCGCCGGCCGAGGAAGTAGAGGTAGCCGTCCTCAGTCATGCGACCGATGTCGCCCGTGAGGACGTAGCCCTCGTACATGGTCTCCGCAGTCTTCTCTGGTTTCTCCCAGTAGCCTTCCATCACCGACGGTGACTTCACGCTGATCTCGCCGATTTCGCCGCGCGGCACCTCTTCGTGGGTCTCCCAATCTCGGATCACGATGTCGACGTCGTGTGCAGGGAGGCCGACGAACCCCTCTTCAACGATGCCGAGTTTCCGAGTGAAGGTGTCCTTGGTGTGGGTTTCGCTCAGTCCGTAGGCCCCCTCTGCTATTTCGGCACCGGTGACCTCGTGCCATCGGTCAGCGAGTTCCTGCGTGAGACCCTCACCAAAGCTCGAGACTGGATTGTACTCGAAGGATGTGAGGTCGTACGTATCTCGGTCCGGATGGTCGAGTACTTCCCGAACCATCGGCGTCGTGAGCCAGAAGTGTGTGGGCCGATACCGCTCAGCGACCTCCATGACCGCCTCAGGTTCGTAGCGTGTCAAGAGGGCGGTGGCACCGCCCCCGACCAGCGGGGTGTCGACGGTGTTCAGCTTTCCGGCGACGTGAAAAACGGGCATGACTCCGAAGTGAACGTCCTCCTCATCGAAGTTGTAAAGCGTCGCGTTGGTGCCTGCCTTGTGGAGAATCGTCTCGTAGGTGTGCATGCATCCCTTCGGTAGACCAGTCGTCCCGGACGTGTACTGGAGAAGACACACGTCGTCCATATCATGGTCGACGTCGGGCGCCGACTCTCCAGCGTGATCGTCGAGCACGTCGGCCAGGAACTCCCCGTCAGTGGGGAGTTCGTCGGGAGTGGCTGCGATCAGTTCGCCCATCTCATCGTGGATCGCGGGGACCGGCTCCTCGGGGAGGTAGCGATCTAATCGCGTGTAAACGGCGTCCTCCAGTGCCGTCTCGTCCCAGACGTTCGCGATGATATCGCCGAACGACGCGAGCGTGAGCACGACGCCGACGTCGGCGTCGTTGAGTTGATACTCCACACGGTGTTCCTTCGACATCGGATTGCAGGGGCTTACCTTCATGCCCAGCTTGTGTGCGGCGTGGTACCCGACGTAGAACTGGGGACAGTTCTGGAGGAAGAGCAAGATGGTGTCTCCCTTCCCGTAGCCGCGGTCGGCGAGATAGCTCGCAAACGCATCGACGGCATCGTTCAGCTCCGCGAACGAGAGCGTTCGGCCGTAGAAGTTGAGCGCGATCTCGTCCGGACGCTCGTCTGCGTGGTGCTCGAGATATTCGTAGAGCGGACGTCTCCCGAGCGGCAGCTGGACCTCCGGTTCGATACCCTCCGGATATTGCTCCGGGTCTGTCGAAACCATGAGTTATCATATCATGCGTAAGCACCTTAAAGATTCGGCGGCGTTTTCGGCTGTCGGTCTGCAACTGTGGTGTGGCTGGACGCCTACGAGACGCAGATAGGGCTGGATGCTTTAGCGGCCGAACGCGGAGAGACCCGAGTGATTGGAGGAAAGCGAGTACAAGCAGCTACGCCTGTGCAGGTGACGCTCCGAGGCTGCTGTGCAACTAGACGAAAATCAATCTGGGACTGCTGCCGTCTCGGACCGACCCCACTCTAGAAACAAACGGGACATCCTGCTCGTGGCGTCTCGGAAAGACCGATTGTGAGTGCCTATTACTACCCTCAGTGACCGGCGAAAGGTGGCCGTTCAAAAAACGTCGCCAATCTGCCGGACGATGTCCGCTTCGTGCTCGCTGATCTTTTCCAGTAACTTCGTGGCAGCCGCGTCCACCTCGTCTTCGGGAACGACGGCGTTCACGAGACCGAGCGCCCTGGCCTGCGACGGGTCGATCGGCTCGCCCGTCATGACCATCTCCTTGGCGACGCGGGGACCGACGACGTCGCCGAGGTGTTCGATCCGCGAGACGCTCGGGCAGACATCGTAGGTGATTTCGGGGAAGGAAAACGTGGTGTCCTCGCCCAGAATCACGAAGTCACATTCGACGGACATTCCGAATGCGGCGCCGATGACGGCCCCCTTCCCGGCCATCGCTGTGGGATAGGGGTACTCGCCGATATGCTCACAGAGCTGGCGCATCGTTTCGTCGACATCGCCGAACTCGGTATCGTAGTCGTCGGATGCAACGATATCGGTGTCCATACCTGCACAGGTGACATCGCCGTTGCCGGTGAGCAGGACGTGGGCACCGGGGTCGGCCGCGAGGTCCTCAAACACCTCGTACACACCGTTGATGAGCTCGGGCGTTAGAGCGTTGAGCTTCTCCGGTCGGTTCAACGAGATCGTTAGCAGGTCGCCGTTCTGTTTGGTCTCGACAAGCTCGGTCACAGTGCTCGCCATATCTCGAGGACAGTCGCCATCCACTTATAACTTCCTGCTAACATTTACGAATAATATCGGTAACATCGAATCAAACAACGTCGGCTTCGCCCTGTCAGGGCTCGCCGTGACTCCGCCCGACCATTGCTCCGGGCACGACGGCCAGGCGGCGGCAACCAGTCTAGCTACCGGCCGATCTGGAATCCGACCATGATGTACTTCTGAAGGAAGAACACCAACAGGAGCGGGGGCACGATGATCATGAATCCGGCAGCGTTCACGATGCCCCAGTTCACTTGCTGAGAGGCCAGGAAGTCCTTGATCCCGACCGGGAACGTCTTCGCAGACGTCTCCGTCATGAGGACGACGGCCATGGTGAAGTCGTTCCAGGAGACGGCGAACGCGAAGATCGCGATGGCAATGATGCCCGGCAGCGCCATGGGTAACACGATCTTGCGGAAGGTCTGGAACCGGGTCGCGCCGTAGATCCAGGCGGACTCTTCGTAGGCGATCGGGACCGTCTGGAAGTACTGCCACATCAGCCAGAGGCAGAAAGGCAGTGCGATAGCCGTGTGTGCCACCATGAGCACGAGTGGGGTGTTGAGCAGTCCCAGGTTGTAGAAGATTATGTATAGCGGGATACCTAGCAGGATCGGCGGGAACATATAGGTCAGCAGGACGGTTCGCGCCAGAGTCTTCTTACTCCGGAACTCCGACCGCGTGAGACCGTACCCACCGAGCGTCGCGAGCGTGGTCGTCAGTAGCGTCGCCCCGATCGCAACGATAATCGAGTTGCCGAGGTAGGTCGGGAACACCGTCTCCGTCAACAGCACGCTGAAGTTCTCGAGCGTCGGGTTCGAGGGGATGAGATGAGGCGTACCGAAGATCTGACTCGGCGTCTTGAACGCGCTCAACATCATCCACAACACCGGGAACGCGATATAAATCAGCAGGCCGATGAGCACGGAGTACTGGACCACCTTGAGCAGGCGTCGCTTGGTGTGCGTCTCTATGAACTGATCGGGCCGTTCGAACGATTTCGTGCGGGTTTTCTCACTCATAGGTGATCACGAGGTTGTTTCAATTTCTTCGCTGGGGTTGAACAGCGTGAAGTAGACGATTGCGAAGCAGATCAGGATCCCAAAGAGAGTCATCGCCGCGGCCGACCCCATGCCGAGTTCGAACTGGTGGAACGTCCGCTCGTACAGGTAGATCGGCAGGTTCGTCGTGGCCGAGAGCGGACCGCCCTCGGTGAACAGCCAGATCGAACTGTACTTGTTGAACATGAAGATCGAGCGAAGAAACACCACGAGCAGGATGGCGTTCTTGAGATTCGGGAGCGTCACTTCGCGAAACATCTGCCACGTCGACGCACCGCTGATCTTCGCCTGTTCGTAGAGCGTCTCGTCGATGGCCTGGAGCCGCGCCAGCAGGATGAGCGACACGAACGCTGTATACTTCCAGCTGGACGCGACGATCAGCGCGGGCATCACCAACTCGAGCGAGCCGAAGAAATTGATGCTCTCTGAGACGAGACCGGTCGACGTGAGCGCGTAGTTGAGCACGCCGTAGACGGGGTTGGCGATCCAGCGCCACATGATCACGACGGCGATCATGGGGACGAGATACGGGAAGATCACCAGCGTCCGGACCACGGAGACGCCACGGAACGACTTGTTCGCCAACAGCGCCAGCGCGAGGCCGAGCAGCAACTGGAACGCCACCGACCCGACGGCGTATACCGTGCCGACCCAGAGCGCGTGCTGGAACGCCGCGTCGGTGAAGAGTTCGACGTAGTTTCCGATACCCACGAACTCGCCCGAGGCCTCGAGGATGCCGATGTCGTGGAGGCTCAGGTAGAAGATATACGCTATCGGGATCAGGAACAGCGACATGAGCAGGACGAGCGCGGGTGCGAACAGCAGGATCCCGAACCGGGACTTGCGGCTGCGCTGATCGGTCGTGGCAAGCCGATCGCGGAGCCGAGTGACCGAGTCACGCACTACGTCGATCATTCTGATACGTACTCTCTGAGCGCGTCGGCCGTGTTGCTCACGGCCTCTTCGGGGCTCTGGCCCTCGACGGTCACGTACTGCATCATCTTGCCGTATTCGCCGGCCTGGTACGCTTGGAGGTGGGGGATGTTCACTCCTCCGTCACCCATCGCCACCGCGTGGGGGTGCGCGTAGCCTTCCTCAATCAGACCGATGTGGAAGTCGATGATCTCGGAGCGCTGCTGAATAATGGGGTTGTCCCGCCACGCTTCGTTGCGCATTCCTTCCGGGGTGGGCGGGTTCTTGTAGAACGGGGTCGTGTGCAGGAAGTCGATGTAGCCGTCGCTGTTGTGGAACGTCTTGATCCACTCCTTGGCGGCGTCCTTGTTCTGGCTCGCCGACAGCAACATCTCCGTGCCGTGGTCTTGCTGGATCAGTCCGCCGTCATCACGGAGGTTGTCGTGGGGCTGATTTATCGGGATCGTATTGTTGAACTGCTCGGTCTTGCCCCGGTTGTCGAGGAGTGCGAGCATGCGGCCAACGCCGTAGTTCACCGTCGCGGCCTTGCCGTTGACGTACAGCTCTTGCATGTCGGTCCAGCTGTAGTTGGGGCTCCCCTCGGACACCGGCTTCAGATCGTTCTTGAAGTACGAGAGCAACTCGGCGGCGCGACGCTTGTTCTCACCTTTGTCCAGGACGACCTCGTAGTTTCCGCGCGTTCCGGAATAGATGTGGACGCCGTTCATGAACAAGAGGTTCATCCCCTGCATGGCGCCGCGCCCGCTGGCGGCCGACGAGTAGGCCCACAGCGACTTCCCGGTCTGGTCCTTGATCTGCTGGCCCCACTGGGCGAAGTCGGACAGGCCCATATCGTGATTCACCCAGTCGTCCGGCATCGTCCCGCCGGCCTGCTTGACTAGATCACGCCGAACGTCCAGACCGTGTAGCGTCGTCGAGTACACCGGGGCATACACCTCGTCGTCGTCGCCCGTGATAAAGGTCTCCTCAGGCGTTTCGCCCTCGTAGAGATCGTCGACGATGTCCGTGAGCGGGGCGAGCTGGTCCTGCGCGAACAGCGTCCCGGCGACGTTCATGTTGGCGATGACGAGGTCTGGGGGATTGCCGCCGCGAATCATCTGGCTCACCGTTGAGATGACGTCGGTGAACCCAGTGTACTGCATGTTGACCGTGTTTCCCGTCTCCTCCTCGTACGTCTTGGCGATACTGTTCCAAGCGTCCTTCGCAGCCGAGGAACTGTTGTACGAGACGACGGTGATTCCCGAGTCCGCGCTGCCGTTGCCGAGCAGGGTGCTACACCCGGCCAACCCCGCGGTGATCATCGCCGCACCGCTCGTCTCGAGGACTCGTCGCCGACTGATCCTCCCGTGGCTGTCAGTACTGGCACCTACTGCTTTGCCATCTCTTGCCATACCACCACGGTTGTGATCATCACACAAATAAATTTCGGCGATCAAACCAGTTCGACCGAGATCTGCGGCTGATCGGGAACGGACGTCGATCTTGCGGCCGCGGAATTTACGATCGAATTCCGACAGTTCAGTTGGCGCTGCTCGGCCCGACGAGACTGGGCGCGTCCGCAGAGTCGAGTTGCAAGGCTTTTTCTCCCGTTTCCGGGTCGAAGAAGAACATCGTCTTGACGTCCTTGACACCGATCTGGTTGCCCGATTCGAGCAACGAGACCTTATCAGATATCGTTTTGATCTCGTTCCCCTCGTCGTCGAAGAGATAGACGATGTAGTTCTCGCTAATCGGCTCCCAGACGTCGACCTCGAGGGTGAACAGACTCGCCCCGGGGTCGTCGGTGAGCTCGAGGTGTTGGGGACGGAAGCCGAGTTCGAGTATTCCGTCTGGATCGGTGGCCTCCCGTAGCGTCGCCGCGTGCTCCGACAGGTCGAGGCCCGTTTCGCCGCCCATCGCGATCAGGCAATCATCCTCGGACAGTTGCGCGTCCACGACGTTCGTCGCAGGCTGGCCGATGAACTGCGCGACGAACGCGTTCTTCGGACGCTGATAGATGTTCTCGGAAGTATCGACGGCTGCCATGCGGCCGTCGTTCATGAGCCCGATCCGCGTACTCATCGTCATCGCCTCCTCCTGATCGTGAGTGACGTAGATGATGGTCGTGTCGATCTCGTCGTGGACACGTTGAAGCTCGACGCGGAGGTCGGCCTTGAGCTTCGCGTCGAGGTCGCTCATCGGCTCGTCCATCAGAATCGCGTTGGGGTTCCGGACAATCGCGCGGGCAAGGGCGACTCGCTGCTGTTGGCCGCCGGAGAGCTGCCCGGGTTTCTTCTCCAAGGTATCCGTAATTTCTAGAAGCTCTGCCGTTTCGCGAATGATTTCGTCGTAGTTGTCGGTACCGCCGCGCATCTTGAGCGGGAACCCGATATTGTCGTAGTTGGTCTTGTGGGGGTAGAGCGCGACGTTCTGGAATACCATCGCAATATCGCGATGCTGTGGTGGCAGATCCGTCACGTCCTCCCCGTCGAACGTGATGGTGCCTTCGGTCGGTGTCTCGAGGCCGGCGATCATTCGAAGTGTCGTGGTCTTCCCGCAGCCGCTCGGGCCCACGAACGTGAATAACTCGCCGTGGTCGATCGTCAGGTCGGTTCCTTCGACCGCCACTTCGGTTCCCGAGCGTGTATCGAACTCTTTGCGCAGGTTCTCTAGCCGTATCTCGGCCATAGTGTTCCCGAGGATGTCGGCCCATCATAAAAAAGTTCGTCCGAGTTGGCCTTCAAACGAGGGTGAACTGTTGCCCGTTCCCCTAACTATTTACATGCGGTCGCCAAGATGACGGGTATGCGGAATATTGGCAGCGGTAATGTCCAGCTGGACGTCACGGGCAACCGTGCGGACGTCATCCTCAACCGCCCCCAGAAGAAGAACGCGATGAACCAATCCTTACTATGGGATCTCCGGGCGGCTCTGGAGGAGGTCGAGGCTGATGACGACGTGCGCGTGATGACGTTGCTCGGCAAGGGCGACATCTTCTCCGCCGGGATGGACCTAGAGATGATGAAAAAACGCGGCGAGGAAGATGCACCAGACCTCGAGATGAGTCTCGACGATATCACCCATTTCATCGACGATATGGACACCCCGTCTGTCGCCGGCATCAAGGGAGCGGCCATCGCTGGTTCTTTCGAATTGGTGCTCCCTGTCGACTTCCGGGTGATCGATGCGGACGCCAAGTACGGCGTCGTCGAGGTAAAACTCGGGCTGTTCCCCTCAGGTGGAACTACCCAGCGCCTCCCACGGTTGATCGGGCTCTCGAAAGCGAAGGAGTTCGTCCTCACGGGTGAGTATATCGACCCGGCCGAAGCCGAGGACTGTGGGCTCGTTCACGAAGTGGTCGACGACCCTGCAGACGTCGACGATGCTGCCCGCGATTGGGCGGACCAGATCGCAAAGAACGCCCCACTTGGGTTAAAATACAGCCGACAGCTCCTCAACAACGCCTTCGATATGCCGCTCGAACAGGGACTCGAGTTCGAGGACCAGCTCGGTGACCGGCTAGTGCTCACCGACGACTATGACGAGGGCTTCGAGGCTCGCATCGAAGGCCGGGAGCCGGAATTCAAAGGCAAGTAGACTATCCCAAATCCTCCGTCGAAGACGGCACCGCCTCCGGCAACGATTCTTTTCAGTGACACCCCCACTGAGAGTGCCGGAAGAGCGGTATGGGGAACATCAATTACCGAGCCCTGAGAGGCTTCTCACGGTGTAAATCGACCTGATAGCCACACCATCCGTTCCTAACGCGTCGTCGAGAGAGGGAGCGATGACGATCGGCTAGTCTGTAATGCGTTTTCTTGTGTTAAACGGTATCCGAACGAGTAGTCGCGTAGATTTGATAAGCACCGTCGCTTCACCTCTATTCTTACAATCGTATGCTTGTAATAGAGGTGTTTACCTAGATAAAACGCATATAGTAGCATGACGGTGGGTAATTCATCTCATTACGGCCGCATGAATGTAAATGCCCCATCCGTAAAGAGTCAGGACTGCGAGAAGTTCAAATTAACCTGTATCATGTTCGCAGTGGCGAGAAGGTCGTTCAGAAGGCTCCCATCTTCCAACTGATCACGAAGACGCATTTCCGGGCCCTCGAGTGAAATAGCGCCATAGACGGTTTCCTCGTCTCGGATCGGGGCGCCGATCGCGCTCAGGCCCTCTGTGATTTCCTCGCGTACGCCGAAATATCCCCGTTCACGGCCTTCAGCAAGTTCTTCTTCGAGTTCCTCGCAATCTATGATCGTGTGATCAGTGAACTCAGGCAAGCCCCACTTGTCGATGATCTCGTCCACACGGTCGTCGTCAAGATAGGCCAGGATAGCTTTCCCAGCCGCCGTACAATGCATGTAGGCATGGGCTCCGCTCCGAGCATCGGTCTCGAGCGCCCGATCACCTTTACTCACACAGAGGTTTGTCACGAGCCCATGTTGCTCGACCATGCAGTACGTTCGTTCGCCGGTCTCCTCCGCCAGTTCCTCGACGGCAGGCTCGGCGACGTCGTACAGAGGTTGGGAGCGCTTCACGTACTCGCCATAGTTCTGGAACCGGAGGCTAAGCCGGTACTCGTCGGCCGATTTAACGATATAGCCCTTCTCGCTCAATGTCGAGAGGTGAAAGTACGCGGTGGACTTTGATAGGCCCAGTTCGTCCGCGATTTCCGTGACACCGGCACCGTCGAGTTTCCAGAGCGTCTCGATTACGTCTAGCGTCTTTCGGGATGCGTCGATCGTTTTCGGTTCGGGATCGTCCGGTTCGTTCATATTCTCTATGACAATGAATGCCATAATAAACTTTTTCCACAGTAAAACAGGTTGCCTCGACTCTCGCGTTCGACTAACCGCGTTCGTGGCCCATTCTACGTCTGGCCCATGTATCACTTCGGAATTATTTGAATCGGCGGATTAAAGGGAATAGCTAGAGTTATTTCGGATGAACGATGATCAACGACCGACTTCGACAGCGAACGCAGCGACTTCGAGAGACAGCCAGCGCCGAACAGCTCTGTCAGGTGGTGACTCGAGATGTCTGAGGTGACTGTCGACATCGCCCTGCCCGTCGCCGCACAGCCCTCACTAAACGCTATTGTCGAACTAGGTGAGCGTGCCGAGGAGCTGGGCTACAATCGGCTCTGGCTCCCAGAGACGTGGGGTCGGGACGCAGTGACTACCCTCGCAACCATCGCAGATCACACCGACGAGATCGGCATCTCGAACAGCGTCTTTCCGGTTTACTCCCGATCGCCGGCGCTGATCGGACAGACTGCAGCGACGCTCGACGAGGCCAGCGACGGCCGGTACCGCGTCGGTCTCGGGGCCAGTAGTCCCATCGTGATCGAGAACTGGCACGGAGCCGACTTCGAGCGCCCGCTTCGACGTATTCGCGAATATGTTGACGTCGTCAAGCGAGTTCTTAGCGGCGAAACGGTCGACTATGGCGGTGACTTCTTCGACCTATCCGGCTTCCGGCTGCGTTGTGAGCCCCCGGAAACACCGCCGGCGGTGGACCTCGCCGTTATGGGCCCGAAAGGAGTCGAACTCGCTGGCCGATTCGCCGACGGCTGGCAAGCCATCGTTTACACGCCAGACGGGTTGACCCAGCGGATGGACGACCTGCATCGGGGAATCGATCTCGGCGACCGCCAGCGGGACGACGTCCGGGTAACGCTCGGCCAGACATGCTGTGCCCTCGACGATGCCGAGCGTGCGCGCGAACTCGTCGTTCAACACACCGCCTTCTACCTCGGCGGGATGGGTACCTACTACCGCGATGCACTCGCCCGTGAAGGCTACAAAGAGCTCGCCCACGACATTTACGATGCTTGGCAAGCCGACGACCGTGATCGAGCCAAACAACTCGTCGCTGCGAACCTGATGGAGGAAGTCCCTGCTGGCACTCCAGCGGAGGCGCGCGAGTGCCTCGAGGCGGTTGTCGCGCGTGACGAAGTTGATGCCATGAAGGTCGCGTTCCCTCGCGGCGCCACTATCGAGGAGATCCACAAGACAATGGACGCGCTCGCTCCCGGGACTAGCCTCTAAACGGCCAAGAGAGCATATCATGCAAGTCCGTCTGCACGTAGACTCGGTTGAACACCGATTATGAGGAATTCTGAATTATACTGAAAAGCTATAGGCGTAGTTTGGGTTCGTTATAAGACCATTGACATGGGAACTACGCCTATAGATTGGCCACCGTATGGCCAACGTGTCACGCATTGGCAAGCGTGACGAATAGACTCACGAGTACAAACGTAATTAAAGTTATGGGTGGAGCAGCTTTCGATGCCGATCGACCGACTGTTTTGCGTCTATAAGTAATGGTAGCTGAATAGAACTCTTGTACTCCGCTTGATTTGCCAGATACCGACATCCAGACCATTATTCACGCTCGCAGCACGGCAATACCGCCAGAGGCTGTCCCCCGACGTGAGCCGGGGGCTACTTCCATATTGTGGGGAGGATGACTATCGCGGTCGCGTATCTTATCAATATACGTGAGTGTGTAGAGAACAGCTTCCTATGAATGACAGTGAACGCATCGCGATCCTCGGCGGAATGTTTACACCAATTCACGACGGCCACCGTGCACTCTTGCATAAAGCCTTCCAGACCGCAAGCCACGACGGGGACGGCGATGGATACGTTATCATCGCACTGACGGCAACGGCGCTCGCTAAACAGACACGTAGCGACCCTAGTCACGCCGAATCCCTCGGCCTGTTCGACCAGCGACGCGACGCGCTGGAAGCTGAGCTCGACAAACTGAGCAGCGCGTATACAGCGTCGCACGAGATCATCAAACTGGAGGATCCGCACGGTCCCGCGGCTACCCGGGCAGATGTCGATGCGCTGATTGTCTCTCCCGAAGGGAAAGCCCAGCACCGCGCTCACGGACTGAACGAACGGCGAGTGGACGATGGCCTCACGCCGCTTGAGGTCCATACCGCACCGTTCGTCACCGCCGACGATGGCGTCCGGATCAGCAGTTTCCGCATCCGAAACGGTGAAATTGACGCGCACAGACGGTTGCTCGACAAATAAGCGTTCGAACGACGTTTACGAGAGCAGTTACGCCGCGGAGTACTCCAGTTACTCGAGAACGGGATGCCCTCCCACCAGGGTAACGGTGTCAGCTCTTCCTGATAAGAATCTGCCCGGTGCTCTGCACGAGAACGGTGTATCCGTAGTAGGAGAAGGTGATGCACCCGGCCTTTCCGGCGCTCCCGTCGGCGGATTCAAACGCCGTATCGAGCGCCTTAGGATTGATACTATCGCCCAGCGGTGGGAGATCCTTCGGACGCTCGTTTTCGTACTCCGCAATCGCCTACACGATACGTCACTCGCCCGCTCTTCCCCGGTCCAGTCGTGGTGCAAGTGGTGCGTCGGTCGGCTGCCGAGTCTACAGTACTATTCGTTAGATAACAGTTGACAATGGCCAAGATTATATTTGCTGAGTAATATTCCTCCCGTTTAAACACTCACATATGGTGGATTCGTTCCAAGTACCGTTGTATGAAAATGATTCGTGGGCCGGTCGAATTCCACCGAATCAGTCATACACCGGTAAATTACACACTGTTGACTATCGTTAGTCAGTCGATGAGAAGAAGAATTGTATATGTGTTTTATTAATATCGTAATCTACGCTATTTCTCCCCTTAAGAGAGGACCTATTCATATCCTCATCGAAGAAACATCATACACATTTATTCCAAACAGAACTCTACGTCTGCAGAGAACTGGCAACACGTGGATAGTAGCGAGGCCGTTAGTCGATATCTTCGTCCATCAACGCCGCAGAGATTAGGTTCCGCATCCCACGTCGAAGCCGACCGCTCATTGCAGTCGAGGAGACGCCGACCTCGTCGGCAACGCCGCTGAGCGCCGTGTCTCGCGGCTCGTTGAAATACCCACACTTGTACGCCGTTTGCAGTGCTTCGATCTGTTCGTCTGTCAGTCCGAACGAGACATCCTCTTTGGCCCCCGTGCTTCCGTGTATTTCGAAAATCTCGAACTTCATCCCGCACCCTTCGGCGTACTCCCAGATCGTATTGAGCGCCTCTCGGTCTGGGAGCTGTAACTGGACGAACCACCCGCGACGTTTGGTTTCCGTACGTAACATGAATCCGTTCACTTCCGTAAGGATCGGACTCAGTAATATGGTCCCGTCCGGATGTTCGATATAGTAGATGAACATGCCATCGTTTGCGTCGACGAGTTCGTAACTGTCAACGGTTGGATCCGATTCGAGGTGACGCTCCAACTCGTCGCGGTCGTCGTACTTGATGAGAAATGGAAATATATCTGAATCCGGATCGGTGTTCGCCTGTGTTATCACTTCGATCTCGATACCATCTACGCTCCGTAACGTCGGGACTAGAGCGAGTTCGTCGTGTTCGGCGTAGGCTTTTACGGTAATAGGCATCTTTTCGGCAGTGGCTCCGTCTTGTTTACCGAGCGGTCTCGACCGTCGGTTCGATCTCGGCTCACCAATCGTGTATCGTTCGTCTGCACGGTACTCTCTCGTTGCTTTGGGCAGCATCATAAGAGTATGCTCAAGTCAGTCGGTCATGTGTAGGTTGTCGCATTGTGCCAGACAGCGAAAGCTTGGAGCCACGATTCGGCTGTTGATGTTGTACGTGACTAAAACAGTTTGAGAATGAAGAGGTACGTCGTTTTATTGTATAGAAGATATGTTCAACAGCATTCTGCTCTCCGTGTTTTTCGTATCAAAATCAGAGTCTAGATCGGCGGAGTGCAGTCTAGAGTCGTTTTGCGCCATCAACGAGAAACACGGCATCATCAAGATCATGATTCTCCGTGAGTTCCTGCAGGAATCAGTCTGTCAACACGGTTGTTTTCGTTGGATACAGCCGCATATGGGGAGTTTTATTCGTTTGCGGATCAACTGCAGTGTACAGCCAATAGCGGTGTTCGTCACGTTGAATCACCGTCTCATCAAGCGCGATGTGACTCGGACTCTCGTCATCTGCTGGCTGTAAATCACACTTGTGAACCCAATTGTAGACCGCCTTTCGACTACGTTCGACGCCAAACTTCTCTCATTCTCGAACGGTATTCGAAAGCGATAGCTAAGCACGATGACGTCGAATACCGAGATCCATCAGCTGACGCGGTGTCCACTCCCCTCTACAGAGAGAACAAGGCGTGTGCCTCGGGGTCGTACGGAAGACGTAGTCTTCCGTGATGACGAGACGCTCCGCGTCTCGAACCACTTGACCCCGAGGCGGTTCACAAAACGCAAATCAATATTCGAACGAACGAGAACGAGTACTTTCTGGAGTTGTCGAACGAAACGGTGACCCGGTCGTCACCGACGCAGAGCGGTTCTCCGATCGGACCGACCTCTGTGAACAGTTCGCCGCACTCGGAGAAACGAATTCGATTAGGCGACGTCTTCTCACGGACGGGGACGTGTACGAGCTACTGATGCGGCCTGTCGATACCGCGGAACTCGAGGGGACGTATCCGACAGTATCGACCGCTTCCTTCGCCGCTCGTTCGTGACCGCGTTCGCTTTGCTTTGGTTTTGGCTTCGGCTGCGAGGGCTAGTATCGAGTATCCGCCGCGCGGACCGTCCGAACCGCAGCGGCGTTTTCGGGGACGTCGTGAACTCTGACGACATCAGCACCGCGTTCGGCCGCCATGGTCGTTACCGAAAGCGTCGGGGGTAATCGCTCGCCGGATTGGCAGCCGATGCGGTCGAACATCGATTTCCGGGAATGGCCGACCATGACCGGACACCCCAGCGCGCGCAACTCGTCGACCCTGGCGGCGAGCTCGAAGCTTTCCGCCGACTCCTTTCCGAATCCGAGCCCGGGATCGACGATTATCTGATCGCGGTCGAGCCCCGCGCGTTCCGCGAGCAAGACTTTCTCCGAGAGCTCGTGGAGCACGTCTTCGACGACATCGTCGTAGGAGGCGGTCTGATCGGGGTCGACGGGCGTCTCGAGGCTGTGCATGATGACGAGCGACGCGTCGTGGTCGGCCGCGACGAAGCGCATCTCCGGGTCCTCGAGTCCGGAGACGTCGTTGACGATGTCGGCGCCCGCCTCGAGCGCGGCGTCGGCGACGGCCGCTTTCCGCGTATCGACCGAGATCGGGACGTCCAGGTCCGCGATGCGTTCGATAACTGGGACGACGCGGTCGATCTCCTCGGCGGCCGAGACCGGCTCGGCGCCGGGTCGGGTGCTCTCGCCGCCGACGTCGACGATACCGGCGCCGGCGGCGACCATCTCGCGGGCTCGCTGGACCGCGTCCGGCACGCGGTCGTACTCACCGCCGTCATAGAAGCTGTCCGGCGTCACGTTCAGAATACCCATGACCGCGGGGGTTCGATCCCACGGATACTGATTGCGATCGGCTCGGTCGTTGGCGCGATTGGCGTCGTCGATCGTTCTCCGGAGCTGGTCGGCGACGTGGGCGAGTCCGCGATCAGCGTTGGCCAGCTCCTTGAGAAGGCCCCGGAACTGCGACTGCGTCCCGGAGAGAACGGTTGCGACACGGCGCCCGGCCGTCTCGGCGTCCGAACGGACGCACGTCCCGCCGATCGCCTCGAAGGCCCGCCCGACGCGCTCGGCCTGTGGATCGCGCAGATAAGTCTTGATCGTTCGATGGACCGTCTCGTCTGCGACGGACTTGGCGGTCTCCGCGTCGACGGCCGCGCTCGTGAGTACATTCCGCGCCTGCTCTGTCGTCGCTATTTGCTTCGGAATCTGGAGCCGCGTCCACCGGTCGCGCGCTTCGGCGACCGCGTACAGCGAACCGGCGATGAGGACACAGTCATCTTCGTCGGCCGCCGATAGCGCTCGTTCGGTCGCCTCGAGAACGGAGCCGGCGCGATCGATCGCCGCCCCACGATCGCCGAACGCGGCCGCGAGGGTGTCCGTGCTCTCGGCACGGGGTACGTCCGGTTCACAGAGATAGACAGCGTCGGCAGTGGGGAGCGCCGTCGCCATGCCCTGGTGGTCTTTCTCCCGCATCGCGCCGAAGACGAGGTGAAGATCGTCGAACGAGTACCGATCGACGAGCGAGGCGAGCGTCTCGCAAGCGCCCGGATTGTGTGCGCCGTCGAGGATCGCGAGCGGCGCCGTTGACATGACTTCGAACCGGCCCGGCCAATGGGCGTCGCGGAGACCGCGCGCGATCGATTCCGGATCGACGCCGGTGATCTGATCGGCCAGCGTCGCTGCGACGCCGGCGTTGGTCGCCTGATGGGGACCGACGAGGGGCAGCCTTGTCTCGAGTGACCACTTCGGTCCTGCGATCGAAATCTCGCTCTCGATCGGCGACGCCAGTCCGTGCTCGCGGGCGATCACGTCCGCGTCGTCGCTCCCGACGGTAATCACGTCCGTCTCCGAGTGGATCGCCTCGAGGGCCGCTCCTGACGCGCCGGTCACTAGCGGCTTGTCGGCCGGCGCGACCTGTGCCTTGTCGCGGCCGATCTCCTCGATCGTGTCGCCAAGGATGTCGGTGTGTTCCAGCGAGACGCTGGTTACGGCGCTCGCGACGGGATCGACGGCGCTCGTCGCGTCGTATCGACCGCCGATGCCGACCTCGAGGACGGCGACGTCGACGTCCTCGGCGGCGAAGTGGCGGAGCGCGAGTGCCGTGAGGACCTCGAAGTATGTCGGCGTATCGTCCGCCTCGCGGAGCCGTTCGATGCAGTCGTCAATCTCGGCGACAAACTCCCGGACCCGCCGTTTCGGGATCTTCCGGCCGTTGACCTGAATCCGCTCGCGCAGGTCGTTCAAATCGGGCGACGTGTAGAGCCCAACGTCGAGTCCGGCGTCGCAAAGGATCCGTTCGAGCATACATGCGGTGCTTCCCTTCCCGTTCGACCCGGCGATCTGGACGCAATCGAGGTCCGCTTGAGGACGATCGAGGTGCGACAGCAACGCGGCGGTCGTTTCCGTTCCGAGCTTGGGTCGACACCGCTGTAGCGACTCCAGGTAGTCGACCGACTCGTGATACTCCATACCACACGTGCCACCGGCGGCTTCATTAATGTGTCGCCACACCGGACCCTCCGTACGGTTTATAACGGTGTGTTCCGACAGTCGGCATGATGGCTTCCGAATCGAGAGACAATCGCGCACCGGACGAGCCGTACACGACGGAGTTCGAGGCGACGGTACGGTCGGTCGACGGGACCGACGTTCGGCTCGAGGAGACGTACTTTTACGCCGAAGGCGGCGGCCAACCAGCCGATCGCGGGACGCTGAGCGGAATCGACGTCGTCGACGTGCAAACGCGCGACGGCGAGACCGTTCACACGCTGGCGACGGCGCCCGACTTCGAGGCGGGTGACGACGTGACCGGCTCGATCGACGACGAGTTCCGGACCTATTGTATGCGAGCGCACACCGCCAGTCACATGCTGTACGGCGCCGCTCGCGAACTATTCGACGACCACGGTTACGGCGGGTTCGATATCGACGCGGAGAAGGGCCGCATCGACTTTGAGACCGACCGCGACCCGGACGAGGTGAATGCGCTCACCCTCCAGCGGATGGTCAATGAGGTCGTCTGGGAGTCGAGAGACGTCTCCTGGCGGAAGATGGACGCGGCGGAGGCGCGAGACCGCGACGAGATCGTCTTCAACGAGACCGGCGCGGCCGAGACGACCGATACCGTCCGCGTCGTCGAAATCGACGACTGGGACATCGCCGCCTGCGGCGGGACGCACGTCGAAAACACCGTCGAGATCGGCCCCGTCAAAATTCTCGAGGTGTCGAATCCAGGATCGGGGCTCGTGCGCGTCGAGTACGCGGTCGGGCCGACTGCCGTTCGCGCACAGCTCGACGAGACGCGAGCCGCGACTCGCGCCGCTCGGACGCTGGAGACGAGCGTCGAGAAGCTCCCGGAGCGAGCGACCAGTGTCGTCGAAGAGAACGCGGCCCTCGAGGCGGAGGTTGACGCTCTGCGCGATCAATTGCTCGAGGAACGCCTCGAGTCGCTGGGCGACGACACCGTCTCGAAGGGCGGCGAGGAGTGGGTCGTCGGTGAGCTCGATATCGACGGCATCGGTCCCAACGACGTGTCGGAGCGCGTACGGGCGCTCGCGGGCGACATCGGTGACGTGGTCGCACTGACCGGCGTGAACGGAAGCGCGTTTGTGGTCGTCGGTACGACCGGCGAGACGGATGCCAGCGAACTCGTCGACGACGTCACAGCGACGTTCGGCGGCGGTGGCGGCGGCGGACCGACGTTCGCACAGGGCGGCGGCCTCACGGACGAGCCGGCCACCGTTGTCGACTACCTCCGAACGGAGGTATAGCCTCGGTCGTTCCAGATCGGAGGCGCCGCCGGTCGTTCCGAACGGATCGAACGCTGCTTTTCATACTATCGGACTACTGATCGTAAGAGCCGGTCGGCAAACACGTCGTATTCTCCCGATATCAGGAGAACCAAGGTTCATTAACGGCGCTCGGGAACGGAAGAGTGGATGTCACTAGCACAGTGTGCGCCGTCCGCCGCGGCGACAGACCGGGGAGACCAATCAGTACACGCTACCGGGATCGACCGAGCGCAGCCGACGACCGAGAACGGATCTCGAAGGTGGAAGCGATGACTCGCGAACAGACCGAGATTACGATCGTCGGCGACGACGACTCGGAAATCATCGCCGACGTGACGTCGCTGCTGTTCGAACGCAACGTCGACATCGTCGATCTAGATCAGGCCGTCCGTGACGGAACGTTTCGGATGAGCATGCAGGTCGATGCGTCCGAGATGACGGTCTCGCGGGAGCAACTCCGCGAGGACCTCCATGCGCTCGGCGACGAGTTCGGCGTCGACGTCCAGGTGCTGTTTCCGTCTAGTTGCGAGAACCGGTCCATCGCCGTCCTCGTCACAAAGGAGAGCCACTGCCTGGAGGCCCTGCTAGAGCGCTGGGAGAACGACGAACTCGAGGCGGACATCGAGGTCGTTATCGGAAACCACGACACGCTTCGCCCGCTCGCGGCGGAACACGACGTTCCGTTCCACGACATCGGCGACGAGAGCGGCACGCCCGACGAGGACGAACTCCTCGACCTCCTCGCAGAGTACGAGGTCGACCTCATCGCGCTGGCCCGCTACATTCAGATCCTCTCACCGGAGGTCGTCTTCCGCTACGAGGACCGCATTATCAACGTCCACCCTTCGCTGCTACCGGC
The DNA here is from genome assembly GCF_046097095.1 of Natrinema sp. 74. NCBI lineage: Archaea > Methanobacteriati > Methanobacteriota > Halobacteria > Halobacteriales > Natrialbaceae > Natrinema > Natrinema sp. 74. Next base: position 228,485 of record NZ_CP175699.1, read on the forward strand.
GTTCCCCGGCGCTGCCGCCTATCGGCAAGCCCTCGAGGAGGGCGTTCGGATCGCCGGCGTCACCGCTCACTACGTGACGACGGACCTCGATCAGGGGCCGATCATCACACAACGGGCGTTCAACATCCCCGCCGACGCGACCGAAGCGGACATCAAGGAGCGCGGCCAGCCGCTCGAGGCAGACGCCCTCGTGGAGGCAATCCAGTTGCACCTCAAGGACGAGATCGCGGTCGAGGATGGCCAGACGAGCGTCGTCGACCCGAACGCGACCGACGCTCGACTCGGGGCCCCGACGGAACTGGACCAGGCGAATCCCAGCGAACCGGTCGACAGCCGCGAAGAACTCACCGCCGAAGACGGCGACAGGTCGGCCGTTGCCGACGACTAACAGGTTCCGTCCCATGATAGCGTTCTCTTCGGTTCCGTCGAACTCGCGTGAGTCGCGTGATCGGGTCGGTGTACCCGAGACGAACCGCCATCGGATATCGTTTCGACGGTGACGGGCCTCGAGATACGCTCGACGGAGAGCCGATACCACTGACGGTGTTGTGAAGCACGCGGAAACGATCCGACGTGTAATTCGCGTCCCAGCTCGTTCTGAAAGTCGCCCGTGGAAGCATGCCGAGAGACGCGAGACTGGGAAACCGCAATCGAACTATCCGTATCGACCGGTCGCTGTCCGATCGCAAATACGGACGCTCGGACGGTCGTGTCTCTTGCTCTCGCTGAGTTGCCTGTGGTCGACGGAATGAAAGGATGGAACGAACGGATCGATTTCGGATCGGGGCTCGCCGTGGTCGCCTATTCGGCAGCCGCGATCGCTTCGATCTCGATCGCCGCACCCTTGGGGACGCGGCCAACTTCGACCGCGCTCCGGGCGGGCGGCTCCTCGCCGAAGAACTCGCTGTAGACCTCGTTGAACTCCTCGAAGTCGTCGATGTCGTCGAGGAAGACGGTCGTCTTGAGGACGTCGTCCATCGACAGACCTTCCGCCTCGAGGATCGCCGCGACGTTTTCAAGACACTGCCTCGTTTGGTCGCCGACTGCTTCGTCGTCTAACAGGTCACCGTCCGCCGTCAGCGGGAGTTGGCCCGCGGTGATGAGGACGTTGTCGGTTGTGGTCGCCTGACTGTACGCGCCTACGGCAGCCGGTGCGTCGTCGGTGCTGACAGTTCGCATCACACTGGGGTACCAGTTCAGGTCTCTTAAATTTCGGTTCTGCTCCATGTCCTGTTAGCGGAGTTACGTTTCGTGGAGGGATGTCACGCAAGATGCTCACTCGCTACCCGTTCCACGTAGCCCATGGCCTTCGAACAGCCACTCGAGCGGATAGCACCGAGCGTGTCCGAGGAGGCCCAGACCGAAGCGTTCGAAGCGTACGCCGAACGGATCGTTGCCAACGCGAAGCACCGCTGCGAGGAGTTCCCGATCTACGAGTAGCGCCGACGTTCGCGGCTGTGTGACCGGCTCTCGGCGGTCGTCACGCTACAGTCGCAGTTCCGTCCGAACCGTTCTATAACCGCGTTTCAAACCGTTCTAAGAGCGTTCTCGAGCGATCGGCCCGATCTCTGTATCCGTGACTGGCGGTTTCGAGAAGACGACGTTAGCGGAGCGTTTGCGGTCACACGGTGGAGGAAGAAATAGCTCGATCGGTCGGCTGATTCGGTTCGGACGGCTACTGGTGCCTCGATGCGGACGCTCCGAATCGAACTCGGAGTCGACTGCGAGGGCGACAGTGACCGCGACTGCGGGAACGGTCAGTCGTCGGACGGATCGGTGGTCTCTCGCTCGGACATCTCGACCTCGAGAGACGGGAGCGAGACATCGTCCTCCTCACGGAGGAACAGGGGTCGATGACTGCTGAACGTGACGATCATCGCTGCGACGGCAAGTAACGCGATGATCGCGAACGGTCCGCCGGTGATGATCGCGGCCTGCTGCAGGGCGTCGACGCCGCCGGTGACCATCAGTAGCGACGCGAGCGCGCCGATGAGGAACCCCCAGATGACGCGGTTGATCGTCGAGGGCTGCTCGTTCCCGCCGGTCGTGAGCATTCCCAGCGCCAGCGTCGAGGAGTCCGCCGACGTGACGAGGAACGTCGTCACGAGCACGAGGAACAGACCCGTCAACACGCCGCCGAGCGGCAACGCCTCGAACAGCGGGTATCCGGAGCCGGCCTCACCGAGTTCGCTGATGACGGAGAGGATGTCGGCGCGACCGTTCTCCTGCAGGAAGATCGCGGTGCCGCCCATCGTGGCGAACCACGGAATCGTGACGCCCGTCGAGGCGATGACGCCCGTGACGACGACCTGTCTCACCGTCCGACCGCGCGAGATGCGCGCGATGAACAGCCCGACGAACGGCGTCCAGGAGAACCACCATGCCCAGTAGAAGACCGTCCAGCCGCCGACCCAGCTGCTGACGCCGCCGCCGATGCTCTTGGCGGCGCCGGTGTAGAAGCTCATCGTGACGAAGTCGTTGATGTACGCGCCGAGCGCCTCCGTGCCAACGGTCATGATGTACGTCGTCGGCCCGAGGACGAACGTCGCGATGGTCACCACGGCGAACAGGATCATATTGAAGTACGAGAGGCGGCGAATTCCCTTCTCCACGCCGAGCGCGACCGAGATCGTGAACGCGACGGTCAGTCCGGTAATCACAACGATCGTCCCGAGATCGCCGACGCTCGCACCGGTAATCCACTCGACGCCGACGAGAAACTGACTGCCGACCAGTCCCAACGTCGTCGCGACGCCGCCGATCGTCGCGAACACGGCGAAGATATCGATGAGTTTCGCGATCGGACGATCGAGGTTCCCGATGCCGACCCACGGTGCGATCACCGTCGAGATACGCAGCGGCGCATCGTATCGGTAGGCGAAGTATGCGATCGGGAGCGCCATAATCACGTACGCGGTCCACGCAGAGAGGCCCCAGTGGAAGAACGTGTACTGGATCGCTCCCACGGCGGCCGCCGCCGACTGCGACTCCGCGCCGATGAACGGCGAGACGGCGTCGTAGTGGAAGATCGCCTCGGCAGGGCCCCAGAACACGATCCCAGCGGCGATCCCCGCCGAGTACAACATCGCGAAGTACGCGAGGAACGTGAACTCCGGCTCTTCGTCCTCGCCGCCGAGCTTGATGTTGCCCCACGGTCCGAATATCAGGAAGCCGGCGAACGCGACTAAGGCGAACATCGCGACCAGGTACCACCAGCCTGCGGCGGTCCACAGGAAATCGTTCACGCTGGTCATGTACCCCGACGTGGTCTTTGGCCAGAGGACGAACGCGATCACCGCCGCCACGGCGATGGAGAAGCCGACCGCGAACACCGGCGTATCGAGTTCCTCGAGGAACCGTCCAACCGGTCCGTCTGATTCAGCTCGCGCCATTGTCGATCACCATTTCCCCGCTATTCGATCGCTGCGATTGGCGGCGTACGTCTGCCACTCGATCTCCTCGTTCGATGGGGCACCGCGCCCCCGCTCGGTCCACTGGATTCTCGTATGCTCGTTCTCAACGACCATTGTTAGTGACTCCCTCTCATGGGAACTCTTTGTTCTTCGTTATAAGCCTACCCTTTAATATAGTATCGCATCTTTGAATTCCGGAATTAACGTCGGTATCGACCGAATCAGAGGGTTGTTCCACAAGACATCATTCTATTCTCACTTCTGGTTGACGTCCTCGACGGTGTACCCTTCGGCTTCGATCGCTTCGATGATCGACGCGGCGTGTTCGGCGCCGCTGGTCTCGATTTGAAACACCAAGTACGCTTCGCCGACGGTGAGGTCCTCGACCGCGCGGTCGTGCCGGACCGTCTGGATGTTCGCTCCGTGATCGGCGATGACACTCGAGATGTCGTCCATCTTTCCGGGCATGTCGTCGATCCGTACGCGCAGCCGCAGGATCTGTCCCCGCTCCGTGAGTGCGTGGATGAGAACGGTCTGTAGCATCGTCATATCCAGGTTCCCGCCGCCGAGAATCGGCATGACGGTCTCACCGCTGACGTCCAATTGGTCGCTCAGGACGGCCGCGACCGACGCGGCGGCCGCGCCCTCGACGACCTGTTTCGCGCGCTCGAGCAGCAGTAGGATCGCGTTTGCGATCTCCGCGTCGGAGACGGTGACGACCTCGTCGACGTGGTCCTCGATGAGGTTGAGCGTCAGGTCGGAGATCCCGCCGGTTGCGATCCCGTCGGCGATTGTATCGACTTCATCGAGCGTGACCGGGATTCCCTTGTCGAGACTCTCGTGGACGGTCGCGGCCCCCTCGGCCTGGACGCCGACGACGCGCGTCTCGGGGGAGAGGTGGTCGAGCGCGGTGGCGACGCCGCTGATGAGCCCCCCGCCCCCGATGGGGACGACGACGGTGTCGACGTCGGGACAGTCCTCGTGGATCTCGATGCCGAGCGTCCCCTGTCCGGCGACGATGTGCGGATCGTCGTACGCGTGGACGAACTCGACGTCGTTGTCGGCGGCGTACTCCTGGGCATACGTCATCGCTTCCTGGAAGTCCTGCCCGACCAGTTCGACCGTCGCGCCGTAGCTTCGCGTCGCATCGATCTTCGCCTGCGGAGCGTGGGTCGGCATCACGATCGTCGAGTCCGCGCCACACTTCGTCGCCGCGAGGGCGACGCCCTGTGCGTGGTTGCCCGCGCTCGCGGCGACGAACTCGTCGGCTCCGTCGGCGACCGCCTGGCTGATCTTGTTGTACGCCCCGCGGGTCTTGAACGAGCCGGTCCACTGGAGGTGCTCCATCTTCAGGTACACCTCCGCGTCGACCATCTCGCCGAGCGACGTGCTCCGCTCGACCGGCGTCCGCTTGACGACCGTCTCGTCGTCGAGGCGGTCGCGCGCTCGTTCAATGTCTGCATACCGAACTAATGGTTCTCGTTCCTGAGGTTCACTCATGATTGAATACTGTGGATGTTGGCCGGCGATCGCTACCGGCTATCGGATGATCTTGTCGCGGCCGGGATCGAACAGCGGCTCGTCGCGGACCGTCGCGTCGTAGGTCTCCCCTTCGCATTGGATCTGCACCGACGTCCCGGCGTCGGCGTACTCGCTGGGCAGGTACGTGTAGGCGATTGATTCGCCGACGCTGTAGCCGTAGCCGCCGGCCTGAACGTATCCGACGGCCTCACCGTCAGCGAGCACTGGCCGGCCGCTCAGCATCGCGTCCGTCGAATCGTCCAGCGTCAGACAGGCGACCTCGGTGTCGGTGCCCGACTCCTTGGCCTCGACGAGCGCCTCCTTCCCGATGAAGTCGGTGTCCAGATCGACGGCGAAGGGCAGTCCGGCGGCGAACGGATCGACGTCGGTGTCGACGTCGGTTCCCCACAGCCGGAACCCCTTCTCGAGACGCATCGACTCGAGTGCGCCGCCACCCATGGGCCTGACGTCGAGATCCTGACCGGCCTCCCAGAGCGTGTCCCAAAGCTTCCGGCCGTACTCGGAGGGAGCCCACAGCTCCCAGCCGAGTTCGCCGACGTACGAGAGCCGCAGCGCGATTACGGGAACGTCGCCGACGTAGAGCCGCTTGCAACTGAAGTACGGGAACTCGCCGTTAGAGATGTCGGCATCGGTGACTCGCTGGAGCAGTAATCGAGACTTCGGTCCCCACAGTCCGACGGTGCACTTCGCGGATTCCTCGACCGTCACGGAGACTGTGTCAGGCGCGTGGTCCTCGATCCAGGAACCGTGGATACCCGGCGAGTTGCCGCCGCCGGTCGTCACCATGTACTCCTCGTCGTCGAGGCGGGCGACGGTGAGGTCGGCGATGATCGTGCCGCCCTCGTTCAGCATCGTCGTGTACCGGACCGTTCCGACGTCGATGTCCATGTCGTTGCTGCAGATCCGCTGGAGGAACTCGCCGGCATCATCGCCCTCCACCATGATCGAACTGAACGTCGTCATGTCGAACATGGACACGTTCTCACGGGTGTGGAGGTGCTCGGCACCCTCGATCGGAGAGCGGTTGATCCCCTGCCAACCGTCCTGTTCGGGGATCCGCTCCTCGTACTTCTCGACGAGGTCCGCGTTGGACTCGTACCACTGGGGCGTCTCCCAGCCGCCGCTCTGGTAGAACTCAGCGTCGAGTTCCTGCTGGTGCCCGTAGAACGGACTCACACGCAACCCGCGGCGGTCATCGGGCTGCCACCGTGGTTCGACAATGCTGTACACCTGTTCGTAGCGCTTCCCACCGCGGTCCGTGAAGTAGTCCTTGCTCCCGGCGTGGGGTTCGAACCGGTTGACGTGGATCCCGCTCGTGTCGACGGGTCCGGACGGGAGCCGCGGGACGCCGTTCTCCATCCACTCGGCGAGGATTTTTCCGTAGCCGCCGGAGTGGGTCCACCAGATCGCCAGCCCGGTCCAGAGGCCGTCGACCGCCGCCGTCTCGCCGAGTACTGGCATCCCGTCCGGCGTGTAGACGAAGATTCCGTTCTCCGTGACGCGGAAGTCTTTGTCCTCGGTCGCGGGCAGCAGTTCGTCGAATGCCTGCTGGGGCGACTTCTCGCGGTTCGGGTGCGTCGCCTTCGTCCAGTGCTTCTCGGTGAAGCTGTGGACCGACGCCTGGCTGTCCTCGTCGTTTTTCCCCATCTCGTCCGGATCGACGACCAGTGTCTCGTGGTTGTACGAGCCGAGCCCGTAGCCGTCGCCGTGCGTTCGGAAGTACAACGAGTTGTCCTGATCCCGACCGACCGGCCGGTCTGGCGGCTGAGCCATGGACTCCGTGATCTGACTATCGCCGGGGACCTCGAGGCCGGCGGTGGCGTCGCCGATCACGGTGCCGGACTCGTCGTCGAGTTCCGCAAGCGGCTCCGTGACGACGTACTGGTGTTCGACGGGGGCGATCGGCAGGTCAAGGCCCGCCATCTGACCGGTCTGGTACGCCCAGTTGTTCGTCGCGAGGACGCACCGATCGCACTCGATGCGGCCGTTGTCGGTGACGACCGCCTGGATCTCACCGCCGCCGGTCTCGATGTCCGTCACCTCGGTGTCGCCGAAGAACCGGGCCGACGATGTCTCGATGTACCACTGTAGTGCGTCGGTCCCGGCCACCTGGCCGTCGGTTGGCGAGTAGTAGCCGCCGAGGATCTCGTCCTCGTCGACGAGCGGGAGGTACTCGGTGACCTCTTCGGGCTCGAGGAGCTGTGGCTCCGGCAGCCCGTACGAGGTGGCCCACTCGACGCGCCGCTGGAGGAAGTCCATTCGTTCCTCAGAGCGGGCGAGTTCGATGCCGCCGACCTCTGTGTAGACGCCCGCGTCCTTCAGCAGTCGGCTCGTGTAGTGGGCCGTCTTGGTCTGGATCTTCGACGGGGACGTCTGGAACATGATTCCCGGTGCGTGCGTCGACGAACCACCAGTCACCGGAAGCGGTCCCTGATCGACGACGACCACGTCGTCTGCGCCGAGTTCCGTCAGGTGGTAGGCGATACTACAGCCGACGGCCCCAGCACCGATAATCACCGTCTCGGCTCTCGTAGGCAAGCTCTCTATGCTCATGTGATACCCACACGTGGTACAGTCCCTCTCATAAATATACCGCTGCCTTAAGTAAAAACGGGCGAACGAGGCCGGTTCACGGAGCGAATCGCGAACGCCACAACAAGAAATATCGCTGATACGTTTTGGCAAACGCGGCATCGTCACCGGCTCGACCGGGTGGCCGCGGGGGTCGCGTCTCCGTCGCCGGTCACGGGAGCGATACGTCGACGTCGGCCTGCAGCCCCGCCGCTTTGATCGTGTTGTAGAGGAGCATCGTGATCGTAAGCGGCCCGACGCCGCCGGGGACCGGCGTGATCGCGTTGGCCTTCTCCTTCGCGCTCTCGAACTCGACGTCGCCGACGAGCTCGTACCCCTTCTCGGTGTCCGACTGGTCAGACTCCGTCTGACTGTCCTCCGAACGTCGTTCGGAGACATCCACGCGGTTGACGCCGACGTCGACCACGGTCGTTCCCGGCGAGAGCATCGATCCATCGATCAATTCCGGAACGCCGGCGGCCGCGACGACGACATCCGCGCCCCGCGTCTTCGCCGCGAGATCGTCCGTGCGCGAGTGGCAGATCGCGACCGTCGCGTTCCCGGTGTCTGACTTCTGGACGAGGAGATTCGCCATCGGTTTCCCGACGATGTTCGACCGGCCGACGACGACGACGTCCGCACCCTCCGTCTCGACGCCCTCCGCCTCGAGCAGCTTCTGGATACCGTGGGGCGTACACGGCTTGAACCGAGGCGTCCCGGTGACCAACCGACCGACGTTCTCCGGGTGGAACCCGTCGACGTCCTTTTGCGGATCGATCCGCTCGAGGACGGCTTGCCGATCGACGTGGTCCGGGAGCGGTAACTGCACGAGGATACCGTGGACCGCCGGATCGTCGTTCAGTTCGTCTATCTGATCGAACAGCACGTCGGCGGGCGCGTCCGGATCGAGTTCGTGGTGAATGCTCTCGATTCCGAGGTCGTTGCAGGCCCGTCGTTTCATCGAGACGTACGTCTCGCTCGCGCCGTCGTCGCTCATTAGGACCGTCGCCAGCCCCGGCGTCACGCCGGCGTCCGCGAGCGTCTCGAGGCACGGTTCTAGATCCGCAGTGAGTCGATCCGCGATCTCGTTACCGTCGATGATCCGTGTCATAGTTGGTCTCGTTTCGATCGCTACGGGCCGCGTCCGCTCGAGGAGACGGGGCGCTACGGCCGGCACTTCGATCGGGTACCGGTGCCATCGCTCGTCGAGATGGACCGCATCGACCCGCAGCGATGTCGACTAAAGGGTTTGCGGGGAGGATAATTAATCCACGTGTCGAATGGCGTTTCGTGACCGACATCGGTGAGCCGCGATCGGTCGGGAGAGTAACAGTGCTATCAATGTGAAGCAGGACGCTCGAGGTGACGATATCGAGGCGGCACCGACGACAAATGATCGTCTCGTCGAGAGGCGAAACTCGGCCGCGCCGTCGCGGAGCGGTTACCGGTGGGCGGGACGGTCGAGATCCCGATCGGCGACGGTCTCCAGCAACGCGACCAGTGCGTCGGCCGCCGCGTCGAGTAGTTTCTCACCCAGTTCCGCACTCGCCTCACGTGGATCGCCGACGACGCCGTTCTCGGTGAACTCGGCCGAGTCGAACGCGAGGTTGACCCGGCCCTGCCAGTCGCCCCAACGGTCGCTCCCGTTCTCGGCGGCCTCCTCGAGGTGATCCTCCCGAACGGCGCTGGGATTCGCGTACTGGACCAGCGCCGTCTCGAGCGGCCCGCCGTGACCCATGCGAGAGCTGTGTTCGCCGACCTCGTCGAACCACGTGAACGGCACGGCGTACGCGTCGTCGTGTCGAGTGATCTGGCCGGTAACGTCTTGGAGGGCGCTCGTATTCCCGCCGTGTCCGTTGACAAGGACGATTCGATCGACCCCGTGGTGGGAGAGGCTCCCGACGATATCGCGGACATAGGCCTTGAACGTCGACTCCGAGGTCCAGAGGGTGCCGGTGAACTGTCGGTGTTCCTCGGCGATACCGACGGGGACCGCGGGCGCGACCGCGACCGTCCCCTCGTACCGCTCCGCGGCCGCGTCCGCGACCGCTTCGGCGTTGAGCGTGTCAGTTCCCAGCGGTGCGTGCGGGCCGTGTTGCTCTGTGCTCCCGACCGGGAGTAATGCGAGATCCGTTTCGGCCGCATCGATCTCCGTCCACGTCGCTTGCTCGAGATGCATACGGCCGATCGCTGCACGCGTAGTCGCATAAAACACACTTCCTCGAGAGACGTGCAAACTTACAAGTTCGAGCGAGGGAGTAAACGAGTATGGAGCACGAGACCGTCACCCATACAACTGCCGAGCGCCGTCTCGCTCGCTTGCCGTCCGGGACGGACGTCACGGTGACCGTCCATCGATACGACGGCGGAGTCGGACCGACCGCCTACGTGCAGGCCGCACAGCACGGTATCGAACTCAACGGAACGGCCGCGCTGCGTCGATTGCACCGCCACCTGCTGACCGCTGAGGTCGCCGGTACGGTGATCGCCGTGCCGGTCGTCAATTCGCTCGCGTTCGATCACGGATCGTACGTCACGCCGCAGGCGGTCGACGCGGTCAACCCGAACTGTAATCGCGTCTGGCCGGGCGACGACGCGGGAACCCTGCAAGAACGGATCGTCGCCAGACTGTGGGAGGTGATCGAGCCGACCGACGTCGTAATCGATCTGCATACCGGAACCCCGGACATGCTCGAGCACGTCAGATTCCAGCACGGAAATCGGAAGTCACGGACCCTCGCGGCGACGTTCGGGGCCGACTATCTCCTGACCGATTCGCCGTCCGACGGTGAAGCAGACGACGGCACAGGGGACGGCGACGCAGCGGACGATAACGCGGCCGACGACGAGCCGTATCAGGGCAAGCTCCGAACGGCCGCCGCGCAGGCCGGAATTCCGGCGATCGTCCCAGAACTCTCGAACAGCCGCCAGATCGATCACGACGCGGCACACCGCGGGGTCCGCGGACTCCGGAACGTTCTCGGTGAACTGGGAATGCTCCGTGAGGAACCGGCACCGACGCCCTCGCAGACGATCCTCCGAAACGACGAGGGGCGGATCGGTACCGACGCTTCGGGGCTCTTCGAACCGAATCCGGAGGTCACCGTCGGTGATCACGTGTCCGCGGGGACCGAACTGGGGACGGTGTACTGTCCATCGACGTTCGAGGAGCGCCAGCGCGTGACGACGACCGACGACGGCGTGATCTACTCGCTCACCCGCGAGTCCGTCGTGACTGCCGGTGAGAAGGTCGCCTGTATCGCGGAGCGAGCGTGACAAACCGTCGATCGTCCGGTTCAGCCGCGGGCGATCGAGGTACAGAAGTTCTCGACGATGCGTTTCCCCGACTCGGTGAGAATGCTCTCCGGGTGGAACTGGACGCCGACGTGGGGCAACTCCGCGTGGCGAACGCCCATGACGATCCCCCGACCGTCGTCGGTGTGGGCGGTCTCGATCAGTTCCGCCGGCAGGTCGTCGCGCTCGACCGCCAGCGAGTGATAGCGACCGACCTCGAGGGGGTTCGGCACGCCGTCGTACAGCCCCGTTCCATCGTGATCCACCGTAGACGTCTTTCCGTGGACGACGTCGGGTGCGCGTCCGACGGACACCCCATGAGCGGCACAGAGTGCCTGATGACCGAGACAGACGCCGAACGTCGGGTACTCGGTCTCGGCGAAGATATCGATGGAGACGCCGGCCTCGGCAGGCGTCCCGGGGCCCGGGGAGACGACGATCCCGTCGGGATCGAGGTCGCGGACACCCTCGAGGTCGATCTCGTCGTTGCGTCGGACGATCACGTCGTCGAACTGGCCGACGTCCCGCGGCGCCGCCGCGGAGCCTGCCGGAGCGATCGCTTCGGCGACGTACTGAACGAGATTGTACGCGAACGAATCGTAGTTATCGATCACCAGCAACCTTTTGCTGCGGTCACTCGCTAACGCTCGTTCCCTGGCAAAACGTTGATGAAAACCCTGCCTCCCTCCTTCCAGTCGGTCGTTGGGCCGCTCGCTCGTGTCCACTCGCTCTCGGGTGCCACGTCCGTCACTCATACTGTTCACCTCCGCTTTCAGCCTCGAGTGCCATCCCGGCCCGCTCACCCAAGGCCTCGTCGACCGCCGTCACGAGCGCCTGTGCCTTGTCGAGCGTCTCGTCGTACTCCTGATCGGGAACGGAATCGTGGACGACGCCGGCACCGACACGCAGGTGGTACTCGTCGGCGTGGCGGACCAGCGTCCGGATGACGATGTTCAGCGTCGCCCGATCGTCGAAGCCAAACATTCCGATGCTCCCGGTGTAGGGGCCCCGTCGGGTCGCCTCGAGTTCGTCGATGAGCTCCATCGTCCGCGGCTTCGGCGCGCCCGTGATCGTGCCACCCGGAAAGACCGCCGCGACGGCGTCGGCGACGCTCGCGTCGTCTCGCAGGGTTCCCTCGACGAGTGAGACGAGGTGCATGACTTCCGAGTACCGGTCCACGCGGCGGTAGTCCGTCACCGACACGGAACCGTACTCGCTGACCTTTCCGAGGTCGTTGCGCTCTAAGTCGACGAGCATCGCGTGTTCGGCGCGTTCCTTTTCGTCGGCGCGGAGGTCGGCCGCCAATCGCTCGTCTTCGGCCGGCGTCCGCCCGCGAGGTCTGGTTCCAGCGATCGGTTCAGTGACGAGTGAACCGTCGCGGACCTCGAGCAGCAGTTCCGGGCTCGCGCTGACGAGATCGACGCCGGGGAACTCGAGCAGCCCCGAGTATGGGGCCGGGTTCACGCGTCGGACCGCGTCGAAGACGTCGACCGGATGGGCGGCCGCCGGAGCGACGAGTCGGTGGGAGACGTTCGCCTGAAACGTATCACCGTCGCGAATGTACCGCTTGACTCGCCGAACGCGGTCGGCGAACGCTGCCCGACCGCACTCGCTCTCGAACGCGGCCCGGGTCGCGTCGACCGTTGGACTGCGGTCCGCTTCGCTGCCGTCGATCGCCGCCCGCGCCAGGGATCGAGCCCTCGCTCGACCGGTCTCATAGGCGTCGTCGGGATCGTCGTCGACCACGGGACAGGCGGTCACTCGCAGTTCCGTTTCGCCGTCACCGTCACGCGGTTCACGCCACGCGGCGACCCGATCGAAGACGCCCAGTTGAAGCCGCGGCAATCCGCGTTCGTCGGTCGTCGTCGACGGCAACGACTCGAGTTCCCTGACGACGTCGTAGGAGAGCCAGCCGAACGCACCGCAGGGATACGGGACCGAGCAGTCTCCGCGTACCAACCGCTCGCGCTCGAGGAGCGCGTCGATCGTTCGGATCGTCGGACTTCCGTCGTCCCGATCGACCGCGTTCGCGGTCACTCGAGTCCGTTCGACGGGGTCGACACCGAAGTAGCCCCAGCCGGACTGTCCGCCAGTCGTCTCGAGGTAGAACCCATCGGCCTCGTCGGTCCGAACCCTGCGATAGGCGTCGAATGGATCGGCGACGGAGACGCGTACCTCGACCGGGATGCGAGCGCCGTCCGGCGCGCTCTCAGCGGTCTCTACAAACGATTCGCTATCGGTTACGACCGTGATCGTACTCATGGCGAATACCCGCCACCGGGACCGGCCGCCCGCCGTCCCGGAAGCGTTCGTATCAGGAGCGCACTCGGAGCGTATAAAAAGATTGTGACAAGGGCAGACATACCATAGTTTGACGGGTGATCTGATAATACAGGAGTGCTACCGATCTCGGGCGGATTCTTCACGGGACATTTGAAGGGGTGAATTATTCCTCACGTACCCTTATCCCTAACGACCGGGTGCTTACGAACACCATGGGAGTCAGTGCCTCGATTGAGAACCTCTCTCGAACGATCGAGCGATATGAGGCGGACGGGGGCGAGATCCATCGCGTCGACGCGACGATTCGAGGCGACGGTGACGAACCGAGTATCGCGATCGACGTCGTCGTCCCGCTGTGTTCGGCCACAGGGCAGTCGACCGCCAAGGCCGAAACGACACCGCGGACCGCGACGGTCGACGAGAACGACGGTCTCTCCCTTGAGTTTCCGCCGTCGATCGTGCCGGCGATCGACGAGTTCGCGCCCGCGAACGCGTCGTGCACCACGGAGGAAGCGACCGTCACCTCGGAAGGAACTGTCGTCGTCACGTTCGCCCTCGGTCTCGAGGCGGACGCAGAGCAGAGCCATGAGACGACGAACGGAGACGTCGAGTCCGATCGGAGCGCATCGGCGACCGAGAGCGAGGACGAACGCCCACTCGAGTCTCGCGACCGATTCGCCTCGGATTCGGTAGCGATCGACGACGAGACCAAGCGCACACTCGCAGCCGCACGGAACGACGACCTGCCGCCGTACGACGATGTCGAGTACCTGGAGTGTCTGTACGACTCCTTCGATACGTTCACCGCGATGGCGGAGGCGCTCGAGATGGACGTCGCGTCCGAGACCGTTCGACGATACATGATCGACGCCGGCGTCCACGAGCCGACGTCCTACGAGACGACCGCACCGGACGAGGACGACGCGACGACCGACGGCTCGGAGGTAACTGCCGGACAGCAGGATAGCTCCGCCGATGAGAACCGGGAACCGACGGTCGACACGGACAGCGAACTCGATCGATCGGTGACGGCAGACGATCCGACCGCGTCCGTTCCGGAGAAACAGCTCGTCGCCGACGGGATCGGTCTTCCCGAAGACGTCGAAATCGACGAGCTGATGGACGCGATCGAGTCGTCCATGACGTTACACGACGTCACTCGGACGCTCGGCCTCGAGCGCGGTCGGACCCGCGAACTGCTCGAGCAGCTGAACCTGCTCGATCTCGTCGTAAAACGCGTCTCCGACGCGAACATACCCGATCGACACCCCTCGCGAAACGAGATCACCGATCGGATCCGCGAGAGCGCCACCTACGGCTAGTAACGCGAGTCGACGAGGGACGCTCCCGCAGTGCCAGCGCTGGCAGCGCGCACCGCCCTGCTCCGGCTCTCTCCGCCTCCAGCCATCCGATGCACACCATGAGTCACTAAGCTAATTTAGACGCTCGCGACTGTGTACTACATAGGATATTGGCCGACTCGTCCCGACGGACCGCGATCGCCGTCCTCGATCAGGAAGCGATCAGTTTCGAGGATCTCGTGCGCGAAGTCACAGAGCTTGAGGCGACCGAACCTGCGGCCGACGCGATCGAACGGACCGAACTCTCGTTCCGGCACGTCCACCTGCCGATGCTCGAGGACGCAGAAGTCATTCGCTACGGCCCCGAAACGGAACGGATAGAGTTACTGGAAAACGAACGGACGAACCGTCTCCGAACGCTCCCCCCTGAGTCCCTTCGGTCGTAATTCTCGGAACGACTGACATCGGCCGTCGATACCGTCTGCCGTCGCTCTCACGAGCGACTGGTCTCGGCGACCGAATCGTTCTTGAGACGAACCCTCACCCCCGAATCAGTCGTCCACTTATATTCATGTTCAATATCACTGGTCAACCGTTTTTAGGTCTTATTGTATTGTTGGTATCGTATGACACAGTGGGACGACTCACAAACGAAAGCCGTGAGTGAGGATATCACGGACGACGCGAACGCGCTGCCAGCCCGGTACTTCACCGACGACGACGTCTTCGAGATGGAGAAAGAGAAGGTGTTCGGGCAGTACTGGGTCTACGCAGGCCACGCCAACAGCATCAGCGATCCCGGCCAGTTTTTCACGCGGACTCTCGGTGATCGCCAACTGATCGTCGTCCGCGGCCACGACGGCGATATCAAGGCGTTCGACAACGTCTGTGCACACCGCGGCTCGAAGATGGTTGAGGATACGCCGATGACCGATCCCGACGAGGGGAATCGAATTCGGTGCCCGTACCACCTCTGGACGTACGACCTGGACGGCACCCTGCAGAGTACGCCCAAGAGCTTCGAAGAAGCGAGTCTGAACCCCGATCTCGAGGACGACAAGGTCCAGGAGTTCGATTGCGAGTCCAACGGACTCAATGACGTCCACGTCGACACTATCGGTCCGCTTGTCTTCGTGAATCTCAGCGAGGATCCGATGCCGCTGGCCGAGCAGGCCGGCGTGATGAAGGATCGTCTCGAGGCGCTGCCCCTCGAGGAGTACGAACTCGCCACCCGAATCGTCTCCGAGGTCGAGTGCAATTGGAAGGTGTTCGCGAGCAACTACTCGGAGTGCGATCACTGCCAGGCCAACCACCAGGACTGGATCAAGGGAATCTCGCTCAACGACTCCGAACTCGAGGTCAACGACTACCACTGGGTACTCCACTACACTCACGCGGAGGACGTCGAGGACGAGATGCGGATCCACGACGAACACGAGGCGCAGTTCCATTACCTCTGGCCGAACTTCACGGTCAACATGTACGGCACCGCCGACGGCTACGGTACCTACTACATCGATCCGATCGATACCGACCGGTTCCAGCTCATCGCGGACTACTACTTCCGGGACAGTGACCTCTCTGAGGAAGAACGTGAGTTCGTCCGCACGAGCCGCCAGCTTCAGGAAGAGGACTTTGAACTAGTCGAACGCCAGTGGGAGGGGCTTAGAACGGGCGCGCTCGCTCAAGCCCAACTCGGCCCCAACGAACACACCGTCCACCGCTTCCACCAGCTCGCACAGGAGGCCTACGACTCGTGATCACACCGATCATTGACCAGCGCTCGCCAGCACTCGAAACGAAATCTGCTATTCGATACCTATGAGTACGCAAGACCACGCACCGTACGTCGCAGTCTGTCCGGAGTGTGACGTCGATCTGCGAACCGAGGCGCCGAACGAGATCGTCGAGTTCTACCGCCGTCACTATCGTGTGACGGGCCACGACGTGGAGATCGAACGTGCACAGGTAGATCTCGCCGAGGATGTCGCGAACGACGGTCTCAAGGACGTCGTCTGGCAGTTGCAAGACCGATACGAGAACGGCGTCCCGTTCGGCGTCGTCGCGGCAGTGATGTCCGACCACGGGGTCTCGATCGGCGAGACGTTAGACGAGATCCACGACGTGCGAATGACCGGCGGCCTGTACGAACCGCAGGACGATCACCTCGGCGCGTTCTGACCGAGCGTTCACGGTTGCCATCCCAACTTGAACCGGTCTCCCCGTCCGTCGGCTAGTTGACGTCACGTACCGCTGTAATTGTACCGTTCTGACAATCAGTTCTCGTTCCCCTCTCGGCTACTGACCTCATCCGTCTCAGGCCACTTCGCGTCAGGATCGATCGGTTCCACTGCGCGAACGAGCTCGTCTTCGGTGTAGTCGCGATCCTCGAGTTGCATGCTTCGGATCCGCCACTGGCGGCTCAGTTCCGGTTCGCCCTCGGGCCCGACTCGCGCGCCGCGGGTTCTGAAGAACGCTCCGTCGCGGCCGAGTCGCTTCCCCTCGTAGGTGTGCTGGTCGAAGACGGCGTCGTACGTCCCGCCGGGCTCGAGGTCGTCCACGGGGTGGTCGTAGCGGGGCTCGCGGCCCTCCTCGCGTGCGGTCGCGCGTTCTTCGGAGAGTTCACCGAAGTAATCGTCGGCGTGTGCGGCCTCGCGAGACGACGGCGCTCGAGCAGCCGCCAGGGCCGCGTGGACCGCACAGAGCCGACCGCGCCAGGACTCTTCCGACCACCGCTCGCGGGCCAGTTCCTCGTAGCGAGCCACTGTGAGCGCGACCTCGTGACCGGCGCGCAAGTCCTCGACGACGTAGAGGTTGATCCGGTCCCAGAAGTTCCAGGCGTATCCCGAACGGACCAGTTCCCACGCGGCCCACGCCGCGACCTCCTCGTCGGATCGCCGGACCGCCTTCTGGAGGAGACTTGAGACGACGTACCGGTTCGCCCCAGACTTGGTCTCGTTCTCGCCGAGTTCGTCGCCGAAGTCGTCGCGCTTGGGTCCAGCGTCGGAATCGTCGGTCGCGTCCGCCGCGTCCGTCTCGTCGGTCCGGAGTTCCCCTTCAGTGCCGAACGTGGCCTGTTTCCCATCGTCCATACTCGTTCTCTCGCCCGGTTGACGGAAATAGCTGACTGCTTCGATCGACTGATGGGCGACTCACGCCGGCCAGCCGTCCCCGACGATCGGGGAACGTCACTCCGCTCGAGAGACGAGCCACTCCACTGCTCGCAGAGTCGTTCGAATCGATCCCAGAGAACCGTTCGCGATTCAATCACGTGATCTGTATGTCGGCACGGTAACTGTATTGGAACGCTGCGAGAATGCCTGGGTACGGGTACCGGTTGATACTGCTCACCTCAGCAACGATGATCGCGTGGAGACTGTGGGCGGTCTTCGGCCAGTACCCTCCGTATCGACGGGGCCTCGATGTTCTTCACGAGATGCACAGAATCGTCGAGAAAAACCCGATCTATCGCGTAAGTAAGACGATACTGAGACATGCAAACGCGATTCCGGTAAATCTCGTTATCGTAACATCATCGCCGAGAATAACGATACCGAGGATGGCCGCTACGACGAAGTACATGGCACCGAGGGTAGAGACCACTGTCGTCGACGCTTGGGAAAATCCGATGTACATCGAAATGAGGCCAATTCCAGCGAACAATCCGGCTGCGCTAGCAAGCAGCCCTCCTTTCGCGGTAACGGCGATCGATGCGTCTGAAACAGCTATGGACCCGAGTGCGAGAAGACCCGCTACGAGATACGTGATCGCGGCGGCAGTCCTCGGATCGATAGACTCCGACGCACCGTTGCCCAAGAGTATCCAAATCCCCCATGATGTCATTGTGATTAAACCAAACAAAATTCCCGAATCGATCTCAGTAACTCCCATCAATGGACATTTCGTCTTGCCATTTAAAGGAGAGCCATGTTCAGTATGACGGGTGTTTAAATACACGATGCTAACGGTCGTTGTTCTGTGTCTTAACAAGGCCTCGGAAAGTTATTCCGAGGTGATCACGCGATGGTGATGCTGCTCTCCCGAGCACCTTCGGTGAGGACCATGCTTTCCAAGAGCTTCGTCCGGAGTTCGTTGAAGATGACGATAGTGTCCTCACGGAGATCATCAATCCCCACAGTTCAGGGACCGCATAGGGGTATGCGGGTCCGAAAAGGACCACCACACGAAGAAGGGCTCGCCGTCGACTTGCTCCACTACGAAATCGATCGTCTTGTCTGTCCGCAGGGAGCTCTTTAGTGACCGATCGCCGATCACTCTATTGGCGACCTCTCCAAGGAGGACGGCGGCGTCGGACCACGTGACGTGAATCTTCTCGAGTTCGCGGACGAGTTGATCGTGTGCCCTCGTGGAAAACCCACCGTGATACATTCCATACTATTCGTGTTCTTCAAGCTTCGGGAGATACTCGAGGTTCGCTTTACCTGCGATTTCGGGGCATCCCGCAACTCCACCGTGAGCTCGGACGTTCTTCTGCTTAATCACCCCTCGATACTGCGATAGTTCGGTCCCGAGACGCTCATGGTACCAATGGAAGGAGTGACCAGTCTATCGACCGCCATCCCGACGCTGCGCAGTCCCTCGGTGAATTCCTCGTCGTCGATCACGTATTCCCGATCGGTAACGCGATCGAGTTCCTCGAAGAAGGTCCGACAATCGGTGACCGTGTTATCCGTATTCGCCGGTCGTCTCCACTGATCGAGGATCA
The DNA here is from genome assembly GCF_046097095.1 of Natrinema sp. 74. Lineage (NCBI taxonomy): Archaea > Methanobacteriati > Methanobacteriota > Halobacteria > Halobacteriales > Natrialbaceae > Natrinema > Natrinema sp. 74. Next base: position 247,615 of record NZ_CP175699.1, read on the forward strand.
CTTCGGTCCAGTCCTGGGTAATTCAGCGAGAATCGCTTTCCCGGAAGCGGTAGCGTGCATGTGATCACACGTCCTCTGTCGCGTCCGTCAGCTTCGTCTTTCCTCTCCAACTACGGACGTCGGTTCACCTCATACAATTCGTTACACGCGTACGTTTGTAATCGTCCACGTTTACGCCCACCGTCTCAGCGTCGAGACCGAATACGCACGGACCAGCCAAAATCCGATCGGTAGCTCGACGTTCGAACGACTCGCCCGTTCTCATCGGCCACCGGACCTGCATCTCCTATTAGTGCGATAGACTATTATCTGCCGCGAACTCCCGACATCGCGTACCGAGCCGTAGCGTCCAAAAGGAGGTTTCCAAGGTCGCGATTCCCTGATAGATCCGGCGAACTGCAAATACCGGAACTGCGATCCCACCGTCTACTTTTACGCACTCGAAAAGTGCAGACGATATTACGTCGTTCATCCGTGGTTATACGTATCCGACACTAGTGCTATTTTCGCTTCTTTCGCACTGAAGTTGGAGTTCCGTTTGAAAACGCCGTCCGGAGATATCGTGCTCCATCAACGAACGGTTCCCTTTCTAAGGTGTTGTGTTTCACAGTATCGTTTCGCGAGAATCCTGCGTAAATGTATCATATTTATAATATAGGATACTGATAACTTAGCCATATCAGATTCGACTTCTCAGCTACTATCCCGATAAGGAAACCGAGCATATAATGGGATTCTATATAACTGGTGAACGCTTTTTCGGAATGCCCTCAATTGTGCTACTGCATGACGCAATGGAAGCGAAGCCAGACCGAGGCAGTGAGCGCAGACATCACGGAGAAGACGAACGCGCTACCGGCCCGGTACTTCACCGACGATGACGTCTTCGAGATGGAAAAAGAGAAGATATTCGGTCGGTACTGGGTCTACGCCGGCCACGCTAACAGTATCAGCGATCCCGGCCAGTACTTCACGCGAACCATCGGCGGACGCGACCTGATCATCGCTCGAGACGACGACGGTGACGTCCGCGCCGTGGAGAACTTCTCCGCTCGCGACGGCGACGTGCTCCTCGAGGACGCGACGATGACCGATCCCGAACGCGTCGATCCGGACGAGTTCGCCGATGCAGAGTCGGTGCACGTCGACAGCATCGGGCCGCTGCTGTTCATCAACCTGCGTGACGATCCGATGCCGCTGGCCGAGCAGGCCGGCGTCATGAAGGATCGTCTCGAGGCACTGCCCCTCGAGGACTATGAACTCGCCACTCGGATCAGTTCGGAAGTTGAGTGCAACTGGAAGGTGTTCGCAAGCAACTACTCGGAGTGCGACCACTGCCAGGCCAACCACCAGGATTGGATCAAGGGAATCTCGCTCAACGACTCCGAACTCGAGGTCAACGACTACCACTGGGTGCTTCACTATACGCATGCAGAGGACGTTGAGGATGAGATGCGGATCCACGACGAACACGAGGCCCAGTTCCACTACCTCTGGCCGAACTTCACGGTCAACATGTACGGCACCGCCGACGGCTACGGTACCTACTACATTAATCCGATCGACACCGACCGGTTCCAGCTCATCGCGGACTACTACTTCCGGGACAGCGACCTCTCCGAGGAAGAACGTGAGTTCGTCCGCACGAGCCGCCAGCTTCAGGAAGAGGACTTCGAACTAGTCGAACGCCAGTGGAAGGGGCTTAGAACGGGCGCGCTCGCTCAGGCCCAACTCGGCCCCAATGAACACACCGTCCACCGCTTCCACCAGCTCGCGCAAGAGGCCTACGACTCGTAACGATCTCCCTTTGCAACTTCGGAAACGGTATCTCTGATAGGTACCGCAGTAATGACAGTATTACGTTCAACTGTCACTTCGTCAGTGTCCAAATCAAATTTGGACGCACTGAGTAGGGTGATAGTGCCGTATCCATCGACGTGACTGACCATTGCGTTCGGTGGCACGTCTTCGATGGAACGAGTCGCTCCAAGAACGTCTACGCGAAATCGACCGGAGCCCGACCGCGCGAATTCGGTGGACTCTCGTTGCACGCTGTGGACGACCGAGCCCCCGTCGCCGTTGTGGCTACTCGATTCCACGAGCGCCTCGATCTCGACCGTGGCACCCTCGGGAATGCGGCCGACCTTGACGGCGCTTCTGACAGGCGGCTCTTCATCGAAAACTCGGTATACGTCTGGTTGAACTCATCGAAGTCGTCGATATTGTCGAGGAGTTCGCCGCGGTTGTAAGCGGGAGCTGGCCTGCGGTGAAACGGAGGTCAGCATTTGTAATTGCCTGACTGTACGCGCCCACGGCTGCCGGAGCGTCGCCGGTACTGATTGCGCACTTCATAGACACCGATCTCTCCACCTGTAGCTTAAGGGCTAGTACTGCGCGAATTTAACAGCACATAATGCCAGACAGGTTATTTTTTGAGATTGAATATCTGATACACACAAGATATTTATCACCCATAATCGATGTCTAGTTATGGTGTTCAAACAATCACTCGAGCAAATAGATCCGAATACGGCCGAGGCCATCGACCTCGAACGTGAGCGGCAGGAATCGACGCTGGGGATGATCGCCTCCGAGAATCACGTCTCGAAAGCTGTGCTCGAAGCACAGGGGAGCGTCCTCACGAACAAGTACGCCGAAGGATACCCCGGCGGGAGATACTACGGCGGCTGCCAGCACGTTGACACCGTCGAGGAACTCGCTATCGAACGCGCGAAGGAGCTGTTCGGGGTCGACCACGCCAACGTGCAGCCACATAGCGGCACGCAGGCCAATATGGGCGTGTACTTCTCCGTGCTCGAGCCAGGCGACAAGATACTGTCGCTGTCGCTGTCGCACGGTGGGCACCTCTCTCACGGCCACAACGTCAACTTCTCGGGGCAGCTCTACGACGTCGAACAGTACGAGGTCGATCCCGAGATAGGGTACATCGATTACGACGAACTCGAGAGTCACGCTCGCGAGTTCGACCCGGACATCATCGTCAGCGGCTCCTCAGCGTACCCCCGCGAGTTCGAATATGAGCGGATCGGCGAGATCGCGGACACAGTCGATGCATACCACCTCGCAGACATCGCCCACGTAACGGGACTCGTCGCCGCCGGCGTCCACGCCTCACCCGTTGAACATGCAGAGTTCGTCACCGGAAGCACTCACAAGACGATTCGCGCTGGTCGCGGCGGGATCATTATGTGCAACGAGGAGTTCGCGGACGACATCAACTCTGCGGTGTTCCCCGGCGCGCAGGGAGGGCCGCTGATGCACAGCATAGCCGGCAAGGCCGCGGGGTTCGCGGAAGCCGAGACCAACGAGTTCCAGGCCTACGCCGTACAGACCGTTTCTAACGCTACTACGCTAGCTGATCTGTTCAACGATCGGGGGCTCTCGCTAGTGAGCGGTGGGACGGACAAGCACCTCATGCTCGTTGACCTCCGCGACTCCCACCCCGACATCACGGGAAAGGAGGCCGAAGAGCTACTATCTGACGTCGGAATCATCGTCAACAAGAACACCGTCCCCGGCGAGACGCGGTCGCCGATGGTCACCAGCGGGATTCGCGTCGGCACGCCGGCGCTCACGACCCGGGGGTTCGGCGAAAAAGAGATGGAGACCGTCGCCGACCTCATCGTGGACGTGCTCGACAATCCCGTAGACGAGGACGTTCACGACCGGGTCGCTTCGACGGTCGAGCACCTTTGCCAGGAGTTTCCCATCTACGGGTAGTACAGGCTCTCGCTCCTCGAGTACCCGCAAGTACGCACTGCTCTTTTAAGAGAGGCGATCAGTAACACCGTTACGGTCGGTCTTTTCGAGAGAGGATATGGTCACCAACTGACCGTGACACCGGGCTGCATTCGAGGGCACATCGTGTCCCGATGACTCGAACACCTACCGCCTCGAGCGACGGATGCTCTGACCGAACTGCGCAATGCTGTGTGTCACTGTGCAGTCCAAGTTACGTGTCCGTGACGGTAGGAGAAGAGTAGGGTGAGCAGACGGCAACGTCAGTGAGGACAGATCACCGTGCAATGAGAAGGAGAGCTGGGACTACGTCCACTGATACGTTGATGTGTTCCCTTCGCTGCGACCGGACGGCCTGCTCTCGATTTCAGCCCGTTGTGTCTCTCAGTCCTTTCGCTCTCGTCGTCAGGTGTGCTTCTGTGGTCCCGCTACAACCGCGAGAAGCGAGGTACGACAGCCTGAGGTGATCAATCATCATCTGACTCTTGAGCCGCTGTTTCCCCTGGAGCATTGAGTCTCGTGGATTGGTTCGACACGGAATCCGAACGGTCAGTGTCGAAGAACACTGGATAGATATTGTGACAGGGATAACTGATCGCTAGCACCGCGAGGATAGTGATAACGGCGAAGGGACCACCGGTGATAATCGACGCCGCCTGGAGCGCGTCGACGCCGCCGACGACCATCAGCAGAGACGCCAGTGCCCCGACCAGGGCGCCCCAGATCACGCGGTTGATTGTGGACGGCTCGAGTTCCCCGCCGGTCGTGAGCATTCCCAGTGCCAGCGTCGAGGAGTCCGCCGACGTGACGAAGAACGTCGTGATCAACAGCAGGAAAAGGAGGTTCAGTACGTCACCGGCGGGTAATGCTTCGAACAGCGGGTACCCGGAGCCGGCAACGCCGTACTCGGAGATGACCTCCAGGATATCCGCCGCGTTGGTCGATTGTTCCGTGATCGCGATGCTACCCATGATCCCGAACCAGGGGATCGTCACCGCCGTCGACGCCAGGACGCCGGTGACGACTACCTGACGGACCGTACGGCCCCGCGAAACGCGGGCGATGAACAGTCCAACGAATGGCGTCCAGGAGAACCACCAGGCCCAGTAGAAGATTGTCCAGTTACCGACCCAGCCCGCACCGTTGCCCGCGTTCATGAAGAAACTCATCGCGACGAACTGATTGATATACTGTCCGAGCGCTTCCGTTGTGACCGACATGGTGTACGCTGACGGGCCCAGCACGAACGTCAGAAGCATGAATACCATGAACAGCCCCATATTGAACCGGGACACCCGACGGACTCCCTTCTCGATACCCACCGTCACTGACAGTGTAAACGCGACCGTCAGGCCGATGATCGTCAGAATCGTCCCGGCGTTACCGACCGATATCCCGGTAGTGTACTCGATACCGGTAAGGAACTGACTCCCGACGAACCCGAGCGTCGTTGCGATCCCGCCGAGAGTGGCGAACACCGCGAGAATGTCGACCAGTTTCGCCCAGACGCAATTCAGGTTGTCGACGCCGAGGAACGGAGCGAGCACCGTCGAAACACGCATGGGCGCGTCGTGCCGGTACGTATAGTACGCGATCGGGAGCGCCATGATGGCGTACGCGGCCCACGCCGAAAGCCCCCAGTGGAAGAACGTGTACTGAATAGCACCGACCGCTGCGTCGGCCGTCTGCGACTTGGCATCGATGAGTGGCGGAACCGTGTCGTAGTGGAAGATCGCCTCCGCAGGGCCCCAGAACACGATCCCTGCGCCGATCCCAGCCGAGTATAGCATCGCGAAGTACGACAAGAAACTGTACTGCGGCTCCTCGTCCGGCTTGCCGAGCTTGACGTTCCCCCATGGGCCGAACACCAAGAACAGCGCGAACGCCACGACAAAGAACATCGCGAGGAGGTACATCCAGCCGACCTTTTCCCACAGTAATGCGTTTACACGCTTGACGGCGCTGGCGGCGGCGTCCGGCATCAGAGCGAAGGCGACGACTGCTACCAGCGCTGTAAGGAACCCGACGAGAAACACGGGGATGTCAAGTTCGTTCGAGAACCGAGCGAAGCGACCGTCTGGATCAGAGTTGACCATACAAAATCACCAACGTTTGCCCTGATCGTGCGCTGTGCACGTCGGCGTGAACTCGACCGGCCTCGTGACACTATTCTCGCCTCGTACGTTCTCGACTCTTGCTTTACCCGCTTGCGGGGCGCTCATGTTCCAGGTTAGCATGCGGCTTCCCTGTCCCCTACGGTTCTGTGATAGCGTATAAATCCACCGAAGCTATCGTTATCAAATACGTTCCGCCGATAAATTATAAGTGGAAATCCTTTTCGCGGTGGACCGTCCACTAATCATACGTTCACACCCACTTTCGGTTTGCGTCTCTGACCGTGTACCTCTTGGATTCGGGCTCAGAGAGTATCACCGGACGCCACGCGACGAAAGACAGATCAAGCGTGGCCACCGACGAGAATACACATCGTGAATAGGTTCACACTCTCTATCGAGGGAATCTGTAAAATGTACCGACAGACAGCCTAGCGGATTTCCGACAATGTGGGTATGACTGGAGTATCGTCTCCGGTACAGTCGGACGTTGCGCGGGTTACCGATACACCTTTTCCATCTGACGTACTATGGACGTCCATGTGTCAATACTGCAGCTATCGGTACCACGACGGCTGGACGGAATTATTACAGTACGATGATGTGTACCAGAACACCATCAGTACAGAGTCGGAGGCGACGTACGGATTCCACGAATCGTGGGACGAACTTCGAGAGGAAGTCGGCTACGGCACATCCTAAAAGGATCAACTCGGCGGAAGTTCTCGCAAGCAGGACTCGCACTCGCTCCGAGGGAGTTTCGGTCGGGCTGCTTCGTCGATCAAATCCCGGTCTACGCCCGTTAGTTCCGGCCGCAAGCGACTGTCGTTCGCGGTCAAGAACATCGTTCTAACTACCTACCGAACTCGGAATGAGGCCCACGCAGGAGAACCCGTCGAACGGGCCGGCAGACTAGTACTCAGCGACACGGCCGACGAGCGAGTTGCTGATCAGCGTTCGTTTTCCACCCATGCGATTCGACAGCCTCGAACGGTGGTTCAGTAATTCCGTAATGGTTCCGACACGAGACGTTTACTCGAGCAGAAATGTCTGCGGTCGAGATGACCGTGACGATCAGTCGTCGCCGGCCGCGGCTTTGTCGTCACTACCGGTTCCAGCGTCGGTCGCCCGCAATACATCCGGATTGGCGTCCGATCCGAGCGGTTCGAGGCGGACGCTGGATACCTTGTACTCGGGAATCCCGGTGTGCGGGTCGAAGCTCTCCTGGGTAAGCTTGTTGACCGCGCCGGCAGCGAAGTGCATCGGGATGAATAGCGTCCCCTCGCCGACGCGGTCAGTCACGGTCGCCTTGACGACGATGTCTCCGCGGCGAGACTCGATCCGGACGTACTCGCCGTCGGCGACGCCGAGTTCGTCGGCTGTCGCCGGGTTGATCTCGACGAAGCTCTCGCCGACGTGGCTCATAAGCCCCTCGACGCGCCGGGTTATCTGGCCGGTGTGCCAGTGGTAGAGCACCCGCCCGGAGGTGAGCGTGAGCGGATACTCTTCGTCGGGCAGCTCGCCGGGGTGTCCACCGTCCGCGGGCACGAAGCGCGCCATGCCGTCGTCGAAGTTGAACTCTCCGTCCTTGTAATCGTAGAGGTACGGCGTTCCGGGGTGGTCTTCATCCCAGCAGGGCCACTGGAGTCCGTGCTCGTCGCCCGACTCGAGGCGCTCGTAGGTAACGCCGCCGTAGATCGGAGTGAGATCGCTGATCTCGTCCATGATCTCGCACGGGTGGTCGTAGTCCCAGTCGTAGCCGAGGCGCTCGGCCAGCGCCTGCGTGATCTGCCAGTCTTGGCGGGCCTCGCCTGGGGGTTCCGCCGTGGGACGGACCCGCTGGATCCGGCGCTCGGTGTTGGTGAACGTGCCGTGTTTCTCCGGCGATGTCGCTGCAGGCAGGATCACGTCCGCGTGAGTCGCCGTCTCCGTCATGAAGATGTCCTGAACGACGAGGAACTCCAGTTTCTCGAGCGCCTCCTCGGCGTGCTGGATGTCGGGTTCGGACAACGCGGGATTTTCCCCGACGACGTACATTCCCCGCAGGTTCCCATCGTGTGCCTCCGAGAGCATCTCTGGCACCTTGAGTCCCGGCTCCTCTGGCGGGCGCTCGCCCCATGCGTCCTCGAACTTCTGGGTAACCTCGTCGTCCGTCGGATCCTGATAGCCCGGCAGGCTTCCAGGGAGCGTTCCCATGTCGCCGCCGCCGCCCTGCACGTTGTTCTGCCCCCGGAAGGGCGAGAGCCCGGCCCCAGGCTTGCCGACCTGGCCGAGCGCGAGTGCGAGGTCAGCCATCGCGAGGAGGTTCTGCGTGCCGTGGCTGGACTGGGTCATTCCCATCGCCCAGCCGAAGACAACGGTATCGGCCTCGGCGAGCGTCTCGGCGGCGGACTTCAGCTCTGCAGGCGGAACGCCAGCCAACTCTTCGACTTTGTCGGGCGTGAACGCCTGTACCTTCTCCTTTACTTTCTCGAATCCCTTCGTATTACGTTCGATAAACACCTCGTCGTGGAGGTCGTTCTCAACGATATATCGAATAAGACCGTTGATCCAGGCGACGTCATACCCAGGTCTGGTCCGTGTGTACTGGTCGGCGTGCTCTGCGATGTCGACCTCTCGAGGATCGAAGACGACTAGGTCGGCTCCGTCCCGGACGTTCTGCTTGATGCGGGTTGCCAGAACCGGATGCGACTCCGTCGTGTTCGACCCGGTGATGAGGTAGGCGTCGGCCTCGCCAATGTCTTCGTTGATGCGGTTGGTCATGGCACCGTACCCGAGGGTCTGTTGCAGCGCCGCCACCGTCGACGAGTGACAGAGCCGTGCACAGTTGTCGATGTTTTTCGTTCCGAGAACCTGTCGGGCGAACTTCTGGACGAGATAGGCTTCCTCGTTGCTCCCCTTCGAGGACGCGAGACAGCTGACGGCGTCGACGCCGTGTTCGTCCTGGATCGCGCGCAACTCGCTCGCGACGCGGTCGAGCGCCTCATCCCAGGACGCCGTCTCGAACTCACCGTCCTCGTTGCGCACGAGTGGTGCCGTGACCCGCTCGTCGCTGTTGGCGAACTCGTGGCCGAACTTTCCTTTCACGCAAGTAGAGAAATTGTTGGCGGGCGCTTGGGCGGGATCATCGACGGGTTGGACGCCGATCGCGTCACCGTCTTTCCCCCACATCTCGAATCGGCAGCCGACGGCACAGAACCCGCACGTCGTCTCCTCCTTGTCGACCTTGCCAAGTCGGTAGTCGCTCACGGCCGACGCAACGTCGAACAATCGCCCTTCGGGAAGCACCGTCGCGGCGACGTTCTCGGCGGTGTGTTCGCCGGCCAGCATGGCTTTCCGACCGTACTCTGTGGCGAGGTCCAGCGCACGGCGTCTGCTCTGGGCCATGAACCGTGCGACGCCGCTTCGGCTGTCCGGACTCACGCTGGGGCTGGCTCCGATTCGATTCTCTCTGCCGGGGTCGGGCGAGCGATTCGGCGCCGTCGTATCGTCGAGCGTTTCGACCGTTTCGTGTTCGATGACTTTCCCAACGGAGTTGCGCTGGGTGAACCCCGGAAGCGGGAGTGTCGCAGTGCCGCCGATGTCCTTCTCCGTCAACGCGCCCGTCGGACAGACGGTCGCACAGTGACCGCAGGAGACGCAGTCGGAGTCGGCCATCGTCTCGGCGTCGGACTGGAAGCCGATGCGCGTGTCCTCGCCGTGGCCCTCGATGCGGAGCACGCCCTCGACCTGGACATCGTTACAGCCCTCAACGCACCGGTTGCAGAGGATGCACTTGTTCCGGTCGATCTGGATAAACGACGAACTGTCGTCGACGGGTTCGTACTCGTCACGGTCGTCGAAGACGCCATAGCGCGGATGGTCAACACCCTCGCTGATGGCGGTGTCCTGCAGTTCGCAGCGTCCATTGCCGTTGCAGGTGGTACACCGGAGATTGTGGTTCGAGAGGACTAGATCGAGGTTGACGCTCCGAGCTTCCTCGGCGTCCGGCGTGTCCGTCTGCACGGAGAGCCCGTCCTCGGCCGGGAACGAACACGAGGGAACGAGGCCGTGCGCTTCGGTCTCGACCATGCAGGTCCGGCACTCGCTTCGCGGTCCGATCTCACCGCTGCAGTCGCCGTCGCGGTCGTAGTAGCAAAGCGCGGGGACATCGGCGTCATCTTCGATGCCGTCCGCCCCAGGGTCGACGCTGACCGTCTCGTCGCTGACGGCCTGCATCGCGTCGATGACGGTCGAATCCGGCGGGACGGTCACCGGTTCGCCGTTGATCGTCACCGTCGTCGGGTCGTCGATGTCAGTGCCGACGTCAGGGTCGTTCGCGGTGCCGGTCTCGAATTCGGTCGTGACCGGCGTGTTCGATTGCGGATCTTCGAGATCGGGAATAGCAGGGAACGTGTGGTCAGTACTCATAGTTTCTCCGTGCAGGTGCCGCTGGGACAGCGGCCGTCGGTATGCGCTCGGAACTCCGGTTCGAACTCGTCGATCGCCGTCGTTACGGGGCGGGGCGCGTGAGCGCCGATCTGGCAGTTGCTCGATCGTGTCATCACTCGACCCAGTTCGCGGATCGTGTCGGTCTCGAGCGATCCCTGATAGACGTCTCGCAAGAGTTCGGTGAGCTGTGTCGTCCCTTCGCGGCCCGGCACGCAGCGGCCGCTGTTCTCGGTGGATGCGAACCGGGCGCGCTCGCCGACACTGGCGACCACGCACCGGTCGTCGTTCAGAAGTTCGACGATGCCGTCGGTCCCGAGACCGGCTGCAGTGAGCGACTGTGCGGTCGGAGCGATGTCGAGGCGTCGCGTAATACCGCCGAGAACACCGCCGACGCAGGCCATCTTGAACGATCCTGTCAGTTCGACGGCGTCTCGTACCACCGAAAGGCTGCTGTCTGACGGGAGTTCGATGGTCACCGGATCAGCGACGTCGCCGGCGACGGTGATCAGCCGGGTGCCCGGATCGGCGGCGTCCGCGTCGAATGCGTCCGGATCGCGGATCGCCCGCCGTACCTGTGCGAACGTCCGCGGCGTGTGGATGACCGTCGGCCGTCCGTAGAGACCGTGCTTGGCGGGCGAGGGCGGCTGGAGACGCGGTTCGATGCGGTCGGCGCCTTCCATCGCCTCGAGCGCGGCCGTCGGGGCGCCGGCGCGGTACTCGTCGGGGCCGGTCACCAGCTGCGGAACGATCGGGAGTTCGCCGGCGACTGCATCGATCGCTTCGCGGAGGTGTCGATGCAGGTGGGTATCCTCCTCGTTCAGGTAGACGACGGCGTCGTCAGCACCTACGTACTCGGCGACGGCGGCTATTCCGTCGAGGACGGCTATCGGCGCGCCGCCGAGCAACACCTCGTCCGCTCGCTGCTCGTTGCGCGTCTCGTTCGCGTTGGCAACCACGACTGGGTCTCCGTCCGCGTCTCGGACGGTCTCCCACATGTCGGTGACGGGGTCGTTGGCGGCGGCATCGCCGCGGCCCCGACCAAGGAGTCCGATATCCGTCACCGTCTCTGCAGTCCGTTCAGACGCGACGATCGACCACTCGTTCGGATCGAGTGGATCGACCCATCCACACCGGCCGAGCACCGACCGCTGACCGATCGAGAGCGGTCCTGTGTTTGGGATCGGAAGCGATGTCGTCTCGAATTCGTGTTCGACGACCGCGTCAGCGTCATCCGCTGGGACGGTTCCGTCTTCCAGCGCGGTAACGACATCCCGGGCGGTTGACGGATTCGAGTCGGCGAAGAATGCTGTCCGGCCCTCGTGTGTCGCCACGACGAGCGGTTCGCTCCCCGTCACACCGGTCGGTCCCGTGCGGACCACCGGTATTGAATCAGCTTCGTCTCGCATCGCCGTCACGACCGCTTCGTCGCCGTTCGCCGCTACGTCGGTCGCGACGCGGACGAGAGTGGAGCGACTAGTGGCACTTGTACCACGTTCCATTGGGTATACCGTTGAATCGCAGGGATAAAAACTCTCATGATTAGAATATTAGTTTCCCATAGTAACGGACGTAAAACCTATGACTGAAGTCGTGGGTGTCTCACAACCAGGCTGTCAGGAGCCGGTGTTCCCTGTATGGATCCGTCTCCCGTACCCGCCCATGGCCGATCCGGTTCTAACGGATCGACGCAAGTCGGTTCCCCTCACCGATCGTTCGCTTAGCTTATCAAATATATTAGGATCCTCTAGCCGAATATTAGATGTGATGACGAATCCTCAATTCGAGGAAGTCAAGACGGAAGCGGCGGCGGCAGTCTCCGGTAACGATCTCCGCTCGGTGTACACTGGGATTGTCCACGAGAACGGCCGGCACGAGTACTACTTCGGTAACGATACCGAGGAAGCGGCCGAACTCCGGGAAGCCGCAGCGGTTCAGCTCGGCATGCTGGTGCGCGTACTCGCCGACCGTTCCGACAGCCCCGTTGAGGAGATTGCCGACCTTGCAATCGAGCGTGCCGAGCAAATGGAGCTTCGGTAAGCACTCGACAGGTCACGCTAACACGGACCGCTGCGGAGCTACGCCCGCTTCTGGACGGTGTCGACGACTGGCCGCTGTAGTCATCAAACGACCAGGTTCGTCCGGATCGGTACCAGATGAGTTCCGAAACAGGTCGGTTGTGACCGCTGGCCGAGACGGTCTGCATCCTGCCGGAACAGTGGCCGTTACGACACTCATTTCCGTTTTATGGGACGCTCGGCCAGCGGCGTCTCGTCGTCGATGACCTCGTCCAACCCGAGACGATCGACCGTCTCGCGGGCCGGTCGACCGTCGGCTCCCCACCCGCGCTCCGCGTAATAGGCGTCGAGCATCGCATCGAAACGGTCCTCGTCGACCGCCTGCCCGTCGTTCGGCCCCGACTTCAGGGGTTTTCGGAGCGCGGGCGGTAGTTCGTCGTCCGCTCGAGAAACCCCCTCACGGACATTGAACAACCGGGTAAGTGTCCAGATGCGCTCCCCGACCGTCTGCAAGTCTCCATCAGTGTCCAACCCCACGGCGTCTAGCCACTCGGCACCGAGATCCTCGAAGACATCGCCGACGAAGTCGTCGACGATCAGACTCCAGAGAATCGATCGTTGGTCCTGTTCAGTTGCGACGGCGCGGGCGGCCCGCCCTGAACTCCAGTTCTCGAAGGCCTCTTGCTCGATCGGAATCGCTCGCCGGTGGCAGGCACCACGATCGCTCGTGGCATAGGCCAGTGCCATGCTTTCGGCACCCCGGGGATCGTATGCGGGCAGTTCCATCGCTTTGACCGTCGGCACGAGATCGTCGCCGCCGAACCGCTCGGCCGCCACGTCGACTCCCTCCGCCAGTGCGTCGCCGAGCGTCGTCTCTCGAGTCGCAATATCGCGGAGCAGTGATCGCGCGTCGCCGGGATTACCGAACGCAAACGAGTGATCTAGCAGGCCTGCCTCGCTGGCACGGATGGCCCACGCGACTGTGTTTCCGGCGGTGATCAGATCGAGACCGAGTCGGTCACATGTTGCCCCGAGTTCCGCCACGGAGTCGAAATCGTCGATGCCTAGGCCTGCACCGAGCGTCATCGCTGTCGCACCGCGGGGGATGCTCTCGCCCACGTCAGTCTCGACTCGGTACCCTCCGAGGTCTTCGTCGTTCGGGTACTCCCGCTCTCGTGCAAGTTTGCGGACGGCGGCGATGCCGATGTCGTCTGCGCCCTCGAACTGCCCGTCTTGCCATCCGCGCGTCGGGAGGACGCCGGTCTCGTTGGCAAAGTCGACCGTTTCGACGGTGCCGCTCGCTTGCAGCCACGTTCCAGTATCTGATTCGAGATAGCGTTCCGCGTACTGTTCGCGCAGGTTCTCGAGGCCCGACGGGGGATCGCCCCGGGCGACAACGGCCTTGAGCCGCTTGGCACCCATCACGGCGCCCGCGCCGCCTCGACCGGCGTGGTGGTCGCCGGCGTCGGACGAAATGGTCGCGTAGGCGACCTGGTTCTCCCCAGCAGGACCGACACAGGCGACCGCGGCGTCGGAAAAATGCTCGTCAGTGGCGACGGTATCTTCTCCCCAAGTCTCAGCCGACTCGATGTCCACGTCTCCGTCCGCCACGACGAGTCGGACTGGCTCCGACGCCCGGCCGGTGACGAGGATGCCGCCCGCGTCGCGTAATGCACCCGCGAGCACTGCCGGGAACGTCCCGCCGGCGTACGAGTCGAGAAAGCCCCCGGTCAGAGGGGACTTCGTGATAGCTGCGTAGCGACTCTCTCCTGGAAGGAGTCCCGAGACCGGGCCGGTCATGAACAGCAGGACGTTGTTCGGCCCGAGCGGATCGGTATCGGCATCCAGTTCCTCGTAGAGGTACCGCGCTCCAAGACCCTTGCCGCCGACGTAACGTCGTCGCCACTCGTCCGGGACGGAAACGCGTTCCACCGTCTCCGTCGAGAGATCCACGCGGAGGAGTTGATCGGGCGCGCGAAGGTGCATCAGGTAGAGGTATCCCTTTGCGGTGTAAAAAGGTGTCTCGTCTTCGAACGTACAGCACCGCGCGGACGGCCGTATCTGCGTGCGGGTCCCTCATCGCCAGCAGTCGTTCGACGCGTTTCAACGAACCGGATAAGACGGTCACCGACCGTGCCGGGAACTCCGCTGATACGTCGCGTCGCGGATCGGGCTACCACTGTCACTGACGAACTCGTGGCCAGCCGCTGGGCGGACTAGAGTTCTCCGATCGAGGTGCGAGTATACTATCAGATTTTGCTGCCGATGGTCTCGCTAATCGCACGACAGAGCATCGATCTCATCGAGAGAAAATAAAAGTCAAAGGGAAGATCGCACCGCGCCGTCGAGTGCGCTCTTTCTAATCGAGGAGCGGTTCCTCGCGAACGGTGGCGTCGTACCGTTCGCCCTCGTACTGGATCTCGAGTTCGGTCCCGGGCTCTGCGTACTCCGGCGGGAGATACGTGTAGACGACGCAGGCACCGACCGTGTACCCGTACTCGGCGCTGTGTACGTAGCCGATCGGTTCATCACCGTCGAGGATCGGCCGGTGAGGGAGGATCGTCGCCGCTTCGTCGTCGAGGGTCAGGCACGCGACCTTGTGGTCGATGTTGTCACCCTCGGCCGCTGCGACAACAGCTTCCTTCCCGATGAAGTCGGTCTCCAGATCGGTGGCCCACCCGAGGCCCGCTTCGTAGGGGTTGTGCTCGGTGTGGAGATCCGCTCCCCACAGCCGGAACCCCTTCTCAATGCGCAGCGCGTTCAACGCGCCGTTGCCGTACGGGCGAAGGTCGTACTCTTCGCCGGCCTCCATGAGATGCTCCCAGAGCTGCTCGCCGTACTCGGCGGGTGTGTACAGCTCCCAGCCGAGTTCACCGGCGTAGGACACCCGGAGCGCGGTGACAGGCACGTTCTTGACGAAGAACTGCTGACTCGTGAAGAACGGGAACGCCTCGTCGGAGAGGTCCACGTCCGTCACCTTGGAGAGCACCTTCCGCGCGTTCGGACCGGTACAGACCATCGCCGCCAGGCTGGAGGTAACGTCGTTGACGACCACGTCCTCGGGGGACTGTTCGCGGACCCACGCGACGTGGTTGTTTCCGACCTCGCGACCGGTCGTCAGCAGGAGGTAGCGGTCGTCGTCGACGCGCGTGACGGTGATGTCTGCGCGGACGCCGCCCTCCTCGTTACACATCAAGGTGTACCGGACGTCGCCGATGTCGAGGTCCATGTCGTTCGTACAGAGACGCTGGACGAAGTCTCCGGCGTCGTTCCCGACGACCTCCATCTTGTTGAACGACGTCATGTCGTGGAGGCCGACCTTGTTGCGGACGTGGAGCGCCTCCGCGCCCTCGATGGGCGACCAGTACTTGCCCTCCCAGCCCTCGCGGTCCGGGATCTGATCGCCATATTCGGCGAGCAGGTCGGCGTTAGACTCAAACCACTGCGGTTCCTCCCAACCGGCTTCGGCCCACAGCTCGGCGTCGAGTTCCTTGTGGCTGTGGTACATCGGCGTGCGGCGGATGTCGCGCTGATGATCCGTCCACACCCATTTCGGGTGCATGATGTTGTAGACGATGCGGTACTCCTCGCCGCCGATGTCTCGCGCAAAGTCCCAGCTGCCTTCGTGGGCGTCGAACCGATTGACGTTGCAGTGCCGGAGATCGATCGGTCCGTCAGAGAGGCGGGGGACACCATTTTCCATCCACTCGGCGAGCGCCTTGCCGGCACCGCCGGCGTGAGTGACCCAGATGGCGGCCGCGGTCCAGAGACCGTCGTACTTTTGGACCGGACCCATCACCGGCAGGCCGTTTGGGGACTCCGCGAACATGCCGTTGTACTTGTGCTCGAGTTCCTTCCCCGCAGTGGCCGGCAACAGTTCGTCGCTGGCCTGTCGCGGGGCCTTGTCCGGCCGATCCGGGTGCGTCGCGTTGTTCATGTGGTACTCGGTAAACTCGTGGACCGAGCCCTGCTCAGCGTCTTCCTCGTTGCCGCCGAGGTCCTGCGGATCGGGCACAATGGGTTCGTGGTTGTACGACCCAATCCCGTACGAGTCACCGTGCGTCCGGAAGTACATCGCATTGTCCTGATCGCGGAGTATCGGCCGGTCGGGACTTGCGAGCAAGCGGTCGGTTTTGTCACCGGAGACGTCCTTATAGTTCTCGTACAGCGGGTGATCGCTGACGTCGATCCGGTTGTCGGCGAGTTCCTCGAGCGACTCGGTCATCGTGTATTGGTGCTCGACCGGTGTTACCGGGAGGTGAACGTCGAGTTTCTCGCCTAGCTGACGTGCCCAGATGTTCGTCGCGATGACGACTTCATCACACTCGATCGTCCCGTTTTCGGTGATAACCGAGTTGACCGAGCCGTTCTCGGTCTCGATATCTTCGGTGCGAGTATGCGGAACGAATTTCGCTCCCCGGTTCATGGCTTCTCTGGCGAGGGCAGCGCAGGCCACGACGCCGGACACCTGGCCGTCAGTCGGCGAGTAGTATCCACCCTGAATCGCGTCGCTGTCGACGAGCGGCAGCTTTTCTGCTACTTCCGCGGGCGAAAGGATCTCCGGGTTCGGGAGCCCCCAGGATTTAGCCCACTCGACGCGGCGCTGGAGGAAGTCCATCCGCTCGTCGCTCCGCGCAACCTCGATGCCGCTGACTTCCTTGTAGGCCTGAACTCCATTATCGTCCTCTAGGTCCGAGTATAGGTTACGGCTGTACTTGGCAAACTTCGAGAGGATCTTCGACTCGGAGGTCTGAAACATGATCCCCGGTGCGTGGCTGGAAGACCCACCAGTGGTCGGCATCGGTCCCTGATCAACGACAACAACGTCGTCTCGCCCGAGTTCAGTGAGCTGGTATGCCAGATTGCACCCGACGATACCGGCACCGACGATAACAGTGTCTGCGTGGTCCGGCAAGCTGTCGTCTGCATTCATAATTGTACACTCCGTGGTGCCAGTCGAGCACAAATATAATTATCGCTCACCCAGATCTTCATCAAAACGTGGTAGGAAATTTATAATTAGAGTTTCGAGATGGCAGTGGGTAACGGTGATATCACTGATATCCTACGGCACCATCGCCAAGCGACGGCGCTCGGTTCCGTGCATGGACACGCCACCGGTTGTGCATCTGCAAGGCCGTGGAGAAACACAAAGTGCCATTTTAACACCACTTTTGGCGATGGTAACGCTGAATCGCGGGATGAGGGCTCCCCCTTCTAGCTCCCCGAATCAATCAGGCGAACACTGGGAAATCCGCACACAATGGCCCTGATGAGGAACAATTCGATACTGCACTACAGAAAATAATATCGGATATCGAAGAAAGAACGACAACTTATTTCATGGCAACTCCTTATCTTCCTCTTGCATGGTAGAGTCCATTCCGCTGGAAACAGCGAAAGCGCTGATAGAAGCGGCAGAAGAGAAAGCGGACGAGATTGACAACCCAATGGTAATCACGGTCGCAAACAGCGAGGGGAATCTCATCGCCCAGCACCGTATGGACGGCGGCTGGCTGGCCTCCGTGAGCATCTCGCGTAACAAGGCGTACACGTCGGCTGCCTTGGAAATGCCGACACACGAACTAGCAGAGCCCTCCGAACCGGGTAACTCGCTGTACGGTCTCCAGACGACCGACGACGACCAGATCGTCATCTTCGGTGGCGGCTATCCGCTCGAGCGAGACGGTGAAGTCGTCGGCTCGGTCGGCGTCTCTGGCGGCGCTGTGAACCAAGACCGCGAAGTCGCCGAAGCGAGCGTCGAACGGTGGACCGAACTCGTCAAAGAGGGAGCGGTCACGGCAGACGACTGATCAGCGAGAGACCCGGAGGCACTCATCCGGTACGCGACTGAATCCCCGACGCTCTCAGTTGCTTCATTGTGTCTCCGCTAAATCACATTCTCATATGGGTCACGCTGGGGACCACTCGGATTATACTAGAAGTCTCTCTTGTTGGATGGATCTATCCCATCCCTGAGACACTGATAGTAGCGGTGTTCGGTGCGAGTTGCCCGTATACGGCCATGTTACCGATGTGTGAGACATTCCGAATCGAACTCGGCAACGGTTTCGAGTAACTCTATAAGTGATTCGCTCGAGGGGTCACGAAGTTCATTGTCTGGATCAGTGCTTGCCTTCCGCGGATCATTGACGACGCTGTTCTCGGTGAACTCGGCCGAGTCGAACGCAATATCGACCCATCCCTGCCAGTCGCCCTACCGATAATTGCTTGCGCTACCGCGTTATCGGGGGTGCTTCTCGCGTACATGGTCCGGGTCCGCGTGCTAAATCCAGACTCTTTAGGGGCCCGCCGCTGAACTCTCTGCGCTCAAACTATCATCCGTCCACATAGAAACGCCCACTTTGACTCGCGTAGCAGCCTTCCAATGTGAGCATACGTGGATAGACAGCCATGTAGAACGAATCGTCGCCACTAAAGGTTGTATAGTTCACGTGTTGAGTTTTGGCCACCAGCATGAACATTGAATATAAATATGGTCCGCTCGTAGATGATAGTGGAGATATCGATCAATGTCCATGAATGCCGTCGTTTACAAAGGTGAACGCGAGGTTGCGGTCGAAGAAGTCGAACAACCCCAGATCGAGCATCCGAACGATGTCGTGATCGATATCACGACAACGTGTATCTGCGGGTCCGACCTACACATGTACGAAGGGCGGACGGCCGCAGAGTCGGGGATTGTATTCGGTCACGAGAACATGGGGACCGTGACCGAGGTCGGCGATGCAGTGAGTTCTCTCGAGGTGGGCGACCGCGTCGTCGCGCCGTTCAACGTCGCCTGCGGATTTTGTGAGAACTGCGAGAACGGTTACACGGGCTTCTGTACGAACGTCAACCCCGGGTTCGCCGGCGGCGCGTACGGGTACGTCGCGATGGGGCCGTACCAGGGTGGTCAGGCCGAGCAACTCCGCATTCCGTACGCCGACTTCAACGCGCTCAAACTGCCCGACGGCGACGAACACGAGGACTCGTTCGCACTGCTCGCGGACATCTTCCCGACCGGCTGGCACGGCACGGAACTCGCCAACCTCGAGTCCGGTGACTCTGTCGCTATCTACGGTGCTGGTCCGGTGGGCCTGATGGCGGCCTACAGCGCCAAGCTCAAGGGTGCCGCGGAGATCTACGTCGTTGACCGCGTTCCCAGCCGCCTCGAACTGGCTGAGGAACACTGCGACGCGACGCCGATCAACTTCGAGGAGGGAGATCCGGTCGAACAGATCAAGGACATCCACGGCGGGGGCGTCGACAAGGGTGTTGACGCCGTCGGATACCAGGCTATCGACCCGGATAAGGAAGGCGACGACGCGTACGACCCCGCTCGCGAGAACCCGGCCGTCGTCATCAATAATCTCATCCGGACGGTCCGCCCGACCGGAGAGCTCGGGATTCCGGGACTGTACGTCCCCGACGACCCCGGTGCGCCGGACGACATGGCTGCACAGGGACGTCTCGGCATTGACTTTGGTCTTCTCTTCGAGAAGGGGCAAGCGCTCGGTACCGGCCAGTGTAACGTCAAGGAGTACAACCGCGAACTCCGCGACATGATCATCGAAGGACGCGCCGATCCCAGCTGGGTCGTCTCGCACCGCGTCGACCTGGAGGACGCGCCGGAAATGTACGAGAAATTCGATAATCGCGAGGAAGGCGTTACAAAGGTCTTGCTGGAACCGTAACCCTCGCGCGATTAGACGCCGCCGTTTTTAGCGAGACCACGTCTTTCCACGTTACCTGGTAATAGACTAGTCGCACAAAGTCCTTCGTACCTAGACGACTGGACGTGAGGGACCGAGTACGAGACGCAGCCAAATACTTGGGTACGACGCGAACCGGACAGTCACCAGCGATATGGGTCGCCGTCGACTGCGAGAAGTATACGGGTGCTGGAACGACCAGTGAAGGAATCAGCTCCGGGCGGAGATCAAGCGGATCCGCGGGGGAAGGGATCGGTAGCGTACGCTTCGGTCTGTTCGTCGGACGCCGCCAGACAGTCGTCGAGTTCGCCGGTCACGGCCGCTTCGTCAAGATCGCTACCGATGAACACTAACTGTGTCGTCGGGTCGTCGTCTCCCCATTCGCCGATCGGACCAGCCTGGACGGATGGACCGGCCTGGCTCACCCCGAGAACTGTCTCTGGGCGACTCGCCACCCACGCGAACCCTTTCGCGCGGATAATCGTGCCGTCCCAGTCGTCGAGCCACGCGTCGAACCGCTCGGGGTGGAAGGGGCGCTCTCGCCGATAGACGAACGACTCGACGCCGTGCGCCTCGGCCGCCGAAACGGCATCGTCACCGTGGTCGTGACCCGGATGCTCGTTTGCTACTTCACCGGACAGAGCTTGCTTCCAACCTTGCTGCCGCCGTGCCGCTTCGAAGTCGAACGATCCAGTATCGAGAACGGCACTCGGGTCGACATCGCTGTACGTCGTTCGATGAAGCGTCGCACGCGGCTGGAGTTCGCGGATGGCGGCCTCGATAGACTCCAGCGCAGCGTCGGATACCATATCGCACTTGTTCAGCAGCAACGTGTCGCAAAACTCGATTTGGTCGACTAGCACCTCGGTCAGCGGGCGTTCGGGCTCCGGGGCAGCATCCGGGAGGGACTCTTCGGAATCGAACGCTTTCCAGAACCCGTATGCGTCGACGACCGAAACTGTCGTATCGAGGCGGAACCGGTCAGGGAGGCTGTCTTCGTTTGTCCCCTCGGTGAGCGCACGAGCGATGGGTACCGGTTCGCTGATTCCCGACGCCTCGACGACGAGGTAGTCGAGCGCGCGCTCCTCTACCAACCGCGTCGTCTGAGCGACGAGGTCGTCCTGAAGTCGACAGCAGATACACCCGTTCGAGAGGTCAACGACACCATCCTCCGTCTCGTCGGCGATTAACTCCGCGTCGACGTTGACTTCGCCCATGTCGTTGACAATGACAGCGATTCGCCTATCGCCGGGGTTGTTCAGCAGTCGATTGACCAGCGTCGTTTTGCCCGCACCCAGCGGTCCGCTGATGACAGTAATCGGAATCTCGGATGTAGACGTGACCATTCCGTATGGTGTCTCGTGTCGATGTATAATGAATCTCCCGTCAACAGCAAGAGATGAGTTGTCATCTCACAGTTACAGAAGACACAGTGGCTGCTATCGTAGTTCTGTGTTCGTAGCCGGCATAGCGGTCGACCGGTAGCCGTTCTCCAGAACCCGTAGTTGAGCGCGCAAGACGCCGCGAGTCAATCGTTCGCCGTCACCGTCTCGTCTGTTTCGCCGGCAGCCACCGCGTTGAAGCTGTTACCCGGCTAGTCAGGAATCAGCTGTGGAATTCCTCAGGAGCACCGAATTGCGCGTCGATCTCGTCGGAATTTTCGAGTTCAGTGCGTCCGAGCTGCATGGAGATTTCTATTAGAAGATGTACCTAATAGACCAATAGAGGCAGCGCGAAAGGTGATCAGATCAACGAGATAATGATAACAGGCCAACCTTGATAGTCAAGCTATACTATAAGTTGTGGATACCGTGAACAGAGCCGATCGTGAACCGAGGACTATTTCCTTAGTGAAGACGCCTATTGCGGACGTTATCGGCCGAAATAGCAGTGCAGTACCACACTAAACGCCTCGTTCCTGCAACTTCTCCTTCTCAGGCAGATCGACATTCGCGTTGCCTTTCATGCCCTTTCCAAGGTTCTTCGAAGTCTCAGCGAGTATTTTGGGGTCGTCCCAATTGTTTACCGCGTCAACGATCGCTTTGGCCATCGCGGGCGGGTTTTCGGCGCCGAAGATACCGCTGCCGACGAAAATGCCGTCGCACTCGTGGTGCATCATAAGCGCGGCGTCGGCCGGCGTCGCGATGCCGCCGGCGGCGAAGTTCACGACCGGAAGCCGGCCCAGTTCGGCGGTCTCGTGGACCAGTTCCGCGGGTGCTTCGATCTCACGAGCGTAAGCCTCGCGTTCCTCGTGGGTCATCCCCTCGAGCTTGCGGATCGCACCCTTGATGGTTCGCTGGTGGTGGACGGCCTGATTGACATCTCCCGTTCCCGCTTCACCCTTGGTGCGAATCATCGCCGCGCCCTCGTTGATTCGGCGCAGGGCCTCGCCGAGGTTGCGCGCGCCGCAGACGAATGGCGCAGTGAACTCACGCTTGTCGATGTGGTAGGCGTCGTCGGCGGGCGTGAGGACTTCAGACTCGTCAACCATGTCGACGCCGACAACCTCGAGAATTTCTGCTTCCTTGGTGTGGCCGATGCGTGCTTTGCCCATGACCGGGATGGAAACCGAGTCGACGATCTCCTCGACATCTGCGGGGTCAGCCATCCGTGCGACGCCGCCGCGCTTGCGGATGTCCGCTGGGACCGCTTCTAGTGCCATAACGGCGACGGCACCAGCCTCCTCGGCGATGCGAGCCTGCTCAGGACTGACAACATCCATGATGACGCCTCGCTTCTGCATCTGAGCGAAGCCACGTTTAACAAGGTCTGTCCCATTCCGCAGCTTTTCAAGCTGTGAATTTTCAGTCATTATATGTTCACCTTTGATTCCAGCATAAATACTTTTCTTTGGTGTCACTTAATTATTGCCCCGCCGTCGCCGACCTCCCGATAGCTCTCGAGGACCTCCGCGCGTAACTCATCGGGAAACGGCGTTTCGGGGATAAGCTGTTGGGCGCGGGCGGCGGCGTCGGCCAGTGCCGCGGAGTCATCGAGGTCAATGGCACTGCTCTCGTCTAACCAAGGTACAGCCATCGATGTCAATAAAACGGCTACTGTATCAAGGTATTTTCGCCTTTTCCATGGAACGATGACTCCGTTCCGGGACAGCAATGGGAAACTGCTATGAACGGCCGCAGTGAGCCAAAAAGAGACGTGTGGGGGAATGTCGTTTGCGAATGTCAAACACCAACTATCGTTTTCCATAGGTTATGAGTTTATAGAATCGGAAATAGCGAATAGAAAACAATCTTTTACAGATGTATGTTTGTAATGGCCCCATCGACTCCTGAAACAAGTCGGAGGTTCTCGCGTTCGAAATCGGAGACAAGCGACGGATAGATCGATCCGCTATACAGCGGCATCCGAGCTCGTTGCTGGTGCCCTCGGCGACTGCGTCTGAACGGTTCCGCGTCTCGGTTCTACGAGCACCGGTACAGCCGACGAGAGATTGACTCGTTCGTTTGTATCTCTCAAATAAATGCGGAAATCGAACACGTGGAATCAGTGTGGAAGGGAGGGACAACGGCTTGACGACTGACGTCGGGAACAGATACAGTGAGAAGACCGCGAATCCGTTTGTCTCGCCCGACCAGACGCCGTATAACGACCGCTTGAGTAGCGTGCGCGGAAACCAGCCTCGTCTTCTCAGAACGGGTCGTATTCCGGAAGCCGTCGATCGTTTTAGAGCAGGTCTCAATCGCACCGAGAAACGAACTAGCGACGCTCGAGATACTACTCCCGAAAGCCATCAGTCGCCAACGTGGATAATCCGAATGTCTACGTCGTTGAGAGCAGGCAAAGCGCCTACGAGATGGTCGGGCGCGAGCCGACAACATCGACGCAGTCGAACTCCACGACATGTTCATTGTCTTCGAGTTCGTGTTCACCGTCTCACGTTCCTCGACGAACTCCGCGATCCGACCCCGACATTCGAGCGGCCAAGAACTGGGACTAGGACGGATATCGTCCCGTCCGTATAGATAATATGATTGCTAATAATCGGCGACTTTATGTGAGTATTCTATGTAACCAGCATAGGTCGATCATGGCAGCCCATAAGAGAGAGATCCAGCAGGACATCAGAGAACTCGGTGAACTACTGGGTGAGGTACTGAAGGAACAGGCATCTCAACAGGCATTCGAGAGGGTTGAGTCGTGTCGCCGGACTGCGATCGAATACCGCTCCGGTGAGCGCGACTCGCGCGACTCGCTGGTCGCCGACCTTGAGGGGCTCTCGCCGCACCATCAACGAGTCGTCTCGCGCGCATTCACGACCTACTTCGAGTTGATCAATCTCGCCGAGGAGCGCGAGCGCGTACGAACGATTCGCACCGACTCTCACGAGGGCACTCTCGCGGATAGCCTCGAGACCGCGGCCGACGAGCTCGGCGAGGCCGACGTCGAGACCGTCCAGCGGATCTTAGACGACGTGTTGATCGAACCGACGTTCACCGCTCACCCGACCGAGGCTCGGCGGAAAACGGTCAAAGCTAAACTCAGAGACATCTCGACCTCTCTCGAGACGCTGGACGAGCGGCTGTTGACCGAGAAGGAAGAAGAGCAAGTCTGGCGGGACATCGACGCCGAGGTAACCAGCCTCTGGCAGACCCCGCAGGTACGCAACCGCCAGCCCGAACCCGAAGACGAGGCGCGCAACGTCCAGTGGTACTTAGAGAACACGCTGTTCGATGTCGTTGGCGAAGTCTACGACGAACTCGACGACGCCATCGACGCCGAAGTGCCGGCCGATATCGAGATTCCGAAGCTCTTCGAGTTCCGCTCGTGGGCCGGCAGCGACCGCGACGGCAACCCCTACGTCACCCCTGAGGTGACCGCCACCACCCTCGAGCGCCAGCGGTCGGTCATCCTCGAGAAGTATCGGGAACAGCTTAAACGCCTCTCGGGTGTCCTCAGTCAGGACGGCAGCCGGATCGACCCCGGCTCGGCCTTCCAAGCCGCCCTCGAGCGCGACCGCGAGCGGCTTCCCGGCAGCGCTCGCACGGCCCAAGAGCGCTATCCCGACGAACCCTACCGCCAAAAGCTCAAACTCATGCGCGAGCGCCTCGACCGTGTCGGTGACGTCCGCCCGGGCGGCTACGACGACGTCGACGAACTCCTCTCTGACCTCGAGGGGATCGCCCATAGCCTGCGGGACAACGGGGCCGAGAGCGTTGTCGAGGGTCACGTCGACCCGATCCGCCGGCAGGTCGCCACCTTCGGCTTCTCGCTGGCCAGTCTGGACCTGCGCGACCACCAGCAGAAACACACTGACGCCATCGCCGAAGCCCTCGAGCGCGCGGGGATCGACTACACGTCACTCTCGGAGGATGAACGTGTCGAACTGCTGACCGACGCGGTCCTGCAGGACCAGCCGGTGATCGACCTCGCGGAGACGGACGACCTCTCCGAGGACTCGGCTCGTGTCCTCGAACTCTTCGACAGCCTCGCCGACTGGCAGACCGAGTACGGCGTCGAGGCCATCGACACCTACGCCATCTCCATGACCGAGGAGCCCAGCCACGTCCTCGAGGTACTCTTCTTGGCTGATCAGGCCGGCGTCGTTTCCCTCCCCGAACACTCCGGGATCGACATCGTCCCGCTGCTCGAAACCGAGTATGCGCTCTCGGGCGCTCGCCGGATCATGGGCACGCTCTTCGAGAACGAAGCCTACAGCCAGGCACTTGAAGCCCGCGGGCAGACCCAGGAGATCATGCTGGGCTACTCGGACTCGAACAAGGAGAACGGCTTTCTGGCGGCCAACTGGTCGCTGTACAAAAACCAGCGCCGACTCGGGGAGATCTGCGACGACCACGACGTGACGATGCGGCTGTTCCACGGCCGCGGCGGCTCGATCTCGCGAGGCGGCGGTCCGATGAACGAGGCGCTGCTGGCGCTGCCAAACTCGACCGTGACGGGACAGGTCAAGTTCACCGAACAGGGCGAGGCCATCGCCGAGAAGTACGGCAACCCCCGCATCGCCGAGCGCAACATCGAGCAGATGCTCAACGCCCAACTCCGGGCGCGCAAACAGGCGATCGACCAACCCGAGGAAGCGGTCCGCGAGGAGTGGCTCGAGGCGATGGAACAGATGGCCGACGCTGCCCGACAAGAGTATCGCGACCTCCTCGAGAGCGAGGGGTTCGTGCGGTACTTCGAACAGGCGACGCCGATTACCGTGATCGAAGACCTCAACCTCGGTTCGCGGCCGGCCTCTCGCAGCGGTGAGCGCACGGTCGAGGATCTCCGGGCGATCCCGTGGGTGTTTTCCTGGACCCAGTCGCGGTGTATCCTGCCGGGCTGGTACGCCCTCGCCGCCGGCATTGACGCCTATCTCGAGGGCGAGGAGCCACGCTCTTCGGAATCCTCGAGCGGCAATGAGACGCGAGAGGACGGCGGCTCGATAGAGATGCTCCAAGAGATGTACGACAAGTGGCCGTTCTTCCGGACCACATTGGACAACGCCGCGCTTTCACTGTCTCGAACTGATCTCGAGATCGCCGAGCAGTACGCGAACATCGCAGATCCGGACCTTCGCGATCGGTTCTTCCAGCGCATAACTGCTGAGTACGAACGCGCACTCGAACTGATCACCGAAGTCGGCCAGCGCGACGAACTTCATGCCCGTGACTGGCTCGGTGAGAATCTGGAACATCGGAATCCGTACGTCGATCCGCTAAACGTACTGCAGGTCCATTTGCTCGAGCAGGCCCACCGCACGGATATTGAGGAACGGACACTTCGGTTGACGGTGAAGGGAATTGCCGCCGGGATGAAAAATACCGGATGAGGTGATCTACTAAGCAGCTAAGACGAATAGAATCGATTTCTGCCCTACCAAAATTCTGTTCCCTTTTTAGTACGGTAAGGGAAGCGGCCGTCGTATCCGCTGGAAACATCGCTATAGATCGGCGACTGATAGCGTTGGTGACATTCGTCTTTAGCGAAGATACATACCTCGGTTGCGTAGCGATAGCGAGCGTCTCTTGGAAGATCGGTCGTTGCTGGTGGATCTTCTGTGCCTCTTCAATCAGTTACTCCAGCAGCGGCGATAGTGAGTAGTCGAGGCACTCACTGAGTTCGTGGAGGTCTAGATAGGGGGAAGTCGCAAGATGCTGAAACGGTGACACTGTGATGACGCGATACAGATGTGCAAAATATGATGGTTTGTGACCTCACCTCTGATCCAGCTCATATATTGACTCGACCGTGACGGTGCTCGTGCCGCGACGCAGAAGGGGATTCGCGGCTTGGGCGGGTAAGTATACTGTCGTGAGCCGAACGTTTTCATCTAACTCGACGCTGACCTCGATAGTCTGTCCCTCATTCGAGACCACAACACGCTCCCGTTCTCCGATACCCCGGTCTTGGGCATCCGTTGGATGCATTCTGAGTACACGTTCAGCCTCGCTGGCATCGCTCTGTGACTCCCCGATCCGTCCGCCAGTGATAAGGGAGAGACTATCCGCGGAATCGAAGGTGGATCTCGATCGTCCGCTACTGAAGACGGCCCGTCCGTCGGACGTCTCAAAGCTATCGCGGTACAGTGTCGAATCGGCGTCGGCTGGCCACTGTCGACCAGACGATCCAAGCTCGGCGAACGAAAGTTTCCTGTACGTCGGTGTGACACGGGCCAGTTCATCGAATACATCTGCAACCGTTTGGTGTTTGAACGCGTTCGAATTGGGGAGTAGCCGTGCTCCGAGATCACGGAGAATCTCGAAATCCGAACGGACCGAACCGGGAGGGGTTTTCGTCGGCGAAAACCGTTGGACCCGTCGTTCGAGATTGGTAATAGTCCCCTGTTTCTCGAATCCAACAGCGGCCGGGAGCACAACGTCTGCGTTGCTTGCAGTTTCGCTGAGAAACGGATCGAGGACGACGAGATGGTCGAGTGCGTCGAGTCGATCGCGGGTCCATTCGGGGCTACACTTCGAGATGGCCGGGTTCTCGCCGACAGCGACCGCTGTGTGTATTTCCTCGCCGCAGGCCGCAAGCATTTCCCGGGCGTTCTTACCGGGACTATGAGGGGGTGTCACGCCCCAAACCTCGGCGAGTTGCTCACGAGCGTCGGTTGCAGTCACAGATCGGTGACCGGGTAGACGATCCGGTACACAGCCGACGTCAGTCGCTCCTTGCTCATTCGCAAGCCCACGGAGTACGTACAATCCGGTACTGGAACGTCCGAGGTTCCCGGTGAGAAGGAGGAGGTCAAGGAGCGCTTCGGGAGCGTCTGTACCGTCACCTTCGACACCGGTTCCGACGAGCGCTGCGACACTGTCCGCTGTCGCAAGACGTTCTGCGAGCCGATCGAGAGTCGTCTCGTCGACGCCCGCCACTGACACTGCTTGGGGTGGGTCGAGATCCCGCAGAGATGCTGCGAATGACTCGAATTGTCGAGTGCGTTCGCGGATAAAATTCCGGTCGACGTGGTCTCCATCGAGGAGACGATTACTCACCAGATCGAACACCAATGCATCGGTTCTTGGACGAGGAGTTACGTGGATTTCTGCGAGGCGTGTCGTCGCGTTACCGATGGGATCGATGTGGACGAGTGCCGCACCGTCATTGACCGCCGGTCGGACGAAGCTGTTGAACGCAATCGGTTGACGTTTAGCGGGATTGGCCCCCGCGACGATAATTACGTCGGCGTCCATCAGCTCAGCGAGTCCGTTCGTCGACGCAGGCCATCCAACGCGCGTCTCGAGAGCCCGGGCCGTGGACACGTGACAGAGTCGGGCCCGATTATCGATGTTGTTCGTGCCAAGCATCCGTGCCAGCTTTTGTAGGAGATAGTTCTCCTCATTGGTGCAGTGTGGCGCACCAAAAAACGCCATTGCATCGGGACCGTAACGGTCGAGTGTGGCTTCGATCCCGTCGACGATCCGTTCGTAGGCTTCTCCCCACGACGCTGGCTGAAGTTCTCCCCCATCACGGAGTAGTGGTTGCGTAAGCCGATCGTCCGTGTCGACATCGAGTGCTCCAATGCCCTTTCGGCAGAGCCGTCCATTCGGATTCATGGGACCCGGTACACCGTCAGCACGCGACCTGTCACTGGGTTTCAGCCGACAGCCGACTGCACAGAGTTGGCAGACGGTCGAGTGGTCGGTGGCGCCGTCGTTAGTGTCGCTCACTGTTCAAGATCGGTCTCTGATACGCCGTCCCTTGGCCTTCAGGAGGCTGATGAAGTACCCGAGGCCGAACTGGACGTCCCGGTTTACCAGCGCCGACAACGTCCCTATCAGACCGACCGGCTCGGAGTCCCGCTGGGCATCGCCGATAGCGCCGAAAAACTCGTTCATACCACGGGCGGCATCCTCGTCGATTTCCAACACCGAGAGCGTCTTCGCGGTCTCGACGAGGTCGTCGAGATGACCTTCGCGTTGGAGTTCCAGTATGGCATCGAGGGTGGTGACGAGTTCGGTCCCGTTGTCTTCGAGCATCGCCGACAGCTCTTCGACCTCTTCGGGCGAAAGCGATTCAGTGAGCGAAGCTACGACGGTCGCGAGGTCTTCAAGGTGGCCTTCGCGCTGAAGTTGGACGATGACTTCGAGCGACGCTGAAAGCGTGTCGGCGTTCTCACCCAGATTGTCCGCGAGGTCTGCTGTTCCGTCCGTCGAGAGGCCGTCGACGGCGGCGATGAGGTTGGCCGCCGAGTCCGTGACGTGGCCGACCTCTTCGTCGTCGGCACTCGCGATCACGAGGACCGCGGTTGTGATCGCGTCCGCGAGTTCGTCACTTTGCTCGATCGCTGCGGCGATGTCGTCGCCGTGGGTTTCGAGGGCGTCCTTAACGGCCGCTTCGCCGTTGTCCTCAGGACGTTCTTTCCGCGCACCGTTGGTCGCTGACTCGGGGTAGGACGGCTGTGGCTTCGCCATTTTAGTCGTCCCCCGTTGTCTCGACCGCTTCCACTCCGCCTCGGTCGACATCGTCCTCGACAGCCGCGATCCGCACGGCTGAAACCTTGAATTCCGGCGTCGATGCGGCCGGGTCGAGATGCTCTTCGTCGGTGAGGCGGTTCACAGCGCTCTCGGCGAAGTGGATCGGCACGAAGAGATTCTCGAGGCCGACGCGGTCGGTCACCTGTGCAGGGACAGTCGTTTCGCCGCGTCGGGATTCGATCCGAACCGGATCACCGCTCTCGATTCCGTACTTGGCGGCGGTCTTGGGGTTAATTTCGACGAAGTCACTCGGGTTGTACTGCATAATGCCCTCTTCTCGGTGGGTCATCGTCCCTGTGTGGTACTGATACAGGACGCGGCCGGTGGTGAGCGTGAACGGGTACTCCTCGTCCGGCGTTTCCGCAGGCTCGCTGTACCCGATAGGTTGGAGAGTAGCCATGCCGTCCTCAGTGTTGAATTCCTCCGTATAGAGACGTTTCGTCCCGGGGTGGTCTTCGTCCCAACAGGGCCACTGGAGGCCGCCCTCTGATTCGACGCGCTCGTGGGTCACGCCGCCGTACAGTGGCGTCAGTGAATTTACTTCCGCCAGTATCTCCGCGGTCGAATCGTAGTTCCACTCGCGCCCCATTCGGTTTGCGAGGTCCTGAAGAACTCGCCAGTCGGGACGGGATTTGCCCTTCGGCTCCATCACCTTGTTAACTTTCTGGACCGTTCTGTCCGTGTTCGTGAAGGTCCCTGTCTTCTCGACGAACGAACAGGCCGGGAGGACGACATCGGCGTACTGGGCAGTCTCGGTCACGAACAGGTCCTGGACCACGAGGAACTCGAGGTCCTCGAGCACGTCCTCGGCGTGGTTCACGCCGGGCTCTGAGAGCGCTGCGTTCTCGCCGATGATGTACATCCCGCGGATGTCATCGTTGTCCGCTGCGAGGAACATCTGGGTCGTGTAGTAGCCGTATTCCGGTGAGATTTCGCAGTCCCAAGCGTCTTCGAACTTCGCTCGAATATCGTCGTCGGCGATGTCCTGATACCCCGGGAAGTTGTCCGGAAGCGGCCCCATATCGCCGCCGCCGCCCTGCACGTTGTTCTGCCCGCGGAACGGCGAGACCCCCGCACCGGGCTTTCCGAGATTACCAGTGATCGCTGCGAGGTTCGCCATCGCCATCACATTCTCGGTGCCATGAGAGTGTTCGGTGAGGCCGAGCGTCCACCCGAACACGCAGGTATCCGCTTCGGCAATCGTCTCTGCGGCAGAAACGATCTCTTCGTGCGGAACGCCGGTGACCTCCTCGACGCGCTCGGGGGTGAACTCTTTGACCGCTTCTTTGACGTCCTCGAATCCCGTCGTCCGCTCCTCCACGAATTCAGCGTCGTGGAGGTCGTTATTGATGATGTAACGGGTGATACCGTTGATCCAAACGGCATCGTATCCTGGTTTGATTTGGGTGTACTGCGTCGCGTACTCTGCGATCTGGACCTCCCGCGGATCGAACACGAGCAGGTCACCGCCATCTCGTACATTTTGTTTGATCCGCGTTGCGAGGACGGGGTGGGCTTCAGTGGTATTCGACCCCGTCAGCAGGATACAATCCGCGAGTTCGAGGTCGTCAGTACTGATCGACGCAGCGCCATATCCGTAGGTTTTCGCCAGCCCGGTGACCGTCGAGGAGTGACATAGCCGATTGCAGTTGTCGATGCTGTTGGTACCGAGCACCTGTCGGGCGAACTTGCCCATCAGGTAGTTATCCTCGTTCGTCGCCCTCGAGGAGGCGATTACCGACAATGCCTCGCCGCCGTGGTCGTCTCGGATACGGTCGAGTCCCTCGGCGACCCTCGAGAGCGCTTCGTCCCACGTCGCCTCGCGGAACTCCCCGTCTTCGTTGCGGACCAGCGGCGCAGTCAGCCGATCGTCTGAGTTCACGAAGTCGTAGCTAAATTTCCCTTTCACACACGTGGAGATTCCATTTACGGGTGCGTCCTCCTCGTCAGTCGGACGTGCGGCAAGGATCTCCTCGCCGTCGGAGTAGAGGTCGAACCGACAGCCGACCGCACAGTAGCCACACGTCGTGTCTTCGACGGTCAGTTCCTCGAGTCGCTTGTCACCGATCGACTGTGCGATCTCGAACAGTTTCCCTTCGGGGAGCGTCTGGGCAGCGACGCCCTCAGCGACGTGTTCAACGTTCTCTATCGCTTGATTCTTGGCTTGCTGCATATACCCT
The DNA here is from genome assembly GCF_046097095.1 of Natrinema sp. 74. Taxonomy (NCBI): domain Archaea; kingdom Methanobacteriati; phylum Methanobacteriota; class Halobacteria; order Halobacteriales; family Natrialbaceae; genus Natrinema; species Natrinema sp. 74. The sequence continues at coordinate 279,770 of NZ_CP175699.1, forward strand.
GCGACACCGTTGAGGTCGTCGCTCACAGCCAGTCACCTCCGCTCTGGGCATCGTCGTCCCAGGCATCGCTCGATGTGCTGTCGTCGGTCGGTGCATCGATCATTTCATTCGTGGGCTCCTCGGGTGTGCGTTCGGCACGTTTCTTCGGCGTCATTGGTCCCTTTGATTTATCGGCGCTTTCGTAGCGTTCTCCGACGCTATTCTTCTGCGTGAAGCCGGGGAGGGGAATCGTCGTTGCGTCCTCGATCCCTTTTTCGACGAGCGAGCCGGTCGGGCAGACGGTCACGCAGTGCCCACAGGAGACGCAGGTCGAATCCTCCATCGTCTCTGCGTCGCTCTGGAACCCGATCCGTGTGTCTTGGCCGGAGCCCTCCATCCGGAGGACACCCTCGACCTGGACGTCGTTGCAGGCCTCGACACAGCGGTTACAGAGGATGCACTTGTTGCGGTCGATTTGGATGAATGACGAGGAGTCGTCGATCGGCTCATACTCGTCGCGGTCGTCGAAGACGCCGTATCGCGGTTCTTCGACTTCCTGTTCGATGGCGGCGTCCTGTAGTTCGCACCGCCCGTTCTTCCCGCAGGTCGTACACCGAAGATTGTGATCTGAGAGGACAAGATCGAGGTTGACGTCGCGAGCTTCGGCGGCGTCAGCTGTGTCGGTCTGAACGGTGATCCCGTCCTTAGCTGGGAAGCTACACGCCGGTACGATACCGTGTTTGTCGGTTTCGACCATACAGGTCCGGCACTCACCCCGAGGGCCGATCTCTTGGCGATCGTAGCTACACAACGCCGGGACGTAATCGTCTGTCTCGACCGCCTCGACCGCGTCTAGAAGCGTCGCGCCGGCCTCCACATCGACGTGGGTCCCGTCGATAGTCACGGTCGCCACGTCGTTGCTCCCGACCGGGGGATCCGTCGCCGTTCCGGGGGCGAGTCGCTCTGTCAGCGGCGGTGCATCGATCTGTTGTGGCGTTTCCGAACTCATAGATTATGCCTCCAGTGCTTCGAAACAGTCGTTTGCGGGACAGCGCCCCTCTGCGTGCGCTTGAAACTCTGATGTAAACGCCTTGATGGCGGTCCGTGCTGGTTGACCCGCCCGCTTGCCAAACGCACAGATACTCGACGTAGCCATCACGCGGTCCAGCTCTTCGATCGCTTGCACGTCGAACTCGCCGCCGTAGATATCCCTGAGTAGCGACGCCAACTGCGCTGTCCCCTCCCGACACGGCACGCATCGGCCGCAGTTCTCCTCGGCGGCGAAGCTTGCACGCTGGCCGACGAACTCGACCACACACCGGGTGTCCGAGAGGACATCGACGATCCCATCGGTTCCGAGGTCGGCGTCTCGGAGCGCCTTCGGGCCGAGACCGACATCGAGATCACGGGTGATCCCGCCGAATCGACCGCCGACGCAAGCGGCTTTGAACGACCCGTCAACGCCGACGGCGTCGATTAGTTCCGACAGTGTCTCCGTCTCCGGGAGTTCGACCGTTGCGACGGGATCAACATCACCACGGACGGTCAGCACACGCGTTTGTTCGTCGAGACCTTCACGCAGGGCTACGGCGAGGTGTGCGAGCGTCCGCGGTGTGTGAACGAGCGTCGGCTGGTCGTCAAGTCCCACGCGCTCTGGTCCTGGGGGTCGAAGCCGGGCCTCCAGCCGGTGGTTCCCTTCCAAGGCTTCGATCGCCATCGTCGGCTCAGCCGCTCGGTACTCCGCGGGACCGGTGAACACCTCCATCGGGGCCGCGGGGTCCGGGTAGGCATCGATTGCTGAACCAACTGTCTCGACCGCATTATCGACCTCCGAGGACACGTAGATGACGATTCGGTCGGCACCGACGGTGCTCGCGAGAGCGGACGCGCCGTCAAGGACCTCGAACGGTGCGCTGGAGAGCAACAGCGTATCAGCAGGTGACCCGTGTCCGTTTACCACAATGATCGGCTCGCCGTCGGTCGCGCAGACCGTTCGCCATACGTCGCTAAGAGGGCTATCCTGACATAGGTCACCCCACCCACGACCGTGGAGGGATTTACCGACACTCAACACCGTTTCCGCATCACTCGCAACGAATCCGCCAGCGGCCTCGTGGTCTGCAACGCTCGTCGGCCGTCGCCAGCCGCACGCTCCGAGCACGCGGCGGTCGCCAGTACGCAGCCCAGGCAACGGTGCGGTCGGAAACTTATGTCGGTCTGGGGCGTGTGAGAGGACAGCATCCGGGTCCGAATCATCGACGCTGTCAGCCGTATTGGTGCTCGCTATGATCGATTCAACCTCTTCCGTTGAACATCGTGTATGAAACGCAGTCCGGCCCGCAGCTGTCACTGTGACGAGCGGTTCGAGCGCGGGCACTCCAGTCGAACCGACGTTGACGATGGAGCCGTCGAAGCTAGTGGTGGATGAAATAGAGCCTCTGTCTGGATCGCTGTCGGCGATTCGAACAACTAAATGTTCGCCTGTTGTGATGGCCGTCATTTGTTACGCTCTCACAGGACTCTTCTCGTTCCGTATCATAAAGCACTAGGGTGGTTTGACTCTATGTTAACCATATATAGTTTCTTTATCGTAGAACACATATAAACCACCGCTAGATCGTAACCGGTAACAATAATTCCCCTATTGAGGCATGGTTGAAGCAGTTTGAGAACGAAGAGGGACAAGGAACTGTCTAATTCTGTACCTCCTCGATCGGCGTCTTTCCCTCGAGAGCGTGATGCAGTCTCCGATGGTTGTAGTAATGCATAAACTGATCAAGACATCTATAGGCGATCGACCGACTTCCCACCCACGAATAATGGAAGCGGTCGATACGCATATTAAGGATTTGAACACACTTTTCGATGAGTTTTCGGTCGGTATAGTTGATCTGATCGCTTACTCCTCATCGAGCAAAGGCAGTCCGGTAGTCGGATTGATCAACGAGCACCTTAGCATCCGAGAAATGTGTTTCTCAGTGAGTCGATGGAGAAACGCAACCGCCGGATCGGTGCCATACCGCCCAAACAACGCCACATCGAGAATTAACTTTGTCTCGAGGTCTATTGCAACTGGCAGCCAAGACCATTCGCTGTTAATCTTGACACCGGTTTCGTCAATGGCAATCCGCTTCGACTATGCCTCAGGCGGGTTGCGCCAGATATTAGATAGCTAATATTTCTAGTTCTAAACTGCTCCGTGAGTGCGTTGAACGACTAGTTCCGCTAATGTCGTTGTTTTCTTCCGAAGGAACAACGGTCTGATGGTGCCGAATGGTGAACGCCCTGACGGGCGTCGCCGTCCGTTTATTCCCCCAAGATTCTTCAAAATTCGGTTCATCTCTCGCTGAGCAGGTCTGCGAATATTCTAACCAATTCGCCCAATGACCTGCTCACTTCTCAAACTGACTCAATTAGACAGTGGCTCTATCGTTGAAAGGTGACAAAGTCAACAGACGCTGGCTCCGTTTGATCGAGGAAGAACTCCGCGCTCTCTCGAGTCGGTTGAGGATGTCACACGAGATTTATTGCCTGTTCGGTCAGCCGGTAGCGATATGCCGGTCGGACAAACACGATCTGCCCGTAATCTTCCGATTTCGTGACTTCCTCAGAGGACTCAATTACTTCGACAGCCGTATTGAGCCGCTCCACTGGATCACCGGATCGCAAAAAGTCCGTCACCTGCTCTGGCTCGATACCGAACTCCGCAGCCAAGATGCTCCGGATTGTTCGACCAGCACCGTCAGCCACGGCGACAGACGGTGCTGACACCCGGGCCTGCGGTCCATCCCGCTCCGCAGCATCCTCAGAAAGCGCCGTGACCTGGAGTTCGTCGTCGATATGCGCAATCAGTGCTTCCAGATTTGCTTCCGCTTCCTCAGTCACCTGCCCATTCACGATGTCGTCAAGCCGCTCTCTAATCGCAAAGACATTCGGTTCGGGCGGCGCTGTCTGCGCAAGCACCCCAGCATCGACGAGATGATTCAGTACTGTTCTCAGTTGGTATTCGATATCGACATCAAGCGAGTCAAGCAGCTCCGTTCGCTTGATCCCATCTTTTTCGGGACCGATCCCTGCGTTGTAGAACGCCTTTCCAACACTTACCTGATCGTCGACGCTGTGTGTGTTCTCCTTTCGTTCCCGGATATACCTCTCCAAGCGGTCGAAATCCGTGTCGTCATCCTCGTCAATCGTAAGCGTGTCTCGAACTGTGTCTGGAAGTTCTGGACGCGGCGCGTCATGGTGCCGCTGGGCTTTCTCCGACAGGCGTGTGTTATCGTAGAGCGCACGTGCTACGGGGAGCCCACGGAGATAATTATACTCGTAGAGAATCTCCACACCGTGTTCGGTCAGACCGTAGAACTGACTGGGGAGATCGCGCGCGTCCTCATTCGGTGGATACCGATAACAGTCGATGATATCGTTGTCACTGAGAACCTCCAGCTGATCCCGGATTGCAGCCTTGTTCTTCGGTATCATATACGCCAACTCATCGAGTGAGGGGAGATGCTTCGGGTGGCCAAGGATAAACTGCAGAATCAAGTGCCGTGTTTCCTGGGAGAGAAGGTCGTAGATCTGCCGCTGTTCTTCGAACGGGCCGCCACCCTCTGCGGCAGGCGCATCACTCATGATCTCACTTGAGGGTACCTCGGCGACGCGAATAATACTTTGGGTCAACTAATGTGGTTAATCAGCGTATTAGCCATATTGGTTAGCAACCTATTTATCCGCTGAACAGGCGCAATACCACGGCCTTCAGGCCGTGGATACGCGCCGTCACTCGATGACGAATCCCACCAACAACTGCATAGTCGAATTTCCAATCTGTACTTTGAAGTTCTAAGAACCGCTATACAGTAGTAAGGTCAGGTCGGAACGGAGCGGAGCGGATTCCGAACGGCCTTCGGAGGCGGTCTACCCGCCAACTCAATGAGACAGTATCCGAAATGCCGACGCGGTGAACACGAATCCCAGAAGGGTTCGTCTGTGCCCGTCGGTTGAGCAAGCCCGCCGATACCTCCGAATCCGTCGCAGTCTGCCGGACGCTCCGTGGCAAAAACAACACGGGGCGTCCGAACATGATGGAGGATAGGAGTAACAGCCGTTTGGCACGGCTAGACAGCCACCGACCACGACGACTGGGTTAAACGGGTTCCCGTGAAGTGGCGGTGTCCATGGTTGCAAACCTGAAACTCCCACCGCTCGGGATTCCTCCGCGTGAACGCGGAGGAGGATGTCAATCATTCCTCAAGGAGCACACAGTATGGCTGACCCCGGCCCGCCTCCGAATGCAGCGGAGATCATGGAGAGCGTGAACGATACGCTTCAGGGTCTCGAATTAGAACCGCACGAAACCTCGGAAATACTGGGGTTCGCCACCCGAGAACTTCCGCACCTCCACACGCCTGAAAACTCGTATTTCATCCTCGGTAGCTACCGCGACCCATACCTTCGACGGCTCCGCATCGTCCAAAACGAACTGGACAAGCGCCTCGGCACATATCCGTTCCTGATGGCTGATCTCTCCGAACTGGATATCGACCGGCTCCCCGTCTTCCGTATCCGATTCACTCTCCTCGCAGCACACGCCGACACCATCGTCGCTGTATATGAACAGGACGCTGGTGGCGAAGTCACCGAACTCGGGAAAATAAGCACGACACCATACTTCGACAAATCGTACGTGTTACCGCGGGACTACGCGTGGATGACCGAACGGAACCTCAACACGGAAGCAGACATCATCGCAGCTGCTGTGACTATCTACTTCAACGATGATCTTGACGAATCGACCACCGAAGAAGAGCTGGACTCGCTCATCGCCACAGCCAACAAGAACGGCATCAGCCTCACAACACCTGACGTCATTAACCAATTAGAGGAACGAGAGGACAGCGAACACGCACCCGTCTCATACAGCTGGGTCCACCTTAACGAGTTCCGCCTCTTCGAACTCCACGACCGATGCTTCGCTTGGTCCAGTCCAGACGACCTACGCGGTGTCGTAGATGACGTTCCGTAGTACCCGGTCACTGATGATCAAGGTATCGAACGCCTCCTCCCTAATATCCCTCCGTGAGCTCGGCTGCTCCACATCCAGAGTCTACAGGCGAAGCAGGCCGAGTGCCTCGGGCCTTGACCCCGAGGGTGAAGGCCGTACGCTCCGCTAAATGTGTTCCGTGTGTTCGATGCACTTCTCAATCGTATCGGTCGAACCATCACCTGCCGTCCCAATGTAGTACGATTCTTCCCAAAACCCACTATCCCACAGATACTCCGTCAAGTACGGCTCGTGCCGTTCCTACATCTCTCGTGCAGTAATGCTCTTGACTGTCCGAACAATCTTGCTCGGCGCGTGCTTCGGAGGAGCCAATACGAACAGATGCACATGGTCTGGTGAGAGATGCAGAGAGGCACCGTCTAGTTAGCAGTTTGAGAATCGGGCAGGTCATGGAGCTAGTTTGTCATACAGCTCGCAAACCTGCTCAGCGAGTGCTACACGGCGGATTTTGATGGATCTTAGGAGCGTGAGCGAACGGCGACGCCCGTCAGGGTGTTCGCCGTCCGCCTCCACGCGGCCAGCTGTTCACTTCGGGAGATACAAGTGAGTCTTCGCTTAATAGGCGCTGAACGCCCTCATCAGGCGATCTGGAACTGGGAGCATCGGCTGGCTGACAGCGTACCAAACCTGCTGACGTCCACGAGATCGAAGCTCTCGTGCGGCCTCTTGGAGCGCAAAGCGCTCCGATGGTCGGCGAATCTTCGATTCGCCTCGACAGCAGAACGCAACGCGTTCTGAGGGCGGCTTCACCGTCGCGGGTCGGGGTTGATGAAACCGCTAGCAAGATCAACGGCGACCGGTCTTGGATATATTCTGCAATATACCTTGACACGAAACTCATCCTCGATGTCGCACTCTTTAGATGGCGAGGCACCGAGCTAACTGCTGTATTTCTGCATAGATTCGCCGAGAAACACGATCTCGCCGAGGCTGAGTTTCTTGTTGATGGTGCTGGCTATCTGACTGCCCTCTCTCGAGTAGGATTAAGCGATCATCCAGACTATGTCGATCGAACCCACATCGAAGAGTGGTTTCACACGCTCACAATGCGGATCGACCGCTTCCATAGCTCGTGGGTCGACAGTCGGGAAAGCACTAAAGAAAGGATTGAGTAGTTTATCCACTACTATAACACACAGCGACCGCACTAGTCACTCAACGGACAGACGCCAGCAGAGGTGCTAAACTATAGTAGCAACTGAACGTCATTGCACACCAGATTGCACGACAGCGTTGCGATTAGTGTGTAAATTGTTTCAGTTACTACCATAGACCGTGCCCCACAAACCAACGTGTGTTGGAACAAGATATTCGGTGGAGTGACAACTGGAATTCGGATAATGCCAGAATGTGATGGTTGTGGCTCTCACGTCACCGAAAATTATTTCCGAGTTTTCGGCGTTGATGGTGATCTGCCAGCATGTATCCATTGTGCTAGCAACCGTGAAGCTCGAACAGCAGGCATACACCAACAGTGACATCTAGCAGCATTCACTCAAAGATTTTAGTTCGCGAGTAGGCAGGAGTAGTTCACAAACTTAATCCATCAGTCCGAACGACCGGACACGATGCCACTCCCTATCGGTGACGGAACTTCACTCCCGTCCCCCGTTCGAGATTCCATCGACGGTCTCTCCAGTGAGGGCGAGCCGCCGACTATTATCAGCATCAGTGACATTCACGGCTATCTCGAGTCAGCACGGAGCGCGCTACTAACGGCGGCGGACCACCCCGATTTCGATTCAGTAGTCGTCCGCGAGACAGACGGAACGCTCCACTGGGCGGACGAGAATTACGTGCTCGTGTTCAACGGGGATCTCGTCGATAGAGGGCCGGCGAACGAGGAGGTGCTCGAGCTGGTCGCCAGACTCGTCGATGAGGCCCCACCCGGACGGGTCCGCGTCACTCTCGGCAACCACGAGGCGATTATACTTTCGCCCGACCACTTCGGATTCGCGCAGTGGTTCGCCGGTGCGGTGGACACTGCCGACCGTCGGCTGTTTCTCGAACAGATCGTGTCGGGCCACGTCGTAGCGGCCTATCATGGGTACAACGTCACTTACGTCCACGCCGGTTCGCCGGCGGAGTATCGCGTCGCGGAAGTCAACGAATCGCTCGTCGACGCTGCGACGAAACTGCTCGAGGCTGCCGGAACCGAGGATGACGTGGCGATGCAACGGCGGGTCATCGACGACCATCAGCGCGTTCTCGGTGTTGGGAAGGGGCATCCAAAGAGTCCTGGTGCAGGACTCGTCTGGCTCGACTTCGATCATCTGCCTCCGGATGCGCCGCCGCAAGTCGTCGGCCACACCCGCCATCCCACACCGCAGCGTAAGGGGACAGTGTATTGTCAAAACGTGCTTCGGGAGAATCTCGATTCGGACGGCGGTGAAGCAGTGTTCGTCGAAACGCCCGAGTCCCTGTCTGCTCTCACCCGGGAGGCCGATGGCAGCGTCACGATGAGCGAACTCGAGCAATTTAACGGATAGTAAGAGAGACATTATCCTCAGCAGCCATGATATGTGACTGAGATTTGGCAGAACCCCACTGCTATCCAAGCAAAACGGCTATTGCTCGCCGCTATCGCTCCCCCAGTCAGCCAACGTTGCTTGCCCGGTATCGTCACCGCTGTGTTCCGTCTCAGTGGCCGGATTTGCGTCCGTGGAGCCCTCTCGTTGGTACCACTCGAGGATCTCCGTTGCCGTTTCGATCGCCAGTGGCGATCCGCTAGTTACAATTTCGGTAATCCCCTCGTACGGTCGGATATCAGGCGTCGACGTCGGAACGAACACTTGCCGCTCCTGTGCGGTTGCGTCGTCGTACTGAGACATCGTCCCTCCCGAGCCGTCAGTGGCCACGATAACCAGACCGGGGCTCAGTGCAGAGAGCGTTTTGTTCCGATCGAGGAATCCGGATCGCGTCGGCTCTGCGGTCGGGTGGCGGTGTGAGACGAGAACGCCACCGGCATCGACGATCTCCTCGAACAGTGGCTCGTTTTCTGCCGGGTATGGCGTCTCGACTCCCGTTCCTAGAACGACGATCGTCGATCCACCCGCCTCGAGTGCGCCCTCATGAGCCGCCGTGTCGGTACCCAGTGCACCTCCACTCACGATCGCGTATCCCTCGGCGGCGAGGTCTCGAGCGACTTCACGTGCCCACTCCTGACCGGTGGTGTTGGTTTCACGAGATCCGGAGAAGCTGACGGACCGCTGTTGGAGTAGCTCGGTGTTCCCCTTCGCATAGATGACGAGTGGCGAATGCTGGGCGGCGAGCGTAGCGGGATACCGATCGTCTTCGATTCCAATGACGTCGATCCCGTCGGCCTGGTGGCGTTCGAACTGCTGGCGCGTCTCCTCGATGGTCGGTTCGAGCGACTGCAAGCGGTCGTACGCTTCTGCATCGACGTAGTGGAACTCGGAAAACGCATCCCGAGGGCTATTGAGGAGGCCGTCGATGCTCTCGAACGTGCGATAGAGTTCCATCGCCCGCTTGTCACCGATGCCACCGATCTCGGTGAGGGCCACGAGCCCGGCGAGGTCGTCGAGGTTCATTTTTCTGTCCCCGCTACGATCTCGGAGACGTATCCGTCGGGTGATGTTACTTTTCTCGTCTCGATCGCTTCCCCCGGTGTGAATCCGAGCGTGAGAGCGAGAACGCGTCCCGCCCCGGCCTCACGGAGCGCATGGGCACCTGCGAGAAGTGAACTGCCGGTCGTACTCACGTCGTCGAGCAGGATCACTGTCTCACCGTCGAGTTTCGACCGGCAGTGAAGCGTCTGCGTGGGGTTCCGAACCGCTTCGAGTCGCTCCTCACGGGACTTTCCGCGCTGTCGCCCAACCGTTTCGGTCCGCTCCAAGAGCGGCGTGTACATGATGGACGTATCAAGAACAGCCTCCTGTGCGAGTTCGACCAAGGGTTCACTGAGCGAGGACGCCTCGTGGCTCGGAAAGACGCAGATGTAATCATACTCCCAGTAATCTTGGAGGAGACGTCGATTGACTAAGTCCTGTAGTCGGGGTAAGAAGAACTCGACCGGTTCTGACGATCCGGACTTCGCCAACTGCTGTAGTTGCTGGAAAAATAGTCCCGGCGGTCGGTACCAGTCGAGAGCGAACGCTGGCACCGATCGCCGTACTGGAGACTCCGACGGTGGCTCGATCCGCCCGAACAGGTGTGTCAGTTTCTCGTGGGTCCCCAGGAACGAATCGATTTCCTCCGGTGTCGTCGGTGTCGCCTCGACGACCGGCCCCTCGAGTTCCTCCACCGGGACCGAGTCGGAGAGCATATCGAGGTCTACCCTGTGTTCGGTATCGAGGTCGGCGAAGATCCGCCTGTAAAGGTCCGCCACGGGAATGGTCCTGTCGGTCGTGGCTCCCTCGGGATCCGTGGGGATCGACGGATAGGCCGGAAACTGATCTAGCATAGTCAGCGCTCCTTCGAGTTCGTCCAGGGAGGTGACGACTTCCGGGAGCGGATGCTCTCCCTGTGGCGGTACGGGTCGAACGAGCACTTCAGGTTTCTCGAAGCGTGCCCGTTCGCGCAGCCACTCCCGGGTCTCGAGTTGAAACGGTTCGACGTCGATTGTCCGATACTCGGTGATCCAGTTCCCATTGCCGAACGCCCGGCGATACGCAGTAGTGCTAAACGGGAGCCGAGACTGATGTTGCGGGCCGTAGCCGGCGAACGCGATGTCGGCCGATCCGAACGCGATACAGGCGTCCAACAGGACGTAGTACTGCACGAGCGGATCGGTCAAATCGTCCGGTTCGTGCGGGCTATCGGGAGAGAGGATAAACAGCTCGAGCACCTTCCGCATGCTACGAACCGATTCGTAGTATTCCGACAGGGCGTTTGCTTCCACGGCGACGCCGTCGTCCGTCACGACGCGCTGCTCGCCGTCGTCAGCCGAGCCCGAGCGATCCCGAGTACCGTCGTCGTCCCGTTCGGCTGTCGGCGTCCCGGTTCGCTGTACCGCCGCCTCGAGGATGACCTGTGCCCGCCGGTCTCGAATTCCGTCGATCGAGCGTAGTTCGTCGAGCGGTGTCTCGACCAGTTCGTCGACTGTCGCGATGCCGGCCTGCTCGAGCGTGTATCCCGTCATTGGACCGAGACCGGAGACGGAATACAGCCCGTTCCCACGAGCCATATCGCCGACGTACTGGCTGAGAATACGAAGAGCTTCATCCCGTGTCGCTCCGCGCTCGGCGAGCGCATCGAGCGTCTGCTCGACTTGCTCCTCGTCCAAATCCGAGTGCGACAGAATCGACTCTCGAGTCGGCGCCACCGACGGATCGTCCGCCAGACTCGGGCGGCCAGTCGTCTCCTTCGGGGCGTCCTCCCCTGTCCGGCCGACGTCGGCCGGCATGAGAGTTGCATCGTCTCCGGTGGCCGGAATATCAACGCCAGCCAACAGTCCGTACAGCGGCCACACGCTCGCGAACGTCTCGCAAACCCGGCCTACGATCGCTGGATCATCTCGAACGTCGGCGAACGTCAGATCGGCCGTGAGGAGAACGCCGTCGGAGCAATCCGCACCTACTTCCCGTACCGTTTCTGGTGTGGGTGCACGAAGAATTCGATCGCCAACGTGGAGAACGTGGTTCTCGTGGTCCGCGAGATGAGCCGCGATCTCGTCGGCATGTCGCTGGAGACGACTCGTGAATTCCTCGAGAACCGACTCCGTAACCCAGGGTCCGAGATACACGCCGCAGAGCACGTCACGGTCGAAGAATCCCCGCTTGTCGCCGCCGTCGAGGCCGAACTCGAGCTGGAGTCCCTTCGTCCGACCACCGATCTCCCGGTACTGTTCGTGAGCCAGTGAGAGCCACATCGCTTGCGTCCCTTCCTGCGTGGAGGTGCTCGCCTCGAGGGCCGGAGATCCGTCGGCTCCGCCCCAGGTAAAGTCGTCGAACCACTCGTGACCCGAAAACGTCCGCTCGACGATCTCGAGCACGCGTTGCCCCTTCCGTTCGAGGTCGGGTAGTCGGTCACTCCCATCGGCGTCCCCACAGAGTTGCCGAATGTCCTTCTCGGAAAACGTCACTGACGCACCGGTGGACGAAATCGACTCTCGAGATCCCTCTGACGTGGTCATACAGACAGTCTCTGAGAAATTAATATAACGTTGATGGGCACGACGGCGACGGAAATCGACCGCTCGCTGTGAGGGCGATACGGACGTCGGCGAGGTGATGCAAGCGTTCGGAACGACTAGCACGGAGGACACCGACCAAGAGGAATGTGTTCACTGCGGGCCGAGACAGAATTCGATCACTATCAATCCCAAAGCCCTGTCAAAGAGTAGTCTTTTACGGCGCGGTGCTGCACGCCCGGAAACCGATGACGGCCGCCGAAATCGTTGAACAGGCGGACTGCTTGGGGGAGTCGGTACGGACACATCTCTCTTTCTACGCCGACCTCGGCATCGGTATCCATCACGAGGGGCGGCCTGTCCGATACGAACACAATGACGACTACTTCGAGTGGCAGCACATGAACGAGTTGGCACAAGAACACACCATCGAGGAATTGCAGACTCGAGTGTCAGAACTAACCGACACGATCGAAACGTACCGTGACGAATACGGTGTCGACTTTCCCGCCGAAGTCGACGTCCTCGGATTCGACACTGAGATGGGTGACGGCGTGTACGTGAATCCCAGCGATTGGGCACCGTCACATTGCGCTTTCCGTGTCTGCACGTCGCGTCGTCGAAGCAGGAAGCCCCTGCCTCAAGGAGCCAGCGTTAGCTGGCGAGTAGGCAGGGGTAGTTCACACCGTTGCGCTGTACTTCCAACGTCGGCAGGAATGGTAGCTCTCCCAACTATATAGAAATCATATCAATTATTAATAACGTTAACATCATCTGCCTGTCTTGAATGCCCTCCATTAGCCGACGGATGCTCCTTGCCAGTGCGGGCGTGACACTCTCTGTCACCAGCGGATGTACTGCTTCGGGGTCACCCCCAACAGTCAACAAAAAATCTGATCCACATTGGGTGAAAATGTATCCGGGTGACCGTAACGAGACTCACCACGTTGCTATCACGATCACAAACCAGAAGGGGATCCCTTTTCGAGAAGGAATACCACCTCTCAGACAGTAATGAGGCTGACGAGGATGCGACGTTTCCAGCATCAACCAAACCCGAAACCATCGTCGTGACCGTTGACGGAACTCGATTTGAACGCGACTGGCCGGGCTTCGAGCAACCGGCACTCCCTTGTGATGGCTCGAATGAGGTGGGTATCGAGGTATACGTCGAAAACACTCAAAACGACAAACCAGACATTCGATTCGAAGCAGACTGTCAGTCGATTATGGGAGAGTAAATCAGAGTGAGTTACTGCTGGCCGGGGTTTAGAATCCACATCATGTTCGGCCGGTGGAGGTCGGAGTCCTCACCGATGATGACACGACCGTCCCGCATCACCAGCAGATTGTCAGGGTTCGCGATGGTGTTCTCGGGATCAATCTCTTGGCGCGAGAACGTGCCTTTCATCTTCTGCATCCCCGCGCCGACAATGCCGTTCTCGTCCTGCTTCGTCGGGTTGAACTCACAGTCCTGACAGACCGTGCTTTTCGAGTTCGGTGCGGCGTCATATGGACAACCGCCACAGACGTTCGCATTGGGACCACCAGTCACGACGGGTTCCATCTTGTGGACGTTATACCGGCCGTCTAAACGCATCCGATAAATTGCGCCGTAATTGTTCCCTTTCAGTTGGAGGTCACCCTCCTGGTCGGCCATCGTTTCGTTTACCTCCGACATCGCCATGTAGAGGAAGTCACCCGGCTGCGCGTCCCGTTTGATATTGACGCCCTCCATCTTGCGGAACTCGTCGGTCGCGCCAACGGCAGCAGCCGCTGCACGCGATTCGAGGAATGCCGCACGGTCGTCCGCTGCGTTCCCGTTCGCCCAGCGCTGGATCTCGTCGTCAGTGACGTAGTCAGGATCAGTCGAGGGGTCCTGATCGTCGTACTCTGCAATCCACTGTTCGACCTGCTTGTCGGTCGTGTGGGCGAGTTCGATCCAGTCGAGGCTGAAGCCGACATCCGCAGGATTGTACCCGCGTTCCTGTCTCGCCCGGGCGGCGTATAGCGTCCCCGACGAGAGATCGCCGGGTTCGTCAGCGACGAACTTGAAGAAGACGGTACCCGTCCCGTCGTCGCTCATGTAGACCGTCTGCTGGTCCGGCATCACGACGGAGTTTTCGTGAGAGAACCGTCCCATCGAGTATCGTTTCACTGGGGTCGGCTCGTCGGCGGTCGGGTCCTCTATCTCGACAATGTAGCCGTATCGGTACGGGTTCCCGGAGTAGCCAAGGTACTCCTCAAAGCTTTCCTCTGGGTTTCCGTACCCGGTTTTCTTGGGGTGGAACCACGTGTATGCGTCTGGTTCGTATTCCTCGGATGTAAGCGGCGTTCCCCACGGGGAGACAGTGCCGAAGCAGTTATTCCACGTCCCCTCGACAGGGCGGAAGTCAAGATTGCGCTTTTCGTGGACCGTCCACTTCCCCTGGTTCCGCGACTGACTGATGTGTATTCGGCTGACCATGCCGGGCTGAGTCTCCCAGTTCGTGAAGAGATAGCCTTCGTTCGACTCGTCGTCGGTGGGGACAAACCCGTTAAAATCCGGATTTGCGCCCGTCGTCATCGGTTCACCGTCGGCATTATACGGGACACCCAGTTTCTTCCCGTTCACGGTCTCGTCGCCACCCTCGGCGAGGACTTGGTAGTCCCCAGCGGCCGTCTTAACGCGGGTCGCGGGCCCCTTCGGTGGTTGGACACTCGAGAAATCTGCAGGGAGATCATTCATATCGACGCCAGTGACAGCGCCGACGGCCCCAGGGAGGTATCCCTCTGCAACGCTGTCACCCTCTGCAGTGGAAGGGTGCTGGACATTGAAGAAGAGTTGGCCGTCCTCCGAGAGAAACATACCAGTAAACTCCGCACCTGCGACCGTCGTTGCGAAGCGATTGAGCGTCGGTTCGTCTGGGCCGTGGTGCTCATCGTGGGTCTCGTGACCGTTTCCCCGTCCGGGGTTCGCAGCCGCACTCCCGCTCAGGGCGACTACAAGCATCGATGCAAGCGTATCTCGCCGGGTTACTGGGTCGCGCATTGCAAGTGAATGGGAATTGAAGCAGAGGTTTGATTCGTGCTATTTTTGATACATAGGTATGACACTCACGAAAAGTACCATTTAGAGAACTCCTATGAGATATGCTCTCATAGGAGTGGTTAATAACAGCGATAGTCATCAATCCTTCCCCAGACTAGTGCGAGAATCGATCTAATGTCGGCTGAAATGAACGATGGAGAGTTGCTGTGTACGTGTTACTGGGTTCCATCCGCAGAAGTCCTCTGGCTAGAATTGCGAAACCCCAAGAAATGTCTGAACCTGCGGTATCGGGTGAGTGGCTTGCCGTGAGGTTAAGAGTGAGAGGACACTATCTGGAACAAAGAGGGGGGTTAGGGACTGGACTATGATGACGCCGAACCACGCGACGGCTGGGTTGCTCCTCGCGCTGACGGCCACTAGGTGGCACCCCGAACTACTGAGTGTCGTCGCAGTCACCGCCTTCATCGGCGGCGTAGTTCCGGACCTTGATACGAAGCTCGAACACCGGAAGACACTCCACTACCCGGCATACTACAGCATATTCACAGGCTTGTTTCTCTTGGCAGCCACCGTCGTCGGCGCGCAAGTACTCGTGGTTGGGACGTATTTCTTTGCAGCGGCCACCCTCCATTGTTACACCGACCTCTTCGTCGATGTTGAGAAGACCAGCGACGAACCTGACGGCGACGGCATTATCTTCGTCCATCCCATAGACCGGTGGGTCGGGCCCGTGATGCTCGTCAGGTATGCGGGCAGTCCGGAGGACCTGCTCGTCGGCCTGCTTCTCGCCGTCCTGCCCCTCCTAAAGTACGAGGGCATCCCCTTCGCGCTCACCGTTATCGCGGTGGCTTGGAGCGTCCTCTACTTCGGAGAGCGACAGTACCGGCGGCATATGACGGAGACATCCGATCCCTCAGAGATGAGGCTCCCCGGAGAGTGAAGACCTCCGTCAGGCTTGCCCAACTCACACTTTGTATTTAGCTGAAAGTAGGCGCTAAGCCCCCTTCCTCAGCGAGCGCCGACCGAACGGGAGGCGCGAGCAGGGTGGGGATACAGCGACTACTTTCAGCTAATCAAGTGCCCACACCCCATCGTGTCCAGTGTCTTCTCACAATCTGCGAACTGAACTGAACTGCACTGCACCCACCCCACTACGTCCAGTGTCTCGGATAGCTCGAGAGTAGCAGGACACCCCATCGTGTCCAGTGTCTACTCGGACGACTACCCCAGTTTGTCCAGTGTCTCAGACTCCTCGAGAGTAGCAGGACACCCCACTCTGTCCAGTGTCCAAATCACCAGCAGTCGGCAGAATACACCCCATTGTGTCCAGTGTCTTTCGAGTGTCAGAGGTCCTGATCAAGACGCTGCTGAACGGCGTCGGTTACCCCCACCATGTCTACTGTCTCGTCGAGAGCTTCGAGTAGGAGATCGGGATTTGTGTCGAGAGCGTACTCGTAGTACCGACCACCCGATTCACCTCTGTTCCGCTCTGTACGACTTGCAATGCCTAACATCGAAAGCTCGCCGAGATGGTCACGCATCCGTCGGGGAACAAGTGGGTCAACTGCAGCTCGGCCACAGATAATTTCGTACCGATCCTGCACGTCACGCGCCCGAATCGGTGTCTCTCCCTCTTCGTGTAACATCAGGAGGGCATACAGGACGAGATGCCCCTGCTGAGTGAGACCAGCAACGCCGTCGACGATCCGACTCCGCTCGAGGGATTCTCGAGCCTGGTCGACGTGGTCGACGGTTACCTGCGTGGCGTCCTGTTCAACAGCCACGTCCCCTGCTTCCATAAGCGGGCGATCCGTTCGCTATCGCCGGTCCAGTCGATACGCTCGAGATAATCCACGAGTTCGGTTTGTAACGCTTCGGACAACATACAAACGAGGTTGGCGGAGGTCACCTTCAGTTTCTCCGGGATATTTCCGAATTCCGATAGTTCCAATCACTTGTGGATCGTTTCTCGGGTAGTTCATTGGTAAACGTTGCGAACTGCTCAAGAGGCAGTTATTGCTCTAAACGAGTGTAGGACACAATCAATAAATTGACACCAAGTACGATAGGTACCTATTGTAACATGGTGGACTGACTCACATCCCTGACGTTGCCTACATGACTACTACTCAGAAAAACCAGACGACTATTCCGCAGTATTTCTGGGATCAATGCACTAAGGAAGGCCATCTTCTACGAGGTTGGTGAGCGGAGTATCGTCGAGCCGGGACTGTTGATCGAAGAGTTCACAGTTTCGGGGGATGACCCAGATCCGGGTTGATGGTCTAGGATGCCACGCTGGATACCCGTCGTTGATCGTGTCGATCAAGCGGTCGAGACGCTCAAAAGCAGTGACGATATCAGTAGTATATAGATCATTTCGGATGTCGATACCAAATTGATACGACTCATAGAGATATCTCATTCGAAAGCTGTCACTAGGATACATTCTGCTTGAACTGATGCTTCGCTGTGGTGATGTGGAATACGGGCATCCTTCAGTCGAGTACTCCCTCAGTGCCTAGCTGCTCGTCGGCTCCGAATCCAACTCCGTCGGTGGTGTGGCGTACACCGCCGCAAGAGTGAATGTAACTGCGCCACCCGCCAGTATCACGCCGACGCTGAGAAACGTCATACTGAGCCCGATTGTCTCGCTCACCGGGCGTATCACGATCGGTGATAGGAACTGTCCGAAGAAAATAGCGCTCGTCAGCCCGCTAAGAGCCCGGCCGCGAACGGTTTCCGGCGTAATCGCCGCGATCCACGTGTTGAGGTTCGGGAGGATGACCCCAATGCCAGCACCGACGAGAACCAGTCCAGCGACGACTCCAAGAAATGTCTGACTCACCCCGATGACGATGAATCCAATACTCATGAAGGAAAACATAAGTGCGACAATTGCAATCACACTCACAACAGTTCGAATACGTCCATAGAGCAACGATACCACCCCACCGGTGAATGTCGACGCTGTCAATGCAACGCCGACTAGTGTCGCGCTCGCCCCCGTCTGTGCTTCGAGATAGAACGGTACCTGAACAGGTATCATGTAGAAAATAATCTGGCTGACAAGCGCGAGCGCGAAAATGAGCGCGAGCGACCCCAGCGGAAATCGAACAAGTGTCAAATGAAGTTCGTCGATGCTCGTCGCGCGATCCCCGGTTGGTTTATGACGGTCGGGCTCCGGCAACGCAAATACCATTAGAGGCAGAAGGAGGGATGCAGTCGCGTAGACGAGGAAGGGAACGCGCCAACTGATTTCGGCGAGCACACCTGCAAGCGGCAATAACACGACACCACCGAACGACATGAACGCTCCCTGCCTCCCAAGAACCGTCTCACGGCGGTCCTCTTCGTAGTAGTCGGTGATCAGCGCCGTCACCGTTACCATCACACCCGCGACGGCTAATCCCATTATAGCCCGCCCGGCGAGAATCGCAACCAACGAATCAAGCACGAACCCCGAACTACCGGCTATCGCGTAGATTACTGTCGAGCCGAGTAACAACCACCGGCGGCCATACCGATCAGCGAGTGACCCGATGATGGGCGCTCCTACCGCAATGAACAGTCCATGCATTGTGAGTACGAGTCCAACGAGAATCGAGGCGTTCGGTGTCGTTGCGAATTCCCGCTGAATAGCAGGCAACGTAGGAGCGATCGTCGCGCCCGCCATGATGGTCAGCATGCTGGCAAGCAACAGCGTCGCTTGGGCGATCCGCGGACGCGGAATGGCCATTTCACTATTCATTCATGTCCTCAGATCACTGAACATGTGCTCTAGTGCGTCGCTCATGTCCAGCTTAGCGAGTGCCGCGTCGATCTCGATCGCGTCTCCCGCGGGATGTTCTTCCTCGCGCTTTTGCAACGCGAGCAGGTGGTACAGGTACGAGACGCGCAGGAGCCAAACTGCTCCATCAACATCTTGGTCAGAGCGGATGCGATAGGAGATCCACCCGGAGTCAGGTAAGACGTGGTGTTTTTGGGCTCGTCCCTCTTCAATGAGGACGTCACGGATGCGCTTGGCGAACGGTATATCGACAAGCTGGCCATGATGAACGTGGCCAATCTCTCGACCATCGAGGATGAATTCACGCCCCCCTCCTCGCTCGTGCGATTTGACCGTGACACCGGGCCAGTCACTGATGATGGATTCGATCTGGTTCATGGGAGTTTCTTGGTTCTGATGTGGGACTCAATTTTTCGAGTGGGAGCGCCAGTGACTCTCAGCCCCGAAGGCTCATGCTCCATTGCAGCGAATTTATGGGCCTCTTCGAGGGTGTGTCGGGGGTTCTCACGACAGACCGTCCGCTCAGCACCTTGCGGTGATCTAGCCGACGAACACGGGCGTGAACCGTTCGCAGACAGATAGGGAACAATTGTGAACTGGAGCGGATCACTTGGCGTCCGCGGGCACGTCAAAGTCATGGAAGTGATCACCTCGTTCCTTCGTGAGAATGTTGAGCGCGGCCGCCGCGCCATCGCCCGCTGCGATGATCGCTTCCCATTCCTCGGCGCGCACCATCGCACCCGTCGCGTAGGCGTCTGTAACGCTCGTTTCCATCGTCACATCTACGTCCACAATACCGTTTTCGTCGAGAACACAGCCAAGCTTCTCGGCGAGGTCACGTTTTGCACCCGTAGCCAGCACCACGTAATCAGCCACATACTCGTCCTGATCAGTCGTGAGAACGAACCCGTCTGTTACGCTTTCGACGGCTGTTACTAGTTCGCCCTGTTTTCTTCTCGTGCCGAATTCGTCAACTTGTACGCGGCCCGTTTCCACGAACGCAGAGCCATCCACGCTCTTGATGCCGAGGTAATTGAACAAGTGTGCTTTGTGCATCCACGTTTCATCTGTGTCGAACAGGACCGTGTCGAGGTTATTCTTCGCGCTGAGCAGTGCGGTGCTCAGTCCTGCTGGGCCTCCCCCAACTATGGCGACGTCAGTCGTCTTTGACATACATAACTTGTGGACGAGTGTCGTCGTGGAATTGATTGTGAACTTGTTCATGTGTTTAAGAGGGGCTCCGACCAATCATTGAGTACTGTGCCTCGTATACAACTGAAGTTCGATGCTGCGGCGTGCGAAGATCCGCTCGCCATGATCTCGACTGAACTTCCCGACGAAGAGTTCACGATATTATCGAGTCATCCCGTGGACGAAGGGATACTCGGACTCGTAGAAATAGAAACGTCGGACGCCACCACGGTCATCCAGCACTTCGACGGTGCAATGGAGATGTCTTATGAGGTGTTACATACCAATGAGCAGATAGTACTGATCCAGTACATGATTCCAGAAACGGAATCAAACCGCGCACTTCGCGCATCAGGGAATCTCCCCACATTTCCCGCCCACTTGCAGGACGGGTGGTTATCTGCCGAACATACTGCCTCTTTCGAGCGATTATCGGAACTTCCAGCCGAGTTAGCCGCTGCCGACATCCCGTACCAGATCCAGACAATAGCACAGACACACGCTCTGAGCAGATTGCTTACAGATCGCCAACAGGAGTGTATTGTCGAAGCGGTCAAGCACGGCTACTATGATAGTCCCCGACAGTGTACACTCACCGAGCTTGCAGACACTTTCAATGTCAATAAATCGGCTGTGAGTGGGGTACTCCACCGCGCAGAAGGCCGAATCATCAAGGAGTTCGTTGCAGAGTTAACTCGAAAATCAGGTCAGGACACAGAGCAAGAATAGGCCCCGTCTTGAGTAATACAGTTTAATTCGGCCGACGTGCTTCGTTTCTTAACTCGCCACACATCGCTCTAGGTTGAATACTCCGGTAATCGCCGATCTAATGGGGCTTTCACACTTTCCAAATTCACAGCCCCCGTTATGAAAGAAAGGCACGCATCATTTCTATCCTCCGAGGTTGTGAAGAGTTCGAGGGAACACGTCCAACCTGGATGAAATCTATACTGACGCTGACTAACAGCCGAAAGCCCCTGGGACGCTCGAGTCCCGCGCCTAGCGAGACGCACGCGTCTCGTTGTCCTTCGCTGTGCTCCTTGCAGGCTACGGTGCTTGCGTCGGCGGGGTTCCTCGAACGGCGTTGTCGCGAGCAGAACTCGGCCAGATCAATGAGCAGACACACCGGTTGGCGGCGGAGACAGTTAGTGGCTATCTTCACTCAAGGCGAGAGTGAAGCCGACAACTGCTACGCGAACCACCGTCGATGGTCGGTTGGATATTCAACGCCAATCCCCTCCATTAAGTGGGTTTATCTACATAGGCGATATAGTGGGCAATGAGCCAACTGTTTCCGAGTTAGTGATCTGGCCTTCTCTCGAGGATGTCGAAGATGTCGACCAATTTATACTCTTGATTCCGTTGTTTGCCGGTCGTCTCGATGAGAACACCGTCGGACACTAACTCGTCGATGGCATTATACGCGGTTTGTCGACTGACATCGAACTCCTCTTGGACATCGTTGGCCGTGAAATACGGCATGTCGAAGACGCCTCGCGCGAGACGATGACTCGTTTTCTGCTGTGGATACCGCTGTTCGTAGTCGCGCCGAAGTTCCATCAGCCGCTGTGTCCGCTCGTACGAGTCCCGCGCCTGCACCTCGATTCCTTCGATGAAGAACGCGATCCACTCTCGCCAGCCCCCGGTTTCGCTCACGGCACGCATTTTCTCGACGTATTCCTGCTTATTGCGATTGAAGTAGGCGCTCGGATAGAGATACAGTTCGCTCAGATACCCCTCAGCGCAGAGCTGTAAGACGATGAGAATGCGGCCGAGCCGGCCGTTCCCGTCCTCGCAGGGATGGATCGTCTCGAACTGATAATGCATGATCGCGAGATCAACGAGCGGGTGATATTGGCCGCCCATCTGAAGATACGTCTCCAGAGAATCCATCAGCTCGGGAACCAATCGGTGCGGCGGGGGAACGAACGGCGGTTGACTGGCGTACGGAGAGGGAAGGTGAACATCAGTCGTCCGCCATTCTCCCACGACTTCGCCTTCGTTGCGAACGTTTTCGAGGAGCAACTCGTGAAGCGACTGAAGGAGGTCGAGCGTTATCGGCTCGCCCTGTTTGATCGCACTGAATCCGTTTTGAAGGGCGCGCTCGGCATTCAGGACCTCCTGTAAGTCCCGGCTCACATCGATGTTCTCGTCTCTGCTAGTCCGCGTGTGGTGGGCGTATACCTCGTCCACGTCGACATCGGCCCCTTCTATCTCGGCGGTTTCGACGGCCTCGAGCCGGACGAGAGAAGTATAGAGAACCGGCGAGAAATCGACGGTCGGACTGAAACCGTCGATTCGGCCGAGCTGGAAGGACGCATCGGCGATACGCTCCGTAAGTTCGTCGTCGACATCGATCCGTGTCGAGAGAGGGAGCTTGTCCGGAATGTAGTACGGATATGGATGAGACTCGCGATAGTGTCCGGGTGCCTCTTCCGGGAGTTCTCGAGTCCGCATTTGACTATACCACGCATCCTGGCCTGTTAATCATATCACTCTTAAACCGGCTTGACTACTAGTGCCTGGGATGGACTCGATCACAATACGAGGTGGGAGTTTTGGAGAACACGGCCTCAATCCACCGACGAACGTAGACCACCATCGAACTAGTTGGACTACAATAGCAGTTGACTACAGCTGATCACCTCCCGCGTCTTTAAGCGCGAGAGGAGGTTACTCACTATGCGTCTAACCTGTCGACGTTCGTGTCAGCGTTGAAGGGGAATGCGAACCACGATACTCTTTTCACCGTTGGTCTTTTCATTCGTTTCAACGGAAGGAATCCGGGGGTACCAAGCGTTCCCGGGATCAACATGAGCACGACGTTGAGGACTTTCGGATGCTCGGAGAGTGAACCATGAGTAACCATACTATTCAGCAGACTGAGACTAAACCGGGAAGTCAGGTCAACTCATCACAATCGAGTATCGGGATTCGTGGTCCCGCCGAATCGGCCGACGAACACGATGATAACGATCACTTTGCGTTTATTTACGAGGATCAAACCGAGCAGTTCGAGACGGTCGTTCCGTTCATCCAGGACGGTCTGGAGCAAGGCGAACGGTGCGTCTACGTTGCTGACGACAACACCGTTGACGAGGTGCTAGACGCGTTGCGGTCAGGTGGCATTGATGTCGATGCCGTCCTTGAATCCGGGGCACTCTCCGTACACACGGAAAAGGAAACTTACCGCCGAACCGGTGAGTTCGATCGTGAAGCGATGTTGGAGTTTTGGAAAGACACCCTAGCAGACGCGACCGCCGATGAGTTCACGGGACTCAGAGCCGCCGCCGAGATGACATGGGCGCTCAACGCTGACGACACAGACCTTACCGCGCTCTGCGAGTACGAAGAGCTCCTGAATCCGCTCTACGACGGCGAGGATTATACCGTCCTCTGTCAGTACAACCGCAACCGGTTCCCGGCGGACATCCTCCACGACGTCATCAAGACTCATCCCTATCTCATCTACGATTCTACTATCTGCCAGAATGTCTACTACACACCGCCAGAGGAATACTTCGGCCCTGACCAGCTGTCGCGCGAGCTTGACCGGAAGTTAGAGACGCTGATCGATCGAACCAACGCGCAATTGACTGTTAAGACTCGCGAGCACTACCAGCGCAAGGTATACGAGATCATATCGGACGCTGACCGTGAGTTCAACGAAAAACTCAATGCACTCTTTGAAATTGGGTGCGAGCGGTTCAATTTTGACCTCGGCGGACTGGCCCGGGTTGATTCAGAGAGCGGCCTATTCGAGGTCGAAGCGATTAGCGGTGACCATGACCAACTCACCCCTGAGGCACGACTTGACCTCTCTGAAACCTATTGCCGAGTCATCGCTGACAGCGACGCAGGACCAAACGTTACTATTCCCGAACCGGTCGAGATTACCGATCCGGCTGACAAGGGATTTGAGAACGCTGCCTGCTTCGCCGAATTCGGTGTACACGCCTATTTCGGCACCCGAATCCCGGTCGATGGCGGCTACGATCGCACGTTCTTCTTCGTTGCCGAGGAGCCCCGCAATGCTCCGGTCTCTGAGGAGGAGCGCACATTCCACCGCTTGATGGGACAGTGGGTGAAGTACGAACTCGATCGCCAACAGCGCGAACAGGAGTTGCACGAGCGCACAGAGCATCTGAGTGCGCTCGTCGAAACCACGCCCGAATGCATCAAGACCGTCGCCCCGGACGGGACGTTGCTCCAGATGAACTCTGCCGGGTTAGAGATGGTGGAAGCCGACGACGCATCGGACGTGACCGGTGAGTGCGTCTACAACCTGATCGCCCCCGAAGACCGCGACCGCTTCCGCGAATTTAACGAGCGGATCTGCCAAGGAGAAAGTGACACCTTAGAATTCGACATCATCGGACTAGACGGCACGCGCCGCCACATGGAATCGCACGCAGCGCCGCTCGAGCGCCCTGACGGAACGACTGTCCAAGTAGCGCTGACTCGCGACGTTACCAAGCAAAAGGAACGCCAACAGGCACTTCAGGAGAGCAAGAACCAGTTACAGGCGCTCATCGACGTCCTCCCGGTCGCTGTATTTGTTGCCGAAGACGATGGACAGATCGTCGAGTGGAACAAAGCAGCCGAAGAAATCTGGGGCGGCGAGGTCGCTGAATCCAAGTCAGTCGCCGAGTACGATGCATACGACGGTTGGTGGGCGGACACGGGTGACCCAGTCGATCCCGACGAGTGGGCGCTTGCTCGGGCCCTCGAAGGTGAGGAGGTGACTGACCCAGACGAGATCGAAATAAAAGGGTTCGACGGAGAGCGTCGGACGGTTCTCAACCATGGCATGCCCGTCCAGGACGCAGACGGCGAGGTGAATCGCGCTGTCGTCACCCTCGTCGACATCACCGAGCGCAAAGAGTATGAAGCGGAACTCCGTCAGACGAAAAATCGATTCGAGACGGTGTTCAAGCAGAGCGACGACGCCGTTTTCCTCATTGATCCTGAAGCAGGTGAGTTCGTCGACGTAAATCCGGCCGCATGCAAGCATTTTGGATACGCTCGCGACGGATTACTCTCAATGCGACCGTCTGACCTGCATCCCGATGAGATGGATCAGTTTTGGGGGTTCATCGACGAAGTGCGCGAAACAGGGTCTGCATGGAACGAAGACCTCCACTGCCGACACAAGGACGGTCATGACATTCCGATAGAGGTCACAGCATCGACAGTCACGTTGGACGGACGTGAACTCGTGCTCGCGAACGTCCGACATATCGAAGAGCGCAAGAAACACGAGCAGTACCAGCGAGACCTCTACGAGATTACGGCCGCCACCGACCTCTCATTCGAGGAGAAACTCGAGCGCCTGCTTGAGCTGGGGCGCGACCAGTTCGATCTCGAGATGGGTGGTTTGAATCACCTGCCGTCGTGGGACGGCAAATTCCGGCTGGAGAAGGGCGTCGGTCTTGGACTCGACTCAGACGAAGAACTCTGGACCGACCCGGATAACGATTGTTACTGCCGCCGAACCGTAACCAGGGATGATCCGGTCGCAATGGCCGACGTACGGGGAACCCACTGGACCGAGGATTCAATCTGCCAAGAGTTCGAGATGATCAGTTACCTCGGAACGAAGGTATCGAATGGCTCGACGCCGTATGGGACGCTCTGGTTCGGGAGTACCGAACCGCGCGATACACCCTTCTCGGCGTCTGAACGCTCGTTTATTGAGTTAATGGGACAATGGGTGAGCTACGAGATTGAGCGCCGCGAGCACAACGAGGCACAGCGGGAACTTTATTCGATCACCGCCAGCGCGGACCTCTCCACCGACGAGAAGATCGACCGACTCCTCGAGGTGGGATGTAACCGCCTCGACCTCCCTGTGGGGATGCTGACCCGCGAGCACATAGATGCGTTCGAAATCGAACATATGAACGGCACCCACCCCGACCTCGACGAAGGCACGTTCACGCCGCCGCTGACGGATAACTACTGTCGTCGGGTCGTCGACACCGGGAACTCGATCAGCGTCTCTGACGCTGGGGCAGCAGGATGGGAAGAGGATGCCCTCTACCACAAGTTCGACCTCGAGTGTTATGCCGGGACGCAGGTGACTGTCAATGACGATGCCTACGGCACTGTTTGTTTCACTAATACGGCACCGCGGGAGGAGTTCACCAAGGCCGAGCAATCGTTCCTCGACCTCTTGGGCCAGTGTGTCGGCTACGAACTCGAGCGTAAGCAGTACGAGCAGGAGCTAAAGAAGACGGTCAACCAGCTTCAGGAATCGAACGAACGTCTCGAGCAATTCGCGTACGCCGCCTCTCACGACTTACAGGAACCGCTCCGGATGGTGACGAGTTACCTCCAGTTGCTTGAAGATCGATATGGTGACGCCTTCGACGAAGACGGCGAGGAGTTCCTCGAGTTCGCGGTCGACGGTGCTGAGCGGATGCGCGAGATGATCGACGGACTGCTTTCGTATTCTCGTGTAGAGACGCGTGGAGATCCGTTCCAACAGGTTGAGTTGGACGCCGTTCTTGACGACGTGCGCGAGGATCTCCAGATACAGATCAACGAAAGTGATGCCGAGATCACCGTCGAGGACCTCCCACAGGTAGAGGGTGATGCTAGCCAACTACGGCAGGTCTTCCAGAATTTGCTCAACAACGCGATCCAATACAGCGGTGATACCCCACCGCAGATTCATATCGAGGCAGAGCGTCGAGGACACGAGTGGGTTATCTCAGTCCAGGATAATGGGATTGGGATCGACCCGGAGGATCAGGATCGGGTGTTTACCGTCTTCGATCGGCTCCATAGTCACGACGAGTACGAGGGGACTGGCATCGGATTAGCGCTCTGTCAGCGGATCATTGAGCGGCATGAGGGTGAAATGTGGGTCGAGTCCGAACCGGGTAAGGGATCGGTGTTTTCCTTCACCCTGTCAGTCCTCGATTCGGATACCAAGTGACTGGATGACTGAATGGAACTACGCGGTCTATTGAGAAAACAGACGCAAACAATGGATGGTTTGACATAGTAACGCTCCTATAGTACAGGCCGCTCTAGTGGTTCGATGTCGCTTGTAAAGAGGCAAATCGCTGATCTCTGGTAAGCATTTGTTACATTCCCGCAGCCTTGACATCCTCCTCCGGCTAAAGCCGGAGGAATCCCGAGCGTTGGGATATTACGGGTTGCAGTCTCCCTGTTCTCTCGGTGTGAACCCTCCGCTCTCGCGGTCGAACAGGAAGACTCCGGGCTGTGCCAACCAGCCGTTACTCATATCCCCCGTCGGGGGACTCTGAGTTATCTTTCTACGGATGTTCACCGCACCATTCACATCTGCATTCATCGTCGTCTCGCACGACGAACAGACTCCGAAACGAGGAGAAAGACGAGCACGAACGGGAGCAGGCTCCGACCTCGGTTCCGGGCGTCCATGCTCCTATGACTGCCGGCACGCTGGACGATGCGCCAGTTGTGCACACCCACATCGATTGCGCCCACTTAGACCAGCTCACCGACGCTCGGTTCAACCCCGCCAGTGAGAAGCCGCCGAAGGTGTCCGCTGAAGGCTTCGGCGAACTGCCCCTTCGATGGTGTTTGACCTGTACGCATCGGGAACCTACTCCCGAGCAGATCAAAGAGCAGTACGGCCCCTGACTCGGCTGGTACCCAACCCAACGGTTACACCGACTCGCGTAACGCCCACACGTCGGCCGTCGGATCCAAGTTCGCGTGTGCCAACACTCGCCGTTCCGAGAGCGGCGACGCCGCGCTTGCCATGACGGAACAATGCCATCACCAGCTCATGAAGATGAGGTGACGGTGAGCTCAGGAGGAAGACATAAGTCATTATCGCAGTAATCATTATTCAGAGTATGACCTTCTACGACCGGACGGAGGAACTCGACGCCCTCGACACGGCGTTCGAGTCACCGAGCCACGACTTCTACGTGGTCTACGGCCGGCGTCGCGTCGGGAAAACTGAACTCCTCAAGGAATTCTGTGCCGACCGGCCACACATCTACTTCTTGGCGGCCCAGGAAGCCGAAGACCGCCAGCGCGAGAAGTTCGTCGAGAAAGTGGCCGATTACTTCGACGACCGCGTGCCCCGGATCGACGGCTGGGACGAGGCCCTCGACTACCTCGGCGAGAAACTCGCCACCGAACGACTCGTCGTCACCATCGACGAATTCCCCTACCTCGTAGAGGAAAACGATTCCCTCCCGTCCTATCTCCAGTCGTTCATCGATGAGCAACTCCAGGAGACCGAGTCGATGCTCGTGCTGTGTGGATCCAGCGTCAACACGATGGAGTCAGAGGTGCTCGGCCACGAGAGCCCGCTGTACGGTCGCCGCACGGGCCAAATCGACGTACAGCCGTTTTCCTTCCGGCAGGCCCGGGACGTCATCGCCTACGATCTCGAGGACGCGATCCGGTCGTTCGCGGTCACGGGCGGCACCCCGATGTACCTCACCCTCTTCGACTACGACCAACCCCTCGAGAAGAATATCCGGACGCATATTCTCTCCCCGACGGCCGCCCTCTACAACGAACCGGAATTCCTCCTCCGCACGGAGCTACGGAACCCCGCGCGATACATGAGCATTCTCGAGGCGATCGCAACCGGACACACGACGCCCAACGAGATCTCGGGGGCGACCGGCATCGATTCGGGACCGCTGTCGAAGTATCTTCAGACCCTCCGGCGACTGCGGTTGATCGACCGCGAGGTGCCCGTGACGGCGTCGGCAAAGCAGTCCAAGCGGTCGCGGTACCAGGTGGCCGACGAGTTCCTCCGGTTCTGGTTCCGGTTCGTCGAACCGAATCGCTCCAGCATCGAAGAAGCACCCGACGTCGTCTACGACGGAACGATTGAGCCGAATCTTCCAGACTACGTCGCAACGACGTTCGAGGACGTCTGTCAGGAGGCCATCTGGGAAGCGATCCGTCGTGGCGAACTCGAGTCCTATTCCGAGGTCGGGCGGTGGTGGTACGGCGAAGACGAGATCGACATCGTCGGGCTCGCCCCGGACGCCAACCGAATCTTGTTCGCGGAATGTAAATGGACGAGCGAGCCGGTTGGTTCGGCCCTCGTGTCGCAGTTGCGGGAGAAAGCCGAGCGTGTTCGCTGGGGATCGGACACGCGTGACGAGGAATTCGCGTTGTTCTCGAAGAGCGGGTTCGTCGATGGGCTCGCTGACGACGTCGGCGACAATTGGTCGCTGTTCGGTCTGGGTGAGTTGGGAGGAGTTCTGTAACCGTATTCACCTCACTCCCGGAAACGAATCAACTTACCTCAGTTTGAACCCTTATCAGCTGGGCTTGACTGATGACGTCGTGATGGGTCGGCTCCACTGTTATCGCTTACTCGGCTTCTTGTACTCGTCGTCCATCGTGAAGCCTGCAATATCGCCATTTCCCCGGACGAACATGAATCCGACACTTACGCTTTGGCCCTCCGTAACCTTTCGCTTGTCAACAATAGGTTTGACCCGGCAGTGTCTAGATAAGGGAAACCGCAGGACGTGGGACCGGTGAAGACGTGATAGATCCTGTGGTATCGTTATCTATTTCCTACACAAGTAGGACTCAATCGACGAGCAACGAACATTCAGCTCCTTCAGCATATTTCTCACAAGGAGTAAGTATTTCATTCTTCAGCAGTAGTGCTGCGACAGCCGCTAAAACGTCGATCGACGCCAGAAGTGCGTAACTAGACAGTGCCAACCGTGCAGTCACTTGGGAACAGGAATGAACTCTGGTTCGACCTGACGTAGTCTTCCGGTGTTCTTGAGGAATGAGTTGAGATGCCGAAGCGAAACGACCTATAGCGTCTACTTAGAAGAAGCACTACAGACAGTGAGCAGCGCAAAAGAACGGCTCGAGGACTTGCCTCCGAGTGCGAAGTTGGTACACAAGACGCTGGAATACGAGGACGAGTGCACACAGAAAAAACTGGTCAAAGAAACCAGACTTTCATCTCGAACTGTGGGATATGTGATCTCTCGGCTTGAGGAAAAGAAGTTAGTTGAGCAACGAGTGTCCTTTCGAGATGCCCGTCAGAAGCTCTATTCGCTTGTGGAGTAGCCATAGTCTACGTGGACTTCTGGGAATCCTCTGATGTCTTTGTCTTGGTAGCCTACGAAGCTTTGAGAACGGCAACATCGGATGGTATCACTATCACACGCCGCTCACCAATCGAGAATCGAATCTCGAGATCAGTCTGTGGGCCCGTCGAGTCTACAAGCCGCTCGAGGGCTTCGGCGTCGATCATCCGCTGTAGTTGGTACTCGTTCTGATCGAGGCCCTGTTCCTCGAGTGCAGTGATGATCTCGAATAGAAGCGCTCGATCACTCATCGCCGGTCACCTCGCTGACGATGTCGATGATCTCTTGGGCGATCGAACCGATCCGCCCGAGTCGATCTTGGACTACTTCGGGATCGTCATCCTGCCACGCGGCGAGATAGAACGCCGACCCACTCGTATCCAGGCCGAAGAACCGACCAACGATGTACGCGACGGCCTCTGCTTCGACTTCGCGCTTGGACCGTTCGGCCTCGTCGTCGACGTCGAAATGAAGCAGCGCGTGGGCGTACTCGTGAATCAGCGTCCGAGCGAGATCCGCATTGTTCTCGCGGTCGCGAGCCTCGACGAGGGGCTTGACGTCGATGAGACTCACCCGCTCACAGACACCTTTTGCCTCTCCATGTGACCATTCCTCTCGGGGATAATTCGAACCGTCAACCCAAGGTCATCATCGGCGGCAGTCAACTGGGTGACGAGACCGTCGGCGTCGCCGGTCGCTTCTGTATCAAGTTCTGGAAGTATTCGATACGCTGTCGTCTCGTTGGTTTCTTTCATTTGGTTCGCCTCTGGGGGTACGTTCGATTCCCCCGCACTCCCTCTCGGGGGTCGAAAAACTATCCCCCAGCTGTTACCCTCCGGCGTTACTGGTCGGCTTTACTCTCAAGAACAGCAACGATATCGGATAGATCGAAGAGACGAAGATCATCACGTTCGTCTGCAGCTTCCTCGACCGAGCGTTTGAACCCAGAGCGGCTGAACAAGGCGAATTCATACGTCGGCTCACCACCTCCAATGGGTGTCCAGTCGATGTGCTCCACGTCGTCTTCGAGATCCGTGAGCACGTCATAACCGAGGGGGGTGTTGGTGAATTTCGCTTCGCCAGCGATCAGCGTTGACTCGTCAGTTGGTGCGACGACATCTACCTCCCGGCCCTTGTACCACCACTGGCTTGGCACTTGTGTAAGCTGGTAGTCTGCATAGAGCGCCGGCACCGCCTGGTGACAGAGCGATTCGAACGTTTCGCTGACGAAGTCGGGCAGTTCCGGTTCGATGAGATCCGCGTAGGCGTTCTCGCCGTAGAGTTCGTACTGTCCCCCGCGCCCGTAGAGATAGCGGAAGTAAAACCGGAACACGGGATCCCGGATTTGGTATCGCGTCCGCTTGCTGCGTGCCGGGTCAGCGAGTGCTGGATGGTGTTTCTCGATGATCTGAAGCGTTTCCAGCCGGTCGAAGTAGTACGACGTGTTGGTGCTCTCGATGCCGGCTCCCTGGGCGATCTTGTTTCGACTGCGGTTCCCGCTGGCCATCGATTCCAGGACGGAGAAATACGTGTTCACCTCGTTGAGCTCCATCTGGAGGACGGTTTCGGGCTCGTCGTGGAGTGGGTCATCCGGGTCGCACAACAGCCGCGTGATGTTCTCTCCGAGGCTCTGTGATGGATCGAGAGGGCTGAGATATCGGGGTGTGCCGCCGAAGACGCCATAGACGAACACCCGTTCTTCGGGATCGTACGTCGGCACGAACTCTTGGATGGAACGAAACGGCAGCTGGGTGAGTTCGAGGCGGCCATTCGGTGTCTGGGATACCCGGCCATAGAGTGGCGCACCGCCATCGAGGACGTGGGTATGAATCATGCCGATTGCAGAGCCTGTGAGTACGAGCGTCGCCTGACTCTCGTCGACAGCTGTATCCCACAGGTGTTGAATGACTGAGGGAAGCCCCTCGTTCGATTCAATGAGGTACGGGAATTCGTCGATGACGATGATGGCGTCTCTGTCGGTGAGGTACGTTAAGAGTGGTTCCCATTCCTCTTTGACGGCCGTGATGTCTGGATAGGTCGTCGCTGCTGCCTCAACGAATCGCCTGAGCTGTGTCGTCGCTGTTCCTTGGACTGCCTGATAGTACACGACATCGTCGCGGTCGGCAATCGACTGGCGGACGAGTTCGCTCTTGCCGATCTGGCGGCGCCCATAGATGATTGCGAGTTCTGCAGCGTCACTCTCATAGAGGGCCTGCAACCGATCAAGTTCATCGATTCGATTGACGAACTGGTCCATACACCCAGTCGTGGTGGGAAATACATACGTGTTCCGAAGTTAGGGAGAAGGCTATAATAGTCTAAACTATAATAGTCGAAACTCTAATGCAGTGGGCCAATTATCTGCTGATTGGGCGATCTGGTCGTGGTGTTCTGCGACTCGCTCCGCTTCTGCGAGAACAGTAGTCAGGTACTGATTGATCATGGGTCGATGGAGACGGGACAGCGCCTCCGCCCCTCGGCAGGCGCAGATAGACTTAACCAACAAAGAACCGGATTAGGGACAGAGTGTTGGTTAACTAGCGAGGACTCCGTCTTCAGCCCTCGTCGACCGTCCCGATAATCTTCTGGGCGGTCGAACTGATCCGCCCAAGACGATCCTGAATCACCTCGGGATCATCATCTTGCCACGCAGCAAGATAGAACGCCGACCCGCTCGTATCCAACCCGAAAAACCGCCCAACGATGTACGCGACGGCTTCTGCTTCGACTTCGCGCTTGGACCGTTCGGCCTCGTCGTCGACGTCGAAATGGAGTAGCGCGTGAGCGAACTCGTGAACCAGCGTGACCGCGAGGTCGGCTTGGTTCGTCCGTGCTTTCGCCTCAACGATCGGCGTGAAATCATGGATATCCCGCTGTTTGCAGACGCCCTTTGCGTCGCCGTGCTCCCACTCGTCAGCGTCGACGATGCGAACCGTCACGCCGAGCTCATCCGCTGCCTCTGTGAGTGTGGGTACGAGGACCTCAGCGTCGCCTGTCGCCTCCGTTTCTAACTCGGGAAGCGGTTCTCCCTCGGTCTGAGAGACATCGAAGACAGCGGCCGGTTTAAATCCCACGAGCCTTTTCGACCACTCCTCGGGCGGCGTCTCGTCGTACTCACAATCACTATCCTCGTGGTAGCTCGGTGAGTTCTTGCACCCAGGGCACTGCTTCGTGATGATCGGTGCCCAGATCCAGATCGCCTGTTCGCCCTCCTGGACGTGCCGGTCGAACTCGTTTCGCCACGTGTTGTAGCCGGCGACCTTCGTCGCCTTAGGACACTGGAGTTTGATGAGCAGCGTGTTGCGATGGGAGTAGTCATGGAAGCGACTCTGGACATCGAGCCACTCTTGGAACTCCTCGTTGGCCTGTGCCTCGTCGACGTCTGCGACGAGTTCGTCGATCCAGGTTTCGATGGTACTGTGCATGTCATCGTGTCGGGTGTCGGTCTTCTCGAACGAGACCCCCGACTCACTGGCTGTCATCATGGATTGCATCACATCGAGTACGACGACGTCTCCGAGAAGTCAGGACGCGTCGCACCCCTCAGGGGCGCACGAGAAACATCGGCGCTCCTGAGAGGGTTCTTGGACCGGTTGTCGGAGGCTGGGATTAACAATCGGTGCGAGAGTACCGATGAGGGCATGGGGCTCGTCGAGGTGATTCGCGGGGTCACCGGAACCAGCACGCCCGACACGGCCACGCTGTATGAGTGCCGCCACTGTGGTACGACGCTCTCGGCGGACGCTGAGACGTGTCCGACTTGTGGTGGCGAGGATGTCGCTTGCTACCAAATTTAAATGCGTCTTGCTCGGACCGCTACACTCGTTGTCGGCACTGCTTGAGTAAAGCTGATTCCATGCGAAGCTGAATGATCTGAGCCAGTCGTCGGCAGTTTCTGCTTTGGCATTGCTGAAGCAGTTTGAGAAAGAGAGTGTTCGTCGTTTTATCTCTCTAAAGACATGTTCAACAGCATTCCGATTTCCATGGTTCTCGTATCTGAAATCGAAGCCGTGACGCTGACATGCATCTTGTAACGAGTGCGATCCTTCGACGAGAAACACGGCGTCGGAGACGTCGTGTTTCTCGGAGAGTTTCGTCAGAAACGAATGAGCGAGAATCATCGTTATTGTCAGCTCAAGCTTTGTATGGACCAATTCGTTTGTCTCTGGATCGATTGCAGCGTACAGCCAATACTGCTCATCGTTCAGTCGGATCATGGTCTTGTCAACCGCAACGTGATCCGGACACCGACCAGATTCGGGCTGTAGATCGGCCTTGTGAACCCACTTGTGAACGGTAGATCGAGTGCGTTTAACACCGAATACCTCAATGACAGATACAATATTCGAAAGCGAGAGACCAGCGAGGTACAGTTGAATATTATCTGAACACCGCCGTTTCGATTAGGCCATACGCATTCCGCTGATGGACGGACCGGTTATTGCCCGTTATCGATGCGCTGCTTAAGATAATCGACGACTTCCTGATAGTCTTCGAGATATGACAGTCGCGCAGGGCGATTGTCGGTTGTCTCGATAACCACGGTACCATATCCCCCAACCTTGGCACCGAGCCCACGCTCGACCGAAACGGCCGTCATTTCGTCATAAAGGAGATTCCAGACAGGTTCATCTAACCAGTAGTCGTGACAGACCAATCGATCGTCATAGAACTCGTACTCTAGCGTTGCATGTCTCGGAAGTACGAAAAACAAGACGGGGATGACGGCAGTTACGATAGCTATCCCGAACATAGTAAGGGGAAATACCAGCGGAAGATCTACGATACCGAAAAGGATTCCTAGACCGATAAACACGATTTCTGCACCATCCCTTGACGTTCCTAGACCGAGGAGTGGGCTGGCTCTGAGGAGTCGCAAAAGACGGGGACGGCTGGTCGTTTGCGGCCACGTGGTCGGACGCTTCACACGGGGCAATTCAGCAGCTTTCATACCCGATGTCCGGAGGAACAGCACATCGGCTGTGTCTGGCTGAAATTCGAATGGATCGATGCCATCCTCGGGACACTCGACACGATCTCGATTCCGGCAACGAAACACCAACTCCATCCCGGTCTTCACGCCGACAATTACAGACGACAAAACCAGCGGCCAAGCCGCAAGTACAGAACCAGTGGTAGACGAGTCCACAGCCAAGAGTACGACAACGAGGCCGGTGACGCCCGCGCCAGTCGTGACCCCTGAGCGAGCGGCTGTTTCCGCCACTACTCGGTCGTACCGTTTCTCGTCGAAGTACGCTTTCGCAGTTAACAGGTGTGTCCCTGCGAGTAGACCGGCAATGACCACGACGCTTTCAGCCGTCTCATATGAAGAATAGGAAACTGGAGAAGCCGGAACGAAGAGCGCGAGCATCGGACCGGCCCAGAAGAAAAGAAAGATCGACTTACCACCTATAATTGGAATGTTTCGAACGTACCCGATAATGCGTTCGCTTCCGATACTCACTGTTCCATGCCTAGCTCGGATCACCGGTTTTGACCGCGGATCGCTGATCGGAGCGCTGACAAGTCTCGCAGGAAATGTTTGCACCATTCCAATCAGCGTGGCGATTACTGCTTCAGCCCAATAGACGATCAGTAATTCAGTCACCCCCCACCCAAAACCGATCAGCCCGACCAATGGGAGCAGATTCATAATAAGAATGGTGCTCACGGTCGTCCAAGAATACGCCAAGGAGCTGTCCCACTTACTTTCATTCATTAATATAATCTAATACCCATTGTATATAAGACTTCTATATATGATACAGTGGAAATGACTACCCATTGCATTCAACTGATGTAGATTGATGTGTGTTCAGTCAGAATCAACAGATACCTGCCTCGTTATAGGCCATTTGGAGCCCTTTTTAGCTCCATATTGAGCGACCAGATCAGCTAGAGTATTAAAGAATAGCGTACAACCTAGCATTCCGACACCTTTCAATTACGAGTGATCGCCCTGAGTTGCTGTCAGCATTGCTGGAAGTAGCGCTGGCTTCGCCGAGTATCTGTGCCTCAGTAAGTGAGAAAGCAGTAGGCAAAGCGGCGAATCCTGCTCCTAACGAACCCATCGATTTTAATACACTCCGTCGTTTTTCATTAGTATTCGAACCCATATAATGGTATTCTAATACAATGTTATTAAGCATTTGGGGCCAGTATTAAATTTAAATATATTCGATATTATCTCGCAGGAGGCGTTCAACGGACGCGATATAAATAGGCAGCAAATATCGAGTATGACTTTCAGGGATGGGTACCGAAGCGGACCTATCCCGTTGTACGTCCTTGTCGAGGAGAGCGATGCGTACCTCCTCATGGACGAGGTGTATCGAATGCTTGCTGACGACCCGCACGCCCCGGCTGCGTCATTCGGGCCACGAGCGATTTCGACCGCTGGCGTTTCGAAGCCGTATAGTCTTGCAGGTGCGCGTCTCGGCTGGGTTGTCGCGGACAGAGAACTCGCGGACACGGTCCGGAAATAGAAAGACTATACATGATTTCGCCGCCGCTGCTCGGTCGGCACATCGCTCAGCAGGCACTCAGTGAGCAAAAGATCAACATACTTGAGGCAAACCGTATTCACGCGAAGTCGAATCGAGACCGCCTCGCCGAGTTCGTTGAGCGCTACGATCTTGACCGGTTTGAGCCGACGCCGATGATTTCGATGCCGTATCGATCGAGCTGCTCGACGCCGCGAGTCATCTGTTCTTCGGTCTCCGAAACGTCTGGAATCGTCCACGAGTTGGCGGGTCGACCGGCGGACGCCCAGAGCTACTCGAGCGCAGGCTCGTGTACGAACATGAGCCACCGTGTCTCTTCTTCGGTGATATAATATCGTATTCGGCGACGAAGGGGGCGCAGCGTGTCGTCCAGACGTTCGCTCCGCAGTCGGTACAGGCAGCCTCGTCGAGATTGTCGGGGACGAGCTCTCGTACTCGATTCCGAAGGTGTCGTCGTGTGGTGTCGAGTCGGGCCAGCCGCCGTGAGACTGCCAGAACGCCTTGAGGCGGGCGAGACTGTGGCGGACTGTCTTCCGAACTGTGACGTGATCGGCGTCGCGACCGCTGTCATCCCAGCCGTCGGCCGTCCAGAACTCACCGAACTGTGCACCGCGATGCAGCCCGTTCCAGTCGAGGCCAACGATGTCAGCCGGTGGCTCATCTGTAAGCGTCGGTTGTGTCAGCTGCCGGATGACATCCCACTGTTTCGGTGGACTGCCACCGAGGATGTGGACGCGGCGGCCCCGCCGATTGGTTGTCTTGGAGAACTCGTGCGCTAACCGATCGGCGTACTCCCGCGAGTAGCCGAGCACGAGGTCGTCAGGAATCGCGTCGATTACTCCCCGGCACTTGGGGACGATGACGAGTTCTGCATCGGGGTAACTCGCCTGAATTTCGCAGGCGGCGGCCACGTACTCGTCGACGTCGTTCACCTCGTACGCATCGCCAATGACGCCGACCTGGGGTTCGTGCTCGAAAAACCGGGCGACGTATCGATCCAGGTCGGGATTCCGAAAGTCGTTATCGAGCATCCCGACGGGGATGTCCAGATCCTGATACTGGGTCTGTTGATACCCGCAGTCCTCTCGGAATTTGGGGAGGAATCCGAGCTTGCATGCGTCCAGAGCGAACGGCGCTCGATGGAGGAACGCCACGCTATCAGCTTGTCTGGCGGCGGCGATTTCATGTGTAGTGCCGCTGCTAGGGCTGATATCAAGCGACATGAGTAATGCTCTGCGAGGGCGAATCCGGCCGCCCTGCACCCTCTCCGAGGGGCAATAAACGGAGTTGCAGTCAGCCGTTAACCAGCACCAGCCTGCAGAACCAGCGTGACGTTGGTTAAGATGCAGACGACGTATGCGACCTGTCCGTTCAGCGATGAAGCGGGAACTCAGTCGAGTCGGTGGGGATGGACATGATGGCTACACGGTGTGACCACTGCCTCACTCGGTCCGAGTATCATCACGCTCGCAATTCGCCGATCACAGACCGGCCTCTCTCGGTCGGCATATTCGTTTGACATCAGTAGAACCGCAAAACCGAGGAGCAGCACTAGTTCGTGACTTCCTGGAACCGATCGCGAAGCGCGTCCTCACGTTCCTCGAATTGGTCGACGTTCGCCTGCAGGTCCTCACTCACGCACTCGATGCTCACGAGCGCCCGCTCGCCGGCGAGCGAGGACTGCGCCCTATCACTATCCTCGGTGTTCAGCTACTGCTCGTAGGCCTGTTCGACGGGCTCGATGGTGCCCTCGGGATTAACAGGATATCGTTCGCGATGCGGACAGCGCCCTCCTTGCCCTGGAAGAAGTGAGTCAGTGCATACGTCGCACCAGAGTGCAGCGTCCACATATTGATCTCGAACGTCGACGCCGCATTCGCCTCCCCGCCCTTGGCAGCATGCTCTGCGAGGTAGTCCGGGAACTTGAGGAGACTGTAGAACTCGGTGACAGTGAACGGAAGTTCCGAGAAGTCGAGCTCGATGTCTTGGGCGTCGCGGGTCAAGCCCTGAGGCACTTGGCCTGCTCCGTCTATAGACGCTTACTCCTGCTCATCTCGGAGCTCGGCTGCCCTCCACTCGAGCTGTTTCAGTATCTGAGTCCGATTCTGGTGGGCGTTTTCGTAAGCGACACACTTTCGGAGGGTTTCCATGTCCGGAATTGTCGCTATCCCCGCGTCGACAAGCTGTGTATTTGGTGCCTTGAGCCGTTTCTCCGGTGGGAATTCAGTTGCTGATTCAGGTTTGTGTGATGAATCTCTCACTTTGGACGCCTCCACTACTTGACGGCGCGAAAAACAGCCACGCAGCCTGTCTCGAGTTGTACACGTTCGTCTGTAGGCGTCAACCGATACGCTCGTCTCTACCAATCTGCTTTCACTTCGGGTCTGGACCATGTTGAGGACTTTGGCATCGGTTACATTGCCAAACTGGTGTTGCTGGGACTGCGGTATCTGACGCGGTATCACGACCATCGACTACGTGGATCGTTTCTGATTCGCAGGCTCGACAGAAGAGTCGGGTCTTGGTTGGAATATCTGGTTCCGTTTGCGTAGTGTGATTCGATTTAGGATCCTCGTGAAGTGCAAGTGCAGATACAAACCATTGGTGGTCTCCCTCAAGCCCAATTGCTTGGTCGCTGTCGTTGACTACTTGTCCCCACTCGTTGTACAAAATCGGAAACTCTCCATCAGCTGCTGACCATCTCGAGAAATCTTCATCGACAACAGTGACGAGTCGCTCGAGCAACTGCTGTCCGGTTTCAGAAGTGAGCGTGGTTGCCGTTGGAAGTGAGGACCAGCGCTTGACGAGTTGTGGTGCTGGGTCATCGATATCGTCTATGAGCTGGTAGCCATCGATCGGCCCAGTGTCTGAGACAAGCTTCTGACAAGCGGCTGCTCCTTTTGCTATAGCCTCGTACTTCGTTTGTGCCGTAACGGCGATGAAGACCACGCTCAGGAGATTTCCAGCAGATGCTGTAGTCTCTTCGTCAGTAGGTTCGATATGCTCACTCAGACAGAACAGGCATTTCGTTCGGTTTGATGGGATCGGTGCACCACATGAACGACATTCCGACTCCGTTTCCAGCGTGTGGCCAGTCACTCTAATCGGCACTTCTCCCATGTTCTGTGCAATGAGTAGGTCTCTGACTTTCCTCGAGTCTGGGATCTGTAGCAGACAGTGCTTCTCCCCGCGGTCGAAACTCCTTGCGGTCGTGTTCTCTTTGATCCATTGATCTATCGGTGTTGGTTGCGGCTTCATACTTAAACCCGAGGTCGATCTGTGACGATTCATATTTTGGACGGAACTGGTGGCCAGTCGATTCCTTTGCTTGCATATGATCGAAGCTATCCCACGATGTCCGTCCATATGTTTGTGGGTTAGATGACTATTCGTTGTCTGGTATCGCTGATGGAAACTACATGTGCTTATTGACGCTGACGATTCCGCTAATTATGGTAGATATTCTTCACAACATACTAACTACAGGTGGCCTACCTATCGTTCGGTACAGTTAGTATTCTGTAGGAATGTCGTTACAGGGAGATCTGCTCACCGTCCTCAGGGACAAGGACGTCTTCCGTCTCCGTTCGCAGTTCCTCACGAGAGAGCAGACAGTGATTGATGGCTTCCATATGGACAACTGCCACGGTCGCATCCGTGGCCTCCCGGACAGCCGTGATGTCCTCGACGCCCATCGTGATTGGTTCGCCCTGATCGAACTGTGCCGCCCCACCGTTGAGGACGACCATCTCTGGCTCGAACCGGTCGAGCGTTGCTTCTACTGGGTCGTACCAGATGGTGTCTCCAGCGATGTACAGCGTTTTCTCGCTCTCGAAGACGAACCCGGAGACTGGGTCCATCCCCTCAGCGAGTTCGCCATGGCCGTGCTGGCCCGGCGTCCGGTGAATCGTCACCCCATCGAACGAGGTCTTGTCCTCGACGGGTCGCACGTCGGTGAATCCTTCGTCATTGAACGCGTCTGCTTCCTCGGGCTGGCAGAACAGCGGTACGCCCGCATCGAGTTCCTCTTTGGCCGCCTCGTCCCAGTGGTCTGGGTGGCGGTGCGTAACGACCACGGCATCGTAGTCGAGATCGATGTCCGGCAGCGCCACTAACGGATTTCGTTTCTGATTCGCCGTCGTGAGGAATTCAGGCACCTCCGGACTGTCCGTCACCGTCGGATTCTCGCCCTGCGGCGTGAACATCGGGTCAACGAGGAAGGTGGTATCATCGACCGTCGCAAGCACCGTCGCGTTTCGCACGAGTTGGACGCTGATCTCAGAGTCGCTTGTCATACACCCCGTTCTTGGAGAGGTAGCCGATTACAACTTGTTTTGAAATATTCCAACTCCCTCGATTCGAGTGTGGTAGTAACTACTGGATGAATTCAATGTCTCCGAGGTCGAGAGCCGTGTCGATATTGACGGTCATCGAATCGGCGGCGAATTGTTCGGCGAGCCACGCCTCGGCCCGGTTAAGTCGGTACTGGAGCGTGGAACTTGGAACGCCGATTTCCTCGGCGATCTCGCTCACCGAGGCCTCTCGAGGTTCTTCGTAGTAGCCGTGGGTGAGTGCGGCTTCCAGCGCTGTCTTCTGCTCCGGCGTCAGGTCGTGCTGTGTCCGTCCATCTTCGAGCAGGCAGGGAGGTTCGCCGAGTCGTTCAACCGTCAGCGAGAGTCCGTCGCGGAGATTCGCTCGAATGTCGTCGTGGAAGGCTCCGAGCGAGCCGTCGGTGAGGAGGTGCCAGCGGAACTGGTCGCCGTGGCGTTCTGACCGCATTATCACTCCCTCACCGAGGTGGTTCGCGGCGGCGATTGGGATTGACCGTGGTTCGTCGTTTTCTCGCTGGAGCGAGTAGATTTTCCGTGACTCCGGGTTCGACGAGAGAATCTCGTACTGGTACTCTGTAATCGGCGCGCTGCACATCCCGACCAATCTCGAATCCCCGGCAGCCTGTTTGAGGCGGTTGTCGTACTCGTCGAGAACGGACGGTGGGCCGACGACCTTCTCGATGCCCCACATGGCCTCGCTGGTCGCTTGCACCTGCATAGATCGCGCGTACAAATCGGAGGACTCGATGAACGCATCCATCAACGGATCGGCCCCTCGCTCATACTCGATGGTGAAAACGACCTCGCGCATTGTGGGATAATCTCGCTCGTTGCGTATAACCACTCGGACTGGCTCCCACTCCAGAAACACTCTTCCGATTGATTAGCACATATAGTGAGTGGGTAGCTCACAGATTTTTGCGTGAAACAAATGGAATTATCTTGCTGAACATAGCCTCTATAGTCAGTATGCTGCTTCTGCCAGCTATTGGGGAGGTAGATCGGCGCTCTGGAAAGGCCTTCGTCACTAC
Source organism: Natrinema sp. 74 (assembly GCF_046097095.1). Taxonomy (NCBI): domain Archaea; kingdom Methanobacteriati; phylum Methanobacteriota; class Halobacteria; order Halobacteriales; family Natrialbaceae; genus Natrinema; species Natrinema sp. 74. Next base: position 321,863 of record NZ_CP175699.1, read on the forward strand.
TTATCAATTTCCCACTGCTCCATTTCCGCAAAGAGTCCCTCGAGGAGAGCTAGCGCTTCGCGGCGAGCTGTAGCTCTGTTGACTGCCGCAGCATATGCTTCGTGGACGTCGATCGATAGTCTAGGAGCGTCACTGTAGCTGCCTGTGTGAGCTGAACGACCATATGGTAGTCCTAGAGTACGCACCTCCGGCTCGCCGTCTATCCCAATCCCGGACGCAAGCTGGGTATTAATTGTGCCGTCCGAGTAGGCCATCATACGAACGTCGTCGGAATCGATGTCGAGATCATTCACCACGTAGGCATGGAGACACTTTGCGAGTTGTTCCCGTTCGACTGATACCGCAGTAGCAATCTCGAGCGTCATTGTCCTCCCTCCTGTTCGTCGAGGAGATCGAGAAGCGCATCCCTGTGCTTTCGGATCGTTTTCGTCGACGTGTTGGCTACCGCTGCCAGTTCCTGCTGTGTGATCAAGCATCCGAGCTCTTGGCCCGCTCTGTACAGGCAGGCCGCAGCGAAGCCGTGTGGCTGATTTCCAGTCGTGATGCCGATGTCCTCTGCAAGTGCCGCTAACTTGAGTGCCCGATGCTGGATGTCGTTTGGAACTCCCAGGTCGGTTACGAGTCGTGGGAGAACGTTCTGGGGCCGTGGTACTGCAGTGGGCAGGTTGAGCTCAGTATTCATCGCCGAGTACGCACACTCGAGTTGTGCCCGGGAGCAGTTCGCTACCTGTCCGATTTCATCGAGGGTTCGTCCAAGGCCATTGCAACGACAGATCGCGTACACACTCGCTGCTGCGATTCCCTCGAGCGACCGTCCCTGACAGAGGTCTTCGTTTTGGGCCTGCCGAAAGAGCGTACACGCTTGTTCGCGAAGAGACTCTGATACCCCGAGTGCGCTCACAAGACGACGAACTTCGCCCAGACCGTAGGCGAGATTCCGCTCGCGTTTTGAGCGCCACTGGCTGCGTCGATGCTCTCGACGAAGGCGGTTGAGCTGTCGTCGTTTCCAGGCGGGGAGTGTATTCCCGTATCCATCCCTGCTCCAGCCGATTTCGGTTGAAAGTCCCCGGTCGTGGCGCCCGGCAGTGAGTGGGGCACCCGTTCGGCGTCGGCTCGAGTCCTCATCCGAAGCGATCCACTCTGGGCCACGGTCGAGTTGGTTCTCGTCGACGATCAACCCACACTCTTGACAGCGCGTTTCGCGATTCGCTGTGACGAGTTTCCCACTGCACTCCGGACACGACAGTGGTGATTGCGACTGGTGCGATGCATCTCGCGTAGAGCGACTGCTGACGGTCTGATCTGGAGCCATCGGTTTTCCGACGAGGCTGCTGACTGATCGCCCCGCCACCCCTCTTCGGGGCAACAAACCGTCTCGAGGATGCTACTACGTGTGACCGTGAGCGGAACCTAGCTGAAGGCAAACGCAGGTCGCAATTGGTCAACTATCCAATAATAGAAGCAGATGAATCGAATCCAACAGGGGTATGACCATCCCACTCGACAGCATGGACGGCACTGGGAAGTTCTCCTAATCGCTGTTCGATAACATCGAGTGGATGTGAGTCGATGAACCGGGTTGGCTGATGATCAACAGCCGATGATCCAGTATTCACTTGCAAATGAACTGGGCCGAGATCGTTGTGTATATCGTCTTGGTGCCAGCCAACCAGCAGACTTCGGTCGGGCTCAATCCAGTTGCACCAGTAGTGCTCGTATGGATCAGTTGTCTGGAGCTGAAATCCAATTTCGATTCGAGCCGTCGTTGTAGGGTACGTCTCGTCGTCGAGGAATTGACGTGGATCCGTATCACCGACAATGCGGTATGGACCCGCGTCACGTGGCTCGGCACGCCGCCGTCGAACGTTGTCGAATTCGGCAGTGAGTCGATTCTGGATACGGTCGTGCAGGCGCTTGCTCTGCAAGTTAGCCCGGTTAGCGAGAAAAACGACCATTAGGCAAATGTCGAGTGAGAGCCACTTCCGGGTGAGGAAAGGCCAACAACATCATCGTATAACTGGAGAGCGTGCTTCACGAGCCTAAGTTCCGTGTTGATTGCCTCCCAGGTTTCGACGACGTTGCGACGCTCACGAAGCTCCGCAGCCGACAGCTCTTCCCCAGCGAGTTGTTCCCGAAACTCAGTAAGCGAACTGACGTCGTATTCTGCAGCTAACTCCTCTTGTTCCGTCTTCAACTCCGTCAGCTGGCTTTCTAGTTCGTCACGCGAATACTCATCGATCAGGTCAGTTACTTCGTCGAAGAGCATTCGGACAGGGTTCAAGTCGTATGCTTTCGTCCCGTCAATCGTCGTTTCTCTGACCCAGTCGTCACTCTGCAGTCGCTGGAGTTCATCATCCGCTGTTGTGCGAGAGACCTCTGCCTGGTCTGCAATCTCTTGGACTGGTGCTGGTTCGTTAAGTAACTCTACGACGTGGCGGACCCGTTCACGCCCGCTCATGCTTTCCGTCCACGACCGCTGATCTGAGTCACCCATTCGTACTAGTAGTTGAATCCGCAATCTCAAATAATTTCGCTTGGGTCAATTATTCAAACCACCTTCCCCGGAGGATCGGATCCTACGGTGGATGAATTGGTTTGATAGTGTAACATCGTGGCTGAGTGCAGCGTCGGAATTCTCGAGACTCTTATCGTTGGAATGTCCCATCTGGACTGGGAACGAGTCCAGTTCGGATCTCGAGGTCGACACGGCGCAGATGCTTACAGCCGTCATCTGGATCGCGTTGTTCGAAATCAGGGCACGTGCACGTCTCTTCCTCGACGTCGACCTCGTATGTGCTCTCGCTTTCGCTGACGACTTCGTAGAGTGGTCCCGGGTGAGCGAAGTGGACGTCGATCCTTTCGTTGAGAGCACGGCGAGTTCGTGGCTCGTCAATCGAGTAGCCGCCGGCCTCGAGAGGAGTTGCTGGCTGTGGTTCCTCACAGGGGGTTGTGAACTCGTTGCGACGGTTGCGTTCGTGGCCGCAGTTCTTGCAGCGCCAGTAGCGGGTCCGATGCTCGTAACTGTCTGTGAGATCGATATCGTAGGGTGACGGCGCTTTGCCGGGAAGCCACTCATCGATCGCCACGAGTTCGTGTCCGTTCAGGCGGGCAGTATCGCCAGGATAATTCTGGGATCGGTCGTTGGTGAATTCGTCGTCAGTCGAACGCTCTCGATGCGTCTCGCTCTGAATCGGTCGGTCAGTACTCATCACTGATCTCGAGGCGGGCAGAACGCGCCTCACGCCTTCTGGCACACATAAACGATACAAGAAGTCGGCAGGAGAATTAGGACTCGGGCGTGTTCGTCCTCGGTGGTGAGGGAAGATTCAACATTCAGTCCGCCATACCTCGCGACGGCACCGCTCGACGGAACCCCGGCAAACGAGGATTAGGGGGCGGACGGCCGAGGCGAGGCAATTGCCCGCTACGTCGGCCGGGCAGTGGCAGGAATTTCTGCTGCTCGGTTCAATGACCATGGCCGAATTACCGGCGGGGATAGTGAACACCTCCACTACGACCCTGGACAGTGGAGTATAATTCTCGCCGACGCAATTGAGTGCGAAGCAACTGAGGTGCAGTATCCAGACAGATTCAACGAAGACCTAGATGCGTGGCAAACCTTCTCAGGAGCTATGCAGACGTCCTTGATGGCGCAGCAGCTCTCGTCCACCACGATGTCCGCCCCGAAAACGTCTTCCGGAACAGACAGTCGGGAGTTATTGACTGGGAGTGGGCGCTCGTCGGCGACCCAGGCCTCAGACTCTGCTGGGCTGAGGAGTAGGTGGCTAACCGGGCAGACGTACCCGAGAGTAGCCGGGAACGCCTCCGAACGTCGGTCTGTGACGGCTATCGTGAACAAGCCGAAGAACTACCCATGGAACTCAACCGCCGACGGCCGTTCTATCAGGTAGTGACGTTCCTCCCGAAGCCCAAAGCCCTCGATTTTTGGGCGTCTGATGCTCCACAGCCTACGCAGAACCTCACCGACTGGGTTCGAAGCGAACTTGACGACCGAATTGCGGTGGCTAAGGCTACCTAATGAGGTACGTCGAGACAATTTTCGTCTGGCCCAGACGCACTGGTTGGCTCAGTCGCTCGGAACGGGGCGCCGCTGCGGGCGGTGTCGCTGCTTGCCCCTTAGATACGCCGAGAGCGTTGTCAGGTTCGACTCGTCGTAGCCGAACGCGTTGACGTCGTTGTGGTCGGCGACGTTCGTCATCTTCAGGGCACGCGCCTGATTGACGCCGAGGGGAATCAAGGAAATCGGATCGACCGCGTACAGCGCGATCGTCGCCAGTCGCATCGGCACTGGAAGGATCTCTACCGATTTCCCGTCGGTCTCATAGAGCATCCGAGTAACTTCACCGAACGAGAGTACCTCCGGTCCACCAAGTTCGTAGACCTCGCCGTCGTAGGCGTCGTCCTCGATACCGTCCGCGAAAATGTCGACGCAGTCGCCGATCCAGATCGGCTGAAACTGTGGTCGGTCTCCGCCGTCCGGGAGCACCGTCACGTATGGCGTGGTGTGGCGCCTGACGAAAGTGAAGGTCTCGCTACCCTCGCCGAAGATGAACGACGGTCGGAAGACGATCCAGTCGAGGTCTGAGTAGCGGACCACTTCCTCGCCGAGGCCTTGTGTCCGCCAATAGGCGATGTCGCCGTTCGGGTCCGCTCCGAGCGAGCTCATCTCGATGAACTTCAAGACATCATGTTTTTCGGCGGCTTCGACGGCGTTGATCGATCCACCGATACAGACGCTGTCGTGGCTGGTCTCTCTGGGCGGTTGGTGCAACGGCGGTAGTGCCGCGAGGTTCACCGCGACATCTTGTCCCTCGAACGCGTCCTCGATCGAGTCGTAGTCGGTTACGTCGCCCTGCCGCAGGTCCACCTCGTCCGGCAGAACCGACGGGTCAGGTGTTCGCGAGAGCGAGGTGACGTCGTGGCCGCGGTCAAGGAGTTCGGAACAGAGGTGTCGGCCCACGAAGCCATCGCCGCCTGTTACGAGTACATTCATGTGTAGCAGCTACACCGACCATGGGCGTAAAACACCGGTCCACCCATTGATTAGCCACTAGGACGTGCAGCATATATTGCACGAATTCCACAAACATCTTAGTCTATCGATGTCTGCGGCAGTGTGGGTGGCTGAAATATGTGCCCTAGTAGTCTCTCAGAATGAATAGTCATCGGAGGGCACCCCAAACGAGTAATACGCTCTCGAGCCGTATTGTGGTGTATGGAATATACTACACAGACGAAGGTCGACGGTGAGTTCGACGCGGTCGTCGAGAAGACAGTCGACGCTCTCGAAGACGCAGGATTCGGCATTCTCAGCGACATCGATGTCCGGGCGACGTTCGAGAAGAAACTCAATGAGGAGTTCCGACAGTACCGCATCCTCGGCGCTTGCAACCCAGGGCTCGCCCGTCAGGGGCTCAACGCGGATCTCGAACTCGGCGCGCTGCTGCCATGCAACGTCGTCGTCTACGAGAGCGACGACGGCGACATCGTCGTGAGCGCCGTCAACCCCGAGCGCCTCCTGAGCATCGCCGACGATCCCGACCTCGACGCTGTTGCGGAGGATGCCGCCGACAGATTCGACCGCGTGCTGGGTGATCTGTGACGCCGCCGTCCAGCACCCACCGACGGTTCCTGCTATCGCTCAGTGCGGCCGGTGCGAGCGCTGTCGCAGGCTGTCTCGATCGGAACGGCGCGACCCAAGGGGACGACTACCAGTCGGTGCCCTCGCGAGACCCCGTCGACGCTCCCGCGGACGTGTCGACCGCGCTCACGGCGGTGCCGGCAACGGTGCAGCCAGGCGCCGACGCCTCGGCCGAGAACTGGCTGTACAACGGCGAGTTTCCCGGGCCCGAATCCGGGTGAGTAAGGGCAACGTGATCGAGACCGAGATTGCCAACGACGTCTCGGAAGGGACGACGATCCACTGGCATGGCGTACCGGTGCCCAACGCGATGGACGGTGTCCCGAACATCATCCAGCCGCTGATCTCGCCTGGCGAGACGTTCACCTACGAGTTCAGGACCGAACCCACAGGGATGTATTTCTTAATAGGTGTCGGCGGGGTCGGCATCAGCCTCTCACTGATTTACTGGTGTTTCCGGAAAGTTGGAATGGTATCTATAGGATGGTGGCACTGTCTAGTTCTGCACCTCCTCGGTCGGCGTCTTTCCGTTGAGAGCGTGGTGCGGTCTCTGGCGGTTGTAGTAGCATGAATTGTTCAAACCATTCGCGTGCGCTCGCCCGACTGCCCACCCACGAGGTATGGAATCGGTCAATTCACATTTTGAAGGTGTGAAACCACTTTTCGATCGGGTTTCTCTCGACATAGTCGAGCTGACCGCTCAACCCTACCCGAGAGAGGGCAGTCAGATACCTGTAGCCGTCGACGAGAAACTCGGTATCGGAGAGATCATATTTCTCGGCCAGTTGATGCAGGAACGCAGCGGCTGGATCGGTGTCTCGTCGTCCAAACACTGCGATATTGAGGATGAGTCTAGAGTCTAGGTCTATTGCAGTATACATCCAAGACCAGTCACCGTTAATCCTGACAGCGGTTTCATCAACCGCGACCCGCGACGGCTGCGCCGTCCTCAGAACGCTTTGCGTTCTGATGGGCCGCACGAGAGCGTGGCTCTCGTGGACGTCGGCGGGTCTGGGAGCTGTCAGCTAGCCGATGTACCCAGTGCCAGATTGCTTGATGAGAGCGTTCAACGCCGAGTGAGCGAAGAATTGCTTGTGTCTCTCGAAGCGAACAACCGTCCGCTCACGCTCCCAACATTCATCAAATTCCGCCGCGTAGCTCCCGCTGAGCAGGTCTGCGAGCATTGTTCCAAACTACCTCTACGACCTGCTCACTTCTCAAACTGCGCTAACTAGACGGTGCCATATTTATCGAAAAGACCTTGTTATAGTGATTGTTATTTACTGACACCTACCTATGGACGATATATCGATCACTCAGTTAGTAACTCTCTGGTTTGTTGTCCTTATATTCGTACAGACGGGTTCTGGAGGCGGTAGCGCAGTTAATATGATCATCGGGATAGTTGCTATTCTTCTTATGTATATTCTCCCACTCACCGTGGTCATTCTTACCGTTCTGCGACTGACCGATAACTAATTCAGTTGTACTTATCGCTGTCTTCGAAGACGGGGTTCGCGGACACCTGTTCGTTCGGACCGTCCTCTATCAGCGATTCTCGGGCCCACGGTGACGACTCGGCAGCACTAGCAAATTGCGTGGGCTTGCCGACAGCACTCCGCCATTACACCATTTGGATCGTGCTGTACCGCTGCATAACCGACTTCGGGCGTGTTGCCCACGCGCTGGCTCAGACGTGCGGACAATCCCGAGCGGTGTCCGTAAACGAGATGCTGACTTCGACGCCGTCTTCGAGGCGCATCCAGGCTGGCGGCTGGGCCACGGGGTTCTTGAGTTCGAGATCGTTGAGTACTCCTTCGTGGGTTTTCTCGAAGCCTGCGGTCTGGTACTTGTCGACGCCGCCGTCGACGTACCCGAAGGAACAGACGCCGGCATGGGTGTCGATCCGGTTCGACAGTAGATCATTTTCGCTCGACGGTCCAAAACGCTTCTCGACATCGCTGTCCCTTCCGTTGTAATCCATCGCGGCGATATGGTCTTGACTGGTGAAGTTGAACGACGCCGAACTCCACCCGGAACCAGGCCCGGTCGAGCCCGTCGGCCCAACGATGACGAGCTTCGCCGTTTCGCGGGTTCCCGACCCGGTGCCGACGAACTGGGAAATCTCGAATTCGGCCGTATCGTTGACACCCCATATGTCTCCGTGCTGGTCGACCCTGCATGTCTCGACACCCTCCTCGTAGGGCACCCCGACGACGTAGCCACCGTTACCGGTGATTTCGATCTGGCAGAACTTCTTCACGTCCGGCATTGGGCTGACCACTGGCTGAAAATTCTCCTCGATGAACTGTGCGCCGAACGCCGCCGGGCCGTCGTCGATCTCGACGCTCTCGAGGTCGTACGTATCGACGCCAATCACTGCCTTGCCGTTCTCGCTGTCGATCGACCCGTAGACGGTCGACCCATAGCTGTTACAAGAGCCGTCACTCGGCTCCTGTGCGACCGACGGGTCGACGTCGGACCCGAACTCGATGTCGAATGACGTCGACTCGTCCAGCGGAACGATCTCGATCTGGTAGGTCTTGTCCGTGGTCGCAGCGGCCGCGGACTGGCTGGCAATACCTATCCCTGCTCCGACTGTGAGGGCCGTGCCGGCACGCTTGAGGAACCGACGGCGACCACTCGGGCTGTTGTCACGCATTACATTATGGTATTACTGACTGTATATATTTAGTGAATGAGTTGCAAGTGATAAATTCTGATTTGGAAAGGTTTTAGTATGTAAACTAACATACGGCCCATGTTTTCTGAGCAAGACATACGTGTGAGAAAGCGGGCACCGGGCGTTCAGGCTCGACTATCGGTCGCACGGCTGCTGACCGGGACACGCTGTCTGCATACTCCGGCAAAAGCGCGTTCGTGAGAGCCGCGGTCCCTTCGTCCGACAGTGCTACGTATCCAGCGCGTAGTCAACGGTCACGTTCTGGACGAGCGCTGTCCCATCGGGCATTGGTGTAGTGCGTATTCTGTTGGTGGACACTGATTTCACTGCCATTGTGTCTCGTTCACCATCTTGCCGTCTATCGTTTTCTCTTATCTGGACAATACCGCAGATTCACTCTGCCAGTAACTGATACCGCAAGCGATCGGTGAACCTCTCTACCCCACATCGAAGTGGATCTATTCTTCATTATCATCAGTGAATTTGTTGAGTTCAGTAGCGATCTCGTTAACGAGATGGAAGACCAGGTCTTCACTGTCGTGCCCAGCAGTTTCGGCGTGCAGGCTAGAAACTGTGCATCTCCCCCGATTGGTCGTCCGCTGTCTCGTCGATCAGTCTTCGTCCGCAACTCTACGTCGACGGTCCATGAGTGCACCGGCGATTCCGGCCAGCGCCGCCGCTGGTCCAAATCCGCTGGCGCCATCGCTAGACTGTGACGACGAGTCGGCTGCGTCAGTACTCCTTGATACGTTTCCCTCTGTCTCGTTCGTTGCGGAGGATTGTGTCTGTCGCTCCGACGTCGACTGATTCGATGTCTCCGTCTCGGAGGGGGTCTCGCTCGCCTCGGCACCGTGGGCGAGTGCCGTGATCGTGTTGTCGGTAGGTACGTACACGACTCCGTCGACGACTGCCGGCACCTTGGGTTTCTGAAGCGAGGCCGTCCAGCGGATATCGCCGTTCGACGCGTCGACCGCGACCAGTTGGTCAGCGCCCCCGACGAGGACGACGCCGTTCACGACGATCGGACGATCGGTCGCCCCTTCAACTTGGGTCGTCCAACGCTCTTTGCCACTCGAGGCGTCGAGGGCGATCAGGGCGCCGCCGGCATCCTTGACGTAGACGCTGTTGCCAGCCGGCGTCACCGTGGAGATCTCACCGGTCGTTCCGCCGTATCGCCATCGTACCGAGCCAGTTGCGACATCGAACGCGTTGATGATCGAAAGATCAGCAGCACCGGAACGATCACCAGTAACGGAGAGGTAGACGGTATCGTTATCGACAGCTGGGGCCTTGAGTTTCGATCCGTTAAGGCTCTCGTAGTGCCAGAGGTCACTTCCATCCTCGGCGGACCGAGCAAAGAAGTTACCGATGGTATCAGGGACGAAGACACGACCGTCAGCGACAGCCGGACTTCGTGGAACCCCGCTCGGTCCGAATTGCCAGTGCTTCGTTCCAGTGTCGACGTCGAACTTGAAGAGGTCGTTTCCTGGGACGTATACGCTATCGCCGGCGACCGTCGCAGCGTCCGGTCTCGGGATAGTTCCGCGGGGCTGGTGCCATTGCTTGGTCCCGTCGGTTGTGTTCACTGCGTAGAATGTCTGCCCAGACTCGACGAGTACGAGACCGTTCGCCACGGCAGGCGTCGTTTCGACGTCGTTAGTGAATCCAGCTTGCCAACGCTGGCTGCCGTCGCTCGTCCGTAGTGCGTAGAGGTCCTCCCCACCGACGTAGACGGTTCCGTCGACGACGGGCGCGCTATCCGGAAGAGCGAGCGGACTCAGTCCCTCTGAGTCCTCGAAGCGCTTCACCCACTTCCGGCCGACCGATTTCGTCGGGATAGAGTGGCCGAGCGCGTATCCCGAGTTCAGTTGATCGAACCCGGATTGCGGCCAGTTTTCCGCGCCGTCCGTTCTTTCTGGGCGCTCGCCGCACCGACCATACTACCGAGTCCTATACTCGCAACGCCGCGGAGAACGTGGCGGCGCGATACTGGTCGTTGCACGGACTGAGTGCAATCGTGACAAATGGTAAATGTGTCGATTGATTAGCTAGTACCACCCGAACTGGTTGGACTCTGGCTGGTGCCTCTCCTGTAGTCCAACGCCGGAAAGATAACCAAGTCCGGTCAGAGAGCTTTTCTGCATTTTGCTACTGAGAATGCTCGTCTGATGAATAGCCATCAACTCTCTGTCAGGGAATCGATGTAGTCCTCGAGCCTCTCGTAGACGGAATCGAACTCAGGGAGGTCGGAAACTAGATCCGGGAGCGTATTCTGCCAACCATTACGGATTTCAGCGCGCTTCTCGCTCGGAAGCCCTTCCTCGAGGTGGATATCCAGATCGTCGTGATCGCATTTCTTGGTGAACGCTGGCACGATGACGGAATCGTTGACTTCAGCTTCTGTGATCATCCGATAGAGGTCGTAGTAGTCACGCGCTTGTGATCGCTGGTAGAGCGCTCGCAATTTCTCTGCGAAGATTTCTTCGAGGCTGTACGCAGTCAACGTGAATTCGGGCGTATCCTCATACTGGTGGGTGTGGTCTACTGAATCAAACGCTACGTACTCGTCAATCATGACGTCCAAACTCGTCGTATTCCTGTGGCCAAGAACGGCGTTGTACTGGATGTCGATGTCGACGTAATGAGTTGGATACCCCTCGTTCCGTAACTCGCGATGTTGAGTTACCTCGAAGTCGATTCCGGACCGCCTTGCTGCGTCGTTCAACGCAGTCGCTAGCTCTTCCTCGCTGCCTTGGTAGTTTCCTTCGACACCGAGGTCGAGGTCCTCTGAATACCGCCACGTCTCTGGGAAGTAGAGCTTGCTAAGAGCGGTGCCGCCCTTGAACAGCAGATTATCTCCATACGAACTCGTATAGATCGCCCATAGAATCCACGAGTTGACGTAGTTCTTCTCCGCGTAACCCAGACGGACGTCTAGTTCTCTTGCTAACTGTCTCAGGCGTGTATCGGTAATCATGCGAAATCGTCCGGAAGAAATGTCTCAGGCCCCACGTTCAGACGCAGCTGGTACTTACTGTCCCGGGTGCCCGTCGCTTCTCGAGTCGGATCGAGAAGTGGATATCCGGTCGTGAAATCCTCGACGAGATCCCAGTACTCCGGGAGATCGATGTCGAGCTGGTCTGCGAGGTATACGATGCGTTTCGTTGCAGCACCATTCCCGACTCGACGGAGATATCCCACGACCGTTTCCCACGAACACCGCTTCTCGGTCGCGTTTTGCATCGCCTTGGCGAGTTCACTTACACCTCCGCAGAACTCGGGATGATCAGCACAGTCAACTAGCGTCTTTTCGATACTGGCGATGTTCACCTGCGCCGATCCGACTGCCGTCGGCTGATATCCAAAGAATTTCTGCTCAGTGACCGACACCGGCCGATACTCGACGCCGTGAATCTCACGCGTCGCTGCGCGTTTCGTCGTTACGAGGTATACCGTCCGCGACATCTGCTCCGTGAGACCGTGATGATTCATCGCGCTCCAATACCCGATGTACATCGGTTCCACGAGTGCCGAAGCGATGACGAACTCGTGTTCCGTGTAAACCGCATTCTCTCCAGCCGAAAGTGGCAAGATAAGATATTTTCCCTGAGAGAGGCGCTCCAGCCATCCTTTCTCCTTGAGAGAATACGCCATGTCCTTGGCTGATTTCCGAGAAATTTCTAGCGTATCCTCGACGTCGCCGATAGTGATGACTTGTTGCCCCTCGCTCGCGAGTCGCGAGAGAGCTTGAGATTCACGCGTCGATAGACTCTTTCTTTGAGTCTCTGATTCGTTTGTCGATCCCATGGCCGCTCAGCGTACATAGAGTCTAAATCCGTTCGGAAAATAAAGGTACTCATTGAGTGTCCTCGTTTCTAAAGTCGACTACACAGTCGCTCAGAGTACATAGACTCTAAAAGAAATCAGAAATATTCTATTTACTACAGCGGTCTGGGACTAACTGGCGCTTTCTACGCACCAGTGAAGGAGTCGATTTAGGAAGAGACAGATTTCAGACCCAGAGAGAATGAGCTGGCGGTCGTACCTTCGTCGAAGTGGTCATCTTGTGTGGACTCTGATTAATCCGTCTCCAATAATTGACTGCTATTTCGTACGTCTTTGAGAGTAAGCATATCTTCTACTGTAGTGAGTACAACGGAAACGGATTGCACTAAGCGTAGTTGCGTGCGAAAGACCTTTTCCCTATAGGGATCGAACTTTCTGAAAGACTGTGGAAATGAGGCAAGATAGTGAGAAATTCACTTGAGGACTCATCATCAAAGCTGCGAGGAGAACTGACCTCTCCGACTAAAACAGCTCCTTCCATTCGGGAGGCTACGCGGAAGGTAGGCTGATAAGTTGTTTTCCAACAAAGCAGTCTCCTGGGAGACGACTATCTGTAGTGCTCAACAGACTGCGGGGAGCCGTTCCTCGGTTTCCGCTTCAAGAGGTACGCTATTCCGACAATCACCGCGCCGATAATAGGTGGGATAAACATCCCGATAAAGAACCCGACAGCCCACATCTCGGCAGACTCCATATCCCGCTTTTGACCATCGGAATAGATCCATGCAGCACCGAGGAGAGCAAGCAAAATTGCCACCGGCCATGAAAGTACGATCTGGACCATGTTTTAACATCAGTTCTCCCCCACATATTCCTGTTGGATATGAAATTTGAATTGGCCGAGATCTTGTCCGAATCCAAACGGCTCTTGGTATCTCTGTAGTGAAATCTCGAGCGTCACCGTGATCACCCCGTGTTTGCGAAGAAAAACGCCTGACGTAACGGATTCGTAAGTGGTTCCCACCCTATATCCGATGTAGATGACTGTTTTCCAACGGAGGCACCGTCTAGTTAGCGCAGTTTGAGGAGTGAGCAGGTCGTAGAGTAGTTTGGATCAATGCTCGCAGACCTGCTCAGCGAGAGCTACGCGGCGGAATTTGATGAATGCTGGAAGCGTGAGCGGACGGCGACGCCCGTCAGGGCGTTCGCCGTCCGGCTCCACGCAACCGGTTGTTCGCTTCGAGAGACACAAGCAATTCTCCGCTCACTCGGCGTTGAACGCTCTCATCAAGCGATCTGGCACTGGGTACATCGGCTAGCTGACAGTGTACCAGACCCGCCGACGTCCACGAGAGCCACGCTCTCGTGCGGCCCATCAGAACGCAAAGCGTTCTGAGGACGGCGCAGCCGTCGCGGGCCGCGGTTGATGAAACCGCTGTCAGGATTAACGGTGACCGATCTTGGCAGTACGCTGCAATAGACCTCGACACGAAACTCATTCTCGACGTCGCGCTCTTTGGACGGCGAGGCACCGATCCAGCTGCTGCGTTTCTGCATGGACTCACCCAGAAACACGATCTCTCCGACGCTGAGTTTCTCGTCGATGGTGCTGGCTATCTGACTGCTCTTTCTCGAATAGGATTGAGCGGTCACCTCAACTACGTCGATCGAAACCACATCGAAAAATGGTTTCACACCCTCAAAATGCGGATCGACCGCTTCCACAACTCATGGGTTGGCAGTCGGGCCAGCGTCAGAGAATGGCTTGAACAGTTTGTCCACTACTATAACACACAGCGACCGCACCAATCACTCAACAAACAACCGCCAGCGGAGGTGCTAAACTAGACAGTGCCGATACGTCATTGGTATCCCCAAAGGAACACGATGCCTCATTGCCTATCCTTTCTTCCTCAATTAGCTGATTCAGAAGGATTTCGTCCAACTCCCTGCTCCCTTTTCGAACCGACGCAATTAGAGTTCTCTCAATATCTTCGAAAACGTGGCTTCCGTCTGTATCGTGAGTGTCTACTTCATACACGAGGCCAGCCTCAATATTGCTCCGGAAACCAGAGTCCGTTGCATTTGCTGAGCCAACTATAGCTCGCGTTTTCTCATCCCCCTGAAAGAGATACACCTTTGGGTGATATTCTACCTCGGGCCGATTTACTCGGAACACCGATGTCTGAATCTTAGAAGCAAGCAATCCTTCTAACGCCTGTTTTGTCGTAGCTTCACCATCGACTCCAATGTAGAAGACAACATCACTAACGCTGTCTTCTTTCTCAAGTGCCTCAGTCAGGTAGCCGATACCGGAACTGGTCGCGTACGCAACAACAAACTGGGCAGAGTGGAACGCTGGTTCTGTGAGAGAGGATATTACTGCTTCACCAATGGTGATGGGTGGATTTTCTATTGCCGATTCTTCGACATTGACTATCTCTCCAGTCGATTCGCTTTGAATTCCGAATCCCTGTCCGATGAAGCTACTATGCATTCTGTTAGCTGTTTAGGCCCGTAGCTTATTCGATTACTGTCCTGATGCACTCTCATCAACAAGTGCATGTAGTTATGGTGATGACGAATTCAACTCACACTTCAAGCAAAAAGCTGCATCGCGGAACAAGATGTCTCTCTAATCGTTGTCCGCGATCCTCAACTTCGTCCCAACAGATTAGGATGAATACCTGGGTCCAATGTTGTAGAGTGCTCCATATACCTCAAAATATTCTCGATGACCGGCTTCGCGGACACAGTACTTGTGGTAAGTACAGATGCGAACTTATCGCTGTAACTTCTATCAGATATGAGTATATTATAAGAATTGTATTGAACGCAGAGCGCGTATCTCTCACAACCCTGTTTCCGGTGGATTAGTGGGTTTACGTTGGTAATAAAATATGACGAGGCCGATTCTGTTGGCTCTAACGTTTATTTAGAGCTATTTACAGAATTCAGTCAGTTCTTGGTTGAGTTTCTCTTTTTCCTCGTAGAAGAGTGCATGACTACTCTCCTCGAAGGGAACGAGCTCCGTGTTTTCGATTCCGTCGTGGAGCTTCTCCGCCGTCAGCTCGAACGGACATGCCTGATCGTGGACACCGTGACAGATGAGCGTCGGAACAGAGATGTCTGCGAGGTCGGAACGAAGATCCATCTTCGCGACCGCTTCGATTGAATCAGCCATGGCCTGCGGCGACGATTCCATGCTCATGTTCCAGAGCCAATCTTTCAGCTCGGGACTCGGGGCGGAGTGAAACAACGAATCACCGAACTCACTGCTTACTTTCGCCCGGTCCTCATAGCATCCCTCGGCAAGGTCCATGAACGCGGCTTCATCGACGCCTTCCGGAAAGTCGGGTTTCTCGGTTAGAACGGGGCACGCAGCACCAAGCAGCGCCAGTTTTGACACGTGTTCTTCGTTATGCCGACTCATATACCGGGTGACGACTCCCCCACCCATCGAAAAACCCGCGAGTGTTACGTCATCGATATCAAGTTCGTCGAGAACCGTCTTAAGATCGTCAGCGAACAGATCGAAGCCGTAGTCACTCCACGGTTTACTCGACTGTCCGTAGCCACGGAGATCGATACCGATACACCGAATGTCCTCCCTCGGGAGTTGGATGTACTGGTATTCGAACATTCTGTGGCTCAGAGGCCATCCATGAACGAACACGACCGGAGTACCTGACCCCCAATCCTGAACGAACAGCTCTACTCCCTCTTCAACTTGTATTCGGGTCATATTGACCAAGGTTCAGTCCCACATGTAGTTATATAAACAGCTAGCCAATGATCTTGACTATTTGATGGTCAATTGCACCAAAATTTCCCTATTTATCAGAATATCTGGCCTATGTTTGTGGATTAAGCATATAACCACCAGATCGTTCTGCTTAGAGGCGCATTTGAAAGAAGATAGATCTTTTCTGACTGGATTCTCTGGGCCTTGTTCAGTAGGTCGTTTCTGATATTTAGCCGGGATGTGGGTCGCCGCTCCAGTAACGCCTTGGCCTGTACTTATCGCTGTCCTCGAGGACCGGCTTCGCGGACACAGTACTTGTGGTAAGTATAGGATGTGTATAGAACGACGTTCAGAAATGGTGTTCGATCTTTTGACAGATATCGTCATTCATCGAGCGTAACATGTTGGCAATTCCCCGCTAAAAGAACAGACGGAGATTCCTCCGGATCACCCTTAATCCAGACTTCGATACCTTCCCAGTTTCCTTTAGAACACTGACTGTTCGGATCATCGAATTCCGGCCACGGCTGTTCGAACCGTTTTCCATCGACAGTCACGACGACGGTATGCGGGTCGGTTGTCTCGGGGAACGTTGCGTCCTCATGAGCTTCATTGTCGTCGGAAAGGGAGTAATCCCGTTCGAACACGACCGCTCCATCGTCCTCTTTGATCGCGACGGTGACATCGCGGACAGCGTCTCGATTATGCAAATAGACACTCACAGTGTGCGCGGGTTTCTCTGAGCTAATCACATCGCTACACCCGACAACCCCTCCGATTCCGCTCGCCGCTATCAGGCCGAAAATAGTGCGACGGGAGGGCATATCCGACATGTTCAGTAATTAATACTTGCTGTGATAAGAACCTTTGGACTGGATTCCAGAGAGCGTCTCCGATAGGTACGCATCTATACTTATCGCTGTCCTCGAGGACCGGGTTCAGTCGTCGCGAAGATTCGTCACTCGCATTTTGGACTCGAGGGTGGCCGTCTGAAAGTCCGAATCCGCAACGACGAGTTGATCGCCGGTCGAGCGGGCGGTCGCCGCGATCATCAAATCGCGAACGGCCATCCGGTCGCCATCGGTGAGGAGTTCGTCCTGCAGCTGAGCTGCCTCGAGCGCGATCTCCTCGTTGAACTCGAGTGAATGGACGCCGCCGAAGTGCTGGCGCTCCGCCCGGAGATCGGTGTCGCCGCTGCCGAGCCTTCCGGCGAGGACCTCGTAGACACAGATCGCCGACGTGAGATACGGTTCGTCTTGTGATTCGACGAACGCGACAGTTTCATCGACACCCTCGAGCATATCGATGATGACCGACGAATCGAGAAACGTCATCGCTCGAAGCTTTCACGGGATCGATCGATAGCGTCGCGGGCTCGGTCGGCGGTGTCCGAATCCCATGCACCGACAGTGATCGGCTCTTCGTCGCTCGCCAGTCGCTCGAGCAACTCGTCGAAACTCTCGTCGTCGCGCTTGAGTCGATCGAGTTTTGCTTTCGTCTCGTCCGAGACGCGGATGGACGTACTCATATGTATGCATCGTGTATGCAGCGGCTAAGAAGTTTCGCCCAGTAGCTGACAGGCAAATCTCAGCTATAGGATGACTGCCCAACTGGAAAGATAAAACGATCAATCACGAAGATGTGCGTTCGACCGCGCTAGTTCCCGAAGCCGCTCGTTGTCCGGAATATCGTACTGTTCACGGATATCGCGGACAGTTTCTTGTAGCGACATAGTTGCCGTGAATGCCTATGGGGTTGGTAGAGATAAAAGTTCCAACGATCATCCCTTTTGGTTGCCAATGGTGCTATAGAGTGGGAAATATCGACTTCTATGGCGTGGGGTAGTCTTCCGGATCAATAACGGAAACTTCCCACGTCCCTGCATCTGTCTGCGTCACCCGCACTGGCTGATCTTTCACGTTCCCTTCGTCGTCGACCAATCCAAGCGCCCAAAGTTCGCTTTTGGGAGTACAACACTGCCCGACGTACGACCAACTTGTGTCAACTGATGGATCGGAATGGCTACGTTCCTAACTGGTCCTGAAACTGTTTAAACATTGGTCTCACTAGTACGAGACTATGATATTCCCAGCCGCTATCACTCGCTCGAGAGACCCATCTGACCATGGGCGCAAACAACCCGCCACCGACTGACGAGAAGCAAATCGACGAAGTCTACCACGACCGGAATCTCCTCGCGATCGCCTTCGCGAGAGCGATTCGACTCACTCGGGGCCCGAACACCACGGGCTGGTACTGGTCGATGCTCGGCGGCTTCGGCAGTAGGAACGATCTCGGCAAAGTCCGCGGGATCGTCGAATATCCCGCCGACGTCCACAAGGCCGACGCCGAGACGTGTCCCCGAACGCTTTCCGATGAACTCCTCGTCGACGGCGAACCTCTCACGCTTCGGCGCTACACTGACAACCAGGACAACACGATCGGCTCCAAGTGAATCTACTCGGACGATACCACCCTCAGACGCATCGATTCACGCGAGTGGACGCTCGAGAGTACGCACTATGGGAGCGATCACGTCCGAATCAAACACCCC
Source organism: Natrinema sp. 74 (assembly GCF_046097095.1). Taxonomy (NCBI): domain Archaea; kingdom Methanobacteriati; phylum Methanobacteriota; class Halobacteria; order Halobacteriales; family Natrialbaceae; genus Natrinema; species Natrinema sp. 74. The sequence goes on from NZ_CP175699.1 coordinate 340,293, forward strand.
TTCGACTAACACACGATGCGCATCGATGTTTCACTCCGCGGGAGCAAAGCCGATCAGTTCGAACGGATTCAAGAGCACCTCGAGGAGCGTCGTAGTCACGAACTGAGTCGCGCAGATGTCACTGCGCAGGAAAAAGGGCTGGTGAGATGGAACAAAGATGAATAGATCGTGAGAAAAGGCCCGAAATTTGACGAGAAGAATCTAGGGACGAGAATTTACTGACTGAGAGCGATGTCGTTTGTTACCTTGTTCGCCTGTATCTATCCTCCGTAACCGGCAAGGGATGTTACTTTCATTCTTCCATTTCATCCATTCGCTCCCGAAACTGTTCTCGTTTCTCTTCGATCTCGACTTCGCTATAGTGGTCCAGCATCGCCTCGTGGTCGTACTCGAGTCGAATCAAAATATAGCAGGTATCTCCTTCGTCGCTTAGCCAATCAGGATGGTCTACCACCCAGGGTACCGCGATTAAGAAGCCCTTAGCAGCAGAAGTCCTCACGCCGTAGGGAGGGTTCTCGCCTCAGCAGCGAACCTTCGGCTTCGGCACAAGGCCTCGCCTTTCAGGATATACCAACTTGAGGGACTATTTGGACTGGGGTATAATAAAGATAACTACAGCTGCGGTGCGGTGCAGTAGCGGGTCGGCTCAGCTACCGCGGTAGAACGTGTAAGCCGCTCTCCGTGCCGTACTAGGTTCTTCAGACGAACAAGCCTGCTTCTTCAACTCCCGCTCTATCTCTACAACCGTCGTATCCTATGGGGGACCATTCACACTGAGGGGTGTGGGGGTAAACGAGGCGTAATCTATCCACGTGTTGCTCTGTCTTCTCTCGGCGTGAAGTCTCGTTAGAGAGTAGCGGTTGGTAGTCCATTCACACCGAGGGGTGTCGGGTAAACCGATCCCATTCACACTCTGGGGGGGTGCCATCTGCTACGCTCCGAATCATGTTGAAACGAACATCAGGCTACAGTTCCATCTCGTCTACTCGTCGGGATTCACCGGCCCTTTGTACTTCGACGTCACCGAATCGCCTTCCCGCCACTGCCAGTAGTAGTAGCGGTTGTCGTTGATCTCCTTAATCGTGATCGTCGCCTTCGCCGGCACGTCGTCTGGGAGGTCATTAGGGCGTTCCTCGACGTCGGCGTTGTCCGCTTCCTCCTCGAGACGAGCTTCACGCTCCTTGTATTCGGCCAACGCCTCGGCGTAGCTGGCAACGTCCCGAAGATGCTCCGATGTGGCTTCGTTGAGCGTGTTGACGATCTCCGTTGGGAGGTTCGCCGGTGGGGACGGTGGTTCGTAGGACATCGACTCTCTCCGAGTTAACCAACACGGACTCTCTACGCATAGTTTTGTTGGTTAAGACGATGGGGCAAGCTCTTGTCCCTCTCGGTCTGTAACACTACTCGAAACTCCTTTATATACAAGTTTCGTACTATGTTACACCGTGCTCCGGCGCATCGAACTTGAGGTCCTCGCCACGGTTGACCGCGGCGACACGATCTCCGACCTCGCGACGAAGCTCGACCACAGCGAGAGCTACCTCTCCCGTGCCGTCGGCGACCTCGTCGAGAAGGGACTCGTCTACACGGAACGCGACGGGCGACGAAAACGAGTCGTCCCGTCGGATGCTCGCGCCGTCGAACTCTATCAGGACCTCGTCCGCCAGCACTCCCACATCGACTTCCCCGAGCTACTGACCGGCAAGGCACTCGAGGTGTTGTACTACCTCGACCAGCCGCGAACCGTCTCCGAGACCGCCGACCAGAGCGACAACTACCGCAACACGGTCAACCGCGTCCTCAAGCGGTTTGGCGATCGTGGTCTCGTCGGGACGGCCGACGGCCGCTATGACTTCAACGTCGATTTCGACCGCCTCCACGAGTTTGCCCGGGAACTCTCACACCATCTACATCGCCACCGTCTCGAAGCCGTTGCCCCGAAGGGGACGATTCTCTGGGAGGACTACGACGAATTCCTCGCCCAGGTCGAGACGGAGATCGACGCGGCGGAGTTCCACGAAACCGGGCTCGCTCGATTCGCGGCCTTCGACCTCCAGTTCCTGCTCACCGGCCAGCGCTACTACGTCTACTCCGAGGATCTCGACGCAGTCTCGCCGGCGGAGCTCTGCTGTCACACGCTGTTAATCGACGACGGCAGCCGCCACCGCTCGTACTGTCTCCTTCTGCTCAGTCACGTCGACGTCGACGAGGAGGACCTCCGAGAGCAGGCGGCGAAGTATGGCCTCGAAGACGAAATCGACGCCTTGCTCCGTTACCTCGAGACGCACGGGGAGGTCGACGACGACCGGCTCCCGGAGTGGGAGGAGTTCCAGGAGCTAGCGGCAGATTACAAAATTGAATCCTGATCGAGTGCTCATTTGGAAAGAATTTCGGGAGTTACGCTTCTTCCGGACGGGGAGCCTTCTCGTACTTAACCATCTTTTCGGGCTTGTCTGAGATGGTGTCGTAGATCTGCTGGAGGGTCTCCTCTGCGGCGAGCAGGTTGTGTTCCTCTAGGAACTCTCGTCCCTCCGCCGTGAGGCCGTAGAACTTCCAGGGGTAGCCCTGCCGGCGCTGATCGTCATCCAGAGCGACCTCCTTGACGATGCCGGCGTCGATGAGTTTCTGGACGTGCTTGTAGACGGTCGCGTCGCTCACGCTGGGGTTGAGCTCCTCGAGCTCGTACATTGAGGGTAGCTGCTCGGGATGCTGGAGGATGTTGTTGATCAGCGCGAACCGCGTCTGCTGAGTGACGAAGTGGACGAGTTCGCGGGATTCCATCCTGTCGGCAGTCCCCAGGTCGGTACTCATACGAGACGATACACGGCCTGGCGGCAAGTAGTTTACCCTTGAGTAAACCACTCTGGAGTAAACTACGCTCGATTGAGTAGGTGATTTACTCCGTAAACCATATCGCACAACGCGGAGAGGAGTTGAATATGTCCGACGAGGAGCCGCCCGTCCCTGAAGAGGTCCTTACCAGTGCGAAGGACCAACTCGATGACGAAGAGATCTCGCTGGCCGACAATGAGGAGATCCTCCACGCCCTGAGCGAACTGACTCCCGTCTATGAAAACGAGCGCTCGTACTTCGTGCTCGGGAACTACGACCGGGAGCCGATTCGCCGGCTGAACCTCGTTGTGGACCGGCTCAACCGCCGCCAGGACGCTTACGCCTTCCGGATGGTCGACATCCGCGGGGAGTGGGATAACAGCATCCAGAAGTTTTGCCTGATCGCTGACATCGTGACCTACCTCGTCGGTGTCGCCGAGAAGGAACCGAGTGATTTTCTCGTCGAACAGGGGCTCCTCGTAGGCACGACCGAGTTCTTCGCGAAGAGCCATGTTCTCAAGCGGGTGTACGAGGATGAGGAGCACCCCTTCGGCTGGATGCAGGACGGCGTCTTCGAGCTGTTCGAACGCGAGGGGCGGCTGTATCGCTGGCAGACTGAGGAGCAACTCGTTGACGTGACAGAAGAACTCCCGTGACGGCGGGTGAGATAGCGACTTATTCTTAACCAACGACAGAAGTGAATAGGGCGGTTTGTTGGTTAATCAAGATCAGTCCGCACCAGCTGGGAGACGACCATCCGGTCGCGGGACCCGGCCCCGTTTGATTTCGTGATCGACGCGACGCAGGTGCTTGCAGCCGCCTTCGGGTGAGCGCTGCTGCCAGTCGGGACAGGTACACGATTCGTCGATGACGTCGACTTCGTACCTGTTGCCGGACGCGGACTGTACCTCGTAGCGGCCACCTTTCGAGAGGAGTGAGACGTCCATCGCTTCGGCGACGGCCTGCTTCGTGCGGGGCTCGAGATCGTCCTGTGACGCTGCGTCCTCGTCGACGACCAGTCGGTCGCGAACGTCGCCCGTTCGGCCACCGTCGGGAGCGACGGCTTCCGCAGGGCCACTGGTGATGAGGAGCGTGTTCCGGTAGGAGTAGTCGTGGAAGCGACTCTGGACGTCGAGCCACTCTTGGAACTCTTCGCTGGCCTGCGCGTCGTCGACGCCGGCGACGAGTTCGTCGATCCACTGTTCGATAGTGCTGTTCATCTCGTCGGATCGCGTGTCGGTCTGGTCGAAGGAGACCGACGAGTCTCTGGTCGTGGACATCGTGTTCACCGAATCGAATTCACGGCGACTGCGTCTGTTCAGACCGCGCCGCACCCCTCTGGGGCGTTCAAAAACCGAGTCAGTCGGTTAGCGGAGTTCGTGGCGTTCGTCAGCGAAGCCGACCGTGACGAGGTACTCGAGGAACTCGTCGAACCGCTCGACGTCGCTAGGCGTGTCGGTCGCAAGGTGACGCGCCCACTCGATGGCCCACTGGAAGGGGGGATCTGTCCCGCCCTTGCCGTGTAGATACCACCAGCGAGCCGCTTTGAGAACCACTATGGGATTCGTCGGCGGCTGCTCACCGGCGAGCCCACGGGTGATGGACTCGATTTCATCGGGGACGTCGGCGGGATTGATCTCGTCTGCTTGCGTGGTGTCGATATCGACCGGGACCTCGTCGATCGAGATGTTGTTGGGACTCTGTTGTTGACTCACAGGCAGTCACCTCTGAGGACTCTCGATGGAGCCCTCGCGCTCTCTGGGGGCGCAAAAAACACTCCCTGCAGTCGGTACGACGGTATCTTAGCGGCCGATGGTGCCTTGGCGGGTGACCGGCGCGTCGGGCTTGATGCTGAAGGCGACGATGGTGGCGTCCTCGGTCGCAGTGACGGCCACGTCGTTGCCGCCGGTCACGAGTGCGCTCTCGGTGAACTCGACCGTTTCATCGCCGACCTCGACGGCGCCGTCGAAGACGTACAGGTAGGTGTGCCAACCCGGCTGTGAGGGGAGCGTGGTTGTGGCCTCAGCGTCGAGTCGGCAGTCGTAGAAGTTGACGTCGTTCCGAACGTACAGCGGGGCGTCGGTTCCCTCGGGCCCGAACAGGTGGCGCCATTCGCCGGCGACCGGGTTAGGAACAGATGATTGACTACAGCAGTTCCTGTCGGCAGTAGAGGCGATTCGTTGGAGGATGGAAGACCAGTATTGCCCGAATGGCCGGCGTAATTGGTATAGTACCCGCAGCTTGGAGGCAGTCCTACTCAGTCGCGAGTTCGTCGTAGATTTCCTCGTGCTCGTCGAGGTCTTGGCGTCCGAGGAACCGGATGAGATACTGCCGTGCCTCCTCGGGGGACATCTCATCGGGAATCTCGGGCTGCTCACTTTCAGCGGCCATCCTTACTCCTCACTATGGGCGTCGTCGTCATAATCGTTCGGTTCGTTGGATTCCTGGTCGGCTATGTCGTGCCCCGTCGGTAGCTGGTCTGTGCCTTCAATATGTGCCAGCCACAGGTTGATGGTCGCCTCGTACTCCGGAGCAAGCGGCTCTGTGTGCGCTCGTAGATACTCGATCACGTTGTCCTCATCGACACTACCCTCATCTGTGGCGAGCGCCTTGAGTATCTTTTTGACCTCTCGATCGTAGTCAAAGCGGCGGCCATTCAGCGCGTAGAAAATGCGGGTCGACATGAGCGCCGTTCGCTTGTTGCCATCGACGAATGGATGATTCGCCGCAATGAGCCGAAGTAATTGAAATGCCTTCTCGTGGAGCGACTCGGGAACCTGACCGAAATGGCCTTCTTGGATATGTTCGACGGTATATTCGATATCACCTGGTGAAGAGATGCCCGCCGTGGTGTCTGCATTTGACTCCACGATCAACTCGTGGATGTCACGAATGTCACCAGCCGACAAATAGCTGATTGACCCCGGTTCCTCGTCCATCATCGATATCCTCTGGGAGGGCGCTTATCTAACCTCTGCTTTCTGCAGATGCTCTTCGCTTCTCTGTTCGCCCTTGGTGGCTATTATATGCTTCTCGTCCAGTTGTTGTAGTGCGTCTCGATGGGTCCAAATCGTTGTCGTTGAGATGGTAGCGGCTCCTGCAATCTCGGATTGCGTCAGCCATCGGCCCTCCTCGCGACCGGCCTTGTAGAGGCAGGCCGCTGCGAACCCGGCCGGATGGACGCCCGTCGTGACGCCGCGCTCCTCGGCCTGTTCCGCAAGGGTTCGGGCCCGCTGTCGGATTTCGTCCGGACACTCGAGGTCCTCCTCGTCGTCGAATTTCGCGAGTTGAGCGACGCGACCGAGCGAGACGAGCAAGTCGTGTTTGTTCGTCTCGACATCGAGGTTCATCACGTTCGTAACGATTTTCTGGCCGTCTGGATCGTCAAGTCGAACGAACGACGCTGGGATGTCCTCGTGGAGCAGTGCGGAGACCATCTGCTCGTCGCGCGTCGCATCAGCCGGGATGTCCTCGAGCGTTCGGCCGAGTATATCGGCTTTGTCTCCGGAGTCGTCTTCGACGCGTTCGATGTCCGCACAGAGTCCCTGATATGCGCTTGTTTGGCGAGGGCTGAGTTAAGGTATCGGTATCCTTCGTCTCGAGTATCTCTATCATCCGCTGGGCGTCGGCCTGGTCTATGTCGCCGTAGTCCAGCAGTTCGTTCATTCGGCGGAGATGATCGGCCTCGCCGTAGCCGGCGAGCATCCGGGTAGCAGTCGCATCGTTGACCCTCCCGAGCCACGTCTTCTACGAGGCTCGATCGGTGTTGCTTCTGAGCTTTTCAGCCCTGGCGATTTTCCCGAATTTGCTCCATCACGTCCCGAGTCCGCAGGTTCGGATTCATCTCGATAACTGTATCGTGAAAGTCTCGAGCAGTTTCTACGACTTCCTCGATCCACGCATCTTTTAATACAGGTCGGGAGGTGTCAATATCGAGGCGGTCGTCCGGGTTTCGAGCACCCATCAAGGTCGAACTTTTCGCCACGTTGACCGCTTCGTCGTCCCACGGTTCGACTACCATCCAAGATGGTCCGAATTCGAACTCGATTATGTAGCGCTCATCAGAGAGTACCGCATCTACCGAGTCGAGTAGGTTAAGGACGATTCCACATGCGAATCCCGTCACGCCGCCGTCGGAACCACCCCATATGTACGTCTCGCCGACCGCTATCGAGACCTCGATCCATCCGTCCGGATTTTGCTTCTCGGAAACTCTCTGCCGGTACTCCGAGTCGTAGTGGAACGTGATCGTCGCGGTCGCCGAAGGTGGGGTTCCGGTCATGCTGTGTCAACAAACCCTCCTTCTCCGTCGTTCAGTTCCGGCACCCACCGCTTGACTGCTGGGCCACTAAGCGGATATGCCGTTTCCACCTCACCATTTGGCAATACGATCACCCTCATATCGTCAATGTCGCTGTCCGGGTATCCTTCTTTTGGACAGTTCGGTCTATTCAAGCCATTCAGCTCCCCAGCCATCTAATGCCTCGAACACGGGACAGAGGTCGCCCCCCTTCTCGGTCAGCGAGTAGTAACTGGCGACTGGCGACTCCAACTCCTTGCGGTTGTCAATGAATCCCTTCTCCTCCAAGTCATCGAGGACACGAGACAGTGTGTAGGAACTCGCCCCTGTTGACCGTTTGAGTTCGTTGAACCGCTTTTCTCCGTCTCGTAAGTTATGGAGGGTAATAAGTTTCCACTCGGTTCCTATCTCTTCGACTGCTCCAACGACGTTGCAGAGGTCCGAATTTTGCTGTTCAGCGTCGGTCTTTTCCTCCGTATCACCGTCGGGTGGTTGGGTAGTCATTACTTGGTTACACTCTCGTTGCCTGAGCTATTAAGCGGTTTGAAGTCCAACCAGGTGATGTAATGGAACTACAACACTTGACGGAACGCCAATCCGAGACGACTGCGCGGTGGAGTCCAGTTTTCATCCGACTAGCCCTTGGGATTACGATGCTTGTCGCAGGCGTCGGCAAAGTCTTCTCGATCGGACCGAAAGCGATGGGTATCTCGGGCTTCGCAGGCTTCTTGGCGAGTCTCGGCGTTCCGCTTCCCACGATTATGGCATGGGGCGTCGGTCTCCTCGAACTTATTGGTGGTATCTTACTACTGGTCGGCTTGGCCGTTCGAATCACGGGCGCGTTGATTGCCATCGACATGTTCGTCGCCACAGTGCTGTACCACCTTCCCAACGGGTATCCGGCCTCGAGTAATGGTATCGAATTGACGCTCGTGCTGACCTTGATGGCAGTAGCGCTTGTCTTGAGTGGTCCTGGAGCGCTTTCGATCGAACAGACATTGTCCGACCAAGAGGACCGCATCCGTGACTCGTCTCAGTCGAGGGCCACAGACAGATAAATAGCGCTCATGTTCCCATAATGACACCAATAACTACAGACGTACTCCCCCAGCAAACACGTATCGGACGGACCGCACTCCGCGTCAACGACCTCGGAAAGATGACTGAGTTCTACCGGGATGTCGTTGGGCTCGATGTGCTCCATCGCTCCAACACCAGTTCCGTTCTCGGTGTCGAGGACACCTCTCTCCTCATCTTGGAGGGGGAGGGAGATGGACTCCAACGACACAGGTCAGCTGCTGGGCTCTTTCACAACGCGTTTCGGGTCCCCTCGCGTGAGGCGCTGGGTGACGCGTTAGCTCGCATTCGGGAGCACTGGCAGCTCGGCGGCGCGTCCAACCACGGTGTCAGCGAGGCACTGTACCTGACTGACCCGGAGGACAACGGCATCGAGATCTACCGAGATCGTCCTCGTGAGGACTGGCCTCGCAGCGATGACGGGAGCGTTCGTATGGGAACGTATCCCCTCGATCTTGAAGCGGTGGAAAGTGCTGCCGCTGGTGACGCAGGACTCCCCGCTGGAACGGACATTGGGCACGTTCACCTCGAGGTATCCTCGCTGGAGGCGTTCCGTGAATTCTATATGGACACCGTCGGGTTCGAGTTACAAGTGGATGAGCCAGGCGCAGTGTTCGTGTCCGCTGGTGGCTACCACCACCACATCGGTGCGAACACGTGGAATCATCGGTCCGGGCCAGTCGGCGGCAGAGGCCTCTCCTGGTTCGAAGTGCTCCTTCCCGACACAGAGGCACTCGACGTAATTCAAGCCCGAATCGATGACAGTCAGTATCCGATAACTGAGACAGAGAATGGCATCGCGGTCACAGGACCAGACGAGATCGAGGTGAGGTTCCGAATCGGAACGTAGCTTCTAGCTCTGCTCTGTACGGTCTTGTGAACATCAGATATGAGTGCTTTTCGACGGTTAGGTTTCATCAGAATCGAGATATGATGTCACGCCAGCGGGAGGTAGATCCTCTGCTCGCCGGCTATTTCTACAAGTTTCGGTAACGGTATCTAAATTTCATTCGTAGCTTTAGTATCCACAGATAGTGCCGGTGTCGTATTCAGCGGCCTGCGGGGCGCGGCGGGTTCGGAGATGGACCTTAGGAAACGACTGAATGGCCGCTCTGGCCTAAGCTATAACAAATCTGGATTGAAAAGGATTTAGGCCAGCCTAAACAACAGACATCATATGACAGCTGAGTACTCAGGGAAGGAGATAAAGTCTAAGGGGGAGGATCAGCTTGCTGAGACCACAGTCGAATACGTCGCGTTCCTTACTCGCTCGGAACACCGCTTTCACGTGCTCAATCTATTAGCAGACGGTGCCAGTTCCCGCGAGGAGCTGCGCAAGCAGTTAGACGCGACTCGAGTAACCTTGAGCCGCATTCTAGGTGACCTCGAGGACCGGGCACTCATCCACCGAAGAAATTCCGAGGGGGGATACGAACTAACCTCCTTTGGTGAAACTGTTTACCGGGACCTCGTTAGGCTTCAAGGAACAATAATGGTCGGGCAAACCTACCCTAACCTAATTTCGCGACTCCCGACCGACTGGTTTGACTTCGACCTCCGTTGCCTCGCCAACGGCGAACACATCCATGGGAAGAGTGAAGACCCGCTCGCAGCTACCCGTACTCTTGCCAATGCCATCAAAGGTAGCTCCTCGTGTGAGTCACTCGTTAGGACGTTCACCTCACTCCCAGTGTATGGGTACGAACAGGCCATCCAGAACGGGAGTGAACCCGAGGTGCACGTCATCTTCGATTCGAATGTCACTGAAACGATAGTGGGAGACTCGTCTCTGCACACAAAGTTGCGAGAACTCGAGTCGCAGGCCGATTCGACAGTATATTTCAGTCTCGATGAACGTGTCCCCTGTACCGTCGACCTCATCGACGGCGAAACTGTATTTTTCACCGTCGATCGGGATCACGAGACCGGATTCGACATCATCTCGTGTTCCCATTCCGACGTAGTAGCGTGGGCCAATCGGGTAATTGGTGAGTACAGTGATCGTGCGGTGCCGCTTGCTGAGCGGACGAGCGACGTGGACTGATCCGAGTGAACACGGCATGTGACCCGTTACATGCCGTGAACATCGTTCACACTGGGTCGAATCGAACAGTGGGCATCAATAAGTTGTTTTAGGGGAGCCTAAGAACTATGGCACGTCGACGCCAGATACTCGCGAATAGTGCTAGTCTCATCGCCGCCGGTCTCGCCGGCTGTGCTGGAAACAACGGCAATGGAACGGACGGAACGGACCAGTCGACAAGTACAGAACCGTACACGGTCCATATGAAACCTAACGATCCCTACACATTTGAAGCGGTGCCCGAAACGTATGGCGTCGGTACCAGCCCCTTCATCGACATGGGGATGGCACTCGGCATCCACCCGACGGCGACCACCGGCCTCGAACGCGCTCCGCTGAAGTTCTATGACCTCCTCGACCTCGGGTTCGACGAGAGTCAAATCACCATGATCGCCAGCGACGCCGAGTCCGGCTACGACAAGGAGAACTTCTACGCCGCCGATGCCGACGTCTGGCTCATCTCCCGAGACAACATCGGTAACTTCGTCAACTGGGATGACTCCGACTTCGAGAACATCGAATCCCAGACCGGCCCCTTCCTCGGCACGACACTCCGATTTGCCCCCCAGATTGCGTTCAAGGACGAACCGAACCCGTACACAATGTACGAGGCCTTCGAGAAGGTCGCGAAGATTTTCCAGCGCCAACAGCAGTTCCTGGCCTGGCAGTCTCTCCACGACGACCTTATGAGCACCATCGAGGACGGGCTCCCACCGGAGGGCGACCGTCCCACAGTCGCCGCCATTTGGCAGGGCGTTAGCCCCGATTCCGGTCGGTTCCGCATCGCGCCCCTACACCGCCTCGCCAACAACACCAAGTCCTACTATCGGCTCGGTATGCAGGACGCCTTCGAGGGACAGTACCCGGACGGCCCGATCGGCTACGAGGAACTGCTCCGCGCTGACCCCGACTACATCGGCGCTGTCGGCGCACTCATGCACGCGACCCACGAGGAGTTCGTGAACACCGTCATTGAGCCGTTCGAGAACAACGAGAACGGCCAGCAGCTCGGTGCCGTCCAGAACGGCAACGTCATCCGGAGTGGCGGCCAGTACATGGGCCCTATCGTCGACATGTTCTCCACCGAGGCCGTCGCAAAGCAGGTCTACCCCGACGAGTTCGGCGAGTGGCCCGGTCCCGTCGGTGACGTTCCGGAGGACGAGCAGCTCTTCGACCGCCAGCGCCTCATTAACATCGTCAACGGGGATCTGTAGGACCGATGGCGGAACTGTTCGACCGGCTTGCAGACTGCCGAGTGGCAGCTAGCCGTTGGTACGCCAGTTCGACGCTGGCAGGCGTCGCGCTTGGGAGCATCGCAGTGTTGGTCGGAGCGACACTCCTTCAAGTGAGCTTCGGCGCGTTCCCGCTGACCCTCGGAGAAGCGTGGGGGGCAGTTTTCGACCCTGGCATCCTGTTCAGCTTCGAAGCGTGGCGGGCGTTCCTGCTCGGTGCTGACAACCCCGAGTGGTTCACCCTGCAACAGCACATCGTCTGGAACATCCGCCTGCCGCGCATCTTCGTCGGCGTGCTCGTCGGTGCGAATCTTGCCGTCTCCGGCGCCATCTTCCAGATTATCACCCGGAACGAGCTCGCCAGCCCCTACATCCTTGGCGTCAGCGATGGCGCCGGGCTCGTCGTACTGGTCGTCCTAACGGCGTTCTCCGAGTTCCTTCCCTTTGTGCCAGTGATCGCGGCGATCGGTGGCGGCGCGGCCTTCCTGCTGGTGTACGTCATCGCGTGGAAGAACGGTACAAGTCCCGTCCGGCTTGTACTGGCGGGTGTCATCGTCGGCACGATCTTCGGTTCGGTACAGCGCGCACTGTTCTTTTTCATCGACGACCTCAGCACCGTAATGTCGGCGCAGGCGTGGCTCTCCGGGTCGCTGCTGAATACCGACTGGGGTGAGGTCCGTATCGCACTTCCGTTCACGCTATTGGCGCTCACGCTCGCGTTCGTAGTGACCAAAGAGTTGGACGTGCTCGCGCTTGGCGAGGAGACCGCAGACTCCCTTGGGATGCCTGTTGAGAAGATGCGGTTCGCGGTCGCTGGTATCGCCGTACTGTCGACAGCGGCCGCTATCTCGGTCGCGGGTCTCATCGGCTTCGTCGGGCTCATTGTTCCACATATGGTGCGGAACATTGTCGGTGGTGACTCGCGACGGCTCCTGCTCGGGTGTTTGTTTCTTGGGCCGGCGCTGCTGGTCGGTGCCGATGTGGGCGCGCGCCTCGCACTCAACCCCATTCAACTCCCGGTTGGTATCATCACGGGACTAGTCGGTGGGCCGTACTTCCTCTATCTGATGCGGAAGACCGAGAATTTGGGTGAAGTGTAATGCAGGAGAATGCGAAGTCAAGCGAGCGTGTAACGAGCCGCGAATTACCGGGTGCTGGCGTGGACGAGATGGCGTCACCGGCCCTCAATGCGGACGAACTTGTCGTCGGGTATCCAAACGCCGACGAGCCAGTCATCGACGGCCAGACGCTCGCCGTCCCCGAGGGTGAGGTAACCGCGCTTATCGGCCCGAACGGCAGCGGCAAGTCGACACTGCTGAAAGGGCTTGCGAACCGACTGGAACCCGATGACGGCCATGTCCTGCTGGATGGCCGGCGTGTGGACTCGTTCGAATCGAAGGAACTTGCGCGGAAGATCGGTCGGCTCTCCCAGCAGAACACCGCACCCGACACCATCAGCGTTGAGGAACTCGTCGAGCGCGGACGCTACCCCCACCAGGGATTCTTTGAATCTCAGACCGACAGCGACGAGGAAGCCGTCGACGAGGCGATTTCGATGGCCGGCGTCGAGCATCTCCGCGACCGTGAGGTTGGCACGCTCAGCGGCGGACAGACGCAACTCGTCTGGATCGCGATGGTACTCGCTCAGGATACAGATGTCCTCCTTTTGGACGAGCCAACGACGTTCCTCGACCCCCGTCATCAACTAGAAGTGATGAGCGTTGTGGAGACGCTCCGCGATGAGAGTGAGACGACGGTCGTACTCGTCCTACACGATATCTCGCAGGCGGCACGCTATGCCGACAACATTGTCGCGCTCACAGAGGGCGAAATCTATGCCCACGGTCCGGCTGAGGCGGTCGTGACCGATGACCTCCTTGAAGATGTTTTCGATATCGACTCGGAGGTCATTGAGACCGACCACGGTCCTGTGGTGGTCCCCTTGGATCCGATCAAGGAGAACCACCCGTTCCAAACGGGTGAGTCGGAGCCACTACAGCGAGGAGATGGCAACCCCAACGAAGAGGAGTGAAGCGCACGAGGCTTGTTTGAGGCTAAGCGACTCGGTGGCAACGTCGTGCTGTCTGCAGATCTCACGGGACATCTCGATTTTTGACATCTCCTCCGGAGGAAGCCGGAGGAGGATGTCAATCTTTTGTCTGTGACGCGTCCGGTCGTCGCGTAAACTCGACACTGTGGACTCGATGTCGAAGCGCGTGAGAACAGAATTGAGAGAGAGGTGGTGGCACAGGCGAGGACCCTCTCACGGGAGGGCTGGTTGTCGGTCTATGCAACGCACGGATTCGCGGGAGGTGTAGTCCTACTCATACAACATGCCGCTCTCGCGGAGGACACGCCGACCAGACTGCACGAGCTGGTCCTGACGCCGCCGTGCGGTGGCGTTGTACAACGTCCCGTCGCGCTTGACGACGTTGCCGTCGACGAGTACCGTATCGACGTTCGCAACCTCCGCCTGGAAGACCGCCGTCTGGACGGGATCGTGGACCGGCGACGTGTTGATGTCGTCCGTCCGGATGAGCGTGATGTCCGCGCGCTTGCCGGGGGTTAGCGACCCGATTTCGTCCTCCAGTCCGAGTGCACGGGCACCGTCGATGGTCGCAAGTTCGAGCGCGCGTCGTGCCTTCAGCGAGACGGTCTTGATCTGTTTGTTCTTCTCGACGGTCGGCTGGTTGTCGAGCGCCCGCTGGACCTGCAGCGCCATCCGCGTCTGCGTGAACATGTCGCCGCTGACGTTCGAGACGATGTCCACGCCCACGGACGGAGTCGCTCCCGCGTCCAACGCCTTCCGGAGCGCTGGCATACCCATGCCCATCTGCATCTCAACTTCCGGGGAGGTCGACAGCGACCCGCCGGACTTCCCGATCAGCTCGAACTCCTCCTCTGTGAGTCGATTGGCGTGGACGTAGTTCAGATCGTCTCCCAGCAGTCCAAGCTCTTTGAGGGTGGTCACTCCGCCGGGACCGAGCGAACCGATGTGCATCGACGCGGGGATACCAAGCTCGCGTGCGAGTTCGATGTCGTGGGCGACGACTTCGTCCGTCGAGTAGTCCGGACCGCGGATGCCCATCGCGAGCGTGAGCAGACCGTCGTTGGCGGGGAAGCGCTCGCGGTGGAGTCGCCGAATGTCGTCCGGGTGCGGTACCGCGCTGTTCTGCCACCACTTCGCGCTGTCGTCACCGGGCGGCCCGTGCGCGAACACCGCACGGATACCCGCGTCCTCCAATCCGTCTATCGCGCGGTTGGTGTGTCCCGGCGAGTTCGCGATGTGGAACCAGTCCAGAACCGTCGTCGCGCCAGCGTTCAGTTGCTCGACGGCCCCGAAGAGATTTCCGAGGTAGGCGTCTCTGGGCCGGTAGTGACTGCTGATGTTCCCGAGCATCTTCTCCAGATACTGGAGGAATGACCAGTTGCCGGCGATGCCGCGAACGCCCGCCTCCCACGTGTGGAGGTGCGCGTTGACGAATCCGGGCAGGACGATAGAATCGCTGGCATCGATAACCTCGGCGGCGGGTGCCTCAATGTGGTCGTCGATTCGCTCGATCCGTCCGTCTTGGACGAACAGGTCGGCGTCGTGTAGGACGCCGATGTCGGGGTCGACGGTGACGATGGTCCCGTCCTTTATCAAAACACGGCCTAGCGACTGCCCGGGCTGGCCGGAGTCGCCTGTGCGTGACGAGTCGTTCTCGGCCCCGTCGGCGCTACCTACGGAGGCGAACGACAGCGCAGATAACGTCACACCACCGACCTTGAGGGAGTTGCGTCTCGATACGCCGGTTCCAGTACTATCTTCGCAGTCTGTCATGGTGTCGCTGCAAATCATGGTTTGGGCCGGGGCTGGATAGGACCTCGTTTGTCATGTTGGAACAGCACTACGACCGCCGGACAAAGCGCGAAAAGATGGAGCAACGGTGAGATTACCTGGATAACCTCTAACAGGCAGTACTATTGCGCTGTCTAGGGGTCAGACGATCTCGTCAATTAATCCGTATCCATTTTTGGATCGGCCGCGATCTTCGAAGCCATTCGCTGAGAGTGCGGCGACGATCCTCTCCCTGCATCAGTATCTGTGGTCATGACGAGCTCCGCACTACCGTTGCTCAAGCATTCGACGACGACACTCGGTCCTTCTCCGGGATTCTCGGTCTGTTACTCAGCCGGCATTGATGGTGGTTCTCAAACCAGAATGAGCGTACCCGAGGTGTTCTGGAAGCGTTGGTCCCACAGCCGCTGAATAACCGAAGGAAGGCTTTCGTCAGCATCGATGAGGTAGGGGAATTCGTCAAGGACCACAATTCCGTCGTGGTCGCCGAGATACCCCAAGAAGGACTCCCAGTTCTGTTTGATCTCCGTAATCCCAGGAAACGTGTCGGCCGCAACATCGACGAACTCGTCAAGTTGTATCTGTGACGTGGTCTCCGTGGCTTGGTAGACGACGGCGTCGTCCCGGTCGGAAAGCGAGTGCTGGACGAGCTGTGTCTTCCCGAGTCGTCGCCGACCAAAAATAACGACCATCTCAGCGTCGTCGGATTCGTAACATCCACGCACCCGTGAGAGTTCCTGTTCCCGATCCACGAAGCGTTCCATGTGTCTACTCTCTCCCACTGGAGAATAATACTTCCAGATAGCCTATTTCAGAATAGGCTAACTCGGAATTGGCTACTTCCTAATTCCTTCTCGTGATATACTCGGATGGATTGAGAAACACCATGACTAATATCTGCCAAATGGCCTATTCCAATATCGGCACTGTCTAGATAAGGGAAACCGTAAGACGTGGAAACGGTGAAGATGTGATGGAGCCTGTGACATCGTCGTCTAGTCTCTGACACAAGTGGGGACTCGATCGACGAGCAGCGGTGACAGCCTCTTAGGACGGTTGCCGAACAACACTTACTGCCTTTTCCTTCGAGCCAGACTGTCTGGCCGCCATTGTCCAGCAAGTCGGATGATCGCTTTTCCATCTATAAGCGAAAGCCCGGCAGCGAACCGGCCATCAGCCGTGAGCAGCCCGGACCGTGGAGGTGGTGGGCGGTGGCGGTGACTGCGTACACACTAGCAAAAAAGGGGTTCCATCCCGGCTATTCCCACCAGCGGCCGCGCTCGGGGAAGTGGATCGTCGTCCAGCCGGTCACGGCCAGTGAGACACGGCCTTCGTGCCAGTTCCGGGCAGCCTTGTGGATCCGCACCTGCTCACCTTCCTCGATCCACGGCGCGTCTGACGACTTCCAGATGGTTACACGCGTCTGGCCACTGTCGTCTGCAACGAGCCCGACTTGTGCGATGCTTGGATGAGAGGGATCCCACAGGGTTTCGACACACCCTTCGATGCTCACCTCTTTCCGAGAGACCTCCTCGAGGTTCGCGATGGGAATGACGTGTCCAGGCGCCGTCTGCAGTTCCTCGAACACGTGGACGACCGCACTTGTCAGGTCTTGGCCACCGACGACGGCTTCACTCAACCGTCGGCTGATCGCCGCTCGAGACCAGCCATCTAACTCCTTCGCGAGTCGCATCGACTGCTTGTTCACGGCCGCCAACTGCTCTCTAGAGAGTTCTTCACGGGGATCCGCTTGCTCCGGGTCTGCCAATGGATCCACGCTTGCCGCCCGCTTCTGGAACTCAGAACGCCGCACGTTGCTCTGCTTCGCAGCGATTGTTCGCGTCCGCTTTGCACGACCTTCCTGCGGCCCCATTTCACCCTGGGCATTGATCAGTTCGAGTTCGTCCTCTCGTGCTCGAATGCGCTCCTCCTGCTCGAGGGTGACGCCGTGAATCCGCTCGGTGCTCGTGTCCGTGATCCCGTCCGGGTGGTTCGCATCGACCTTCGCCTGCGTCTCCTGCTCGACCGCGGCCTCGAACTCCGGCGTCTCGTCGACGACCGGGAACCCGTCCTCATCAACCGCCTGCTCGTCCGCGTGCTCGAATGCCTGTTCATCGACCGAAACTACATCCGTAGTGGCGTTGTTACTTGACATTGGAATCTCCCAAGATTCCTGAAGGCGCTCACGCGCCCGACACCGCGATGCCTCTACATCGCGGATTTCCTCGACGGACTACGACCGACAGACCCATCTGCGCGCTCTCGCTCGCGCCTTCGCGAGCGCCCTATGGGGCGCGAGCGAGAGCGCGCCTCAAGGAGGCCACCTAACCAGCACCGCGCGCCGACCCGCCCGGAGCAAGCGGTCAGCGGGATATGCCCGCTCGTGTCCGGCCCGGACAGCGGGTCCGTGTTCAGGGCGACTGTCGCCGAGAACGCGCGCCGCCGTGTGGCGCGCGACAGCGCAGGCGGCACAAAGCGCTGGAACGCGAAAGCCCGCAAGGGGCGCAACCGACGGGGATACCCGCTGGCGTCGAGACCAGATTCATTTTAGCCCGGAACGGGCGCTCGCGGTGCGGAGAGCGCCCGCAAGCCCGGAATGGTCGGTCGCGAGCGACGCGGAGGGCGGCAGCGGGGCGTGCCGTAACAAAGAACCTGTTCAACCGGGCTCGACGCTCAGTCACACAGCCGATATCCTGGTGGGCTCAGAAAGGGCGAGGGCGTCTCGGTCGTCCCCCGACTCCGCAAGCACCACAGGCACGAGGAGCGCAGTGTGGGTCGCGGGATGCCGAGCGGCCGAGGGCTATCTATTCGTTCTCGGCCACCGCCTGCCGTCTCGACGGAAGCATTATCCTGCACCGTCACGAACGATATAGTATGCACCACACACCGCCGGTGCAACAGGTGAACGTGCGGACGATGAGCGCTTGCTCTGTTCTTTCGTAGTTGGTAGCGGCGCCGGCGGGTGTATCGCCTTCTCATCGAGCAGCGACGCCGCTTTCACCGAGACAAATGCAGACCACCGAGTACGAACTCCGCGATCGAATCGACCAGCTCACAAACTACCGTGGCGAGGGCACCGAGCTCATCACCGTGGCCGTCTCGCCAGACAAATCACTCCATGCGGTCCGTGAGCGCATTGACCGCGAATATGCACAGGCTGCGAACATCAAATCCGATCAGACACGAACTCACGTCCAGGACGCTCTCGGACGCATCCGACGCCTCCTCCAAGCGTACGAAGAGACACCACCAAGCGGCCTCGTCATCTACGCTGGTGTCGTCGACGGTGAGCTGCAGGACGCCGTCTTCGACGATCTCGACGTCCCCGTCGACGTCTCACTGTACCGCTGTGCGGCTGAATTCGAGACTGCCCCTGTCGAGCAGGCGCTCACCCCGTCAGAGGTGTACGGTCTGGTCATCCTCGAACGGGGCCGTGCCGCCCTCGGTCGCCTCGCCGGCGAACGCATCGTTTCCAGTCGGACCTTCGAGAGCCAAGTGATGGGAAAATCCCGTGCTGGCGGTCAGAGTGCGCAGCGATTCGAACGCGAGCGAGACCGCCAGAAACACGAGTTCTTCGAGCAGGTCGCCGACGCTGCCGAGCAGACGTTCCTCGATGAGCCCACTGTCGATGGCGTCATCCTCGGCGGGACGACGGTCACCGTCGACGAGTTCCAGCAGGGTGACTATCTCCACCACGAGTTGCGGGACCACATACTAGGCGTCTATCCGATTGAGTACGCGACCAAGCAGGGACTCTCACAGCTCGTTGAGCGCGCTGACGACGTACTGTCTGATGCTGAGCGCCGACGGGAACGGGAAGCCCTCGATCGGTTCTTCACGGCGCTGGGACTAGGTGGAGATGTCGCCTACGGAGCTGATGAAACGCAAACCGCCATCGACTATGGAGCAGTCGACGTCCTTCTCGTTTCTGACGCACGGCCACCAGCGGAGATTCGTGAGCTGGAGGAAGCGACGACCGACCAAGGCGGTGAGTGTCTCGTTGTGTCGACTGACACAGATCGAGGTGCCCAGTTCGATGCTGCATTCGGGGGCCTTGGAGCGCTCCTTCGGTTTCCGATCAACTAAGCCGAGTAGTTTTTGACGCCATAGCTGTTCTAGCGTCCCAGTACGGGTATAGAGGCAGTCATCGGTCGTGCAGACGACCTCGAATGGCCGTAAACCGGGCGGTGCGGTGTCGCTCTTGGGGACACGAATCACTCACACCGGTCTCAACCGTCGTCCTGTGCGTTCAATTCTGTAAGGAACTGGCCGGCTGCCGTCCCGATACGAATGCCATCTACGTTGTGCATCTCGAGGTCGTGCGTGGCAGTCCGAAAGGGGTAGTGGTCGACGAGGATGCGATGGATAACGGTTCGGACGGGGTCGGTCCCGTACCTGTCGACGACAGTAGCCATCATCTCGTCGAGATGCGCGTCCCGGTGCTCTGTCCGGGGATGCTGTGCGCGTTCGAGCACGAGTTCGACTACGTCGTCAACTGATGCGTGCTCGGGATTCTTGGTTCGTTCACGAACGTCGTAGAGAGCGTCGTTATCGGGCATTCCTGTTCACTTCGAAGTATCCTCCACGGTATCAGGGCTCTTCGAGCAACGAGCGAGCTCGCTGCACGTAACTGTTCGCGCCCCAGCTACGGGCGTCGCTGATTTCATCGAGGAGCAGCTGCGCATCGGCAGCTGATAGGTGTTCAGTTCGAACGAGAACCGAGAGCAGCGTCGGTGTCGTGACGAGTCGGGTATCCGCGAGTGAGGCGTGGATCAAGCCAAGTTGGTTGAACTCGTCACAGAGGAAGAGCGCAGCATCGAGATCGTTCGCGAGCGTGACCGCCGCGTTCTCACCGTCATCGAGGGGGAACTCGGCATCGAGGTCGACCGACTGTGTCGTGAATGACTCTGCTTGGTCGAGTACGGCGGACGCGGCGTGTCCATGGACGTCATCGTAGGAGGCGATTTCTTGGAGTTCATCGATGACCGCTGTTGGGACGACGACCTCGTACCGGGATAGACAGAGTGCGAGTGGATCGGGGTCGTCGTCAGTAACGATCCCGAGACTCACGAGGGCGGAGGCGTCTGCGATAAGCCGCGACATCTATGCGTCGGCGACCTCGTCGATGAAGTCCTCGTCCAACTGCTGTTTCAACACTCGGAGGTTTGCTGCCTCCTCGGCGCCGACGAGTGCCTTGAGTTGATCGAAGGTGATCTCGTCGTCGT
Organism: Natrinema sp. 74; assembly: GCF_046097095.1. Classification (NCBI taxonomy): domain Archaea; kingdom Methanobacteriati; phylum Methanobacteriota; class Halobacteria; order Halobacteriales; family Natrialbaceae; genus Natrinema; species Natrinema sp. 74. The sequence continues at coordinate 360,883 of NZ_CP175699.1, forward strand.
AATAGGCGGCGGCGATCTCTTGGGTGAGTGCGTCGTCGTGAGCGGCGTCTTGGAGGTACTCTCGAAGCGCGGTCACGAGGACGTCTGTTCGGTCTTCCCCGAGGACTGCGGCCAGTGCGTCGGCGCGGTCGACGAGCCGATTGGGGGCCCGAAACTGCACGCGCTTCTTATCGGTGCTCATGATGTGTACAATGTGAGCCAACGCACTTAGCCGTTTTCGTGTGTACGATGTGAGCCTCACTCGGCCGACCGTCACTCGGCCACGAGATGCTCCTCGAGATCACGTGTCCAGTACGTTGCGAGCCCCCCTGGACTACAGTGCTCGCACAGTTGCAACGCCCCCTCGAGATGGCCGAGTTCCACGCGAAATCGAGTGAGCGCTGCGAGCGTGTCAACGACGAGTCCACACCCGTCGCAGGTGGACTGATCGCGCTCGTCGGAATCCGGCTCCGACTGGATCGCACAGTCGACGCAGATGGGGTGAGTAACCCGCTCGTCCTGGTTCCACGTATACCCTCGCCAGCCTCAGCGCCGGGCGGAGTGTCGCAGAAGGCACAGCCAGTGAGCGTCTGCTGCATCACTCACCCTCCGCGTCGGCGTCGTGGCCGGCCATCCAACCCCGATGGAAGACGGCCAGCTGCGTGGCAGAATCGAACGCGGTGCCGCTCGGATCGTGAACCAGAACGCGGTCCTCGGAAACCGGAGTGACGACGTCCGCGTCGACGAGATCGTCGACCAAGCTGTGGGCTGTCGCGTCATCTATGTCTGCCGTGTCGACGCCGGCGACGTCGCGGTCCTGTGCGAGGAGTTCAGTCTCGAGCTGTTTGTAGTCGGCACTCGTGTCGTCGTGCGGATCGGGATCAGCCATGGTAAATCACGCCGCGCACGCTGTCGCGCGCTGCACGCCTCTCGGTGCGGACAAACACCCCACGCGAGACCGCGGTCCCTACTCGCTCCAGAGGGCCGTGATCCGGTCTTCGATCTCGTCGAGGACGAGCGCAACGACGTCACGATGGTCGTCCGGCCACGATGTGTCCTCGCCAGGCGTCGGGGCAGTGGGCGGGGGGTGGAAATGGTCTCGTGTATTGTGCGTATTCGGATGCCGATCCCACCGGCACTCCCAGGCGTGGTCCGCGTGCTGCTCTCGATAGTGGAGTTTGAAGTCGTCGTTTGTGTACCAACGGATCGTCAACTGCGCCTCGTCGACTGCCGTTGGGTAGTACGACGGGGCAAAGACGACGTGGAGTTCCAGATGGCCGCTGGCGTCCGTGACGGTCGCTCGGGAGACCTGCCTCGTCGCTTGGAGCCGCGACTGGAGGAACTCGAGGATGGGACGATCGATGGGGGCAGGGCTCCCGCCATCGCCTGTCGGTGGCACCATTGAGCGGGCTACCCGGACGCCTGTTTGCGCTCGCCACCCGTGCGTTGCTGGCGCGCGCGTTCGTAGCGGTCACGCTCCTCGAGGGCGGTCGCCCAGTCGGCGAGGTCGCTGTACACGTCGTCGATGGTCCGCTCATCGCTGGCCTGCGCGGCGTCGACGGCGTCGACTGCGGCCGGTGACGCGGCGTCGTACGTCGCTTCGTACTCAGTGATGCGCGTCGTCAGCTCACGAACGCGATCCTGCAGGTCCTCGACGGAATGGTCGGCTGCGAGCTGGTTGATGCGTCGCCACTCAAAATACGCGTCATTCCGTTCGTAGGTGGCCGGATGGCCATCGTGCCGGGTGACGATTCCCAAATCGTCGAACCAGCCGAGGTATTTCCGGGCGGTCTTGGGGTCACAGTCGGCGCTGTCGGCGATCGCGCTCGCCGTCGTCGGCTCGCGGGTCTGCAGGATAGTACCGTAGATGCGTTGTTCGACGTCATCGCTGCTGAACGCGTCCTCGAAGGGGGGCGGCCCATCGGTGGCGTCTGTTTCGGACATACTCGGAATTACAGGGCGAAGGATATAGTTCTTACTTCAGGGAATAGTTTCCTGACTTGGGTGGGCTGGGATCCACAGGTTGACAATGCCTTAACCAACATCGGGTAATCCGCTTGTCCAAGTGTTGGTTAAAACATCACTCCTGAAATCGGAGCTCTCGAGCTGGTTTCACGCAGAAGCTGTCTTGACCACCGTCAACGTCATTCTGACCTACCTCACCGCCCAGTGACGACTGGTGTGTGAGCCGGCTGACCAGCTCGTCACAAACCGTTTCACGACTGACAGTCGTTTCGTGCCGGCCGAGCCGCTCGTCGAAATACCGCTTCTGGAACCGTTGGCCGACGTCATCTATGGCGATATACTGTGTCCGCTTCACTCCCGCAACGCTCGTCGAAACGATCTCGGCTCCGACGTCTTCGTGGGTGAGTTCAACGAGCGCCCATTCGACGAACGAGAGTATCGACGTAATGCTTCGATCATTCGGAATAGAGAGTTGAGGAACGTCGCAGGATTCCCAAATTGGACGATTTCGAAGCGGTTCAGGCTCAATACTAACTGGTTGTGATTTCTGAGAACTCATGGTTCACAGGGAGAATGATGGTACTCCCTCGCCCCTCTGGGGGTCGATAAACCCGTCAGAGTGCTCTAAAACGGGTCTCAGTTGTCATCCCCGACGAACCGCCGTGCACGTCCCTAGATCGAGTCACTGTCATCAGCACCCGCTTCATCTATCTCGAGGTCCGAGGACTGATCACGACGCTCGAGTGCCTCCTGACAGTCACTGAGGTGCTCTCGAAGCGCTTCAGTAGTCGCCTCGAGGCCCGCAATACGGTCGTCTTTCTCCTCGAGTGTTGCCTCGAGTTCGTCGACCCGGCCGGTCAACAGTCGATTCTTCTCGGCCAAATACGCATGATTCTGCGCTGGTTCGTCACGACTGCCGGCGGTCGACGCCCCGCTCTGTCTGGAACTCGCTTCACTCGAGTCGTCTCGAGCGACTCAAGTACCTGTTCCATTCGATGGATACCTAGTACTTTAGGCCGAGTTCGTTGACTCGTCAATCGAGTCGGTTGGTCTCCTCGTCGGGGTAAGCAACGACGGCGACGTACCGTATGCGTCCTCGATAAGCCGTCACCCCGCAAGTTGTCCATTATAAGCGTCCATGGATCGCCGGCAGCGTGCTCATGGCTCCGGACAAGGAAGAGTACCCAATGGGACTCGTTAGTGGTATCACGGAGATACTGGGCTTTGATCCGACACCGGGGCCGGTCGAGCAGTTCCTCTCGGCGCTCATCCGTTGGACGTTCGTCTGTGGCGGCCGGCGATACCGCTTGCGCGAGAAGTTCGACGTGACGGTTGTCGAGTAGTGGCCCGTCCAGAGACAACCTACCAGCCTAAGTGAAGATCTGAGTTGTACCTTCACCACGAAGATGCCACCCACTATGCGATCGTGGTCACCAATGTTGACCGGTTACACTGCCTGTACATGGATGTTCGTGTTCGCCGCAATGAGTTTCTATTGGGCTCTTGGCGGAACTATAGGTCTGAACACCGTCTCGCTTGGTCAGGATGTCGCAGACGAATCGTGGTTCATCACGGCTCTCTGGCTCACTGGCATTCTAAAGGTCGGTAGTGGATTGCTCGCGCTTGCGCTGGTCCAGACATGGGGTCAGCAGATCCCGCGCTGGCTGTTGCTCATTGCTGCATGGGGTGTGGGTGCTGTATTGGTCATCCACGGCGGTGATTTCGTGATTCAGGGAGCACTCACAGAGACGGGACTCATCAGTTTCTCCAGCCCTGCGGCTTGGACATCGAATCACTGGCAGACATTCGTGTGGGGACCGTGGTGGCTCCTCGGTGGAATTCTCTTCTGTACAGCGGCGTGGAACTACCAATTGAGGTCACGTAATCAGCAGGTCAGATGATGAGTGGTTGGTGGCCCGTGTATGCCAAGAGCCAGTTAGTTCTATACAGACTACTCTGCTTGTTGTGACAAAGGTTAGTTGCGACTGTGACTACTGCTCCAGAGGTTGTCGGAATCGTCACTCCACGAGTGACCCAATTATTTCCTGAGCGGTGGAACTTTATTAACGAGGACCTGGGGTCTTGCGCTCACATGTGGGGTCTTACGTCCTCAATTAAACCAACATGGAAAACCTCTGAAAGGGACGACTGGGTTCTCTTCTATACCCGGGAAAACCAGTACGAGCATGCGGCCCGGATTAAAGGAAAACAGCACAATCCAGATTTTGGTGACGCGATTCGAGAGGAGGTCCTTAAGGACGTGAGCCGTGATCGAGATTGGGATTATCTGTTGCTGTTAGACGATCCGATTGAGGTTTCGGTAAGTGGTGATACGGTGGCGGAGTTACTGGATTATGGGAATTGGTTTCCCGTTAGGTTCATTCGGGTCATTGGTGAACGACTGGAGACAATCGAATTAGAATACGACGGTGTGGATGGATTCATTAGTGCCATCCGTGAGTAGGCGTGAGCTTGGAGATCATCAGTACAATGGGGAGTGGAAGTATAGGACGCGAGCTGGATTTGGACGTTCTCGTGAATGAGATAAGAGGGGCGCTGAGAGATTCGCTTGAGGTCAACTTCACTGGCGACGGTATCGTCACGCTTCGTCTAAACGAGGGTGGCCCTGCTTTCACAGTGGACATTAGACTCCGTCAGCGCGACCGCGACGAGGAGATCGTCGCACACCTCGGGATCGAGGTCGTCGAACAACCTCGCCCCGTCGTCACCGGTCCGTGCAAGGTACTCACCTAACCGTTGCTGCCTTGCCTCTGGGATCACGTCGATGTCGGCGTCGATGCCCGTTGGAGGCGCCAGAGTCGGACCACACCGCCAGCGGTAACGGCTTGGCTCAGTAGCTCAGTTCAATCTCGTATCCATGATCGAGTGCGAATCCGCACATCGTAAGTTGCTATTATTACTCTATGGGCGGTCTATGAAATTACGCTCCGAGAAACTCACTTCGGATCTCTGCACCCTGTTCGTGTACTGCAGTTAGATTCCGAGGTATTCTTCGATTTCACGTGGATAGAACCTACTTCTCGATACGTTGAGGCGTCCGGTGCGATGTGGTTCTCAATGTAGTTGCCGCAGTTAGCGTCCCCGTCACCGTATTTCGGAAGGGACCAGAAATCTGGCAGGTGAAACGTGGCCTGACTGAGATTACTCTATGGCGTCACCTATCTCTTCGAGCTGTTCATGACAGCGCTGAACTGTGGTCCGGTAACGGTCGTGGAGGTTTTCGTTCTCTGTAAGGAGTATCTCGACCAACTCATCGATAGTCTGTAAGATCTCTTCGATGAGGGGATCACGATCGACGACGGTCGTTGGCTCGGCATCATAACGATCGCCTGGATTCTTCGCTGTCTTTTCGGTGTAGTAGAGGGTAATTCTGACGCGGCCCTCATCTTCGTGCTCGAAGACGAGATACGACTCACCCGCTGTGACGATGGCTCGTTCGGACTCACCGGCGATGAAGTCGTCCATCCCGAAAAATACGAACCCCGTGATCAGTTCTCGGAGACGGAACCCGATTTTTCCACCGTCGCCGGGGAACGACTCACCGTTGACGGTGATCGTAACACCGACTGAGAGGGATAGTGCTTCCTCATCGGTGCGTATCCTGTTGTCCCCTTCTGGCCGAGAGTAGGCGATCTCGATAGTATCGTTACTCATCATAGGTTCCTCAGCCAATCACCTGCTCCACGCGACCAGGTCCAGACGTTCTTGCCTCCTTTTTTCGGATGTGCAACTTCCATTCTCCCAGTATTCGGATCAACTCTGACCTTTATTTCATCAACGCCTTCTATACTCGAACTGCGACTGAAAGCGATATATCCGCCATCTCGACGCTGATGATTGCTTTCATCTATGGTTTTATAGATCGACTTTTTATCCCCGGCTATACCATCCATCTTTCGAGGAAGTTCTTTACCTCTTGCTCCTTCCGGAATATGGTCCCCCTTTAGCTTCTGGCCGGCAGGGAAAAAGAGGAAATCTGTTTGTCTTTAGAATTCATCTTATATCCCTCAATGTGTCGCGCTTTTGCATGAGTCCATCCCCAGTCATCCTTATTACCCTGCTCAACCCAAGCAGTTTCTAATTTCGTACCAGGGTCTATTCCCCAAGGGTTGTTTTGACTGAACTCATATAGATTGTCTATCTGTGCAACTATAGACGTATCCTCTATATTTCCTCCAGAACGGGCGATGTATATCGGTCTCGAACTGTTCGTAGTCGGCGCTCGTGTCGTGGTGCGGATCAGACATGGTGAATCTTGCCGGGCACGCGAGAGCGCGCCTCACGCCTCATGGCGCCGACAGACTGAGCGTCGGTAGCAGGTGGGGTAGTGAAGCAGGTCCCAAGCTTCCGGAGCATTAACCAATAATTTGGGATCACCCCTGGGCCGTTGATTAATGCAAACTTCCTACTGCAGAACTACAGAAGAGAACAAAAATTCGGGGAGAGACCGAGATCTACCTCTGGCGAGCGGCTACCTGGGTACGATGACTTAGTCCCCACCATTGCGTTTCTCAGAATCGCTCGGTAAGTTGTCCATTGATCTCTCTCGACGCCTATTTGATCTTAATAGCCCTGTTGAAATCATCAAATAGTGATAGATTCAGAACCCCCACGTTCAGTACAGAGTGTGTACTGATCATCATCACCGCTACGTATTTGCATGAGGATCTTCTACCACGTAATATGAACGTCCCCTCTATGCACAGATCTTCGGAGTTTCGCCAACTATTTTTCATCGCGGTTTCTATGGTCACGGCAGTTGCTTTTTCGTATGATTACATGACAACAGAAGGGTCAGCAGACATGTTTTTTGTTATCATTGGAGCCGGTCTGTTGCTTGCAATGCTGGTGATTGTTCCCGTACTGCTGTTTGACCGAAGACAAGGTTCGGCCTGATAAGTTCGCACACGTAGTTACCGAATCATCCAATTCGTTCTTACCTGAATCTCTGCATACAGAAATCGCGCTACCGACTACTGGTTGCAAGCATTCCTCTGGTTTGCTGTATCTGGCTCAGGTATCGATCTCGAGTAATTCGTCTCGCCGACTGCGGAGCGTATTCGGCGATGTTTCCTGCGATATCGGCGGTCCGTTGTCGCGAGAGACAGCAGCCGACTCGCTGGGCAGCGAGATAGAGACAGCCCGCTGCGACGCCACTCGGCCGGCAACCGATCGTCAGTCCGCGTTCGCGTGCCGTCTGTGCGAGCTCGAGTGCTCGTCGACGCACGTGGTCCGGAACCTCGAGTTCTGTCGCAAGCCTCGGAATCCGATCGGTTGCTGCAATCGGCTGTGTCGGTAACTCGAGCTCGACGTTCAGCGCGGTGTAGGTGCTGGTGAGTCGCTGCTGATCACAGCGCACACAGGCTGCGACTTCGGTTCGTGATCGTCCGAGTCCGTTACAGCGAGTGGTGGCGTAGACACTGGCTGCAGCCACTGCCTCGAGCGATCGTCGGCGACAGAGCTGTTCGGACTGTGCCGTTCGGAACAGCGAACACGCCTGATCCCGGATACGCTGTGCGAGGCCGAGACTGGCGACGATTCGCCGGATTTCACCGAGTCCATAGGCGAGGTTCCGTTCGACTTTCGACTGCCACTGGGCACGGGACTGTTCGCGACGCAGCCGGTTCAATTGTCGGCGCTTCGTGCTCGAGAGGGTGTTTCCATGTCCGTCTTGCATGTACCCGATCTCGGTGGAGAGGTCTCGGTCGTGGCGTGTCGGTGTTAGCGGGGCGCCGGTCCGTTTCCTGGATCCCTGCTCGTCATGTCGACCCCAGTCAGGTCCTCGATCTAAGTGGGTATCCTCGAGGAGACGGCCACAGTCCTCGCAGATCGTCTCGCGATCAGTCGTTCGAACGCTGCCGCTACAGTCCGGACAGGTAGTTGGAGTCGTCTGAACGCCATCGTCACACGTAGTCGTGTAGATGTCTCTCGTTGCCATCGATAACTCCGAAGAGGACAACTGATCAGCCCCTTCACCGGGCGATAAACACCACTCGTTGATTCCAGAGTCCAGTAGAAGGGTCCGTCGTATTGGTGCTAAATTTCAGGCAGGTTTCCCCTAATTGACACACCACGTGAGGGATGGGGCTCTAACGCCGGTCTCTGGCCGACATTTCTCGAGACATCGAACCCCAGCGGTACGCTTACTCATAGACAGCAACCAGCACTGAGGAAACACTCACGCGGTTTCGGTGACGATCTCGGTATCAGGGCTCGCGTGGTAAGTGGGGAGAAGGCGACCATGTTCTTCACCTTCTGGATCCGCGGAACTCGAACCTGGTGAGATTATCGAAATAATGCTCAAGACAGATCCACGCAGCGAGTAGTCGAAAAGCTGGTTACATCGAAGGTGTCTCCAATTGACTGGCCTAAACACCATTCTCGCGAAATCGAACTACGTCGACGTCGATTGGAAGCGCCTCGAAGTCGTCGTCAGCACCGGCGATGAGTGTCGCATCCGTCTCGGAAGCGAGTGCAACGCCATGAGCGTCCGCGAACGAGATGTGACCATCCGCCTTCACCTCGGCGGCAAGCCGCCAGTCAGCTCGTTCGATTTGAATACCCCACCGCTCGAGCGCACGGAGATCGCGATCGGCAGTCCGAAGTGAGTCTGTCGTGGGTTTGTCGTCATTTCCTTCGAAGCGTGCAACGAGATAGAGTACTTCCCCAGCGTTGGTTTCTGCCAGCAGCCCTTCGTCAGACCCGTCACGAACGTCCCGAAGATACTCTTCGACGACGCTCCGACCTGGCTCGTCATAGAGGTATGCGATGATCGCTTCGGTGTCAAAGACGTACCGGTCGCTCATTCATCCTCCGAGTCAGCCGGTCGGAGCCGGTCAGCACGGGTCTCTTCACGCCGGCGTTCCTCGTGTTTCAGTTCGCGAACCCGGTCAAGCACGTCGCCACGATCGCGGTCGGTGTCAGCGTGAATCCCGCCTAACTCTTCGAGTGACGGAATTGGTTCGACGATGATCCGCTCGTCTTCCTCGTAAATGAACACCTCACCTGGGGTGTCGATCCCGAACTTCTCTCGGAGCGTCTTCGGGATCGTTGCCTGTCCCTTCTGTGAGACGCGTACGACCTCTGGGTCTCGAGTACTACTCGACATATTATATTCTACTATGGACCCAGAGTACTACTAACTATCGATGGGAAAACCCCTCCTCGTTCGTTCAAAATACCCGCTTATTTTCTCTGTCGGCGTCGTAATGAGATGCTTTTCGAGGTCCCAGGTCCAATACGTTGCCGGCCTACCGAGGCTACATTGTGTACATAGCTGCAATAGACCATCCAGATGACCGAGTTCGACGCGGAACCGCGTGAGCCGGGCGGGACCTTTGGTCCCGCTGGAAGCCGGCGTGAAACACCGGCGACGCCGCGATCGTGTCGACAACGAGCTCACAGCCGCCACAGGTGCAGTGATCGCGGTCATCAGAGTCCGACTCCGCTTAGATAGCGGTCGACACAGATCAGATGGGAGACTCGCTTGTCTTTTCCCACGTATGTGCCTCACCGATCTCGATTCCGAGCAGGGCGTCGAAGAAGGCACAGTCAGTGAGCGTTTGCTGCATCACTCACCCACCTCGTCGGCGTTGCGAGCAGCCATCCAGCCTCGGTGGAAAACAGCAAGTTGAGTACTCGAGTTAAAGGTGGTCCCGCTTGGCTCGTGGACGAACACCCGCTTGTCAGGTACCGGTGTCGTCACACCGTTATCGATGAGTTCCGTAACGAGCTGTTGGGCGGCTGTGTCGTCAATATCCGCTGTCACGGTGCGAGTTGTATCCAGATTGGGCAACGAGTCTGGCTTCGAACCGGCTGTAATCGTCTGCAGTGTCGTCAATCAGGTTTGGATCAGTTATTGGAACTACATGAGGCACATTGTTGAACGCGCCTCATGTCTCATGGCGTCAAGAAACCCGCTGCTGGAAGCACAATCGAGTCGAAGATACTAGGTGATGCGTACTGGAGTCTGTGACCGAGATTCAACAATAGGCTGGAGAACCGACGGCTGGTGATTACTCGGAAGAAGTCAAATTACTGACCCGGCTAAACGTTTCGGGGGGTAGTTGTAGTGCGGCTGTTGAACTGGAGATGACGACTGCCGATGGATCAACTGCATCGAGGAACATTTCGCTATTTGTGTCCTTACCAGCTGTTACAAATACGATTCTTTTATTCGATCTGCGGCGTGATTTTTCGTGCCGGTTCTTCCGTCTCGCATGAGTTATCTCACCCGGTGAGCTTCGTCTTTGCCTCTGAGTTCTGATACTGGTCCGACCGGGGTTCGACGGACTTCACTCGAAGCTCACCGAAGCCGTATTTCGAGTGACTGCCGACCCGGAGGATACCGCTCTTCGCGGTCTCCACCGGGCGGTCGCCCTCGTAGGCAACCACCTGCCTGTGGTCCACGGTCTGGAGCTTGTAGACCTCGCGTTGCTTCAACACCTTCTCCTCGCGTTCACGGAGATCGCGGCGGTCCTCCTTCCACCACCACGGAATGTCTTGGTCGTGAGCATTCGGGTACTCCGACTATTCCTGCCGCGCTGGCCCCCACGTGGTCATCGAGTTCGCCAGAGCGGAGGTAAGTGGCGGTCCCGAGCAGCCCTGTGACGACGAAGGTAGCGCTGGCGGTACCCGCGACTGTACCAGGCGGGATGTCCAGTAGGGCGTACAACGCCGCAGTGACGAAGACACCGCCGGGGCCGACTGCGGTAATTCTCATTCCACCCGCAAGAGAGACGAGGACCAAGGCGAACACAACCGGGAGTCTGAGGCCGGCGACTGCGGTCATATCAGCTCATCCCGTTCACCCGGCGAACCCGCCGGTGAGAATCGTCTCGATGACCAACGTGCCGGCGCTGTAGGCCGAGTAGGCCGCCACGAGGATGAGTGCGGCGTTGAGGATATTGAGCGTCAGCCCGTTGGTGTGTTCACCCATCACGTCGGAGTCGTTGACCGCCCAGAACAGCAAGGCTGCGGTGATGGGTAGTCCGACCACGGCGTTGTAAGCCGGGAAGAGGATGATCATGTCGATGACGCTGAGGCCCATATACTGGTGGACGAGTGGCGAGAGGCTGCCAATCGCGACGCCAGCGACGTAAATGATGAGGAATGTCCGGCGGCTATCGGCATACTCGCCGCCCATCGCCTCGCGGATTATGTAGCCAGGCGCCCACATGATGGGGATAATACTGTTGAAGGCCGCCGCGAGGGTCCCCACGAGGAAGACGACCATCGCCCACTCACCGAGCACAGTCGCCATAGCTTTGCCAGGCGTGAGGAACGTCTGGAGGTGCTCGTAACCCGCTGGTCGCAGGACCGCAGCCGCAGCGACGACGATGGCGATGGTAGCAATGCCGCCGACTGCGTAGCCGATGGCGAGATCACGGCGCATGTCAGGGATCGCATCAGCGCCGACCCAGCCTTTCTCTTCGACGAGCTCGGATTCGAGGAAGAAGTTGGGCCACAGCGCCGTGGTCCCAAGAATGGAGACCGCCAGCACCATCCCGTTCATGCCACCAAGTATGGGGATAAATCCCATCGTTGCGGTGACAATATTCGGCGAGGAGGCGCCGGCAACGATGACGTAGCTGACGAGAAGACCGAACATCATCGTGATCATGATCTTTTCGACCCAGTCGTAGCCGAGGATACCGACCACGATGGCCGCAAGGCCGGTCAGGTATGCGAACGGGCCCCAGCCGATTCCTTGGAGGCCGAGCAGGACGACGATGCCCTTCCCGACAGCGGCGGTGAGTTCGAGCGTCCAAGCGACACAGCCGACCGACAGAAGTACCATGAGCACCGTCGATATAGTCCGTCCGAGTTTCTCTCTGGCGAAGGCGGCCAGGGACTCGCCGAAGATGCCAAGACGGGCGCTCATGTCTTGGGCCATGTAGCCGAGTAGAACCGCGCCCACGACAGCCCACAGAAGCGAATAGCCGTAGCGGACGCCGGCAGAACTGGCGATGAAGATTGATCCAGAGCCAAAGTATCCGGCGACCATCACGAACGCCAGCCCATACTTCCGGAAGACGTCGCTTACCGTGGTCTTGACGCCGAATATCGAGCGAAGATTGTCGTACGTGTTGAAATCAAAACTCATTGTTTCATAGGTTTCCTTGGTCGTTTAGCGATGCATGCGTTGGCGGGGGATTCCTCTTTGAGACGACCGGCCCATCTCGCGAGCGTCACCACTCAGCTGGAACGGATCACGCTGGCAATACTACGACGACCCCGAACCGCCAAGCTCCGAGTGCGTACACTACCTGGCGCACAATGTCCAAGAACTATATTACGATACAGCCCACCCAGAGGGTTATTTCCTGTGGTTCTAGGAAAGGGAGCTATTCTGTTATGAAAATCGCGGAGAGCCGTTCTCAGAGGGTGATAGTGGCGTTGCTGGCATCGTTTCTACATCGCCGTCAGCTAACTTCTGGCCGACAAGGACGTCGTCGATTGGATACTCTGGACAGGATGGGTTGGGGACTGCCCTGTCCCGGAGTGCATAGCCCGGAACATGGTGGCCTCCTTCGTCTCAAAGCCCCGTAACCATATTGGATAGTCGTTGACCAGATCTCTTTTCAGTCCGTCCGCGAGTTCAGTAAGCAGCTGTTTCGTCTACTTGGAGTCGATGTTATCGCCGCCGAACGGCGTCTCCGCTGTGATGCGATGCTTGAGGTTCGCCGCGCCCCAGTGAAAGTAGTGAAGCGTGTACTGTCCGTTGGTCCGTTTGTACGCAACGACTGCTCGGTAGCCCATTGATTAATCACCTCGCAGGGTGATCTGGGCTGGATCGCCCCGCATCCCTCCGAGGACGAACAACCCTACTCGTCGATCGGCTCAGGGGGGCTGAGATCCGCGTGGAATACCTCGCCATCGCGAACGACGTACCGTTTTGCTAGGAACTCGCCCCGCACCCCCTCCTGGGGGGAGAAAAACTGCTACCGGCGGCTAGCCGTTAACCAACATCGGTTGCTACTGGATGAGTCATGTTGGTTAATCGGGCTGGTTCCCTGTGGGGGCTGCTACGCTGTCGGCTCAGCAGGGATACCTCGCGGATCTCAGTTCAGTACGGGTGGTAGCTCGGAGCGATATCCCCGGTTAGTACACTGCTCTCGAAGGCGTCGCTTTCGCTGCCCTCGTGGTCGATGATTCGATAGACTGCATCACCGCTCCAGTTACACTGATCGCTCGAACACACCGCGCTTGCTAGGGCCCCGTTCCCTGTATCTAGATGAACGCTTTGGAGATCGAGTGGCTCGCTACAAAGTGGGCACGTCGACGGAACTTGCGCATATCGGTAGCCCGTACTGATGTCGATGTCATCTTGCTCAGCGTCAATGCCACGAAGCCCACCGACGAGATGGCCGACTCGTGAGCGAAACTCGGTGAGAAGCGCGTTGCGGGCTTGCTCGTCGACGGGGAGTTTCGCGCTATCAAGGGTAATCGTTACTCGATACGCTGTCGTCTCGTTGGAGTCTTTCATTTGGTTCACCTCTGAAGGACGTTTGATTCCCCCGCACCCCTTCGGGGGTGAAAAAAGATATTCGACTACGAGCTGACTCACCCCTCTTGTGAGCGGATTTCTTGTGCCTGACGTTCGAGACGCCGGAGAATCTGAACACGTCCCTGATTCGCATTCTCGTATGCGACACAAGCCCGTAGTGTCGCCATATCGTTGATCGTCACAATACCGGCGTTAATGAGACGCGTGTTCGGTGGTTCGAGACGCTGTTCCGGTGTTAGGCCACCCGATTCTACAAATTGATCTGAAGAGTCACTCACTGGTGTCTGCCTCCGCGCCCTCAAGGCGACGACAAACAGCACCTGCTCACTCCCTTTCTAGCTCAAATTCGGAGACGGCCACCCACAGATACCGTCGCTGTTGCTATCGCAGTGGGTGCAGTTTACTTCTGCTGCTGCTTGAGGAACTTGAGGAGCGTCTCGATATCCTCGGCCGAGGCCGATGATTGACCGACCATACTCTTGAATCGGTGATCGAGTCCGCCCTCTTCGATGAACGCTTGTGCCTCACTGAGCTGTTGACGAAGGGCTTCAGTATCGCCGCGATGCAGATGCGTCTCGACCATTCCGAGGTCGATCGACGGAACCGCAGCGAGGACGTCAGCGAGATCCGTTTTTCGACCACTATGGAGCTTGGCTGCAACGAGCACTTCGCCGTCAGCTGCCCGTGCGGTCGTCGACCGAGTACCGCCTGAAATCGTCGTCGGAGAACTGTGCTTGTGCAGATAGTCGAACGACCACTCTGCTTCGGTCTGTCGGCAGCCGAGGCCGTTCACAAGAATGTCTACACCGACCGGGTGAGGAAGCCCTTCAGTACGCTCGAAGAGTTCGATTTCCCGATTATTCCACGGGAAGTCTTTCCGAACAACGACCGTGTGACCGCTCGGGAGCTCTGCTACGTACCACAACGACCCGTCAAACATCTCTGAGAGGCCACCGAACTCCTCAAGTATCGATTCGGAATAGATCCCAAATATCGGGAGTTCCTCGATGTTCTCAGCGAGTGGCCGATCGGTTGGCCAGACTTGCAACGGGTCGACAAACCCCAACATCGGCGCATATTCGACCTCGAGCGCCATCGCAAGCCGGCAGATGACTTCGAACAGGCGGTCGACACGCCGCTGGTACTCATCGTCTTCGATGCCTCTCTCCCACGGATTGTCGAACCAGGGGGTTCCTGCGATAACGATTTCTGGGGCAGGTACCTGACTGTCTGACTCTGAATCAAATCTAATCTCGAAGTCCTAACTATCCTCAGAGACGAGAAATACTGACGAGTCCGGGTTTGCAGTAGTCTGCTCAGTCGGGATTTTCTCCACTGTCAGTCCAACTTCTGCACAGATATCTTTAATCACCTCACCGGTATCATCGACTGCAGACGGGGTGTAATATGGAAGACTCTTCATTGCTCGATCTCCTCGTAGCTAGTATACGTAATCTGGACCTTGTCTGCGGTAACTTCCTCGTTGGTCTTTAAGTCTTGTCTCCTCAATCAGTTCATCGAATCTATTTCCGTGTCTGTCTATCGTCTGCCTTGGAAGCACTAGTTTATCTCACTGAGTAGGTGAACAACTGATATTCTGTTTTGAAGTGGTCCGAGTAGTGTATTGCCGTATAGATGAAGAAAGACGTTATGGTGGGCGCTAGCGGTTAGCGAATCCTTTTCTCTTCGAGGACCCGTTCAGCTTCCGTGAGTGCCGCATCGATCTCCTGAAACCAATCGGTGTCCGTCAGATCGTCGTTGACCGACAGCGCCTCGTCGGCCCACCCTCGAATGGAGATATAGAGTTCCTCGACGAGAGCAGTTCGATCGACGAGATCCGCCGAATCATCTCGGACATCTTGCGGCACCCCATCGATATGGAAATACACGCCGACGGCGTCGTTCTCCGGGACGGGCGTGAACTCGAGTTCCCCCATATCGAACGCTGCAGCGCACTCCTCGTTCTCGAGAATCGCAGCCATGCATCGGAGCAGATCCGGGAACACCTCATTCGGGAGGCTTACGTCGTCCCAGGGACGGTCTTCTCCACCCTCAATTCCACCTGGGTGTATTCGGATGTCAGCACTCGGCATCCATCCTCTTTCTAGATCATAGGCCCCCGGAGATTGGATGTCAATATCTATTTTATCGTATTTATCCACCATGGTTTCACCCCATCTGTCTCCAACCAACGTCGTTCTGATTGATGTACTTCCAGACTGCTGGACCCTTTTTCAGATATGCAGTCCGGACGTTCCCGTTTCTGATTATCTCACTTCTTTGGTGATCCGTGGTTTAGCCGTCTATCGGTTACGAGGGTTAATCGTAGACGTCTTCGACGCGTTCGATGTCCGCACGAAGTCCACGATATGCGCTTTGTTCGGCGAGGTCTGGGTTTACGGCGAGAGCGAACTCTTCGAATTCGGACACAGCCTCGAGTGATCCAGTGACGAACGGACGAGTGTAAATTCAGACGTTCTTTTTCAGATACACGACCACCATTTTGTGTGGGCTCAGGCATCACGTCCACGCCAAATGCTGCCGAGCGTGCGAGATGAGGTTACTGAAGGTGTTCCTCGGCAACGCTGCGGGCTTCCTCGAGGTCCGCATTCAAGTCTCGGAACCACTCACGCTCGACAGCGCTTTCATTCAGTTGTTCGATGTGATCGATCAGATCCTCCGCGGCCGTGACTACCTCGTCGACGATGACTGACAAGGGAACGACGGCATCGAGCGGACGATCGTCACGGGGTAACAACCGCCGCTCCGGGTCTTCAATCGCGTCCCGACTGAAACAGATCGTGACGTGACCACGGCTGTCGTCTTCTCGCTCGAGTACGAGGTGGGTCGTATCTTCGGTCGAGATGCCGCCGTGACCACCCCGAAGCATCTCCGGAACAGCCTCCAGAAACTCCTCGAACGAGTACGTAAACAGGCTCAGATCGTACTCTCGTTTCCCGTCCGCCGTCGTGATTCGGACGGAGCCTCCGCCAGGCGGTCTCCCGCTTTGCACATCACTGACGCCCGAGGTCGATAGCGCGAACTCGATCGTGAACGGATCACCGTCACTCATTGTCGTCACCTTTCGGTCAGTTGCTTTCGTAGTTTCTCTTCCAGTCGTCGAGATTATTAATCCATTTGTACGCGTTTGCTCCATCCTCTGGGTGCGCAGTCGTGATACGTCCCCCATCCTCGATACGAACGCGGATCGTCTCGATCCCCGTCTCCGACGCTTTGCTCTCGGGGAGATCGTAGTAGACGTTATCGCCTTTTGCGGGATCGATACCGTCGGATTCATCGATTGCCTCGTACACTAGACGTTCGATCTCGTCCTGGCTCACAGTCCGTGGCACGCTACCGTCCGTTTTGTCCGGGAGCTTTCGCTCCATCCGGTCGGGGAGCTCCTAACCGTTGGGCCAGATTGTCGTCGTGGATTTCTCGTCGAACTGGTCCGCGTCGATGTGTCTGCCCTTCAGGTAGACCCAGCCATGATTCTCGTCGGAGCCTATCTCGTATTCCCCGCGCTCGAACCACAGCGGTTGCCCGTCGTCCGTTTTTCCGACGATCCGCGTCTGCGCCAGATTCGACTTGTCCGATTCGGCGATATCGATTAGATCGCTGCCGGTGATCGAATCGTCGATGAGCGAACCATCGGCATCCTTCGTCTCGAGCATCTCCATCATCCGCTGGGCATCGGCCTGGTCCATGTCGCCGCTGTCCAGCAGTTCGTTCATTCGGCGGAGATGATCGGCCTCGAGGTCGCCCTCGCCGTAGCGGACGAGCATCCGCGTAGCAGTCGTATCGTCGACTTGGCTGAACGTCGCTCGACTGTCGGCGTCGGTGTTCTTAAGGAACCTATTGGTGTCGAAGGAGTCGCTGCGGCTGTCGACGGCTGTCAGCTGCTCGCGGAGGTCGTCCCCGATATCACTGCACCCGCCCGCCAGTCCGATGCCGGCGATGTGCTGCTGGCGGACGCCTACGCTGGCCCCGACGGGCATCGACAGCGACGGCCGGCGACACGGCGTCCCAAGGAAGTCGTCGCGCACCTCGGGGTCAAGGTCGTCGAACAACCTCGCTCCGTCGTTACCGGTCCTCGCGAGGTACTCGCCTAACCGCTGCTGCCTTGCCTCGGGCATCGCGTCGACGTTCACATCGACGCTGCGCTGGAGCCGCCAAAGCCGGTAGGCTTGGCCGGCGGTATCAGCTTGACTCAGCAACGGTTCGGCGGCGTCGTCGGTCGCCAGCAGCAGGCGTGCGGTCACTCGCGCTTTGGCGGTATCGGTCGCGCCGTCAATCCGCGAGAGCGCCCGTAGGGCGCGACTGTCCGAGAGCCGATCCGCGATATCGCCGACGCGATCGGTGCTCTTGATCGCGTTCTTCGCTCCACTGGAGCCACCGCTGACGACGAGTTTCGAGAGGAAACCGAGCGCGTATCCCTCGTACCAGTTCTCCTCGAAGAGTCTGTATTTCGTCGTGCCCTCGTCGTACGGATTGTTCTGCTCCTGTTTCTGTTCGAACTGCTGGATGTAGCCGTCGATCAGCCTGTCGATGACGGCGGGATCGGCCTCGGCGACGAGCTCGAGCATGGCCCGCATGCCGTCGATGAACGCACCGGGATCGTTCAGGAGCTGTTCGGCGTCCCGGAAGACGACGCCGATGCTCGCAGAGAACCCGGAGACGGTACCGACCTTTCGAGCGATCTCCCTATCGGCGAGGTCCCAACCGGTCGGGAGTTCGTCGGCCATGTACCCGTAGAAGTTCGCACGCTCCACGGCGACGACCTGCTGGCGATTGCCGTTCGCGTCTGTCGCGCGCAGGGATACGCTCGTCCCGAGGGTCGTGTCAGCGATGGCTCCCGCGAGATCACCAGTAAGGTCGATCGCGCTTCCAGTACCCGAGACGACCGTCGACTTGATGCTACTGGTATCGACGTTTCCGCCGGAGATTTTATCCGTGTATTTGAACCGACGGGTCACCTCGATGCCGTCGGCATCGGGGAACCGTTTTTCGACGGATCCCTCTTTCACGAATTCGACTCCGTTGATGCCCGCCTCGTCTTCAATCGATGCATATGCCCAGTATTCCGCGTCGAGACTCGTTTCCGGAACACGCCAGCCGCTCGTGTAGACCTCTATTGGAGGTTTCCACCGCCGGGCGTCTAGATCGGCTTGATGCTGCGAAGGACTGTCGGATCATTCCCCGACTTCGACTTGCTTCAAGTGACACATGATGTCCTCGGACAAGACTCTCGAGTACGTCTCGAGGAGTCACCTACGACGACCTATCGAACGAGAGACCCACAAGTAACGATACCACACGTACAGCCGGCCATATCGTGTAGTAACCGTCTCGTGGACCGATGATCGCCCGGTTGGGCAGTGATCAGTCTCTATGGTCAATCCTAGCCGTGGACACCAGCCGTCTCCGGCGATCTATCGGATTCAGTAATCTTCCCTGGAATCGAGGCATCTGTCTTCAACAACACCCGACGCTCTGTGTATGGCAGTCCGTTCTTCCGTTCGGTCTGCTTTCGGATGGCCACCCGATTCTTCGAGAGTTCGAGCAAGACATCGATCGTCCTCGAGACGAGTTTCTTCGCGTAGGCATCACTGACGCCACTCTCCTGACGCCGAATCCAGTGTTTCATGTCGCTGGCCTTCACGTACTCCTGAACCTCCTTACACCCATCTTGCCATGGATCATCACCGACACTCGGATTGGTCCGTGCCCGCCAGAGCCTGGCAGCGAGTCGTGCTGGTAACGAGTTCGTCGAGGAGTGCAACATATCGTCGTCCATCCGTGCAAGCTGCTGGATAGGCAGCAGATCGCCGTGTGATAACGCTACGCTTCCACCACGGTCGAGTGGATCGTCTGAGTCAGGGATCCGTACGTAGGTATTGCCGTCTTCCTTGGTGAACCGCTCGAGGCGATCGACGGTGTCGGCAAGCGAATCGGGGTCGACGTTCTCGTCGAGTAGATGGGCTCCTTTCTCGAGCTCTCTCGTCTGGAGTTCTGCAATTCGAGCCTTGTTCGCACCGGCTTTCTTCAGCGCGGCATCGGTGACTGCCTCCAGTCGAGTGTTCTCTTCTTGGAGCCGTTCGACTTCGTCCTCGAGGGAGTCGATCTGTGCTTGCTGGTCTTCGATTCGGTCGCTCTGCCGAGCGACTGTCTCTCGAAGCTGCCCATTCTCACTCTCGAGGTCGTCGATACGAGCTTCGAGTTGCTCGAGGCGGTCGTTGATCGATGCGTCGCTGGTGGTACCGTTTGGTGTCATCGGGATTTAGGAACTCTCGAGGATTGGGATGGTCTCCTGGCGAGACACCCAAACGTCGCCACGTTGGCGAACTGGTTGCGATGTGACGACGTTGTCGTCCCGATCCGTATGGGTCGTTCTCCAGAAAGGGTCTAGACCGTCGCACCCCGATCACAGCGCTGTCGCTACGGCGATGGATGGGCTGGCTGCCCCGAGAGCGACTACGCCCTCGAGACGACGGTGAGCGACGTGGCCACTGCCGGTAACTGGCCGTCCCTGACTGGAGCACTGTTCTGGGGGAAACTGGAGGTGATGCTCGTTAGGCGGTGGCCACGATGGTCGGCTCGACGAGGATCGTCCAGTGGGTCTGCCCAGCCATGGCGAGTCCGAGGTCGGCCTCGAGGAGGACGTCGTCCCGACCCCGTGTCGTCTCCATCAGGTCCGTCGGTGCACAGCCAGCACAGTAGACGGCGGCGATGGTGTAGGCTGGCTCGTCAGAGTGCCGGTAGGCATGAGCTGTTATCGGGTGGCCTTCGTGGAGGCGGGCGTCACAGTGGTGACAGGGCGCGGTCTCGCCAGCCGCAATTTGCTTTCCGCTGAACCGGGTCTCGAGGAGGTGATCGTGAGTACCTGTCGGCGAGGGTGGCTGGGTCTCCAGTGACTCGAGGCTGTCATCACTCACGGTTGACAGCCAGGCGTTCGAGTCCGTCATCGGGTACCCTCCTCCAGACCGGAATTCTCGGAGCAGAGTCGCTCGTAGGCCTCGATCGTCTCCTCGAGATTCCGGATTGCTGGCCCGAGTGACAACGGGTCAGCCAGCTGGCCCTCGAGCGTCTGGATGTCGTCGAGGACCTCCTCGAGACGAACGCGGATTGGTTGCTCGGCATCGGTCGTCATGCGCGTTCGTCCTCCACGCCGGCGCCGGCACGGTCACTCAGATGCTGGGCGGTAGACCCAGTAGTTGACCATGCTTGTCCTCGCTCGAGGAGGTCAGTTCGATATCGATCCTCGGAGCAGTGGGCGTGATCGTTGAGATGGACATCGCTGGGGATGATAAGCACCATTAGTTGCCCACCTCGACTGCGCTCTCGAGTGAGCCCGAGAGAGTTCTATAGAGGTGCTGTATCTCGAAGCCGTCACGGTGGGCATCGACGTAGTCGATCCAATCGTCGATCGTCTTGTCGAGGTCCTCGAGGTCGTAGCGGACCGGGCGTTCGCCGTCCTCGATGACGTGGACCGACTCGTCAATCGTCCGGTAGACGTGGTGTGCGCCCTCTTTATCGATACCGATAGGGATGTAGTCGTCTCGTGGGTCAGCAGGCTGTGCTTCCGAAACCGTTTCGTGAGTTCGCGGTTGAATACTCATTGTCCTGAGCTAGGACACAGGTCGGGTGTGCCAGCACCCGGCCGAGATCGTTTTTCCGGCCCCTGTGTCTAATTCATAGTATTATCCCGATTCACATAAATGTATGCATTTAACTATTGTATGCATCCATGTCCTTGCACAATATGCTTAGATGTATGGTTATAGAAATAGAATCACCGCTATGGCCGATTACACGAGCATTAGGGTCACAACTGAACTTGCAGATGAGCTTCACGAGCGGAAATCTCGAGGCGAGAGCTATGAGGATGTAATTTGGCGGTTGATAGACGAGGAAGATCAAGATGGCTGACTCCAAACCCTTCCAGTCCAGCCGTCGGTAGTATGATTCCGGTTATCAGAACTGGTCTACAAGTGTACAAAAGAACTCACAGATTTTCCTAACGTGTTCGGCCTTCTGAGAACAGAGGATGTACTGTGTCTTCTTAGAGGGTATATCTACAAGGGAAAACAATCCATCACTCAGCAGATACGACCTAAGCCGAGATAATGGATGCGAACGGTCGAATAGCGGCCGCTGAATTTACAGTCAACCTCCTCTACCGCGTAATATCAGAGCGAGAAAAGTAACCGCTGTAGAATGACGGAAATGGTGTGATGCGAACCAGTAGAGAACAACATAGCGGTGTTCCCCCGGGCCCACCTCCTCAACCAGCATTAGTCGGTATACGCCAGATAGCCGTCTACACTATACACTGTCTCCGGCGTTAAAAAAGCGTACTTGTTTCTCGCTTCACTTTCCCAATTGATCAAGACAATTAAGAGTAATCAGCACCGACACTCCTGCACTACTGTATGACCGAGGACGACACAGAATCGGAAGACAACTATCTTTCCACCGGTGATTTCCTAGATGAGTACTACTCCCAGTTCGCGATCATGGGGATCTTCGGTACGGTTTCAGTCTTCCTCACCTCAAACTTTCCCGACGGCACTTCCAGACTTGTCGCCCGCAGCGCCATCTTCGCCAGTCTCACCATCTTCGGGTTCACTGCCTTCTGGCTTTGTTGGCGCGCACTTACTGAACTCTTGAGCAACCTCCATGAAGGCACGCGACCGATCACTACCGAATTCGGCTACACAGTGATAGTGCTCTGCACCGGCACATTGTGTCTGGCGATCGGCTCAGCAATCACTACGTACACCGATGTCGTCCAGTTGGCGATCTCTATCGGCGTACTGGCAGCCGGGCTTGTACTGTATATTCGCCGGTTCCCAAACGAACGGTACCGGGGCACGAAAATGGATCCAGCCGGTGTAGCAATGGCTGCAGGTTTTATCGTATTTTTTGCTACAACGTCGCTTGAACGCGGAATATACCGTGCGTTGGATACGCACTTTTCTTCATCGTTCGAGACTGACGTAGTTTTCGTTCTCTTTGCGGCTCTCGTCCATCTTACTGTCTGTGAAGCAGTTTCCACTGTGTTCAAATCAGAGCTGCCAGCTAATATCGACCTCCACCGGATACGAACAGTGGGTGCACAGCCGCGTCAATTGTGGGCTCGGGCCGTCTCGTACTGGCAGCGACAGTGGCCATTTCACGTATCGGTAACGGTCTGCTGCGTTGATCTGGCAATATTGATTCTGGGTATAGATGCAGTTGCTGATCGGGCCGTTGAATCGCCGGTAATCTACATGATTGCAGGCTATGACTGGCAGACATTCGTGTTTTACCTCATGTTTGCCGTGACAGCGATTGTCGCAGGCTTGTTATGGTGCTATCCAGAGACAGAGGATGCAAAAGCAATCCGGAGAGCGTGGGGGAAACCGCTCGCAGTTACCGTGACAGTTGGAATTGTCAGTATTGTCGGCTTGGCCTGGATTGGTGTTATCGGAGGTCCGTCTGTCTAGCCGTAGTTTGAGGATTGCAGGGTTTAGGCTTGTTCTGGGCCTAATCCGTCGCGGTACTTCACAAACCGTTTCGCCGACTTACTCCGGTACGCCACCGTCTCTCCGTCGTAATCGCCGATGTACGCCGATCCACATTGTCCTGCGTCTGGATCGATTGGCCGCCATCATCATACCAGATTATGTCATCTAGCTTGATCACAGTCGGTCCATACCTGTCCACCGGTCCGTGTCCGGCCATGCACTCTATTCTTTCCAGTACGTTTTGATCTCCTCGAGAGAGCGGCGGACCGTCTCCCGCAACCATCAGAGTACCGGAAGGCTATAACGGAGGGCCTCCTTCAGCAATCAGGAGGGCAGGCCCCGCAGCTGTGGTAGGTTTTGTAGATTTCCGTGCTTGATTGGCAGTCTTCTAGAGTTCCGCGAAGGTGTCTTTTACCTGTATGATTTATTGGCATGTTCATGGTCTACTCTTGTTGACGGTTCCTCACGTCTTCTGCTGTTGAAGCAACTGCTCTCGCTGCTACAACTATCCCCGTTCACCATCAATGGTTAGAGTGGGACCAAGGCCACCGTCCAAAACACTCTCCGCATCTCAGCACAACGAATCCGAAGACCAACCCCCAGACGGGTAATTTCCACGAATACCATGATGAAATAGATTTAGAGTCAGGATGATAATATCACGGACGATACGGCAACTACCATATAATTTATTACTCCGGGCTTCTGTTGACTGAATGGTATCATATGGGGGTCAGGTCCCAAATAAAGAACGGTGGATGGGGTGCGTTGGGCGTATATCTCTATTCGTTGTTCGCTTTCCTCTATTGGGACGTTCCGCTCATATCGACAGATAGGCTGGCGCTTGCGGCAGCAACAATTCCCGCCTTGGCAGTGATGTTTACCGTCGTCGTCACAAACGACTGGCTCAACGATTATTGGGCAGGTGGGAATCTGAAGCGGTCTACGGAGACAATAGCGAAGATAACCGGTGAGAATGACTTCTATGATTCCGCTCCACAGGAAGTCAAAGACTCAGTGGATGAATTTGATGAATTAGCTTACGGTCATCACGTAGCGATTCTTTCAGGGATCATCCTAGCGGTCGCAGTACCTGTCACTGGATACGTGGTTGCTGGGAATATTGGAGTGATTCTCGGCGTCGTCACCGCTCCTGTATTGCTTCGTGCGCTCTCCATTCGTTCCTATCGTGAACTGAACCGGCTTGCGAAACAAATGTCTGTTCCCTACGAAGAAAACTATGAAAATCAGTAGACTCAAAGTCGAAAACTTCGCAATTGAAGAGAGCCCGACAATCAACGAGGACTCCATAGGAGGTGACGACCTACTGCTATATGGCGGGAATCGGTCCGGTAAGACGCTGACATTCAACGCAATTCTCTACGCGTTGTATGGACGTTCCGGAACGTTCGGTGTTACGCCCGGCCAGCGTAGCACAGTGAATGTGTACTTCGATAATGCTGATGCAGTTCTACGGGATCGAGACCACACGTACGAGAGTACGGATCAGTCATTCGACGCTGATGAAGGAGTGAAGTCAAATATCGGCCCGAAGCAAGACGTTCGTCTCCAGTTCATTCCCGCAAACCTGGCGAATCAGCCGATCAGCAACCTTTCCAAAGAAGAACTGCTCAACAGGATTAGAGGGCTACTTAGTGCGGAAAACCAAGACGAAATTGAGCGACATCGCCGTGCAAAGCACGACTTAGGCCATCTCAAAGAGATCCGGAGACGTGGCGAACAAGAGCCGGGTATTAGACAATTGGAAGAGGATCTGAATTCTCTCCCGGTCTCCCGCACCCAGAATCGGATTGAAGAGATTGAGGAACTCAAAGATCTGATCGAGTCGGGGGAGATCGAAAGTATCAGAGATCGACTTCGGGCGAAAGATGACGTTGCAGAACGACTTGACGAACTCTATGACCGGCGGCGGACCCTTGAAGACCGCCTCAAGCAGAAGCGACGTGAATTGGGCGATGCTTCTCGGTATACGCAGAAGGTAAACGATCTTATTATCGACGCCATTCAGGAGTTTACCTGCCCTGTCTGTGGACGTCTGGTTGAGGAAGATACTGCACGGAACCGACTTCCGAACAGATGTCCACAGTGTGGGCGTGAGCGAGATCTCTCTGAACTGCGTGAGCAACTTCGGGAAAAGGTTGACAGTGCGGATGACCGGATTGAGGAACTGAAAGAAGGCATTGGGGAACTAGAGGAAGAACTCTCGGCAGTAAAGGCTGAAATTACCGAGGTCAAGAAATCTGAGCCAGAACTGAACGAGCTTAATCAATTCGTCAGAACTGCGCTCAAGCAGGCAGAGTACGATATTGATCAGCTTCGGGAAACTACTGAGGAGGAACTCGCGCAGAAACGAGAAGACTTGGAAGAGTTCAAGTCTCGAAAAGAGGAACTCAGTGCCCGCTTAGAACGGCGCCAGAATATTGTTCACTCTATCGACGAGTCGATATCTGTCGCAGAGACTCGAATAGAGGAACTAAAGGATGAGGCGTTTACAGAAATTCGAGAAGCCTTTACTGACCGACTTTCTGAGGTCTATCAAGAAATCGCACCAGAGCTCGGTACTGAAGTCGGCCTTACCCAAGATGGGGAACTGGAATTTCCGGGAACGGGATCTGAAGGTATTCGGCCATATGACCGACTGAGCAGTGGCGAGAAACGACTAGTCAATCTTGCATTTGCTCTCACGGTCGCACAGTTCGCTCAGGAAGATGATGATGCACACAATTGGGAGGTGCTTGTGCTTGACGAACCGCTCACGAACCTTGAATCTGACATTCAGGACGCTGCTGCCCGATATCTGCGAAATGTGGATATCCAATGCATCATGACATCTCCGCTCGACAGGATCCAATCTCACTTCCAGGACAGTCAATCACAGATCATTCAGTTGGACCGTATCAGTACTGAAGTGACAACTCTCGATGAGTACCTATGAGTGACGAAGATCATCATCCGGAACTGCTGCTCTTGCATGAGATAGGTGGGGAGATCGAAGGGCGAGGAAAGTATCACAAGCTCTTAGATCGGTACCGCCGTGAGCCGGGTGAGAGTGATGTAGATTCTGTTCTGAAGGAGCGAGGCCCATTCAACGAAGGCCTTTCACGAAGCGTTAAGCGGTATATCGACATGGGGATTGTCGAGACCGATGAGGAGGGACAATCCCGGGATATTGAAGAAACAGAGAAAGGCGAAAGATATGTGAGCGGATTTGAACGAACGAAGTCCTATCTAGACGACTCCTTCCAGAGGACGCATAACCGAGTCCAAAAGATTGCTTCAAAATACGGTGATAAGAGTATGAACGAACTGGTGCAAGAAGAAGACGTGCAGGAAGACAAGAAGCGATCGCTCGGAACTCCGCTTCCGGGGGACTCGAACTCTCAGGAACAAGAGTAGGCGATACTGTGTCTATTGGAAGAGTTTTCGAATTTAAGGAAGGGGTTCTACCCGACTATCTCAGAGCGAAGTGAGAAACCCGAGGCCACCTTCGTTATGTCATAACCACCCGAGACATGTGCCTGATCATCTGCCATCCAATGTCTTCGTTCTCAACGAGTAGTGAGGTCTGCTGGGAAACATAGAATATCGATAGGAAGAGAATACTGGTGAGAACGCATATTAGCTCACGCTGGATGGTTATCTCGAACACCCCAACGGCCACGGGTAACATGCTGATCCATTCGAGGATAAACATGCTACCTATGACATCCATGAAAAACAAGACGAGCGTCGTCAGGGGATTGATTCTAACAACGGTCTCTACGTATCTTCCTCTGTTTGAGGGAGTTCCGTGTAGCTTTCAGTACGTTTAGCCGTCGTCTGGATGTGTCTCGTAGTCTGTGACGGCATCCACTGACGCTCCGGTAGCGGCCTTCTCGAAATCGTGACTCGTGATGCCGACGAGGCCACAGCTGCCGCAGGCGTGGTGGTCGCGCTCGTCGGGATCCAGCCGGGTCTGGACGGCATAGTCGAGTTTGGCCAGACTGTGCTGGGAGAGGTTGTCCGACCCGCGGTAGTTCACCAGCACAAATAAGTACCCGAACTCGATCTTTGGGCGGCCGTCTTTCTGGGTGCCATTTCTGGGACTTTAGCAGATCGTCGCTGACAAGCCGAGAGCGTTATCGGCGAGAGTTACTCGCTCGGTACTCGGTGGGTTGTGCCACTGCCACGGGTGCGCCTACCCTGTGGCAAGCCATCGTTGTCTGGGTCCCAGGGATAACTCTCACCACGGCGCCGGAACAGATTCCTGTGCGATGTCGAACGAGTAGGTTCCCAGCAGTCCCAGGTCAGCTCGTCGGAAGCCGCGCCACGCCACCGCGGTCGCGGTAAGAAACGTATAGCGCGTTATCAGCCGTCGTCACACCGATCCGGGAGGAGTCCGGATCGTACCGCCATCGGCGCTCCCCAGTAGCAGGGTCGTAGGCGGCGAGTTCATTGTCGCTGGCCGTAAAGAGAATCTCACCGGTACGGCCTAGTGCCGCGACTGTCCCGCCGATCTGGATGTCAGTTGTCGTCTTCCATCGCCGGGTCCCATCGAGGGCGAAGGCGTCCAGCCGGATTAGGACGCCACCGTCGGGGTCCTCGACCGAACTTGCAGCGAACACACCCTGTGAGGTCGTCGTCACCGTCTCGAATTCGTATCCGACGGATCGGCGCCACCGTACGGTTCCCCCATCGCGCTCAAGGGCAACCAGCTCGTCCGAGCGATCATCGCGGCGGACACGCACGTAGACGTGTTCGCCAAGCCAGACTGGCGGACCAAAGATGCTAGTCACGTCGCCGTCCACCGCGGTCCGCCATAGGACGTGCCCATCGCGGGCCCGGCGCATCCGCACGGTAGAATTGTGGACCGTCACGATCCGGTCGCCTGCAGCCACGATGTAGGGGTAGCTCTTACCAGGTGGCAACTCCCACAGCACCTCGCCGGTCTCCGGAGCAAGTGTAACCAACTTCGTGTCGTCGTCCGAGTTCGTGACGGGGAAGAGACAGGCCGAGTCACTGAGCGTCGGGTACGGATATCTTCGACCGGACCGCTGGAAGCGACGTGTGCCGTCATGCGCATCATAGCCGGTGACCACACTGTCGACCGAATTGATACCGACCAGCAGCGAACCGTGTCGACCGAGCCACCCGTCCCGGGCTTGTCCCTCCACGTGCCACAGTCGCTCCCCCGACAGCCCGACCGTGTAGAGGTCACCGTCGGTGCTGTGGACGTGGACCGGGCCGCCCGATGACGGGACAGCCGGTCGCGTCTCGATGGGTCCACCGGTTTCGACGGTGAGGATACGTTCCCCGTCGGCCGTGAACCCGTGGAGGCGTTTGTCCTGTCCACCGACGACGACATGTTCGTCGGTCGCGGACGGTGGACTTGCCGCCATTGCGCTCGAGAAGTCACGCTCCCAGAGGGGTTGGACACCGGACAGCGCTGATCGCAGGCTGCACCCTGCGAGCGTGAGCGTGCCCACCGACGCGAGCGAGGCGAGCGTCTGGCGGCGCGACCAGTTCCGACTGTCCTGTCGCTCGCTCGCGTGCCGCGGCGAACCGTGCTTGTCGGCAGCGGTGTCGGCGTCACGCATCGGTGATCGCCTCCGAAGCGACCCGTGTCAGACCGAACGTTTGTCCCAGATAGACTGTCTCGCCGGCCGCCTGTGCCCATTCGATGCTGCCGCCCTCGAACGACTTGTCATCGAACCGAACTTCTCGGACGCGTGTGCCGTCCTGCTCGTGGACGTAGAGTACAGTCGGGCTGAACGGGATGGTGCCGCTCGAGCCACGGATGTTGTGTCCCCCGCCGACCAGCGTCACCAGGCGGTCGCCGACCTGCATCGGCCCGTGGGTCACGGCGTTCCCGAGGTCATCGCGCCACAGCTGCTTTCCTGAGGCCGGGTCGAACGCTCGGAGGGTGTAGTCCGCGCCGCCGACGTACACCCGATCGTCGGTCACCAACGGCCGTGTGAATACGGTGTTGGCCAGCGAGCCGCGCCAGGCGACTGTGCCGGTCGCGGTCTCCAGCGCCAGCAGCTCCTCGGTGGCGGCGCCGAGGTATGCGGTCCCGTCAGCAGCTCCGACGGCCGACAGCACAGCGCCAATATCCTGTGTCCATCCGACTTCGCCAGTCCGGTCGAGGAAAAGCACACGACCGTCGACCAGGGGCGCAACCACACCACCGGACGTCGCACCAGGAGCGCCTGACAGCGATGCGGACAGGGTATGGGTGAACAGCGTCTCACCGTCCGCCCGGGCGACACCGACCAGTCGGTCGGGCACGTCGTCTTCGGTGCCAGAGATTGGAACCACGATGCGATCACCGAGCGGGATGGGGGCGAACTCGACGACCCCAGGGTCGGCCTCGTCGATCGGTGCAAGCCGGCGCTGCCAGACGGTCTCACCCGTGGCTGCGTCGACAGCAACCATCGTTTCGGCCTTCGAGAAGGCGTAGGCTCGCCCATCACCGACGCCGAGAGGCGACTTCTTACCCTTCGGGGCCGTCACGGTCCAGGTAGTCTTACCGGTCTGGGTGTCCAAGCCGGCGACGATCGGCCGATCACGAAATGGGCTGTGCGAGCCAGCCAAGAGCTGCCCGTCTGCGGTCGTGGCGACGGACGACGGATCACGGTAACCCGACTGCCACGACCGTTGGATGGGGAACGATTCCCCATCGAAGAGACCAACGCAACCCGCGACGCTGCCAACGAAGCCGGTGACTGCGCCGAGGGCCGCGCGACGTGTCATGGAGGACATTTGTTCACCGTTGCGACGGCGATGATATCAGTCTTGTTATTTGTTCGACAAATGGTGCAGGTCGAGGACGTACTAGCACTCTCTATCTGCCCGTATTCGTGCCGTCGTGAGCATCCTATCGGGCAGTGCGAAGAGCGGCCGCACGTCCGGAATGGGCGGTCACGAGCGACGCGGAGGTCCCGCGAACGAAGTAAGCGGGACGCCGGTGAACGCTGCCCACCGGAAGGCGGCAGCGGCGAGCGGGGCGGGCCGTTACGTACCACTGGTTATCCGGCTACAGCGCTTGGCAAAGCAATCACCGTCCTGGCGGACGCAGAAAGTAACTTCCACTGGCTCGTATTCAGCTCTCTGAGCACTCGAGTGGCGGTCGTCCGGATACGGACCCCGCCGAGGGCTTTCACCGCTCGTTATCGAATTCGGTCGCCACCACCTGACCCGCCGCCGAGGCGTCTGAAAAATAAGCTGCTACGCTCGCTTTAGTACGCGAGTTGGGCGACGGTCGTTCCGGTTGCCGTCTGCACCGTCGCCGTGTCACCGTCGTCGTTCCAGATCTCGGTCCCATAGCCCATGTAGCGGTCGTCGGCGTCGTTGGTTCCACTACCAGTGTGGACGTACACCGAGTCACCGGCGCCGAGCGTGAACTCCGCAAACGTGTGGCTATAACCCGCCTCGTCGGCGAGCGTAAACCCGTCGAGGTCAACCGAACTACTGCCGGTGTTGGTGATCTTCACACGTTCGTCGGTGAGGGAACTCGCTTCTGCGTTGACCCAATCGATAGTGAGTGCACTTGCGTCTCCACCCGACGACCCGTCATCGCCAGAGCCGTCGTCGTTCGGCGTTCGACACGACCAAGCGTTTCGTTCGGCGGACTGAGCCGCCGATTCGGCGCTGTAGAACGAATCGCTTTGGGAGAACGTACTGTCGTAGACCCGGGCGTGGCCTCGCTCCACGAGATCATAGTTGAAGTTCGAACCGTCGACCTGTACGTACGCGAGCAGACGACCGTAGTCACCGCGTCGGTCCGCCTGGCTGTCGAACTGCAGCGAGACCGTTTGGCCAGCGAGTTGGTCAGTCGCGTACGCACTGGCGTTCTCACCCGCGGCTTGTAAGCACTCACGGGCCGCCTGCGTGTCCGGCACGCCCTCGAATTCGCTGGGCGAGACCGACCCGTACGTTTCCGGTGTGTCGACACCCAGTAGTCGAACGGTATCGGTCGACCCGTTCTGATATTCAATGTCGATTGTGTCGCCGTCGACGACGTTCGTCACCGTCACCGTCACCGTCGTCGACTCGCTGATCGAGGTCGTCTCAACCGACGGCGTCGTGACCGCCCCTGCCGAGACCGTCATCCCAGTTGCAATAAGTGCTACAACCATGACCGCTGTCAGGAGTTTCTGTCGAATCACACTCACTGACCCAACTGCAATCGCAATCAACTTGTGTAATATTAATATATACTCGTATGTACATATATTTCAGCTCGTTTCTCAGATCGAAACGAACCTGCACCTTCTAACTATCTTGACATCCTCCTCCGGCTTTAGCCGGAGGAGGATGTCAATGTCCTGCTCGTGGTTGGCGGCATCATCTAAGTCCGTACCCAAACATGTAGTACCTGCTCAGCGGCGTCGAACTGTATCTCCGTCGCGCTCGAGAATCTGCTTTGCGACTAGTCGCTCAATCGCTTCATCGACGGTATCTTCCTGGTCGTCCGAAAGTGCTCGCACATTCGCGAGAACTCTATCTCGAAGTACTTCGACGTTGTCGATCTCATCGTCAACAGCACCCAGAACGGTATATTCGACCTCGAACTCCGTCGCGAACTCTGCGATACGAGCGGTGAACTTGTTTGGGAGCCCCGACAGTGAGTTTACCGCCATCTCGATAGTGAATAGGGGATGCGAACGATCACGGATCTGCCGTGCTTCAGTCGTGCTGGTATTGAACGGTCGCTGTTCGTCGATCTCAGTGAGAATCGATTCATAGTCCAGCCCACGCTGGGCGTATTTCCGCATATCTTCGATGTCGCGTCGACGGCCACTCGCTAGATCACCGCCGGAAACCGCTTTCAGCAGGAACATATCCTCATCCGAGAGGATGAACGCTGTTACGAAACTCCCGGTCCAGAACTCTTCGGCCCGGTCGCGCATCCGGTCTGTGATCCAGACTTTCCCGACGATTTGCTGTTCGAAGATATCGATTCGAAACCCGCGCTTGTCGTGATGCAGTTCGACGGTTTTTCCGACGCCCTCGAACGACTCTGTTGGTTCGTCGACAACCGTGAATCCCTGTGACGTGAGCGTCTGGTAAACGTGTTCGAACTCAGAAACAACACCCACCGCAAGATCGATATCTTCGGTTTGGTCTTTCAATCCCCGGACCGTCATCGCTGATCCGCCGAGGAGATACACCGTCACGGACTCCGACAGCCAGCTATCGAACTCCTCGAGGAACTCTTTGATCGCCTCGCCACCTTTGAATACCGTCATACTACACCGTACTGCTCTTTGAGCGCCATAAATTCTGATTCACTTGGAAGGACGACAGGGATCTCGTCCGAGTTTTCGACCCCTTCCTGCAGTGCCTGGTACATCGCAGCGACCGTGGTTTCCAGATCGTACCACGTTGCCGTGTCTGTGAGCGTTTCCTGGTCGATGTCCAACGCCTCGATCAACAACATTGCATAGCTAACTCGGCGGGAGCCGCTATCGAGGGTGAGCGTGTGACACACCACTTCGCCCGGTGTAAGTTCCTCGTCGGGCGCGTACCAGAACGCGGGCTCACCTGCAAGGAAGAATTGCAGCCCGTACTCCTCGAATCGACCAAGACCGGTCACCTGCCAATCTGGTGCGTCTAGTAGCGCGTCTGTATCTTCAGTGGTCTGCACGCGGACGAGTGTTCGTTTCGGGTCGCACCACTCGATAATCGCACTCGGCGCGATCTCTCGGGCTCGCGATCGGTGCTCGTGGGTCACGACGGCCTGCGCGAATGCCAGCAGCGGTGCGAGGTCCTCACTCACCGCGTACTCGGGGCCGGACGGGGACAGCATCGCCCGATTTTTGAGCGGCGACAGCGCCTTGTGAACGCCTTGTCGAGTAATCCCGAGTCGCTCTGCAATCTCGGATACTCGACGGGGTTCGTCGAGAAACCAGCACACTTTGAGGGCGGCGGGCGAGAGGAGGTCAGCCCATTCAACGTGACTGAGCTCCGACTGCAGCGTCCGGTACGCTTCAATGACTGGGTGGTCCGCGACACGGACTTTCCGCTGGTTGTTGGGCCCACGGCGTTCGACCAAGAGCCCCGCGTCCAGCAAGTCATCGAGCACCTCGTAGATGTGTGTCTGTGAATACCCGGTTTCAGTTGCGAGATCCACTGGCGTCGCTTCTCGACCGGTACTCAGAGCGTCAATCACGGCGATTCCGGCCTTTGAAATCACTGTGTATACTCTAAAACCCACTCGTATATATGGGTTTCTGGATTTGGGTTTACAATCGGACTGTTCCGGTACGAAGTCTACGAGTGCGCTCTCTAGAGACCCGTGGAATTGCCAACTCGCTCACTTGAAAACCCCGTCGGTCGGTCCGTCCTATTGCGAGTACCCAGAATGCTCGCTCACCTTGACTCCGTACCGGTATGAGTCCGGTGCTCGATGCAGGACGGCTCGAGCGCCAGTCTCGGTGTTCCGATACGCCAACGTTGGCGAGCGGCTCTCGCGTCGCCAGTTTGTGATTCTGGGCATTGTTTAGAAATGGACGTCCGCCGGAACGACCCAGAGGTCGTCACTCTCGTCGACGATGCGATCCAGCTGGCCTCGGTGGCGAATCCCGCAACCGTGTTGGTCGTACAGGAAAATCGAGGGACCGTCGTAGGCACCGACTTGATGGAAGGCATGCCGGGGGAGGTTCTCATCACGCATTATCTCATCATCGCTAAGCTCATCGAGCGCCTCCTGTACTCGATTGAGATTCCGCTGGAACTCGCTCTTCGTTGCGTCCCAACCGCGCTCCAGGAGTTCCTGGCCTTTGTCAGAGTCTACGCGCGCTGCAACTGGGAGGTCGCCCCAACGGGCTTTCCCTGCCACCGTCGTGCCTTCTTGATCGAACGTGACGAAGTAGTCGAATACGGCGCCAGCGTGCGGATCGGCTCCAATCAGCCGATCGAACACTGCTTTGCCGGTGGCCACTGCGTCGTCTCGCGTCGATGCCTCTATCAGGGTGTAAATGACCATATGCATCGGTTTTCACCGTCGTCTGCCGACGCACGCGACTGCACACTGCGTCACTACGTGATGCGCCGGCAGCCATCGCCGGCGCTCAAAAAATAGTACTGACGACGCTGGCTAGACGTTCTCGATTTTCGACTGGCAGTCTCCTCTTCGACGCTGACCGTCAGTCCCCGCTCTCGTAATCGGCCTCGAACACAACTGAGAATGTATCCGAGTTGTAGGCGGCGTAGTACGCGCGATGTTTAGGGGCTTCCCGTGGATACCTCTGTAAGCGTCGTCCGCTATCAGCACTCGCGACTCACAGTGACGATGAATCACAGTGCTGGGACGGCCGAAATATTCCTCTCAGCACCCATTAGCTGTAATTGAGGGCGCTAAGCCCCCTTCCTCAGCGAGCGCCGACCGAAGGGAAGGCGCGAGCAGGAAGGGGATACAGCGCCCGCACGAGTTGCTTTCACGTTCTCCGCTACCTTACTACCCACACGCGGTCGAATACGGGAGTACGATGCTCACCACGCCTCCGACGGTATTCAAGCACGACAAGAAGCGCGTCCCGTCGGTTGTGGCTGAGTGTCCATTCGGTAGGAGTGGGACACTCCGAACCACCCGTAAAGGGAAGCCGCCTGCGGAGTCTGGAACCGCTGTGTCCTCGGTAGGTACAAGTTCCGACACAGAAACAGGAAGCCCTGTCCTCAACAAGCGAGGGGCGAGTAGCCCCGAGCCCGGTAGGGCAGGGTAGTTCACTTGTCCGGGAAACTACCACGAGCCGCGCAGCCCGAGGCTATACTCGAGTGCATTATCAACCTCATTCATCCGCTCATCGGGGATGGATCCGATGACGTTTTTGATCCGGTGTTCGATCGACACAGTTCGGATCTGACTGCACATCGCGACGGAATCCTCGCGAAGGTGGCTTTCATCGGCCGTTATGAGCACTTCGAACGGATACAAATCGTCATCAACCGACGTCGTAAACGGGACGATGATCGTTGTGGGTGCGTTTTCATTCCCAACGTTATTCTGGACAACGAGACATGGTCGCGTCCCCCGCTGCTCCGATCCTTTCGTCGGGTCGAGCTCAACGATCACAATGTCTCCTCGGCGCACCTCCATCTATTCCCACTCCGGGACGTCGCCGAGATATTCGTCGGCCTCTTGCGAAACGCCATCCATCTCCTCCTCGAGGTCTCGAAGCTGATCGGCCCGCGCACGGTACCCGGCCGCTAGATCGTCCCGAGTGATCGGTTTCTCGATAACGATTTTTCCCGACTCTTTGCGGATTTCTATCTCGTCACCGCCGCCAATGTCAAATTCTTCGCGTAGTTCCTTTGGGAGAGTGATCTGCCCGCGGTCGCCAACACGTCGTTTCTTTACCTCGTCCATACATATTCATATCATATCCATACTCAAAAGGATACCGGGCGGGTGGAGGCAATTGCTTGGCTGGCCAATCGCCCGGCCGTGCTGGACCCTGAGGATTCTGAGCGTCCTCCACTCTCCAAAAGCGATACGTCTTCAAGGAGTGCTACTGCATCAGCGTTTCTCTCTCGATCTTCCTCGCTCAACTGATCCTCGTCGATGCTCTTCTGAAATTGCTCCACGCATGCACAGCAGGTATCCGAGGATGTGTTGGCCATCCATCTTTTCTACCTTATCCTTTTCAGGGGTCGAACAACACCACCGGCTGTGCGTTCGTTTCGAGGCTGTTGGCTTAGACGATCGGCTTCTCAAATGGGCAGAGGAGGAAACGCTACTCGTCGAGAACGCGGCATGGGTCCTCGAAAAGAACCAGAGATACGAAATCTATCGTAAGCAGGTTCCTGACTGTCGCGCTGACCAGAGGAGTCACTCACCGCCGCGGAAATCGCAGAGATTCTCGAAGTTTACGAATTACTCCTCAATCAACATTTGACGCAGACTGTTGTGAATGAATACTATTCTCACACGCTCATATCGCTGCGTCCTTGATAAGCACAACTGCTTACTCACCATCGTTGAGTTCCTCAGCAGTGAGTCTATGGCCAGTTTCTCGACCGTGTTCCCTAATTACGTCTGCAGATTTTTGCCCTTCCTTCGTTACCGGTTTCGAGAAATTGCATTCAGTACACACGATGCGGACTTTCTCTGAGGTTTGCACGGCCCTCTCTGTCGAGGTATCCTTATTTTTGGACATATGTGGTCACTGTGGGGGAATCCGTGTCCACTCTAATGTGTTCCACGTGACCGCGACGTGGAGAGAACAAGGTTCGTTCCTCAACAGAACGGGTAACTGGTTCAAGCGACCCCTCCATTCTTGGGGTGCGAACACACGATAATGAATCGTTGTTCCGTACCAGATAGAGACTCCTCAAACAGATAAATGCTTGTGAGCGAACAGTGGGTCTTAACCACTTGCTTCAAACGATACGTGCGTAACCTGTATCTATCCTCTGTAACCGGCGAGGGATGTTACTTTCATTCTTCCATTTCATCCATTCGCTCCCGAAACTGTTCTCGTTTCTCTTCGATCTCGACTTCGCTATAGTGGTCCAGCATCGCCCCATGGTCGTACTCGAGTCGAATCGAAATATAGCAGGTATCTCCTTCGTCGCTTAGCCAATCAGGAAGATGCTCCGGGTGAAGCTGTATCTGGGCTACGGAATCTCCAGAATCGACATCGGATAGTTCGAACACTCGGTTGCTGAATACAAAGCCGAAAATTTCCGCTTCCAACTTATGAATCGAGATCATACAGTACCCTGAATCGCCAGATGAGGTCTTTTAGGTGATTTCAGCTGCTGTCCGGCGATACGCTTCGTCGAGGGTTGGGCCGCCGAGTGTCGTATAGAGATCCACGAGGTCGGCAACGTCGCTTGTGCAGTAATCGTTGAGGAGGTGGGTGAGTTCGTGGTGGACACTGGTAGATTCGATCCCAGCCACAACGTTGTCGACGTATCGTTCACCTAGAACCTGGCCGCTTCGAGCGCTGCGAGTTCCCGATTTCTCTAGGTAAACCCGCAGACAATGCAGCGACACAACAGCGTAATCGGCGAATATCACCAATCCAGTCTCCCCACGGAACGCTTGGAACCCAACCCTGTGTTTCGACTTGCCGAGTTGACACTCCTTGTGGAACGGCGTCGTCGAATGCAGTTCTGCTTAAATTTGCATAGTGATTGATCAATACGCCTGGAACGCTATATTTCGAGCAGTCAATCGGAGATCCAGTCGAACTAATCGTCGCTGGAATCGGATCATACCTACACTCCTCGAGTGGTCCGTCTACCCACACAGTGCGTTGGTCATCTATCTGGTTGATTTCAGTCATCGTTGAGCCCCTCATCCCACCAGGGAGTCGATAAACCCTGACCTCCTACACGTCCTGTAGGACGTAGAATTCGACCATCGGATTTCCATCAGAAGTGGTGTTCGAGGGTCCAACCCGCACTCAGAGGGAACCAGCGACACACTGGGGGAAGTCTCCCTTTCTCCCTCGCATAGGTCGAATGCTTCGCCACTTGGTTCGTGAACGAGCACTTGCTGTCCGGAATCCGGGATGACTACATCGTCCTCGAGGAGAGCACCAACGAGGCATCAGGCGGTCGTTTCGTCGACGTCTGCCGTCGAGACGTAAGTCGCGGCCTGGTCTTGAGCGAGGAGTCCGGTTTTAAGCCGTCTGTGATCGTCAGCTGTGTTATTGATTGCATCTGAACCAGTCATGAGGATCAGTTCGAGGACGCTGTTCGAGCGCGCCTCACGCCTCCCGGCGCCGATAGACTCGTACGCCGGTAGCAGATCCGGTGGTAGAGCAGAGTCTAGCTCCGAGAATGTTAACCAACAGATTGGGGATACCACTCGGAACTGTTGGTTAACGTTAGTCTCCCTTCTTCAGAACTGCAGAAGAGACCCAACTCAAAGGTAGATACAAAGAGTCTACCTCCGACGAGCGGCTCGGTTGAGTACGTTAGTTTACTCCCCGCTGTTGCGGTGCTCAGGATCAAGCCGAGCATATGCATCTGCGGTGGCACCCAGTTCAGTGAGCGAACTGTTGAGCGTCATCGGTTCGGGGAGTCGCTCATTAATCTCGCGAAGGGCTTGTTCGGCCTCGAGGAGCGCCTCGTGAAGATCGTCGATGGGAACATGACCGCCATCGACGGCGTCACGTTCCAGCTGGTACCCCTGATTACCGTACTCCGAGTCGGGAATCGGATCATCGAACCGAGTGCTCGGTCGAATCCGGGGATGTCGTGTGGATCAGGATCATCTGGTGTCATCGGTTAAGCACCTCGACGTCGGGATTTATACCGGCTGGCCCAGCGACCGCTTTCGCACGCTCGAGTTCACGGCGTTCTCGCTGGGCCTGACGGTCGAGTGCGGCTGCTCGCTGACAGCGTCTGATTCCCGCTTCGTCGCGGGTGCTATCGTCATCGATCGTGAAGCGCTTGCCACGGTGGTCGATCTGCTCGAGCATCAGTACGTGTCCTCCTGAGCCGCGTCTCGAGCGTCCGCTTGCAGGTGGTCGTACCGAACCTCACAACTGTCCGAACAGAACCGGCCAGCGTATCCTGTCCGATCGCGAGTGCGTGCCGAACAATTTTGCATTCGGCACGCATTGCGATTGGTCATCTGGCGATACCTCGCTTCAGGAACCGAGTCGTCTCAGCATTTGGTGACGCTGTTGCTACATCAGCTGTTCTCATGAATTGCTGCGGTGAACTTCATTGAGCCCCCGCACCCCTTCCGGGGGCGACAAACCATCTTGAGCGAACGACCAGTTCAACCCGCAGTCACCGGTTGAACGTCCCATCCGGAGCAGGGGTGATCCCAGTTCGGATCTCGAGATCAACGGGTCTGAGATGCTTACAGCCACCGACTGGCTGGCGTTGTTCACAATCTGGACAGGTACACGTCTCTGCCTCAATATCGACCGTGTAGGTGTTCCTACTCTCACTGACAACCTCGTAGGTTGAGCCCACGCTGGCGAAGCAAACGTCCATATCCTCGCTCAGTGCCCGGCGGGTTCGCGGCTCGTCGATCGAGTAGCCACCTGCCTCAAGCGGAGTCGGTGGGTCTGGTGTCTCGCAGGGATCGCTGAACTCGCGACGGCGGTTTCGTTCTTGGCCACAGTCCCGGCAGTGCCAGTAGCGCGTTCGGTACTCGTATCCATCGGTGAGGTCGATCTCGTATGGTGTTGGTTCCGTGCCGGGTAGCTACTCGTCGACGGCAACAAGTTCGTGTCCATTCAGTCGAGCGACGTCGCCGGAATACCGTCGCTCTCGGTCGCTGGTGTTGCAGTTCTGGTGGTGTTCCTGGTGTTGCTTGTGTTGGATCGGTCGATCTGTACTCATGGATAATCTCGAGGCACACGTGGTCGCGCCTCACCCCTTAGACGCAAAATGATCAACTCCTTCGAGGAGGAGTTCGCGTTCTTCCTCGAGCGGGGGTATTTTTATGGAATCGACGCTGCGCTCTGCGTCATTCTCCCAGCTTCGGAGTGAGAATATTGGCCATTATTCAGACGAGGTGCAAAAGTTGCTCACGTACTGGTCTTCCCACTCTCGTCGAGCTTCGAGTTCCCGCTGGCCGCGAGCCGTGACCGTATAGTAATTCGTTCGGCGATCGAGTTCCCCCTTCTCGACGAGGCCCTTGTCGACAATTTCATCGAGATTCGGATAGAGCCGGCCGTGATGGATTTCCTTCTCGTAGTACTCCTCGAGTTCGTCTTCGACTGCGAGTCCGTGTGGATCACCCTGGCCGGCTATCACGTAGAGCAGATCACGTTGGAATGCGGTAAGATCGTACATATCGTGGTTAATGAATATGACTATATGACCGTTTCGATAGAGGTGAAAGAAATCACGTTTCAGGGACAGCAGGTGTGGCAAGCAAGTATCTCATCCTGCCAAAACCACAGCGAGAGAAACTATTCTGGAGTATACTCGTCAGGAAGAGCATCACTAACACTTTCAACTGGTGCATAGTAACTGCATTCATCAATCCAGGTTGTGAGCCAACTGTCAGCTGTCTCGACAGTGAGATCCTCCCGTACAACACCACGAACGAGTATCCCAATAGAACCCGTAAGTTCAATCTCGTATGTAGAAGCAAGGTTCCGGGCTGCACTGTCATCGGTCACGAGTGTTCCGCTCGTTTGATCGGCAACAACGAATGCCTCTGCCTCATCTGGATCGAGTTGGTCTCGAATCCTTGGATACGCTTGCTCGAGTTGTTCTGTTGCACTCTGCTCGAGAGGAATTTGTCCAGTCTCAATGGCCTCGAGTGCGTTCTCGAGATACGGATATCCAATTCTCGGTACCGCGTTGAAGTTCCCGTTCAACGGCAGGGACGGTCGTTAGATTCTCGAGCACCGACGTAAGCCACGTTACCGAGTCAGTGCTCGTGAAGTTGCTCAATACTGTTGCATCAAGAACAACTGGCGGCGAAAACGACTCGCTCATTCGATGTCGAGTGCTGTCTCGCCTCGTTCTCGAGATCGTCCATGGTCTGTGGGCCAAGGCGAACCTCAACACCGGCCTCAGTGAGAATCTCTTTCATCTCCCAGCGGGTGACGTCAGCCCGCTCTGCAGCCTTCCCAAGGGAGATTTCACCGAGCACGTAGAGCCCGATCGTGGTCGCGAGCTCCTCAGTGTGATCGACATGGGGGCTGTGACGATCGGTTGCTATGGGTCTAGGTGAATACTCGAGCGGCAGTATCATTAGTGTGTCCTCGTCTGGCATCGTCGATTCGAGTTGACTGGCAATTCCTGAATATGCCTGTAGTGTGTGTTTCGAGCGGCTGCTGCTCCATACTACGAGTGCCCGGCTCGGCTATTAATCTAAGAAACGAGGACTAGTCAGTTGAGATGAGTAGCGTCGCATATGGAAGGACGTCAAGTCTGAAACTCCGCGCGAGCGTGGCAGTCGTCTCATCATACGTGAAGACAAAGTTGGCCTCGTACGTAGACTCCAAGAACGAGTGTGGCTTCTATGATGTTGAACGCGGTCATCTCACGCTCTTCGTATAACTGCGTTGGAGTCAGAAAGACTTCTGTTGGCGTATTCGAGAGCATGGTACATACCTGATCACGATTCGGTTCGAAAAAGCGATCAATGACTTGCTAGTGTCGTACTGATCAGTGGTCAGTCGATCGAGCCAGTAACGCTTCTTTCCCAAGAAGACAGTCGATTTGATATCAGCTAGGCAGTTCCCACGGCTGTGAGGTTCAATCGTCCGCTGAATATGCCCCATCTCGCTTTCGAACACTCTCTACGCGTAGGATGCGTTCTTCCGATCGGAGTCGACACCCCAGTCGGTAGGTCCCGACTCGTAATTTCTTGTATGGCGAATTAGTCAATGGCTCGAGAAAGTCAGCTGGCTCGCGCCACTCGGAGGACACGACATCATCGAGTTTCGTGATGATCCGGTCCTGCGTTTCTGTGGGGAGCTGCGCAAGTTGGTCTTCCGCTCGAGACGAAAATGCCCAGTCCCAATCGTCGTCACTCGCCGTCGGACCCATATGCTGCTCTGATTTCCTCGCTCGAGCGGCTCTCACCGTCATCAAACTGTGCTTCACTAATTGCAAGGTCCTTCCAGAACCCTGCACCCTCTGGATGATTCACTGACTCTCGCAGTGCGTAGCGAATAAACTCACTTCGGCTATTGAATCCCCGCTCGCGCCACGTCTCGTCAACGACTTCGCGGAACGACTGGGAAATCCGAAGGTTGATTCGTTCAATCTCAGGATCTCCATTGTTGGGTTCAGCTTCAGACATACGCTTGTACGTTCGTAGTACACACACAAAACAGTACCGTCGAGGTTGCCGGAATCAGATCATAGCTATACCTCACGATCGGTCCGTACAACCACACAATGCGTTGTTCGTCTCTCTGGTTGGTTACAGTCATCGTTGTACTCCTCACCCCTTCGGGGAGTCGATAAAACCGTCCGAGTGCGTTGGAATGGACCTCAGTTGTCCTCTCCGATGAACCGCCGTGCACGATCTCAGATCGAGTTATCATCAGCACCCGCCCCGCCGGGCAGGCTGCCAAACTGTATAACGCACTCGAATTCGACGAGCTATCTGCCTCAAATTAACCGCATCGAGTCACTGGAATCATCTCCGATGATGTCTGTCAATCCGTAGACGGAGATCACATCAGTATAGCCCTGTGCAGTGACCGCGTTTTCGACCCCTTTTCGAGCTGGCTTATCATCGGTCAGTACGACCACGCGCTCTGTCGAGGATCTCTGACGTACTGGATAGCCAGCCCTGCGAGAATCACATCCGTCTTTTCGACCTCGTGTTCGGGCTTGCCGGTTTCGTTTGCGATCGTTCTCGTGGCGATATCGCTTGCTGCGACCGCATCACCATCTGTCGGAGAGGGTGCATCGATGATTTCGGCCCATCCTTCATCAAGAGCCGTCCGCACACGATCCGTCTCTGACCCGCCAAGCTCTCCAATAACGCGCTGGGGGAGTTTGCACACGACATCAGCGTTCCGGACAGTGCTCCGAAACCGTGCGTATCTCGGATTTGATGGGTGTCTGATGGCAAAGAAGATGTTTGCATCGACGAAGACGTCCTGTTCGGAAGAGAGTGGATTACCTCGGCTCATTCAACGGCCTCATTCGGGGGAATCAGACTCTGTCGGGGCACCGTCTACCTCATCAAGGGAAGGAAGATCCATCTGATCATGAACGTCCGGAAATAGATGCTCGAAGA
Source organism: Natrinema sp. 74 (assembly GCF_046097095.1). NCBI lineage: Archaea > Methanobacteriati > Methanobacteriota > Halobacteria > Halobacteriales > Natrialbaceae > Natrinema > Natrinema sp. 74. The sequence continues at coordinate 403,556 of NZ_CP175699.1, forward strand.
ACGGATCATGCGTTCGGCCAACAGTCAGCAATGGCTCGAGCGCATAGATGATCATCATCGCTTCGGTGTCGCGAACGTCGATATCGGTCGCGACCATTCGTTGGGTCGTCTTCCCAGCAAAGTGCAGCCCTGCACCTCGCAGCGCAGCGACGAGTTTGCCAGCACCGTAGCGGTCCATGAAATACTCGACATCCTCGTCAATTTCCTGGAGTGCAAGTGCGTGCAGGACCGTCGGCGTGATGACGATGGGGACGTACTGCTCGACGATGATGATCGGATCGGCCGTCAATTGCTGCGGACGTGTCGAGTCATCTCGATCGACGAGACCGAGGTCGACGAGTTGGTCAACGTACTCATAGGTCGTCGATTTCGATAGTTCGAGACCGTCCATAATCTCCGGTGGCGAAACGGGCCCCCAATAGCAAACGTAGACGTACACACGAGCCAGCGCTGGCTGGTTGAGCAACTGCACGACTGTCTCGAGTCTGGGCGCGTTCTGGGCAAGCGCTGCCGGGTCGAGCGTCTCTTCGTCCATGATATCTGTCGGTGGTGGATCCAACGCGTCAATCCCACCGTCGGGACGAATGCGATCCATATCGGTCATATCCGCTTGTTCGAAGTCCATGTACTTCAGACTAGCGCCAACTCTTTTCTACTTGTGGGAGACTATCTTTCTGCGAGGAGAGAATCCGCCCGGAAGGGTGGGAGTGAATCCGACACTTCCTCTACAATTTACCGACTCGGCAGGCGACGAAGTGGCAGGCATCGACCTCGGTATCACGAACATCGCCACGGTCGCATTCCCCGATGAATATGTCCTGTACCCCGGGAACTCGCTCAAGCAGGACAAGCACTACTTCACCCGCACACAGTACGACACGGAAGGCGAGAACGGCCCATCGGAGAAGTCGATGTGGGCACGCAGGAAACTCGCTGACCGTGAAATGCACTTCTACCACACGCTTACGGACACCATCATCACCGAGTGTGTCGAACGGAACGTGGGAACGCTCGCAGTGAGTTGGCCCGAAGACGTGCGTGAATCAGACTGGGGCAAAACAGGCAACAAGAAGTTCACTCAGGGGCGTTTGACCGCATTTACCAGTATCTCGAATATAATGGCGGGATACGCGGTGTTGAGGTGCTGAAGGAAAACGAGTGGAACACCAGTAAGACCTGTTCACGATGTGGTGACGACACGAAGTCGAACCGTGTCGAACGTGGCCTGTACGTCTGCTTGTCGTGTGAGTTGGTGGCCAACGCGGATTGTAACGGGGCGGAGAACATGCGCCAGAAGATAACTCCAAGTCCTCATGGGGAGGATAGGGGTAACGGCTGTGTGGCACAGCCATCGGTACACCTGTTCGACCGCGAGAGCGGGACGTTCAAGGCCAGAGAACAGGTCGTGTCGTAGACCGGCAAATATCCCACCTGCGGTACGGGAAGCCTCGCCGTCGTCGGGCTCCGCCCGACTGCTTGAGGGAGCTTCGCTCCCTCTCCGTTTACGGCGAGGAGGATGTCACTTCTGGCGGAATTGCTAGAGTGGCTTGAGAACGAAGTGGTCACACCGACACGCCACATCTCGAGTCGGATCGGATGTCTCTGGACGCGACCTTGATAATCGGCTTACGAGTTCCGTTCGGAGTTCCTCTCGGCGAAGTATCTCAGTGTGGCAGCCGAGTCGAGCATTGTGGTGTCGCTTCAAGAAGAACTCTCCGTTGGAATCCGCTACAGTATACTGTGTTCGTTTTTGACCCCAGAGATGCGACGACCGGTACTCAGCGCTGATATTGCCATGTGTGAGTTCAACGAGCGCCCATTCGACGAACGAGAGTATCGACGGAGTGCTTCGATCATTCGGAATAGAGAGTTGAGGAACGCCGCAGGATCCCCCAATTGTACGGTTTTGGAGCGGTTCAGACTCAGTACTAACTGGTTGTGATTTCTGAGAACTCATGGTTCACAGGGAGAATGATGGTACTCCCTCGCCCCTCTGGGGGTCGATAAACCCGTCAGAGTGCTTTAGAAGTGGTCTCAGTTGTTATCCCCAACGAACCGCCGTGCACGTCCCCAGATCGAGTCACTGTCAGCAGCACCCGTCTCATCCATCTCAGGGTTCGAAGACTGATCACGACGCTCGAGTGCCTCCTGACAGTCACTGAGTTGCTCTCGAAGCGCTTCATTGGTCGCTTCGAGTTCGTCGATACGTTCGTCTTTCTCCTTGAGCGTTGCCTCGAGGTCGTCGACGCGGTCGGTCAAGAGTCGATTTTTCTCGACCAGATACGCATGATTCTGTGCCGGTTCGTCACCACTACTAGTGACCGATGACTCGCTCTGTCTGGAACTCGCTTTACTCGAGTCGTCTCGAGCGTCTGGATCGTAAAACTCGGAGGTGTTCGCAATCGCTCGTTCGATGGTTTTCTCGCCGTACGTCGACCCGTCGGCGTAGTGCACGTCATCCCATTTCTCCCGAAGCAGCCCTGAGTGGCGGAAGAGTTGATCCACACGAGCGTGGTTGCCGCCGGTCCAGAAGGCTAGCAGACAGCACAGCGCCATATCGGCTTCCGACTGGCTGTCGTACCCAGCAATGTTCCCGTTCCAGAGGCGCTCGAATTTTGACCCGTTCGACGCGTTCATTGCTTTTTCGAGCAATTCTTCGTCCTCGAGGTCAACGTCAACTGCACCGTTCGTTGCTGACTGGTCGTCGCCAGCGCCCAGTTGCCCAGACTGCGACTTCACATCGCTATCGGTGTCCTGGAGGTACTCGCGGTGGATCGCTACGAGCGCATCCTGTCGGCGTGCAACGTGGGTGGGAGTCTCTTCGACATGGTCACCAGTGACGGTGAAAAAGCGTGCGGTGTCGTACAGCTCGATGCTTCCACGTCGGTTCCGACCGTCCGGAAGCTCTCCCGTGATGAGTACGTGGTAGCCGGTACCGGATGGCGAAATCTCCGTATAGGAGTCGAGTCGTTCGATGATGTTGAGTGCTATGTTGTCGACCTCTCCGGTCTCGGGATCACGGCAATCATCAAGGTCTACGCCAACGATGGGATCATCGTCAGTAAGGACGAAGCCAACGCCATCAGCGTTCTTCGTCCCGGCGTATCCAATCGCTGTGTCAAAGCTGTCCCACGTATCCGGATCAGTTGACGAGGCGAATGCTCCTGTTCCTGGCGTCACCGGTATCTTCGTTGGTTTGCCATCGCGCTCTTCCTCTCGCCAGCATACCCACTGCTTGCGTTCCTGCAAGCTAGCTAGCAGCGCTGCTGTGTCGATTGGGGTGTCAGAACTCATCGTTGATCTCTCCGAGGTCCACTCATTGAGGCCTCCGAACAAACAGACAGTGCCACCTAATCGAATAGGTCCGGAAAACTGCGGGCTGTCCACGGTCAAGCCGTTAATTGGCCGTCACCACAGCTGCGGTTCTGTCGGTGTGATGTAGGCGTTGTCCTCGTTGCCGGTCAGTGTAAAAGACATGACAACTCTGTTGTTGATATGCGTCGTCAATAGCAACGCACAACCAGTCTCACTCTCCGGAACGTCAACCCTGAATTTCGTGGTGTGGGTTACCTCGTCGGCCGACGACGGTGCCCATTCGAATAGCACACAATCATCTCTCTCGTTACAGCCTTTTGTGTAGTAGTCCAAGATACTGTCCGCGATCGTCGCAGTACCGGTTGCGATCGCATACTTCGTGTTCGCAATCGAGACGGCGGTGTGAATAGCATCGACAGCTGGATCTGGAATCTCAGTTCCAGTTCCATGAGCCCATGCACCGGTCACATCCGAGTCGTTCGTAGTGTACACAGTCTGCTGATCAACGGTGCTGTTCGGATGTTCCCATACCTTGACTGCGTGAGACGATATTGCATCCTGCTTATCACCGTCGTTTTCGTTCAACCCGAGACCGTGGGTGGCAACACCGAATTTGTATGTGTACCCTCCGCCATCTTGCGTACTATCGTCCAAGATATCAACGGTCGTCGTGCCTGCAAGTTTCGCGGTACTGAACGGTTTGTCTTTCTCCCATTGAATCGTGTACTTGTCCTGCTGACTTCCTTCGACCTTATCGTACGGGAGATGATCCCACGATGCTGCCGACGCAGTTCCGCTGGCCGCACTCCCCGCGATGACGGTGCCTGTGATGGTAAGACCGGTCTTTTTCAGCACGCTACGACGTGGATATGAGTTGTTTTCCTTGGCCATACAGTTGGCACAATTACATTCCAGTATATATTACTTTCGGCGATCTCTATCAGAGAGCTGAGGGAGGAATATAGGAACGCCTTCAAAAAACAGAGCGGTTCTTGCAGTGGCTGTAGGGGTTGAGACTACGGTGGGTTCACCGGCATTGTAATAAATAGTTTCGAACAGGTAAATATACAGAAATACCTCGGACCGACTCTTCAAGCCCCTATTCATATTATTCTATCAACTACCTCAGTAAACAGTGCGACAGTCAGCGATACCTTCATTCGACGAGATGTTCGTCGAGGTCACGCGTCCAGTACGTTGCGAGTCCGTCAGGACTACAGCGGACACAGAGGTATAGTGTTCCCTCGAGATGGCCGAGTCCCACGCGAAACCGCGTGAGTGCAGCGAGCGTGTCGACGACGAGACCACAGCTATCACAGGCGTGGTGATCTCGGTCGTCGGGGTCGGCCCGGGCTTGGACGGCGCAGTCGACACAGATCGGATGCGAAACCCGTTCATCTTTACCCCAGGTGAAGGCGGCACCACGCTCCGACCCGGGAAGCGAATCGTAGAACGCACATCCCGAAAGCGTCTGCTGCATTACGACATCTCGTCGTTGGCATCACAGCCGGCTGTCCACCCACGGTGGAAGACAACTAACTGCCGAATTGAGTCGAATGCTTCACCACTTGGTTCGTGAACGAGGACTCGCTGGTTAGCGACCGCTGTCACGACGCCGTCGTCGACGAGGTCACTGGCGAGTTGCTGCGCCGTCGTCCTGTCGACGTCCGCCGTCGACACCCGGGCTGCATCCCGGTCCTGTGCAAGGAGTTCGGTCTCGAGCCGTTCGTAATCAGCTGTCGTATCATCGAGTATATTTGGATCAGTCATGGGAACTCACACGAGGTACAGTTGTGAACGCGCCTCATGCCACCTGGCGCTGACAAACATCCCTGCGATACAGGCACGACCGAATACGTTTCCTCAACACACCCCGAGTAGCGAGGACACGCGCCTCGTCCATGTGGCCATTGGCGACCAGCACCAACTCGATGAGGGACTTATCCGAGATCGATGTGCGGAACCGTCATGACATCGAATAGCTGGTAGTGTCGATCGTACGTTGCAATGTGGTTGATACCCAGTTCTTCCATGTGACACGCAATGACGAAGTCCGTGAATGAGGCGTCGTTGTCGTCCCATTTGATGAATCTATCGCGTGCCTGCTCGAATGCCTCGTCGGGAACACGCTCGAAGCGAAATAGCCCACTTTCATCGACCGCTTTGAATAGCAACTCGGCGTACCGGAGTGACGCACGCTTTTTCAGTCGCGTTGCCGCCTCGTCGAGCGCGTGCCCGTTAACGATGAACTGTCGATATGGGAGGTCCCCGCTGCGTGCGAATTCAGCAAGCGCTCTCGATGCTCCATGCAGTTCGTCGTTCGGATTGAAAAACGCGAAGAGGAATTTCGGACCGAGAAACACCCGATGGGTGAGTCGTTCAGGCTTGAAGTCCCCAGCGGAAACCGGACCAGCATCAGTATCAATCGAGCGGCCCATTCACTCCTCGCTGTCGGGTGTATTCGAGAATCGGATCCCAGCTGTGTCTCCACTCCACTCGTCAACCAGATCATCTTCTGTGGCGGCGTTCGTCCGTGGTGTCTTGGGTACTGGCTCTTGATCGAGCTGGTCGAGAATCGCGAATAGTGGATCGTCTGGATCGACCTGTTCCTGTTGTTCCATCCAGACTTCGGTCGCTTCACGCAATGCCGCCGTACACAACAGGGCTATACGTGATGGTTGTCACGTTAGGCTGGAGGGTTGCTCCTCCCCTGTCAGAGGCACTACGTGGTCGGGCAAGACCCACTCTCCACCGTTCATATTGCGTGTACTACAGACTCCTGTGCGAGATTCATCCCACGATGAACTCGCAGCTGGGCAAGCGCTATTCTACAGGCGGAGCAGGCCGAGTGGCTCGCGTACGGAAGACTACGTCTTCCGTGATGACGAGACGCTTCGCGTCTCGAACCACTTGGTCCCGAGGCGGTTCACACATCGTAACCGTACATCGAAGCGCGATCATGACCCCAATTGTCAAACGCAGAGACACTAATACACTACGTAATGGCGAATTCGCGGACGCCGATCACCTCCAGTGAGGAAGCCGCGCTCGAGTACCTCGAGCAGTACGTCGACGCACTGACGGATAATGAGCCGCTCACGCGAGAGGACGCCGTTGCCCGCCTCATGGACCAGGGCGTTGAGCGTGCCGACGCCCGATCACATATCGAGCAGTTGCTCCTGAAGGGCTATCTATACGAGGTCAACGGGGAACTGCGGATTCCGTCACGACCCTAACGAGCCTGGACGTCCGCCGTCCCTCACTGCTGCCCCTACAGCCAGATCACCGCGACGGCGACTGCAAAGAGTGCCAGCGCGATCCCGGACTTCATGGTCCAGAGTCGCCGTCCGACCCGACTACACAGCTGCCGGCACTGATCTCGGAGGGCTGCACGGCGTTCCGCCTCCAAGATCTGCACCTCGTCGTAGTAATCGCGCCGATCCGCCGGCAGCCTCCGGAGTGTCGTCTGGCACTCGCTACAGGTAAACTCGAACTCGGCGCGAACGTGCTGCCGACGAAATTCTCGCTCGCCGCCCTCGTCGTAGCTCGTCACCTCGTACACCAATAGTTTCGAGACGAAGCGACGTGCTCCGCACTCCGGACACCGGTCCATCTCGAGTTCTGGTGACCCGTCGTCGCTGCTCTCTTCGTCTAGCCATCCAGACTGTCGAGATTGCTCGCCAGTATCTCGTGGATTCGCGTGGTTTTCTGAAGCCGATGCAGTCGCTGACTCGGAGTTACTGAACGTGGACATGGAATCGCTCACTGACCGCACTCAGCCGCCCATGGCACCCGCACCACGACCAGGTTCGACCTGCGTGCCGGGCACGCTGAGCGCCGTCGCCCTTCGTCGGCGCGAACAACCCACAGAACACAACACCTTCTCACAGAGAAGTACTCAGGCTGACACAAGACGCGGAGAGATAGCACCCTCACTAGAACCCCCAGCATGCTCGCCACGGATACCACGGCCTAGTAGTACACCCAGGCTGGCAGATGAGAGTTTCCAGTCGTCACTCAAACCCTACGCAAACTGAAACAGATGAGAAGGCTGTCACCAGGAACGTGACCACCCTAGTCCTCCCCCTGTCTGGCTATACAGCTACCATCTTCACTACGCTACCTATCCCCCCGCTCTCGCTACCACCGCATCGTGTTCTCTCAAACTGATAGCTCTATGAATTACGCTGCGCTCTACCCATCCCTGAATCCCCCTTACGAAACACACCGGATTCACACCTCGCACCCCACCCTTCCTTTGGACGCATTCCGAGGTACGAATTCAGATTTGACGGAGGCAGAATTGCATAGGATAGCGGAGGACTGATTTGAGGGCGTTATTTGTTATATGAAAGTGAGCATCGGAACCCTCGTTGATATATGCAACGCGTGACGACTTCTACCTGCTGAATATTGGAGAAACAGGAAATTGGTGGAATAAGGTTATATATACTATACGAAGGCGAGTTCCGACGATAAATGAAAACTGAGGGGGTTGAAATCGCTAAGACTGCTCAATTACCCATGGAGAATCCATCAATCGTATTCGCAAACTGCAGTCCTGGACGGTCTTGAAAGACCAGCGGATGAATAGATACGCGAACTGTTAAACGTGACTGTGACCGCCCGTCTTGGTCAGTTACTGTGATGGAGACGTTCCTTGGTCATCGATCTGCTCGTACATCTCGTCGGGGAAGGGGAGGCTCCCATAAATCGAGTACGGGCATTGGTCGCGCCCGATGCAGTACCGCTTCATATCATCATTCGTACAATTCATCGGGAGGGGGATTTCGCCGTCGATGTCGTTGTCGAGTTCGTACCGAATCTGGTACTCAGTCACCTCGTCGTCATACCAGGGCCACCGCGAGAACAGGTCTTTCACGTCGCTGATGAATTCCGCCATACTCGCGTCCCGGTACTGGGGAAGCCACCATGCCATCCGCACCAGATTGAACAGGTCCTTCCGAACAGGTTTCTTCTCTTGTAGGCGCTCGTCCATCGCTGCCATGCAGGGCAACTCGAATAGATCTTCGAGGTCGTCGACGTGGAGTGGTTGCGAACCGTCGCTGTATTCGGTGAGTGTGTACCGATTCAAGCGCGCGTTCTCGACGGTGACGCTCGCGTGATCGCGGTTCCGCGAGAGCACCGTCCCGAGACTTCGCGGTGAAGAAATTGACTCACAGACTCTTCGCTCCCATGTTCGCTCTGGCTCATATGCCTCCACCGCTTCGTAGAGGTCGCGGGCAGTCTGCGTCTCATCGAGCTGGGCGACGTCATCGTCTGCGGCGGAGACGGCGTTAATAATCGTCAGGAGGTCACGCTTCTGCCGGCTCCAGTTCTCCCAAACGCGGTGGGTCTGACCGGCCTCGAAGAACCGATCGATTCGGTCGGTGATCGCCGATTCGTTTGCCGTCAGCCAACTCCGCTGTTCCGCCGTCAACGACTCTTCTTGAACAGCAAGCAGCCGGCCGAAGGCGTCCTCTGCGTACTCGCAGTACTTCGCCATGAAATCCGAAACGGGAACGTACAGATTGTTGTCAGCGACGTGTGCTTGAATCTCGCCCTGCTGGTCCTCGTCCCCATCAGCACGGGCCAAGCACTTTCGCGAGGCGGCGACGAGCGGAATCTCGAGATAGTACCCCTCTCCGAACTCGGGGTGGGTCGTAACGTCGGTGCACACACGCCCTGGATGGACACCGTCCTCGCCGGGATCTTTTGCGTAGAGGGTTTCGGCGATCTCCTGGTGGAGCGACCAGTCATCGTACTCGCGAACGAGTGAGGCGATATTGTTGACGCAGAGTTCGCGGAGATTTCCGAGGAGCGCGAGATGACGGGGTGGCGTATCTTCGAGTTTCGGATGGTCCATGATACAGACCGCGCCAAGAGTGCTTAAGACGGCCAGCGTCCCGGGATCGTCGACATAGGGACGCTTGGCTGCTTCCTCTCGTGTACTCGGTGCGAACGCGTCGATCGTGAACCGCTCGACATCTGCGAGCATCTTCTCTGTCTGCTGCTCACCATCGACTGTCCACCGCTGATACCCACGCTCGAACAGTTGGGTGAGCTGGAACTCCCCCTTGTCTCGTGGAAGTGCCGCGACTCGATACGCCGTGTACTCGTCGTCTGTGGGCGTGTCTCGGCTCATGAGTCAAGGAAGTCAGGCATCGCCTCGGTCCGGAAGTCGAATCCCGAATCGTCGATGGGCTGAACGACACGCGAGACATCGGCGTGTAGTGAGTACGGCAGCCGCATCACGCGACGCCGGTCGGCCGTGACGACCGGGTCAATGGGAATCCCATATTCGTCGAGGAGTAGGTCGTTGATGACTTCGCGACTTTGCTCGTCGTAGCAGTGTTCGCGGTCCGTATCAAGCAGGTAGACGTGACAGCCCTGCCCCGAGTAGACGACCATCGTCTCGTCGGCCGCGAAGTCGTCCTCGAAGATGTCCTGAACTGCAAATCCATACTCAAGAGCTTGCTCGATATCCTCGAATGCGTAGGGATATCCCTCGGGTGGGCTGTCAAGGACACCTGTGGCACGAAGTTGCTCAGTCCCGACATCGTCGGCTCTCCCATTGGTTGATTCATTGGACGCGCGCTGTGCGGCGATGTCCTTCGCGTCGATATCGACCGCCAGCACCCAGGGTCGCTCCCAGTGATCGAGCGCGTAGTAGACTGCATCAGGGCGTGGTTCTGGTCGTTCTAATAGATCCGGGTCTGCGAGCGCATAGTTGCTCCCTTGAGCGGGGTCGTAGCTGGCGGGGTACTGGATGAATTCGACGAGGTCCTCCATCGAGCCGAATTGCTGGATGCTTCGTTCGCCAGAGTCGCTGGTCTGCCAGGTATCGCGGCGGATGAACGACCGATCGGGAGCGTTCTGGTTTCGGGTTGGGTATGCCTCGCCGAAGGCGATAGCGTACTGCTTCGGGCCACTAGCTGTGAGGAATGACGGGAGGGCGTCGAGTTGGTCCGGAAACGTCTCTGTGTAGTAGGTGTGGAGCTCCTCACGGGTTGCTTTTCGCCATTCCCCAGTCACGGCTCGTGGTCGACCTCCGTTTTGAGACTCCGGAACGTATGGAGAGCGCCCATCCCCGACAGGTCGTGGTCGTTGATCGCCGCACGCAGCGAACTAATCGTCCGGGTTTGCGTGGACGTCAACGAGATATCGACTGTGTCAGTCCCTGTGAGCGACTCGATGATCTCCAGAATGAGGTCCTTATCTTCACACGCCCAGACAGCAGCTGCGTCGACGGTCGCCAGCTTTTCGTAATCCGAGAGCAGCGCGTCAGTATTGTTGCTCGGGGTTTCGACTTCACCTACCCAGACGAGTTCGTCAGCGGCATCGAATCCCGCAACGTCAAACACGACATCCTCCGAATGCTGATAGTAGACGGCCGTGCGAGCAACGTCTTTCTGTTGGGAGAGCCATGCTTCGAGGAACACAACGGCAGCCTTGTGTGGCGTTTTTTCACCGAGATCGCCGATTCCAGGGCTAGTGTCGAGTGAGCGATCGAGGAACCGTCGCCCGGCGGGGAGGACCGTATAGTACGTCTGCCAGAACGAACGGTGTTCTTCGATGAACTCCTTCTCTTTGAGCGTCTCGAGATCGAGATTGGAGAATGGCTCTTTGAGCACGGTCATGCTCTCCAGCAGCGAATACTCCTCGACCTGGTGGTTCATCGCATCCAGTACGAGACCGAGGAAGGCGGCCTCGTCACGTGTGATGCCTTCCTCGCGGAGCGTCTCATCCGGGATGGTCGTCGTTGCGTCCTTGAAACGGATCGAGTGTGACACATTCGGGTTCTGACTCTCCTCCGGCTCTGCTGGCTCCTCTGACTCTCCGTTGGGAGCAGCGGCGGACTCCTCAGAAGAGCCTTCGAGATTCGCGAAGTCTTGGATAGTTACCTCGATCCCGTACGATTCGGCGTGCTCGGTGATAGTCCCGAGTCGAGTGAAGAGTTCACTGGACGACGAAGCGGTGGAGCGAGCGCGTTTGGCCGCAACGAACACGTCGTCTTTAGACGCGAATTGGCAGCAGGCACTGGCCTTCCGCTCTTCGGACGCGGTATATTCGGACCTACAGACGTCGCAAACGTAGCACTCAGTATTCGCGTCGTAGCTCACGTGCTCGGGCAGCAAATCCCCGCCTGTCGTTTCCGCCGAATCCTCTGTGTCCTCATCGCCGTTCGTGGTTTGTAGTTCTGAAGCCTCATTGCGCTCCTCACGGTGTTCTGACGCTGCCTGTCCCGCAGCCGAGAGCTGAGGGCTTCCCTCGGATTCCTGTTGCTCGCTTGCAGTAGCGCCGAACATGGGCGCACTCCCGATATCTCGCTCGTCACCCGATGGGGTGGTGGGTTGGCCCGCTGTGATGGCTGTCTCGTCCTCCGCGGAGGCATCTGCGTCGTCGCTCGTGCCGTCCGCGCCGAAGAAGGGGGCATCCGATGAGGTACCGCCGTCTGCCGCTCCAGCGCCCGCTGTGCTCCCGCTCGTCGTCGCAGGCTCACCATCGACGTCATCACCGACCTCGTCGAGCGTCTCCCGCACCTCCTCGCGGGCAAATTGATTCGTCCGACCCGGAAGACTACACTCGTGTTGCGTTCGCCGCATCACCTGGGGAATCTGCTGTTCCTCAAAGAGATGCCGGTCGTCGCCTGACAGTGGCGCATCGCTCTCAGGGTGGCCCTCTGGGATCGGCAGCGAGGCAAGTGAGAACGGCGCTGGGCCCGTCTGTCCGAACTGCGGACTCGGCAACTGGGCGATCCACTCACCGGCCGGCAGGCGGCTCACGCGATTGCGCAATTCCGACGTACTGAGATTTTCGTGGGCCATCGACTCGGCGAGTTTCGCATCCGTCGCGATATTGCCGATAAGCTTCGTTTTGACATTGTTCAGGATTTCCGTGTACGGCCGATCGGACGTACTGTACTGGGCGACCTGTTCGGGGTACTGGAGGATGAGGCCAAGACTGACGCCGAATGCTCGGCCTTGGGGGATAAACTGTTCGTAGACTAGTGAGGATGTCGCAACTGGTGCCGCCTCCTCGATGATCATATTCACGATCGTATCGTCGGCGTCGCTCTCACTCTGACGAGACCCACCGTTCAGTGACCGCCCACCGCCACGACGCCCCTGAACAGCGTCCCAGAGGTTGCTCAACAGAATCATCGTCAGAGCGTGCTGGGATTCAGCGCGGAACTCACCAAGGTCGAACAGGATAACTGCGTCCTCGTCGACGAACTCACGGAAGTCGAAGGCGTTCCCAACGTATTCCTCCTCCTCGTCATCCCACTCGGGGACGTGGGTAAACATCTGGTAGAGGTGCTCGTGCTCGACGAGTTTGTCAAGGCGATTCGCCGCAGCCCCCATCGTCTGCTGGAACTGGCGGTCGTCGACCTGACACTTCTGCACCAGCGACTGTTCGATATGCGAGTTTGCATCACAGAGTTCTGGAAGTGTCTTCTCCTGACTCATCCGGAAGACAGCCTGAATCAGGTCCTCGAGACTGAACGCGTCATGGCCGTATTCCCGGTCGAACAGCGCCTTGATAAGGAAGGTGAGGATTTCGTTGGCGACGTATGCCTGCTCGTGACGCTCCTCGCCGAGGATGAGCCGCATGATCTCGTGGAAATGCTCGACCTTGTCCTGGACGGCGTCCTCACGAGAGCGCCCCATCGCAAGCGCCGGTCGAATGTCGAAGAACGAGACCGCCGGCAGCGTGTCCGGGGCGTTGAAGTAGTAGACATCATCCAGGTTCCCGTTCTCGGCGTAGTGTGCGTGGAGATAGTTCTCGGCCATCCCGTCCCCCTTCCCATCAAGGAGAACAGTAGGACCGTCAACGTACTCATGGAGTGAGAGCATCTCGGCCTGTACAGCTGTGGACTTCCCGCTCCCGGTCGACGCAGCCCGGATATAGCTCGTGGTCAAGAGATCCGGCGGAATACGAATCGGTTGGTCTAGGGGTTCGTTCCGGTTTCGGAGGGGCTTTCCCACCGTCATACCAGATCCGGCGAACTCCTCGAGGAGATCGGGATCCGGCAGTGGGAGTGGTTGTCGGAGTCGTTCTTTTCCGCGAGCGCCACGCGAGCCCTCGGTGGTCAGTGACTGTGCGCTCGGCACTGCAACGAAGTTCGCGAGCTCGTCCGCGTTTAGAATAAGTTGGGGCCGACGCTTCCCCATCGAGGATTGGTTGAACGAACGGGAGACCAATCGCTTCAGCTCTTTTGTCGCGGGGTCCCGAATGTTGGTCAGACTCTTCGTAACGCGGCTCCCGTCGAGGTGATAGAAGTACCCGTCCAGATGATTGAACGCGTTGGCCAGCGTCTCAATATTGTTCGCCGCCTGTGCTTTGACTGCCTCATCAGGTTCGTTCGAGAGGACGGCGACCGTCCTGGCGTTCACGAGAAACGTCTGTGAGGGCCCTTTTTGATCAATTAGTGCCTGTCGGGAGGCAACTTCACCACTGGCTGCACTTGATGTCTGCTGGGTGCTCTCACCGACATGCGGCGGGTCACGACCACGTCGCCGATCTCGAATTCGCTCTTCATCGGCCCCATGGAGCATATCCGCGAGGCTGGTTCGCGCGGACTGGAGGGCACCGTCGTGTTTGGTTTCGATCTGCTTTTTGCGGCTTTCAGCGAACTTCTGCCAGCTGCCATACCGCATGAACAACACCTGCAACGCGGTGGGAGCTGTGGCCTCTGTGAGTCGTTCAACGGCCGTCGCGAGTGGCGCTCGTGCTGGGTCCCCCGAACTGGTGCCTTCCTCTTGAACCTGCGAATACTGCTTGATCGGCGTCATCCAGTCGCGGCTCCGCTCACCGACGCCGCTCCAGCGAGCGGCGATTGGCGTGTGCTCAGAGAGTGAACCCTCCTGCTCCTCCGTGTCCCCTCCCTCGGTTGGGGGTTGGGGCTCCTCGTCCTTGGTAGGACGACAAAGTTCTGCAGGAAGGTCAACCGTCTCCTCGTAAATCTCGTAGCTTGCTGGGTACGCCGTCTGCAGTTCGGATTTGACCGTCGGCAGCAGCTCCTTGTCGTCGACGCCGAGATAGAACCGTACCGGCGCGTCTTCGCCTCGCGTGAGTGCAAGGAACTCGAATGTAGGCGGACTCTTTCGAGGGTCGTATTTGACCTTCCAGCCAGTCCGGAGTTTTCGCAGTCCAGCCAGTCGAGAGACGATATCCGCAGAATCCACCCGCTCGCGTGCTGGTTCAATGCGGATGTAGCGACGGGGCTCAGTCATCGGCCTCCTGGGGAGAAGTCCGGATCCCGGCGTCCTCAAGAAGCGGGTCTGGAATGTCGTAGTCATCGACACGATCTTTCTGGGCAAGATACTCAACGTCGCTGGCGTCGATATACCGCTGATTAACGAGATGCTCCCACGGGTCTAAATCGTCGTCAAGGACGTGAATCTCGTAGTCGTTCACGTGAAGTGCGAGCGATTTCGTCCAGTCATTGACAGCGAGCAGGCATTCCGAGTAGCCGCCATCCTCACCAGTTTGCGCGGTCGCGATGAAGTTCTGCTCAGACGGTGTCAACCCATGGAAGTCGACCATTTCGTCACTGACCGACTCGTGATGGAAGATCTGCTTGATATCGCAGAGATTGTAGACGTTCCGTGCCTTCTCGACGGCCTCCTCGGATTTCTTGTCGGACTTTGCGATGAACTCATCGACCGTCTGTGAGATGAGTGTGATCGCCGTGTTGAAGTGACGGCTATGGCGGATGAACAGGTCGATCATGTCCGTCGTCGCCGCCCGCCGCAGGAGGTAGTGTGCCTCGTCGATGGTGACCTGCGTCCGCCGGTCACTGCTCTGGGCACGTTGGTAGATCCAGTCGAACATGACATGCATGAACAGCGGTGCCTGCCCGGTATCGGCGAACATCGACATATCAATGACGACCAGGCGATTGTCGAGTTCGACGTTTGTGTGGCCGTTCAGATTGTCATTTTCGCCGCCGTGCTGGAACGCTTCGAGACCGAGGAGAAGCTGGTAGGCGTACTTCTCGTCGGCCTCTTTGAACCGCATCTCCAGCTGTTCGATCTCCGGCCGAACACGTTCGTCGTTAGCATCTTCGTGTAACTCGATGAACTCCGACGGTTGATCGCCGTCCGTGAGTGCATGGAGGATATCGAGGACGTCCTGCATCGTCGGGCTCGCGTTCTCGTGAGTCGCCGGGTCAGCCGTGATTCCGTACTTGAGATATGCCAACCGTACGGCCCGCCGAAGAATTCCCTCCTGCTCTTTGCTCAGCGACTGATCGGCGACCGCCGAGAAGTGGGTACGGAACAGCTCCATCACAGAGCGGAACTTCTTCTTGAACGGATCGTCCGCAACGTCGTCGATCCCACGCCGAATCTCCAGCGGGTTAACTGTGTTCTGCCCGCCGAAACGGATAACCTGCCCACCGAGGTCGTCCGCGAAGTCGACGAAGTCCCCAAGCGGATCGAGGACAAGCATCTCGATCTCGGGGTCCATCATCAGCCGATGGTACATCTCGTGCTTCTCGGCGAACGTCTTCCCCGACCCCATCTTTCCGGCAATCGCCTTCGAGTACGACGAGAGCCTGTAGCGGTCTAGCAGAACGGGCGTGTTCGTCCCATCGAACCCGTAGAAGACGCCTTCAGGGTCCGCAACCGCAGGCTCGATGAACGGGAACATCGTCCCGACGGCTGTCTCCTGCATGAGTTGGGTGGCTTTGATTGGGTCGTCGCCTAGCGGGGCGAGGGCGTCTTGGGATTCCACCTGGCGTTTATCCAGCGTGACCGCCTCAGCATTCGCAGCACCAAGCGTTTCGATGACGCGTTCGGTGGCGTCATCGAGTTCCTGTTCGGTATCAGCGATGATCTCGATGTAGATCGCGAAGTCGAAGAGTTTCGTCTCCCCGAGGATAATATCCCAGATGAGATCTTTGACCATGTCGCGGTCGGCCTCAGCCTCGTGGGTGTCGGTCTGGTTCTTCTCATGTTTCTTGTGAAGGCGAGCTCGAAGCTGCGTGAGGCGTTTTTGCAGCTTTCGGAGTACTGAGCCGGTATCGCGAGGCTGGATATGTTGGGTAACGCGGATGTGGTCGTTCGTTGTATAGAGGTCCTCGAGCCACCCCAGTGGCACGCGTTCGGGATAGCCGTGGATGGTGAGGGTGCGAACGAACTGATCGTTGCGAATCATATACCCCGACTCGAAGAGGTTCGAGACTTCCTGAAGCTGACGCGGGGCGATGACATCTTGGTCAGCAAGCGACTGTTCGGTCTCGTCCTGCACAATGCCAAGCCGGAGTTCACCCTCGTCGACGTCCTCAACTTCGAGTAGGTACTCGGCTTGTTCGCGGATGTTCTCCTTCGTAAGGTCGTCCCCATTTGCTTCAAGAATCTCCGTAGCGCGGTCGAATGTCTCGTCGTCAATGTCGTCGATGCTTGACTCGCTACTCCCCACTGGAAGCCACGAGCGGAAGCGGCCGAATCGTCCCGCCATCAGTGCTCACCCTCCGTTTTCGTCGCGTGGGAGAACTTCTCGAACTGTGGATCGACGTGATTATAGTAGTGATAGAGAATCTCCATCGTCTCTTGGCGGTCGGTGACACGTTCAATGGACACGTCTGTCCGGCCGAGTTTGTTCGTGATTCGGCGTTGGCGTTGTCGGACTTCGCGGATACAAAGTTCGGTCCGGGCCTCCTCGTGGGAATCACCCAGTGATGTTCGATCGACGATCCCCGAAAAGACCGTCCCGATAATCGGGAGCGTTCCGAGCTGACTCAACACACTCCCTGTATCGAGATCCTTGTTGACCTGGTCGGCATCGACGCGCGTGACGATGTAGAAATCGCGCTGTTTGAGATCTTCGTCCTCGATGTTGGCGTTGGCCCACTGAATGTAGAATTTGCGTCCATACTGGAGGATTGGCGTCTGCCCATGAGAACTCATACTCGCACCCGCTTTGTAGAAGCGCTCAAGATGCCCTGTCAGATCGAACGTCTTCGGATAGCAGGGAACGGCAACACTGGACTCCAGTGACATTAGGAAGGACATGTACGCGCTCATCGTGTTGCGTTTCGCCTCGTCACTGAGCGACAGCCAGTTCTGTGGGTGGACCTTCAGCAGGCCGATGTAGCTGTTCTCGTCGACAGCGATACCATCGTCGCGAACGTACTCAAAGCCGAGTTTCTCTTGCGTGGTCATCGACTCGCCGAGTCGATTCTCGAGGTCGAAATGGTCGTGAGCTCGAGCCCGTTCGCGAGCGGTCGGGAGATCCGTATCGATGTCGTCGAGGAATCTATCGAGTGCGCGGAGGACCTCGAGGTCGGATTCCGGCGCTGTCGGCGGCATTTCACCACGGGTACCCGTGGTCGGCTGGGAACCGTTCTGATCGTCGGAATCCGGTGGTGAATGCGACTCGGTCACTGACGCACTCGGCGTGGATTGTTCGGTCGAACTGTCGGATGAGGAGTGCTCGGTCGTTGTCTCGTCCCTATCAGTAGCTCCATCGCTGTCGTCGCCTGGTCCGTCGATGGTCTCGTCGGTAGAGGCAGAGCCCATCTGCAGTCACCTCGATTCGGCCTCCCGCTCGGCTTCGATCGTCTCGAGATCGAGTCCCTCCTGCCGGACGCCGACGACATCCTGGACAACAGGTGTTTCCGCCTCAGGTCGAGTACGCCGATTGTAGTACGAGTTCGACGAGAGATAGTAATCAGCGGCGGCACGGGCGTAGCTGATCGGTCGTTGGCCAGCAGGCGCGACAAGCAAGATGAGGATGCCCAGTGTGAGACCGACGCCACCGGCAATCAGGAAAGGCGTGCCGGTGACTCCGAGACTCTGGACGATGCCGAGAGCGAGAAACGGGATGATGAGGACCTCGCCGACCTCGCGGGCTGTGAGGCCGAAAACCAACTTCGTATTGATGATCCGACCTGCGATAGGGAACGTCTCCATACGATTATTTCGTCCTATATTTGGATAGTTAATGGTTTTATAGATCACATTTTCGCATCGTAGTATGGTTTGTTAGGTCGTTCTCTCCGATGTGCTCGGGAACGACTCGTGGAGGTCTGTGGGTGTAATTGCCTCCGCATCACGCTCGGCGGCATGCATTGCGGCGTCGTCGACGATTCCCACGATATCTGCACTACTGAGCCCGTCCGAGCGATCGGCTAACTCTAAATAGTCGTCCTCATCGAGAGCGGTTGGAAGATCACAGAGTCGGACGCGGAAGATTTCCTCACGAGCGTCGCGGCTAGGGAGGCCAATTTCGTACTGTTGGTCAAACCGCCCTCGGCGTGTGGCAGCCTCATCGAGGAGGTCGGCTCGATTCGTCGCCGCAATTACGAGGAAATTCGGATCTTCGTCGTCTAAATGCGCGAGGAACTCATTGACGACCTGAGCGTGCTCACGGTGGAGTTCGTTTCCGCGACCAGCGAGGAGGGCGTCGATCTCGTCGATGAAGATGACGCATCGGTCGAACTGCTCGGCTTCGTCGAACAGTCGATTGACCTGCTCGGTTGATTCGTTGATCCACCGCGATTTGATATCGCCTGCAGATAGCTCGAGATACGGATGGCCGAGTTCACCGGCGATTGCTCGAGCGAACAGGGTCTTCCCGGTTCCCGGTGAGCCGTACAGAAGAATTCCATTCGGTGGTGAGACGTTGAATCGCTCGTAGGCTTCGTCGACTCGAGTTAGGGGTCGTAGGACGGATCGTATGATTTCTTTCTTCAGCTCATCTTGGCCACCGACATCCCAGAACCCAACATTTGGAGCGAGTTTCCAATTGTACTCGAGATCATCAAGAGTAGGATGCAACGGGTCAGAATTGTCGCTGTTCTGAGGAGATTTATGCTTATGCTCTGTGGTGCTTTGAGCAGACGAATCCGGTTCATCAGTCTGACCCGTCTCAGATGGTAAGGATTTTTCTTCGATATTGTCGGTAGCGGTGCCGAGGCTCGTCGAGATCATTAAGGGAATACATGCAATCCAACTGAGACCCATAAGCCACAAACGGTCAAACATAGACGAGACTCGAAGTGGAGCGAGAGTTTCTGCAAGTGATGTCCAACTGTTCTCCCAAGCTGGGAGGAACCATACAGCTGTTAATACAACCGAACCAATGAGAATCCCAAAGACCCAATCAATATCTGCACTTTTGGTATTTTCACTATGCATCGGATAGATCACTCCAGTCAACAGAGCAGCAGTGAATGAAGGAAACATCCAGATTGTTGGAACACCTAAAAGAGCAGCTAATCCTCTAACCGAGGAGGGAGTATTAGCTGCGACCCAGACAACTCCCAGTGGAGCTAGTACATAGTTTGCCGTAAAGAGACCCGTTGAGAGAAACTCCACAATCACCTTCCACAGGCGATCTCTAATCCTGAGTGTTCCAGTCATCTCATTTTGACCGGTTCTTGTCGGGGGATTCACCCGTCCAATCGCTTATCGTCTGTTGGTTAGGTCCAGTCTCCGTTGACGTATCGACAGCGGGGTTCTCGCGGTATCTCTCAAGGCCAGCCTCCGCCCAGTCAACAGGCGATTGGTGGAGATTTCGAGTTGTGTAGTCAGCACCGGCTTTGACATCTTGAGCGGCACGCTTTCCGCTCTTTTTCCCTTGAGATCCTATCTTCTTACTCGTCTTGACAGTCTCTTCTGAGAAGACTGTTGTAGCTGTACTTCCAGCTACACTCTTTGCCTGGCCCGCTGCAGACCCAGCCCTACTGACGGCGCTGCTTCCGATTCCGCCAGTTTTCTGATCAGCATAACTTAGCCCCTTCGACGTCCCATGCCTCGCCTGCTCTATCAGGGCGGTACGAGTTGACTTTCCTCCCGACCGGTTCGCCGACGAACCCTGTGAACCCGATTTACTTTTAGCACCCTGACGACCGGACATCCGCCGTGGTGACAGCCCGGCCATCGTCGCTGATTTGATGCCAACGAGCGCGGGAGCAACGAGCCCGATTAGCCAGAAAAGGTACGCCTCGAGGACTCCCCCAAATCCGGGGTCGCCAGCTTGCTGGCTCTGGGCAGCGGTCGCACCTTGCCCGGCCATGTCCGCATACGCACCAGCCGCTGCAGCCCCGGTCTGTAGGAGACCCGCCATCACGATGCCCGCCAACAACATGTAAGCGGTCGCCCGAAGGGCGGTTTTCGCGATCTCCGACGTGTAGCGGAGTGGTCCGAAGTCCAGAAAGAGCATCGCCCCGAGGACTGGTAGGAGGATGAACGTCGCGTTGAACAAAAATTCCCGTAGAACAAAGACGCCCAGTGCAAGGAGGATGCCCGCCACGGACACCATACTCAGGATAAGCGCACCGATGACCATGCCAGCACTCGACGCCGCAGCCCCATCGAGACTGGATTTCAGGACCTCTGGTCCGAACGCAGCACCGTAGTTCGCGGTGAAGATATGACGGATGAGTGCGTTCGTCAGTAGGAGTCCGAAATGCATGATCTGGCGGGCGACAGCGACGAAAATGATCACCTTCAGTGCCTTCCAGGCGAGCATGAAATTCGTCACTTCGAGCTGATCGGCGAACGGTTTTGTCGCGATCCCCGCCATGAACATGATTACGAGCAGTTGTGGGAAGATATCGAGGTTGTGCTGGAAAGCTGCCTGCATCGTGGGGTCCGAGTAGGGACTGTCGAAGATGATGAACGTCCGCATCCCGTTAGCGATGAGTTCGCTGATGAAGCCCAGAACCCCAGTCAGGATGTAGGTGAAGAAGTTCGCGATCCAGTCAGAGAAGATGGCGAGCTGAATTACCGTGGCGTCAGTTGGCAGCGTCGCGATGCTACCTCGGATAGACGCCAGAGTTTCGGGACCGATGCTCTGGTGGACGATCTCGAACGGGGTGTGGAATCTTGATCCGGTCATTGGTTGTTCCGAGTTCGGTATTGTGAGTTTGTTGCGTGAGCGTCAGTGTCGAATCCCAGGTGCGTACAACTCAGGTACTACCCTGTTTCTCGCCGCATGTACGCGAACGGCGCAAAGAAGATCAGGAATGCTGCTACCGAGACGAGCGCACCTGCGAGGCTGGTTAGTAGCTGGTAGATGTTGAAGGGGTCCTGCTGAAACGCGATCCGCGTCTGTGCGGTGCTATAGTAGACGCTCTCTGAGACGTTGGTCGCCCCCGTGAACGAAGCCGTAACGTAGAGATCACGCCGCTCGACGACGACTGTCCCGTCGGCGTTCGTCGTTACTCGCCCCTGGGCGGCCCCCCTGAGCCAGAGTGTCCGATCCGACAGTGGTTGGCCAGTGGCGGCGTCGGTGAGCTGAATCGTAGCGTGTGTCTCGTTGAGGACCGTCGTCGAGAGGCTTGCATTCCGCTCGCGAACGGTTCGTGTCGTCAACGGAATTGATTCGTTGTGAATGTCGCTGACCTCCGCAATCGGCTGGTCCACGTTCGTAATGACAATCGTCGTATAGCCACGCGGTGGCACCGAAGCGAGATTCACACGTTGGTCAAGTGGACGCGTGTTGCTGGATATATTGAATCCGGAGAGTCGACCAATCTCCGGAGCAGAGATAACGCTCGTGTTCTGCGTCCATTGGAGCGTCGGCTGACGGCTGCGAGCGGTGAGCCCCTGCTCGAGAACGTTCGGGAACGGGACGGTGCGCTGTCGTTCAGTTGTGGCCGCGAGGTGCCGTGCAAGCGTCTGGTTGAGCTGAGTTGTGTTACTCGGTGGGGACGAGAGGGTGGTGTTCGACGTCGTGAGAAGCCGTCGACCGCGAGATGCATTCGTGTACTGGCGCTGCGAATAGACGCCCCAGATGTTCTGAACGCGTCCAGCCGAGCCCTTAAACCGAGCATAGCTCCAGAGTCGGCGGTCAGAGAGCGTCTGTGGGCCTTCAAATCGAAGAACGATTCGGTCGATTCCCTCCTCAGAACGGATGATCGTCTGCGTGACGTTGAGGTCCTGATTCGTGGTGACGGCCACAGGCATGCTGTCTCGAACCGTGTGCGAGAGGGTGAGCGTTTCATCGGTCGTCGTATTCGACAGTTGCCAACCACCCCCGTCGCGGATGTAGGTATTCGTCGAGACAGCAACAGTCGAGTTGATTGTTGCATGGACCTGCAGTGTCGTCGGCTCGGTTGCTATCGCCCCGTCATACTCGAGTTGACGCGGCGACGTTGAATCACTCTCCCAGGTCTGATTGCCAATTCGGACGGTCCGGTTGACCTGCTGCTCGAGGAGATTGTAAGAGAGACAGTTCTTGGTGTCGCCGGCAACGGTACACGTCTGGTTTGGAGAGGGCAGCGAGTAATCGAGCTGCGTCAGCACCGTCCCATTCCGGGGAATTAGCAGTCGGTCACTGTTGTTTGCAGAGTGACTGTCCTCTTCGGTACCGATGCCAGTACGCACTCCTTCAGTTGTCCCAAGGATCGTGATATGTGCGTTTTTGACGAGGGTTCCATTCGAGCGCTGTGAGTCGGGCAGCCAGAGACTCGTCGAGTCGTTGCGCTGAATCGAGTTCAACTGGGCGAGACGATACTCGCTGAGTGTCTGCTGGTTCGGTCCAACGCGATAGGGAGGCTGTGTTGTTGCGTATGAGAAATCGCGCATCCGACTGATGTTTGCCATAGAGATGCTCTCCGAATGGACGACATCGTCAAGGGTAGAGAGTACGAACGGGGGAAGCGTTCCAGCGTCTGGATCGCGATCGTCGGAGATGAACGCACGCGTTCCGTTGTTTGGCGCGGTACCAGTCGGTGTTGTGACCGCACTCACGACGGGGAGCACGAGGAGGACAACAACCACCAGACCGAGTAGGGAACGACTGTCCATCATAGGTCAGAGTGATGGGGTGGATGGAGCAAGAGTCTGCTTTCGACCCACCCGAGTACACTGCTCACGGAAGGACTGGAACGATCATCCCCGGGGCGAGGTTCTCGAAGAGGGTGACAAACACGCTGTAGCTGACCGAGAGGACGATCATCCCGGCACCGCCCCACATGCCGCGCCAGCCCCATTGAGCACGGTCGGCACTACGTCTGGAAACGAACCAGGCAGCAGCACCGACGAGGAAAACGATTACACCGACCTGACCGAGGGTTGTGGCGACGAACTCCTCGATCTGTGTGAGCGAGTCATTTATTTCGCTTTGTTGGGCGGCAGCGACGCCTGTACTTACGGTGAACGCGAACAGGGCGACCAGGGATCGTGTGGCACCTTTGTGCTGGTGCATGCTATATTCATATTAGCACCTACACTAAAAATCTTATATAGTACTATTTATGAATGTTTCTTAGACAACGGATAACGGTTTCAATATACAGAAATCACAAGAGGACTGTATCAATAGCAACAACTCAAGCCTCGGCTGGATGGGCGACTCTGTACTAATGAGCAAACAGACAAAAAGCGACAAGCGTTGAAAGGACCTCCACGACTACTATGACGAGGTCGCAGCGGATCCCTACTATAACAAAACACCTCAGTCGATTGGCGAGTGAACACGCCGAGGCAAGTTCAAGAAGTTGAAGCGCTACGATCTCGTCGACTACACGGGTCTAACTAGTGACCGCACCTATTGGGGATCGACGAGGAAGTCGAGCCATAGAAGACCAAGTTGCCAGCGATACAATCAGACAATGGATTCTATTTCCCTCTATAGATCCAATAGATCCGTATTGTATTAACCTAATCTTGTAACATGACCATTCACTATATAGCGATAATGTTATGGAATATTAAAATTTTAATAAACAGCTGTTTTATGTGGATTTGAATGGTTAGAAAGGATTACAATCCTGGACGCCGGACAGTTCTGAAATCATTAGGCGCTTCAGTCGGGGGGATAACGCTCGGCGTTGGCGCTAGCGGAGTTGGTAGTGCAGCATCGACTAGCACACCATACAATTCGGTTTGGGACGAACCAGTAGACGTCGGTCAAAACCACAACTCGTGGGAAAGAGACGAGCGCAAGCCAGATATGTACATGAGCAGCTACCAAGGCGTGGCAGAAATCGGCGTGAGTGTTCATCGAACACTTTCGTTTATAGGTGTCGAGTGCCTTGATAATCCATTCCGTTTGAATACAAGCCACTCCTATCTCTATGCGTTTAATTTCGCATCGTTTGGTGCTGGTCTGTGGCGTCAGTATCAGAATCTATACCAAGGTGAAGGTGGGACGATCACCGATCCGAAAATCATCCCTTCGCTATTTAATGCTGATCACACGATGGAACTAGAAGTACAAAACACGAACCAAACGAATATGCTCAATGAGGATAACGCGAAATTCGCTGCGCTTGATGGTCTACTGGACCAGCACGTGGAGGATGTCGGAAGCGGGTCTGGGTGGTTATCTGCCACAAGTGCTGAAGACATTGAGTACGATCAGATAGATGCGGTGAGTGACAAATTTGCACAGGGTGCAGGACTAGCTCTGGGAATTGGCGGCACGATCGCCAGTGGTGGGGCCGCAACCTTGTTAGGTGCGACCGGAGTTGGCCTTTCGGTGGCAAACATGATAGATAATATGAGTGACGAAAACCTCGGCATCAACGATGCTGACAACGGCCAACACTGGCGAATGAATTACAACGGACGTGGCAGCATCCCGGCATACTTGGCAGGTGTTTACTTTACGCTGGAAGTTCCTCCAGGTGAAGGATTCACCCTAGAGGTGAGCGATGAGTATAGTATCTCCGAACCAGTTTATTCACAACAATCTGACGCTTCAGAAGCGGACGAGATGCTATCATCTCATGAAGATAATATTGCCCTTGTTGATATCAAGCCTAATTGGACAGAGAACGAGGATTACGTGAAAATGCCAGAGGTGATCTGACGGCATAGGCGGTTACTTTCCGAGTGGAAGACCCACAATACGATCGCCCTTCAGAAGGGGATTCGGGGCACCGTCTAGTTAGCGCAGTTTGAGAAGCGAGCAGGTCGTAGAGTTGGGTTGGAATGATGCTCGCAGACCTGCTCAGCGAGTGCTACGCGGAGGAATTTGATGAATGTTGGGAGCGTGAGCGGACGGCGGACGCCCGTCAGGGCGTTCGCCGTCCGGCTCCACGCAGCCAGTTGTTCACTTCGGGAGACACAAGCGACTCTTCGCTCACTCGGCGTTGAACGCTCTCATCAAGCGATCTGGCACTGGGTACATTGGCTAGCTGACAGCGTACCGGACCCGCCGACGTCCACGAGAGCCACGCTCTCGTGCGGCCCATCAGAACGCAAAGCGTTCTGAGGACGGCGCAGCCGTCGCGGGTCGCGGTTGACGAAACCGCTGTCAGGATTAACGGCGGCCGATCTTGGATGTACGCTGCAATAGACCTCGACACAAAGCTCATTCTCGACGTCGCGCTCTTTGGACGGCGAGGAACCGATCCAGCTGCTGCGTTTCTGCATGGACTCGCCCAGACACACGATCTCTCCGACACTGAGTTTCTGTCGATGGTGCTGGCTATCTGACTGCCCTCTCTCGAGTAGGATTGAGCGGTCACCTTGACTACGTCGATCGAACCCCCATCGAAAAATGGTTTCACACCCTCAAAATGCGGATCGACCGCTTCCACAACTCATCGGTTGGCAGTCGGGCCAGCGCCAGAGAATGTCTTGAACAGTTTGTTCACTACTATAACACACAGCGACCCCACCAGTCACTCAACAAACAACCGCCAGCGGAGGTACTAAACTAGACAGTGCCCCATACTTCCATCTTCGAGCGAGAGGTCGCCCTACTGAACACCACGCCGGCGAGGATCGTTCGGGTCACGGAGCAACTCGCCGACACGGACAGCTGTGTAGGCAAGAACGAACACAAGCGCCCGATCTCGAGCGGCTTTCAGCGCCGTATATCGTGCTCGCTGTTTGTCGATTAGGTCAGCATCCTCCGACAGTGTAGTGTACATCTCTATAGCGTCGCGGGCCCGTTCGTCGACGTGGCGGGTGATGGCGTGGCGCTGATCGGACGTCCAGGCCTGCTGGTCGCCGGGCTTTCGACCGTCATCTTCTAGAAGGGGTGCCATCGCGCTCGCCCGTTGCGCGTAGTGCGCCTCGAGGTAGCCCTCGTTGACACACCAGTCACACCACACAGGGATATGGCAATAATAGGTTTGTACCGTGTTCTGCTTGAGTCCTCGATCACCAGCAAAATGACGGGCGTACTCCCGGAACACGCGTTCGTCATCAGATAAGTTAATTCCATACAAAGGCGAACGACCGAAGCCACTGATCTGCAGTTTCTGCATGAGCGTTGCTAAAGCAGTTTGAGAAGTATGAGATTCGACGTTTTATCTCACGAAAGATATGTTCGACACTGTTCCGATTTCCATGTCGTTCGTATCTGAAATAGAGGCCATGTCGTTGACAGGCGTAGTTCAGCGATTTATCTCCATTGACGAGAAACACCGCGTCATCGACGTCGTGTTTCTCGCGTAATTCCGTGAAGAACGTACTGGCTATGACCTTGGTTCTAGTCGGATCAATCTTTGTATGGGGTGATTTGTTTGACTCTGGATCGACAGCGGCGTACAGCCAATACTGGTCATCATTGAGCCGGATCACCGTCTCGTCAACCGCAACGTGATCCGGACTTCGACAGGAATCGGGCTGTAGATCTGCCTTGTGAACCCAACTATGAACCGTCGATTGAGCTCGTTCAACATCAAATATCTCGAGAAATCGAACAGTATTCGAAAGCGAGACCCCAGCAAGATGGAGCTGAATACTAAGCTTCATCAACAGTTGCGGTGTTGCTTCTCGCTCCACAAAATCCAAGTCGAACTGGCCGATACTAGAACCGAGGCGTGCATTTTCGGCATAAATCACTTTGAAAATGCCACGCTTCACTCCTTCAGCCTTATCTGAACAGCACCCTCTTGCCAGTGCTGAGTTTTATATATTGTCCCGACTGTATAGCTACTATGGAGGAAGTACTCGTCGTCCAGCTAGCGGATAGCCCGGACCAGCGACTGTTGCGTACAGCAAAAAACCATGTCGCCGGAACGGAAAACGAGATCCTGCTCTGCAGGATTGTCGATGAGAAGCAGTTCCAGAATAACCTACAACGGCAGGCGAAGTCAGATAGACAGGTCGAAAGTATCGACGAGATGGAGACGATCGCGACAACCGAGGCCAACGAAATCGCGAAAGACGCATTCGGCGACGACGTTCCGTACAAGGTAATGGGCGTTGTGGGGACGATCCCGGACGATGTCGTTCAGATCGCTGAAGAGGAGAACTGCGAGCACGTGTTCGTCAGCGGAAAGAAACGCTCTCCGGCTGGAAAAGCGGTTTTCGGTGATGTAGCGCAGTCGATTATCCTCCAGTTCGACGGGCCAGTTACCGTGACAACACAGTCGGTGTAAGACCGCCGACGGAGACTCCGTCGGCCGTCGGTACCCCTGCCCATCCGGGCGAGAGCAGCATCGAGGTGGCACGGATATACGATCGGTCTCTTCTTTTAAGGTAGTAACTGGGCAGCAGAGCGCCACTTGTCGTAACTCCCGAAAACGCTAGTCTCGGGTTGCTGTCCCATAGAACGGAACCAGACCTAGCTTTTTCGGCTTTCATCGAAGAGTAGACTCCGTTGGCACTCTCTGTATGAGTGATAGTATCTAAAGCCAGTCCGATATCCCTCCGAAATAGTTTAGACGTTTCAAACGAGTACTCAGGTATGGACCGCGACAGTAATCCGGCCGTCAGCGTCGGTGTTCGAACACGATCGCTTGCGCAGTCTCGATTACGATACATCCGTCAACTCGGAGTAACGGACATCTTCGTGGATCACGCAGATACGGACGAAGAGCCCGATGAATTCAATGACCGCGATGGGACCGATACGATCGCAGTCGGTCCGAACCAGATCCCGTCTGTCTCGGAGCTCACGGCCGCTCGAGAACGTATTGAGGATGCCGGGCTCTCCTTTACTGGCATTCAGTCGCTCCCGTATTCGATGTACGGCGATATCATGTTCGGTCGCGACGGTGCAGACGAGGCGCTCGATCAGATCACCACCCTAATTCGAAACCTCGGTGAGGCCGGCATTCCGGTGTTAGGTTACCAGTGGAACCCCCGAAGCGTCGTTCCGATGCGGACGTCGCCCGTCGAGACCCGCGGCGGCGCAGAGGCAACTGCCTTCGATTACGACGAACTCGATGATCCGGACGAACTCGCACCTGGTCTCGATCGAGCCTACACCGAAGACGAGTTCTGGGAGAATTACCAGTACTTCCTCGAGACCGTTCTCCCCGTGGCGGAAGAAGCCGGCGTTGAGCTCGCGCTTCACCCCGTCGACCCACCGGTCCTCGAGTCGCTCGGTGGTATCCCGCGTCTATTCCGGAACGTAGAGAACTTCGAGAAGGCGATGGAACTCGTACCCAGCGATAATCACGGTCTCAAGCTATGTCTCGGCTGTTTCTCGCAGATGGGAGAGGATGTGACCGAGGTCATTCGTCGTTTTGGCGAACGAGATCAGATCGTCTTCATTCACTTCCGTGACGTCGTTGGAACGGTACCGAAGTTCCACGAGACGTTTGTCGATACGGGGAACTTTGACACTGCAGAGGCGGTACGCACGCTTCACGATGTTGGGTTCGACGGCCCCGTTATCCCAGATCATGTTCCGAAAATGGAAGGCGACGACGATTGGCGACACCGCGCTCGTGGGTTTACTGTCGGATACCTCCGCGGTGTTATCGATACGGTCCGGACGGAACCGTCCCGAACGACGCAAGTGGCCGAAACGGAGTAGCCACAGCAAGTTTCCTTAGTACGTCGTCCGGGGTCGCACTTAACGGTGCTAAAACGAGTGGTTCACAATTTCCGCGGTTGCTCGTCACTCCTGCTCCTCGCTCTTTATTTAAATAATCCTCCATACTCTACGTTCGTCATTTGACGTACACACCTTTATTAGATGTCGTCCTAATATGGTAGACGATGCGTTGCGACAGTTGTGACCGTATGTTGGTTGCGCCATACGACTATCCCCTGTTTCTGTGCGAGGAGTGTGGGTTCGTTCCACCGCAAGGGGCCGATTGACCGTCGAACGAAACTAGCACTGAGAACCGTTGATCCCCGGTGTCGCTGCGTCGGTTCTTCCCTTCGGCAGTAAGGAGAAGACCTTGCTATCGATTGTGGCTATCCGTTCGTTCTCCTCGTTTCTTCCGTACCCATTGCTGTCTGTTATCGCTCGATCTCTCGAGTGGCCTCCAGCTAGTGTTGACTTGAATTCTGCGTCGTAGCAATGAGTAGACGGTCGCTCAAGCATGCATCCGTTAAATTTCTCTGACAGAGAAGTACGGTTTTCGGTACGTGATCAACAATCCTAACAAGTCGACTAACTTCCGCGACGCAGACCAAATATGCGGGAATTTCACACGATTCCTTTCGGTTTCTCTTTGGTTGCTGTGCTCTCTTCACACGGAATTCTCTCTGAGTGAATTCAACGTGAACATGACTGAGTATGCCCACATCAGCCAGCGTAGCTGCATAGGTCTATGTGGACCGTCGGGGTTCACTATCAACGGCTGACGGTTGTTACCATACTTTCTCCTAGGTAGATCATTGGACAACGAACGACCGATCTGCGTTCTCTCATAGATAATATCAATCCTCACACGTTGGCTTATTCTTCACTTCGCGTTTACATATATACCCATGTAAAATTCTGTTTCTCGATTAATTGATGTCCTGAAGAACCAACCCCTATATTATATCTGACGCGAAGCACACATAGAGAATTACACCTGTATGAATGTAAAGGACTCCTCCCAAACATTACGATAGTACCGGCGTAAAGGCGCCGGGGAGAACGAACTAATGAGGTGCCTTCTCTGTTAGATAAATATTGTGTAGGTCATCGGTGTGGGTGGCGGCAGACACCTGTTTCGTCCGGAACGGCGTAGCCACCGGTTGAATCAGCAGAACCGGAGAAACCGCCTAAATCGGTGTTGTCGATGTCGGTTAGCTCTTCTGTAGCCCTGTGAATTATTTTGAAGTCGTGTGGTGTCATAAGCCAAGCGGCGTGGTTCGTCTGCTCTCTTTCAGAATTCTCTAATGAAGAAACCTTATAGGGGACCGTGTCGAACCGGTATCCATGGTCCACAAAGCAAAACATCCGGTCAAAGCGACCGAGACGACTCTCGAGATTATTGATCTGCTTAAAGAAATGGACAGAGCGGGCGTGACGGACATCGCCACGCAACTGGATCTCGCCCCCAGCGCCGTTCACAAACACCTCAGTACCCTTCAGGAACATCGGTACGTCATCAAAGATGGGTCGAAGTACCGGTTGGGGCTTCGGTTTTTCGAGTTAGGAGGGTACACGCGCCACCAGATGGAACTCTATAACACGGCGAAACCGGAACTCAAATCGCTGGCAGAAGAGACGGGCGAAAAGACGAACCTTTTGGTCGAAGAGCATGGGCTCGGAATCTACATCTACCGATCTATGGGAAACGAAGCGATCCAGATCAACACGTACACGGGCGAGTCGGTATATCTCCATAACACCGCGCTCGGAAAAGCGATTTTAGCACATCTCCCAGAAGAACGGGTCAAAGAGGTCGCCGACCACCACGGACTTCCGTCTGCGACCGAGAGAACGATCACGAACGTTGATGACCTGTTCGAATCGCTTGCGGAAATTCGAAACCGGGGCTTCGCTTTCGACGATGAAGAGCGAATAAATGGGCTCCGATGCGTTGCGGTTCCGCTTCTAGACGACGGGGAGGCTATAGGTGCGATAAGCGTCTCCGGTCCAAGGAGCCGGATGACTGATGACCGGTTTCAAGAAGAGATACCCAATAAACTCTCGCAGAAAGCGAACCTGATCGAGCTTGATTTGAGCTACTGATCCCGTCTCACCCCCTTTCGTCTCTCGATCAGTGATTCCTGGCACGGTCGTTCGTCTCGAGCTGATGGTGTCGTCAGTTACGATGGACAAATCTCTCCTCTGGGGGCGTTGCCACACGGTCAAACACGCCGCTCGGTTCTGGAGGAAGTTCGAACTGCTGTGAACGATCCTGTTCCTTCTGATTGCCACCTAGAGATAGACTGAGTGAAGAGCAAAATCGGAAATATATGAAAGATAGGGATAGATTCATATACCACCATTACAATGGTGTGAGTATGTCTGGCAACCAGACAACCGGTAGGGACAGCCGTTTAGCTAGTGTGACGCGTCGCCAAGCAGTCAAAATGGGTATCGGCGCATCTGGGATCGCGACTCTCGCCGGTTGTATGGGTGGTAGTAGTAGTGGGACGAACATCACGATGGCGAGCGTGATGGAGAAAGGGACCTCGATGGTACACGCGGGCGAACTTTTCAAAGAACGCATCGAAGAGGAATCGGACGGCGATATCAGCGTCGACTTCTCTTACGGTGGTGCCTACGGGTCAGAAAACGAGACGTTCGACCTGATGAGCCAGGGTGCCATCGACATGTACACGGGCGGCTCGGATGCCTACAAACTCTACACGCCCGAGTACTACTTCTTCAACACTCCCTTCGTCATCGAGAGTTTTGAGCATCAGAAAAAGATCATGCAGACCGATGAGTTCCAGAACGAAGTCTACCCGACACTCGAGGAGAAGGGGAACATCCGCGTCGCTGGTGACCGCGTCTACAGGGGTATGCGATACTTCACATCCAACAAACCTGTTCGTACGCCCGAGGACGTTCAGGGGATGGAGCTTCGGCTACCGAGTTCCGACCCCTGGGTGACCGCTTGGGAATCCGTCGGCGCGAGCCCCTCTCCCGTGTCCCTCGACGAACTGTACTCGGCGCTCCAACAGGGCGTCGTCAGCGCATCCGAGGGGCCACCGGCCCAGATTTCATCTCTGAGTCTCTGGGAGGTGCAAGACTACTACAGTCTCACCGCTCACCTACCCCAGAGCGGACAGATGTACGTCAGGTCGGACTTCTACCAGAATCTCGATCAATCTCAGCAGGACATGTTCGACGAGATCATCAGCGAAGTCACGAAAGAAGCGACGCAGTGGGCGAAGAGCTCGGAGGAAGATCTCCTGACCGAAATCGAGGAAAACGGAATGCAAATCATCGAGGACGTCGATTCGGAGGCCTTCTACGATGCTGCTGCGCCTGGCATTGAGAGGCTCTTCGAGAACTCGTATACGGGAACGTGGGACGACTGGCGAAACCTCTGAAACCAAGGCGCATCGAATCGGTGGTTCTATAACGGAATATCCCTCATTATTGGACATGGACATCGACCAATCATTAGGATTGAAGAAAGACACGTGGTACGATAGGATCGTGCTGAATGTAGCGACATTGTTATTCATTCTAATGCTGGTGCTTACAACAGCGCAAGTAATCGTCCGCATCTTCGACCTTCCGATCAGCGGCGGAGCGTGGTGGACGGAACCGGTCGCGCGATATTCGCTTATGACCGGAACATATGTTGGCGCAGCGGTCGCGTCCAGAAATGGAGAACACATTAAAATGACCATCATTTCGAATCAACTCGAGGAACGATTTCCGTCGATTGGAACGATCGTCGATATC
Source organism: Natrinema sp. 74 (assembly GCF_046097095.1). NCBI lineage: Archaea > Methanobacteriati > Methanobacteriota > Halobacteria > Halobacteriales > Natrialbaceae > Natrinema > Natrinema sp. 74. The sequence goes on from NZ_CP175699.1 coordinate 436,334, forward strand.
ATTGCGCAGATACTAACGATCCTCTTCCTAGTCCTCCTGACCTACGCCGGTTTGCAGGCGACGCTCGGGAAGTGGAGCACGCCCATGCTCGGCGTTCAGGTGGTCAAACAGGGATGGATATACGGGACGATAACGGCCTCACTCGGAATGATGATCATTTACGAACTGATCAACCTGTACTCCGTACTGACGACGAACGATTTCAGTCGACAATTCATGAGCACCGTAACTAGTGCGAACAAAGAGGGTGAATAAGATGGAACTATTACTGATCGGACTCATCTTCCTCGGTGGGCTGTTGGCCTTCTATGCGCTTGGCATGCCCGTTGCGGCTGCGATCGGATCGGCATGCGTCCTGATCATGCTGTCCCCGTTCGGTCCACCCCTCAATTACGGCCTCATGTCGAACGAGTTGATGCACGGCTTGAACTCGTTTACGCTGCTCGCAGTTCCGTTCTATCTCATGTTAGGTCGGTTAATGAACAGGACTGATATGACTTCGGACGTCTTCGACTTTGCAAACGCCGTCTTCGGACGGGTTCGTGGCGGTATTGCACAGGTCAATATCGGCGCGAGCGTCATCTTCTCCGGGATGTCCGGGCTGGCAGTCGCCGACGCGGCAGGGCTCGGCCGCGTCGAGTACAACGCGATGCGCGATCAGGGGTACGACAAGAAGACGGCGATTGGTGTCACCGGTGCATCGTCGATTATCGGTCCGATCATTCCGCCGAGCGTCCCGATCATTCTGTACGGCGTGTTGGCCGAGGAATCGATAGGTGCACTCTTCCTGGCCGGCATCGTACCAGGACTGCTACTCGCTGCAGTCCTTTCCGTGTTCACGTATCTCGTCGTGCGATGGAAGGGATACGGGAAAGGTGAGGCCGCTGGACTCCGGACCATCGGGCAGGAGTTCGTTAACGCTCTCCCCGCATTACTGATTCCCGTATTCATTGTCGGTGGTATTCTCTCTGGGATGTTCACTGCGACGGAGGCCGGTGCGGTCGCGGTCATCTACGCGATTGGGCTCGGCTTCTACCAGGGCTCGCTTACAGGTGAGGTCCTCCTCCAGGAGTTCCAGGAAGGAATGGTCGAAACGTTCTCCATTCTGTTTATCATCTCCCTGGCGATGCTGTATGGCCTCGTTGCACTGCAGCTCCGGATCCCAATATTGCTGGCCGACGCAATCACGGGATTCACGACGAATCCGACCGTCGCGATCCTGATCTTCGTCCCGCTTTTCATGCTGATCGGGACGTTCATGAGCATCACCGCCACGATCATGATCATGGTACCGATCCTGATGCCGATCATCGAAACACTTGGGATCGATCCAATTCACTTCGGGATCGTAATGATCCTCTCGCTCATGACTGGCGTCGTTACGCCGCCGCTGGGGTCCGTCCTCTTCGTTCTGGAAAAGGTGACCGACGCTTCGCTTGAGACGGTTATGCGTGCGATGGTGTTGTTCTATATCCCGCTCTTGATCGTTATTCTGATCGTCGCACTCGTGCCGGAGGTTTCGATCTACGTCCCGAACCACTACTTCTTCTAACGACTGGTTCGTTTTTATTTGCGTCGCGTCGATCGGCAAACTCGGTCAATGGTAGGACCGCTCGCGATGCAGACGCGACTGTCGGTGCGATATCCTGTTTCGAGAAAAACTGGTAGTCGGTCGTCTCAGCCGATGGCGGGTCGTCGTCCTATTCGATCAGACGGTCGATGTCGTCCTCGAGTTCGTCGTAGCGCTCTTCGGCTTTGCGTTCAATCCGATCGGGAAGTGGGCGGATCGGCTCGCGAACGTTCCCACCGTGGAGTCCGGCGAGCTCGAGTCCCTTTTTGACGACAGGAACGCTGACGGCTCCCGGGAGCTCGTTGTCTTCACCGTATTCGTCGCGGAGGTTCTGATACGGGAGACAGATGTTTCGGAGTTCCCGCGCACGGTCCCAGTCTTCATCAGAGAGCGCGTCGAATAGCTCGAGCCCGATTTCCGGACGGAAGTTACTCACACCTGCGGAGAACCCTTCGACGCCCTCTGCCCAGTAGGCGACTGCGAAGGGTTCCGCGAGGCCGTTGACCCAGACGACGTCGTCGTCGCCCGCTTCGATCCCGGCACCGAGTTTCACGCTGTCTTTCAGCGCGTACTTGATTCCGACGACGCTGTCGAGTCGCGTGAGCTTCCCGAGGTAGTCGACGGACGGATCGAAGCCGCGAACGTAGGGGACGAGCGGCCGTTCGGTGTTCGCCCCGAGTTCCCGATAGTACTCGAGAAGGCCCTCCTCGTGGAGGTAGGTGTGGTCTGGTGGCATGATCATCATCGCGTCGACTCCAAGCTGTTCGTACTCTCGAACGAGTTCCTGAGCGGCAGCCGTGCTTCCGCCGACGCCTGCGAGTACACAGGCGCTTTCCGGCAGGCCTTCGAGGGCCGCTTCGGCGGCTGCGATCCGTTCGCTCTGTGATAGTGAGTGGTACTCGCTGATGTTTGCGGTCGCGAGGAACGTTCTGACACCCTCCTCGTAGAGTGCTTTCGCGTTTTCTGTTATCTTCTCGTATTCGATCTCACCATTTTCGTCGAAAGGTGTAAGCAATCCGACAGCTACACTACGGAGGTGCTCCTGCACCTGCTCGGCAGACAATGCCATAGCTCGTTTTGTGGTGGGAATTGGCATAAAACCATCGTCTACAGCCGACTGACTTGCGAAATCACCGTTGTTCGACGAACGCTCGTCGGCCTATACGGCCTGCATATGGTGACTTGTCTCGCCCAGCCAACGAGCGTGACATCCAGTCCAATTCATTCGAAATCCGAGACAGTTGAAACGGGCGGTTCGGCTCTCTACGTCCCCTGGTGGAACGTCAATAGTTCATATAGATTGTTTTTGTGCTTGTGAAGAAGTCGAGTCCGGCATCACCCTGCTCTCGATACGTGTTCGTCGAGGAGTTCTTGTAGCCGCCGAACGGAACGTGGAGTTCCAACCCAGTCGTCTTCTCGTTGGCCTTGGCGACGCCCGCCTCAACGTCCTCGACGAACCGATTGGCCTCCGTGATGTCCTGCGTGACGATGCTCGCGGACAGTCCGTATTCGACGTCGTTTGCTACCTCGAGGGCCTCCTCGAAGTCGCCGACCGTGATGACGGCGAGCACTGGGCCGAACACTTCCTCTTGGGCGATCCGCATTTCGCTTTCGACATCGGTGACGACGGTCGGTTCGACGAAGTACCCATCGTATTCGCCACCGTCAGGTTCGCTGCCGCCAGTCGCTACCGTCGCCCCGTCCTCTCGAGCGACGTCGACGTATTCAAGCGTCGACTCGAGTTCGCTTTGGCTGACGTGTGGTCCCATGTCGGGGTCCTCGAGACCGGGTCCGATTTCGATCGATTTCGCGTAGTCAGTGAGCGCGTCGACGAACTCGTCGGCGATGTCCTCGTGGACGATCGCACGGGAACAGGCGGTACACGACTGACCTGTGGTTCCGAACGCGCCGACGCCGACGATATCGACGGCTTCGTCGATGTCGGCACTCGGCATGACTACCGTGGGATTCTTGCCGCCCATTTCACACTGGACGCGCTTTAGATCGTCCGCGGCCGTCTGGGCGACTGTCGTTCCGACCTCGGTGCTACCGGTAAATGACACGGCGTCGATGTCGTCGTTGGACGCAAGCGGTGCGCCGACTTCACTTCCCGAACCAGTAACGAAGTTCGCAACGCCGTCTGGCAGCCCCGCTTCGTCGAGACACTCGAAGATAATTCGAGTCATGTTCGGCGCTTCCGAGGCGGGTTTGATGACCAGCGTATTTCCGGTTGCAAGCGCGGGTGCGAGTTTCCAGGCTGGAATCGCGATGGGGTAGTTCCACGGGGTAATGAGGCCAACCGTTCCGAGCGGCTCGGGCTTCGTGTGGAGTTGCTTTCCGGGCGCGCTCGGGGCCTTCGACGTTCCGCCGAGGTCGCGGGCCTTCTCGGCGTAATACGCGAAGATATCGATCGCACGCTGGACTTCACCGGCGGCCTCGCTGCGGGTCTTCCCTTCCTCTCGGACCAATGTCTCCGTCGCTTCGTCTTTGCGCGCATCGAGGTGGTTTCCGGCTTTCTTGAGGACCTGTCCGCGGCTCGGACCGGGCATATTAGCCCATTCGTCCTGTGCGTCTACTGCTGCGTCTATCGCGGTTTCGACGTCCTCTTGTGTCGATGATTGATACGCTCCGACGATGTCATCGGTGTCCGCGGGATTTTGAACCTCGAATGTGTCTCCGCTTTGTGATTCGTTCCACTGGCCGTCGATATAATTGGCGTACACTGTCGACATTCCATCCGGGTATTCGGAGTTCTCGTATACATGAATTGTGGTATGAATATGGGTCGGCTGTGAACATCGATGGCGGATTGGTCCATGCACGCGCCCGGTTTCGACCATGCAAGACACAGACTGAGAGCGGTGCTTTATCCCGAACCCAACTATTGGTGGCAACTCGGTTCCCCACGGTAGGGAGCAACTCGGTTTCCCACGGTGGGGATCAACTCGGTACATAGACATGGTGGAGGGCGTTCAAGCGCTTCTCTGATTGCCGTATCTCGATCGTTCCCATTGCCGATCTACGTTGGACTGGCGGAGCGGCGGTTAGTCCGCTTGGCGGCAGTCCCTTCCTATTTGACAGTCCTCAGTCGAAGCCGTCAGTGCCCGAACGGAGGTGCTCCTCGAGGACTGCCTCGTCCAGTTCGATGCCCAGACCCGGTTCCGTGGGTACGTCGATGTAGCCGTCGTCGATCAACGGCTCGTCTCGTGCGAGCAGGTCGTCCCACCAGTCGACCTCAAGGGCATGATACTCAAGGACGTCGGCGTTCGGAACCGCCGCACAGAGGTGGACACAAGCCATCGTTCCGACTGGGCTACAGACGTTGTGCGGAGAGAAGGGAATGTAGCGTTCCTCAGCGCGTTCGGCGATCCGTTTGGATTCGGCGAGCCCGCCGCAGGTCGCCGGATCGGGCGTGATCACGTCGACCGCGTAGTCGTCGATCAGGTCGCTCAGTTCGTGGATTCGAAACCGGTTCTCGCCGGTCGCCAGCGGTGTCTCGGTCCGCCGGGCGACTTCGCGCTGGGCGTCCGTCTCTTCGGGTGGGACGACATCCTCGAGCCACATGAGATCGTAGGGCTCGAGTTTGCGTGCAAGCCGTGTGGCGCTCTCGACGGTGTAATCCCAGTGGCAGTCGAACGCGAGGTCGATCTCGTCGCCGACGGCGTCGCGGACGGCCTCGACGACCGCGATCTTGTGATTCAGCGCGGCGTTGGTCAGCCGGCCGTTGTACGGATCTGGGTCGTTGTCGCGGGCCATATCGAGATCGAACTTGATCGCGTCGAAACCCATGTCGACGACGCGCTTGGCCTCCGCCGCATAGGCTTCGGGCGTATAGGCCTCCGCGTCGGCGTACTCGGTGAAGCCGCCGTCGTCGACCGCGTACGCCTCACCGGCGTGGCAGTCGCAGTAGAGCCGAATTCGATCCCGATACCGAGATCCCAGCAACTGGTAGACCGGCAACTCTAGAAGCTTGCCGGCGGCGTCCCACAGCGCGATCTCGATTCCTGAGGCGGCGGTGACGACCTTTCCCGTCGTCCCGCCGTGGCCCGACATCTCCTGGACGATATACCGAAACAGCCGCTCGACATCTAAGGGGTTCTCGCCGATGAGAAAGCGGTTCGCGTACGCGACGAGTTCCGGCACCCCACCGCCGCGGTAGGCCTCGCCGATTCCCGTCACGCCCGCATCGGTGTGGACTTTCACGAGATTCCACTCGAAGTTCCCTTCGACGACCACCGACTCGAGTCCCGTGATTTCGACGTCATGGCCCGTAGGACGATCAGTCGCGTGATTCGAAAACTCTCTCATCGGTGACCGACCCCGGGAACACTACCTGCGTCGGTTTTGAGCTGCTGCGTTCGCCCGGTATTGATATGATTTCTGAAACCGCCGTAGCGGGGTTGTGTGTCAAATGATGGCCACCTGTCAGCTTCGAGTATAAGCATAGTCTGTCTTCTCTCGTCTGCAGGTAAAGTCGTACGGTTACGGGAATTTTCAGTGCTCTATCGACGTTCATCGTGTAGGGTTTGATAGGTTCTTGAACATCCTTCGCGTCGCTTGTCGTGTGTGATCTCGAATTACTGATAACGGTCTTGGCGATGGCTATAACGCATCGATGGAAAGGACCACGTTGTGGATTCCCACCTCGGCCGAGTGACGCGGTCCGGTTGATTCCAATACCAGTCACAAACACCGAACAGGCTGCTGACCCCGAACCACCGACACAGCAATCGCTCAAAACTGAATGTGTCTGGTCACTGGTGAGCGTGTTCCAGTGCTGTTACACATCAGCTGGCGGTTCACCGATTTCTTATGGAAGATGGCGTCGACGGTGAGATGGATCGCGCGCCGGTTCGTACAGCTAGGTGTGTCGAGTTAGTTTGCATAGCACTGCTCCTCCCAGAGTAGTCCGTTGCACCAACACGAGTCGTCTTTTATGAGTAGTGACACTCTTTGTGAGTTGGTTTTCCGTGAGAACGGTCTCTCCTCCGAAACTGCGTCGACAAGATCGAGTGGTTCTATATCGCGATATAGAATTTATGGCTGCTTCGTACGTGGACAGTCGAGCCGTGTGCTCTTCCGCGAGAACAGTCGTCGTCCGACTCTCGAGCCAGATCCCATCTCAAGGGACTGTTCCGCGGATGGCCTTCAGATCTACGACACCCAACACTACGGAGGCCGGAGAAGCGTGGACGTAGACAGGCGCTCAACCGTGAAGCGCTCGGACGACCTCGAGTTCGTTGCGTCGACAACGCCATGTTCGGTGACGTAACACGTAATCGGAAGATACTGTTCGTCACTCGACCCCTACTGCGTATTTAGTCGGCGACCGCCGTACGGAGAGTGGTTTCGTCACGACGGTCGATAACTGTGCTTTCCCCAAGGGGTGGGACTATCTCAGCCGATGTCGGCCCGCTGCATGTTGTCTGTGAAAGCCGTCTTCGGTGGGGTTCGACCTCTGTACTCTCGAGTTCCAGGCAGGACGTCCGTCTGGTCTGTTCGTCGAACGTCCTCTTCGGGCGCAGCTCTCTTTTGCCACTCGAAAAACCTCGATATAGTGCTCGAGAGGGGATTTCGTGCCGAATTCCATCGATCGTGATTCGGAGAGGGGACGGACCACCGTGAAAGCACACACGATTATTGAAGTAATCACGAGTGATCGTTATCGCCCCCAATTCTGACGATTTTCCTCTCCTCGGCCCTCGTAGTCTACGTTCCCCACTTGCATAAACCATAATACGCTATATTAAATACGGACACTGGAAATGAGACGACAGTTGGTAGAGAGACGCCAGAATGTGTGGTCTCGGACGGTTTGGTGAGCGAGAACTGATTTAGATTGGCTCTCAAACGACTTATTGGGTTGTATTAACAACTATTCTGCATTCCTTTGGGACGACAGACGTGAGCCCACGCTGGCTAATTGCGTCGAAGACGTGTTGGCTGTCAAACTCGCAATCCATCAACATGTTATCGACGAAGATGTGTTCTTCTGCGGAGTCCGTAGATTGGCAACAATTTCTACGCAACTTCCCCCACTTTCCTACTGGACGCACAATCTACTAGTGGAACCGCGGTCTACACCCCTGCTGAACATGAACTCGATGTTTCCTTCAAGACAGTCTACCGGCACGTCTAGCGCTCGCAGGAAGCGCTGGACGTGCCTCAGTGGTCACTCAATGGATCGGTAGAAATCGGCGAGCTTTGCGCCCCAGTCGAGAAGAAGGGTCACGAGCGCGACTCCCGGTCGTGCTCGAGAGAAGATTATATGTGCTATCTCGACTTCTCGATTATCGAGTGTTCGCCTTCATCTCGAGGGATTATATGGAGTTGTGTTTCATCCAATTGTTAGCTGAATATCTGACGATACATTTACCGACCAAGTCTGTTTCATTTCTCACAGTGTTCTGACTGCTGTCGCTGATTTACATGCATGGTTCTCCATGCAGGAATACAATTGTACTATTGTAAAAATAGATACGATTGTTTCGACCTGCCCGTCTGGAGTACGCGCTCGGCCTTGAACTCCTGCCACTCGGTGAACACGTCCGCATGCAGTGCTCGCTATATCAAGCGGCGAGAGGAGAGGCGGATTGACTCGCTTATGCGAGCGATGGCGTTGCCCACCTACTCACGGAGTATGACGACCAACCGATCGCCCTCTACGAGGTCTTCGGCGAGAACGCTGTCGACTGGGACTTTCACGCTTGAAAGCGGGACCGACCGCAGGAGCACATCCGGTGCACTGCTGGTGAAAAAGTCGAACCTCTTGCGGTCACCTAAGCGGCACGTCAGAACGATTATGGCGGGGTTCGGACTCATTCACTGAAAACACGATCACTGATCTCTCCGAACTCCTGGACACCCTTCGGCCAGTGGGTGCCGGACTTGAGCGTCGCCCCCGTGAGGATCGTTCGAAGTTATCGAACGCTTGCTGCTCTCTTTCACAACCATATCTATGTAAACAGATGCCGGTCGGTCGAACCAGAGCCGCCCCTTGCGACCGATATACGATTAGTTTTGAAGTGATAGTTTGGAAATTTCGAATGACTGTGGCCGTATTCATCTCCGATAGTCCCCTATTCCTGACGTACAGCGAACAGAACCTTGAATATCGGCAGGTCCATGTACCAATTTTCACGGAGTCATCAGTGGATGTTTTGATAGCGACACGGTGGTACTCACTGTCCTGCGAGTCACGGGCGACGTTCTAGACAGAGAACAGGTGTACGGCGATCGGGTCGCCCCGTTTCCTCACAGGAAACGCAGCCGGAACGGCGCAGGACTCGAGCTCAGCGGTGGACGAACCGCGTTCGACCGGGAACGTACCCGAGGGAGCCGACACAACCGTTAGCGCGGAAGCGCGTGGGCCAGCAGTTCGGCCGGGGTCGGCGGCTCCTCCCCGTCAAGCTCACTGCCGGCGAGCGAACTCTCCGCTGGAACCGGCTCGAGGTGCTTGTCACCGAGCTGGGTGCGACAGGACGTTCCCGGCGCGGTGATGACGGTCGCCTCGCTGTCCTCGATCTGGTCGACGAGGATATCACCGATCGACTGGCTCAGCGAGTAGTGTTCGGCCTCGTAGCCGAAGCTGCCGGCCATACCACAGCAGCCCGAGTCGAGCGGATCGACGGCGTAACCCGCGCGGCGGAGGACGCCGACCGCGTGATGGTCTTTCTTCGTCGCTTTCTGATGGCAGTGGCCGTGATAGGCCACTGACTCGGATGGCGCGTTCCAATCGACGTTCTCGTCGAGACGGTACGTGTCGAGATACTCGCAGACGCCGTAGGCGTTGGCCGCGACGGATTCGACGTTCGTTCCACCCAGGAGGTCGAGCGCGTCGGACTGGAACATCACCGCATCAGACGGCTCTGCGAGGACGATATCCCAGCCACTATCGACACGAGGCGCAAGTTCAGCGACATTCGATCGCATCGTCTCACGCGATTTGTCGATGAAGCCCTTCGAGAGCGCCGGCCGACCACTGTCGGTCCGCCGCGCGACATCGACGTGGACGCCGGCGGCCTCGAGGACGCGGATCGTCGCCTTCCCGACCGTGGGGTGGCTGTAGTTCGTATAGGTGTCGACGAAGAAGACGGCCTTTCGCTCGGCCTCGGACTCGGGGATGCGGGAACCGCCGCGGGCCTCGAACCAGTCGTGGACTGTCTCGCGGTGAAACTCCGGCAGCGACCGCTCGCGGGCGATGCCGACGGTCTTCTCGGCGATCGTCCCGGCTCCTGGGAGCGACTCCGCGAGGTTCGACAGCGGTGCCAGCGCGCTGCCAAGCGGCGCAAGCCGGTCGAAGTTCGCGAAGAGCTTGTCGCGGAGGCTAGCACCGTGTTCCTGGTGGCGTGCATGCATGACCTCCGTTTTGAGCTTGGCCATGTCGACCTCGCTGGGACAGTCACGCGCACAGCCTTTGCAGCCAATACAGAGGTCCAGCACCTCCTCAGCGAACTCGTCGTCGGTCGGATCGTCGGGGACGTCGCCGCTCATCGCGTTCCGGAGGAGGTTTGCACGGCCGCGGGTGGCCGTGATCTCCTCTTCGGCTGCGCGGTAGGTCGGACACATCACGCCGCCGGTGGTCTCCTGATCACCCCGACAGCCGCCACAGCCGTGGCAGAGTTCGACCATCCCCTGCATGCCGTTTTCGTTGTCCCAGTTCAGGGCGGGATCGAAGCCAGCGTCGTGGCTGTAGTCGCTGTCATAGCGAAGGTTCGCCGTCATATCGTGATCGCCACAGACGTTCCCGGGATTCAGGAGCCAGTCGGGGTCGAAGGCGGTTTTGAGGTCGCGGAACGTCTCCCAGAGGTCGTCGCCGTAGAGCTTGCGGTTCCACTGGGTGCGGGCGCGGCCGTCGCCGTGCTCACCAGAAACCGAGCCGCCGAACTCGACGACCATGTCGGTCACCGCGTCGGCGATGTCGACCATGTCCGTGCGGTCCTCGGCGGCCTTCGTGTTCACCAGCGGACGGACGTGGAGCACGCCCGGGCCGGCGTGGGCGTAAAAGGCCGCGTCGACGTCGCGGTCTTTCTCGACCAGCAACGACTGGAAGCGCTCGACGAACTCGGGAAGGTGTTCGGGCGGAATCGCACAGTCCTCCATGAAGCTGATGTGCTTTGCGTCGGAGGTGCGAGAGAGCAAAATCGGGAGCCCGGCCTTGCGGAGTTTCCAGAACTGCTCGCGGTCGGCCTCGGCGTGTGCCTCGAGGCCCTCGAAGGCAAGCGTCTCCGCAACGTCTGGGTGCTCGGCCGGGGCGGCTACCGCGCTCTCGCTTCCCGGCACGCGGTCGGCGAGGAGCCCCGCAGTCCGTTCCCGGCCGTGCTCGTCGTCCTCGGCGTAGAACTCGACGAGCAGCGCCGCCTGCGCGCCATCGGGAGCGAGCGCCGCGATCTCCTCGAACTCCGCGGTCTCGCGGGCCAGTCCGATGAGAATGTCGTCGATGAGTTCGACCGCTGCGGGGTCGTGCTCGAGGACGTGCTGGACGTCCGTGACGGCCTCGAGGACGCTCTCGTAGAACAGCAAAGAGACGGCCTTCGTCTCGGGGACGGGCTCGAGGGACACTTCGGCCTCGGTGACGACCGCGAGGGTCCCTTCGCTGCCGGCGAGTAGGCGGGCGAGATTGACGGTCCCGCTCTCGGCCTCGTCGACGAGCATATCGAGGTTGTAGCCGGAGACGTTGCGCTTCAAGTCGGGGAACTGCTCGCGGACATCGTCGGCCTCCTCGTCGATGATCCGGACGACTTCCGCGGAGACGCGCTCGAGGAGGTCACCGTCTGGGTCGGCCTGCTCACGGAGCTCGTCGACGCCGATTTCGCCGAGAGTCGCGACGGTGCCGTCGGCCAGCACGACCTCGCACTCCTCGACGTAGGCGTCGGTCTTGCCGTATTTCAGCGAGTGAGCGCCCGTGGAGTTGTTCCCGATCGCGCCACCGATGACGCTTCGATTGCCGGCGGCCGGATCGGGTGCAAACTTCAGTCCGTGGGGTGCCAGCGCGTCGTTAAGTTCCTCGAGGACGACCCCCGACTGGACGTGCGCTCGCTGGTCGTCAGCGTCGACCGAAACGATCCCGTCCATATGACGTGTGAAATCGAGGACGACCGCCTCGTTGACCGCTTGGCCGGCGAGACTCGTGCCGCCGCCCCGCGGGAGGACCGGGATCTCGCGCTCGGCACAGTAGGAAACGACGCTCGCGACGTCTTCCGTCGACGTCGGGAAGACGACGCCGATAGGCGTTTCCTGGTACGCGCTCGCATCGGTCGCGTACAGTTGGCGGGTGTAGGTGTCAAACCGAACGTCGCCGTCGACTCGGTCGCGGAGGTCGGCGAGTAGGGCCGGTCGTTCGACGTCGTCCGAGACGTAGTCGTACCCTGCCCGCTCGTCAGTGTCCGGTGCGTCGTCGACATCGAGAGAGGTATTAGAACTCGCAGTCATAAATCGTCAGGCGTCCATCTCGAAGGTACTACCGATATTCTCGACGTGATCGCATGTCTGAGTGGGAACCGATCCGTCACGTCGAGTACGATTCCTAACGGTCAGTTCGAAGGCGCCACAGGTGCTGCTGGTGGTTTCGGTCGCGGACACGCCACTGGATTCTCTCGTATGGAGCGTCTCGACCCAGGTATCGATGTCCATTTATCAACCTTTCTTTGAGCGCTACCCCCATGAATGTTTTCTCGTGAGATACTATCTCGCTCTTCGGTTGCTTCGTATGGAAGGATAGTGAAAACATATACACAATGCGACACTAACGTTCGCTGATATCGAACGAGCGATCGGCTGGCGCGGCGTTCGACAGTACTTTTATATCTCCCGGCACACTCGTTCAGAATATCATGGGATTCACACGTACCTGGACCGTTCGATTCTCGGATACGGACCCGTTCGGCATCGCTCACTATCCGCGAATGATCGACGCGGTCCATGAGACCTCGGACATGTTCATGGAAGCGATCGGGTGGCCGTTCTGGGAATTGACCGAGGAACAGGGCGTCGGACTGCCCCTCGTCTCGATGGACTTCGACTTCGAGGGACAGGTCGCCGGCGGCGACGAGGTCGAGATCGAACTGACACCCGAGGTCGGGGAGTCGAGCGTGCAGTTCGACTACCGGGCGACCCACGATGGCGAGGTCGTCTTCAGCGGAACTGAGTTCCGCGTCTGCGTTCCCGTCGACGGCGACAGCAGCGTTCCAGTTCCCGACGACCTGCACGACGCGCTGGAAACGGGCGTTTAGTTCGGTCCGATCTCGACCGTTTCGTACTGCGATCGGAACGCGAAGAACAGCCCGTGACGGCCGGAAACACGGGACAGCTGCCGGTCGTCGTCCGCGTTCTCGCTGACAAGCGCCTCGCGGGTGCGCCGCCAGCGCGTTCCATCGTCGTCGACGATCACGTCTCTGTCGCACTCGACCGGTGTCGGCGGCGCCTCGTAGACCGCGACGTCGTTCGTCTCGTCACGGAGGACAACGACCGACCGGCCGTCGATCTCGTCGGTCTCGACGGCGTCGTCGCCGATTTCGTCGACCGGATAGACGCGGACCGTCGACCCGTCGTCGCTCGTCACGCCGTAGACATCGGTCTTCTCCGGGAGTTGTCCGTCGTCCGTCTCGACGCCCGGCTGAACGGCGTCCGCGTCGTTCCAGTAGTGGCGGAAGAAGCCGATGTCGTCCTCGTAGAACCGGTAATCGTAGTCGTAGCCAGTGTCGATATCGAGCGCACGACTCTCGGGGTGGGCCTCCCGCCACTCTGCCCACGTCGTCTGCGTGACGGGGCGAAAATCGAGCCGCAGGTCGGCCTCCCGCTTGAGGTAGTCGCCAGCGATCGGCGCTCCGCGGTGCTGGCTCCACAGGCTCTCGGTCTCCTCGTCGAACATGACCTTGTTCCCCTCGAGGAGCATCCCCGTACTGGAGAACGTTAGCGTGCGGTCGCCGACGCGTCGGTCGTACAGGATCGGCGCGTTACAGAGCGTACAGTAGGTCAGCGAGAGGGGCGTTCCCTCGACGGTGAGGTTCGCCAATTCGTGGGGGAACAGCACCCACCGCGGCACGGCGTAGGCAGTGTCGTCGACGGTGAAACCGAAGACGGTGTCGTCAGGATCGAGGTACCGTTCGGTCGCCTCCTCGCCGTCGCCGTCCTTGCGGTCGTCGCTCTGTCCGCCGTCCCCGCCGTCGACCGAGACGACGTCGCCGGCGACGAAATCGGGCTCGTTACAGGCCGCGAGGAACGACGGATCGCAGTTCCCCCAACGAATATCCTGTAGGTCGAACGCTCGCGGCTCGGCGTCGAGTAACCGTCCAACCGGCGGGAGATACGAACGGTAGAGTTGCAACTTCCACTCATCATACCCCTCGAGGGGTTCGATCTCCCGCTGTGAGTACCAGGTCTCCCACTCGACCCAGGCGTACGCGGAGTCGTAGTCGGGCTCGGCGATCGTCCGTAACGCTTCGCGGACACCCGGCCAGCGTGCCTCCGGGAGTTCGAGGTACCGAGGCGGGCTGTGTTCCCGGAGGGCCTCCGGGAAGCCGAACTGCTCCCAATTGCTCCCGATCTCGTGGATCATCAGCGCCTCGATCAGGTGCGGGATCGCGCGCGGATCATCGATTTCCGCGATCGCGTCCAGCGCCTCGGCGTGTCTGTCCGGATCACGAACCAGCAGCTCCGTGACGAGGGACTCGAGGTCGTCGGTAGTGGCTGTCACACTCGTGCATGAAACCTGATCGTATAAAAAGTACGGCGGTCGATTCCGTCACGTCGACGGTCCGAGTCGACTCCGCGCCGACGTAGTGGACCGTGATAACAAGTACTATAATACCGTGAACTGATGTGTTAGATACACGAGGCCCGAACCGGCCGGCGAGGGTGGTCGATCGGGTCGCCCGCCGACCGTGGCGGGGAAGATCACAATGAAAACGATCCTACTCTGCATCGACACGGACGTCGAACGGGCGAACGAACAGGTCAGATCGGTAACTGAGCTACCGCTGGAGACGGAACAGGTGCGTATCGTGCTCTACCACGTCTTCCGGGCCGACGACGAAGACGCCGACGCCGAGAACCTGAAATCGGTCTCGGAAGCGATCGAGCGACTCGAGGAGGCGGGCTTTACCGTCGAGGTCTCTCAGTCCAGCGGCGACGCCGTCCGAAGCATTCTAGAGAAGGCCGAGGCGATCGACGCCAACGTGATCAGTCTGGCCGGCCGAAAGCGATCGCCGACCGGCAAGGCACTGTTCGGAAGCGTCACGCAGGACGTGATCCTCAAGTCCGACCGGACGGTGCTGCTGAGCGCGACCGAGTAGTCGCCGCCTCGGACCGATCGGGACCGGTCGGTTGCGGACTCGTGTTCGCCGACCGCGGCGAGTCCGTCCCGGCGATTTTCCGGCGCTATCGATCCCTTGTAGTCGTCGCGACCGTCGCGAACGACGACAGCTGAGACACCGTCGATAGGTGCCTTCTCCTGCCAACTGGCAGGACCTGAATATTTTCTCCTCCTGGAACAGTAATAGTATATATGTTATTATTGTTATAATAGTATGGATGGCGACATATGATCGATGTTTTTATGACCCATGGCACGACTTGTCGAATCATGTTCGGTAGTCAGAGTTGGGAAGGTGACGATCACATATCTGGGGAATCAGTGTCCCCCGATGAGAAAGAGATCGATGACGTGAACTTGGTCGAGAAGCGATTGCGACCGACGCTCAAGTTCCTCTTCGCGTTCACGACCGGGGCGTTCTTCTTCCTCTTCCCGGTCCAGTACCAGGGACAGACGACGATTCCGCTCGACATTCTGATGTCATACATCGAGTCGACGTCGCTGCTCGCGGTCGAAGTGTTCGCGCTGCTCGTGCTATTCGCCGGCGGCATTATGACGACGATTTCGATGCTCCACTTTCAGGGCGTTATCACGCTGAACGAGCGCATTCGGGACCGCGTCCAGCCAGACTACTGGCAGACGTCGAAGCCGTTCTGGGCGTTCCGCGTGATCGCGGTCGCCCTCGGGCTCTCGATGTTCCTCGGCGTCGGACCCGACTGGCTGCTCGCCGACGGGATCGCGGGCGTCTCTTGGGACGTGCTCATGATCACGATCGTGCTCGTGATCCCCCTCGGTGGGATCTTCGTCAACCTGCTGGCCGAACTCGGCGGCCTCGAGTTCATCGGCACGTTAGCCCAGCCGATTATGCGTCCGCTGTTCAACCTCCCCGGCCGATCAGCCCTCGACAGCGCGGCGTCGTGGCTTGGCTCGTTCAGTATTGGCTACTACCTCACGCGGAACGTCTTCGACCGCGGCGGCTACAACAAGCGCGAGGTGTTCGCGATCTGTACGTGCTTTGCGACCGCGAACCTCGGCAGCGTCGGGGCGGTCGCCGCCATCCTCGAGATACTGCATGTCTTCCCGGTCGTCGTCGCGCTGTACATGATCGCGACGTTCATCGTCGCCGCGATCCTCGTTCGCATCCCGCCGCTCTCGACGGTTCCCGAGGAGTATATCGCGGAACCGGACCCGGAACCGCAGTTCACCGGTACCGTCACCGACTACGTCCGGTTCGCCTTCAACGAGGGCGTCCGAACCGCAGAAGAGGGTGAATCGATCCCGCGGGCGGCGATCAACGGGTTCGTCGACGGGACGAAACTCACCGCGATGATCCTTGGCACTGTGATGACGATCGCGACGAGCGTCCTCCTGCTCGAGGGGTACACCGACTTCTTCGAGATCCTTGCAACGCCGTTCGTCCCGCTGATGACGATCCTCGGAATCCCGGAACCCGAGACGGCCGCGATCGCGGTCCTCGCCGGTGCTGGCGAGTACTTCGTGGGTGCGACGGTCGCCGTCGGCGCAAGTCTCACGACGAAAGTGTTCGTCGTGGTCGTCACGAGCGCGCAAGCGATCTTCTTCGCCGCGTCGATCCCGATGATGGTCGACATGTTCGACGACATCCCCATGCGCTTCCGTGATCTCACCCTCCTCCTGATCCTCCGGACCGCGCTGCTCGTCCCCATCGCGGCCGCGCTGACCCACGGTGCCGCCGTCGCTGGCCTCATCTAAGCTCGCGACCGCCGTTTAATTCCGTTTCTCGTCTCCAAGACCAATGATCCGTCCGCCGCTGTCGGCCGGGCCAGCGATGTGTCGCGATCGTTTTCGACGCCGACATCGATAGTTGGAATGTATTAGCCAAAACAATCGGTGTTTGTAATAAGTATAACAATTGAAATGCATAACTGGAATACGTTACTAAACATTTCTGGTCTGGGATGGATAGAATAATAGTGGCTATATGAGAGCACAATCGTACCGAAATACTGGCTTGAGGGCGAATATGGAGCAGTACTGTAGATCGGTGGGCGATCGTTTCGAATAGCGCACGCTCGCGCTAAGAACACTGTAATACGTTCGATAGGCACCTGTAAGAGTCATGAATGAATAAACATCCGATATAATTGGAATTGTATGTGCGTTCGTTTCGGTACGATCCCCATGTCAATGATCCGTTCGAATCGGAGACGGGTCGCCGACGCATGCAGGACGGCGTCCCGTCGGCTCGAGCGGCGCCGGCGAGGATCAGGTGGGAGATCAGCAGCGTCTCGTCGACGCCGATCGACTCCATCCCCTCGCGGATGCGCTCGGGCGTCTCGGGATCATCCGGGTACGAGGAGTGCTCGCGCTCGATCTCATCGGCGATTCGCGGAACACAATACTTACAACCATAGTGACGTAATATATAACGGGACGGCCGTCTCGGTCGATGATGAAACGGCGACGGATCGACGTCTACTGCACATTGTTATTGATTCGCAACTCAGTTGAGGGTATCAAACCACATTCGATCGACGGAAGCAAGAGAGCGATGCTCCGTTCACTCTTCGTATCAGTTGACCCATTCTGCGAAAGTATTCTGGACCGAGCCGACCGTCAAGACACCGTTCACCGCTCTCGCAACCGCCACCGGACCGCCGATCGCCTTACGCGTACGGACGCTAGCGTCGATACGAGCCGACTTCCAGAGCAGATGTCCGCTGAACTCGGTCGGCTACCGTGTCTCCTAGTTATGCAAGGATAGTCCAGGACCGACACATTCGGTAGCCGACCGAACTCGCCGTCGGTCTCGTCCAGTCAGAGCGGAACGGAATGCCCCGATCACGCCGGTTTGTTCCCCAAATCGATTCAAACTGAGCGGAACGCTGGACACCGTACTGTCCGTGTCAGGGTTCCGAAAGCTTGATTAGGTCCTCGACAAATGTTTGCATATGGCCCAACGAAGTCAATCGCCGTACCGCATTACTGGGGAGTGGGACGAACTCTACATCGATGGCGAGTGGACCGCTGCCGCCAGCGGGAAGACCATCGACGTCGAGGACCCGTCCACCCGTGAGGTCGTCACGCAGGTTCCTGCGGCCGTCGAGGAGGACGTCGACGCCGCCTACGAGGCCGCTGCTGAGGCACAGCCCGAATGGGAGGCGACGCCGCCGGCCCGTCGCGAGGAACTCATTCAGGACCTTCTCGAAACCGTCGAGCACCGCAGCGAGGAGATCATGGAACTAGCGACCACCGAGGCCGGTGGCTCGGCCGTAATGGCCGGAACGTCGGTTCACCTCGCCGAGGACCAGCTCGGCGAGGCGGCAACGCTCCCACGCCGGATGAAGGGCGAGCACGCTCGCTCGAATATCCCCGGTAAGGAGAACATCGTCGAACGAGAGGCAAAAGGCGTCGTTACAGTCATCTCCCCGTGGAATTTCCCGCTCAACCTCTCCATGCGCGCGGTCGCACCGGCTATCGCCGCCGGAAATACGGTCGTCCTTAAGCCTGCGACCAACACGCCGGTCGTCGGCGGACTCCTCTTCGCTCGGCTCTTCGAGGAGGTCGGCTTCCCCGACGGCGTTCTCAACGTCGTCACAGGACGCGGTTCCGAGATCGGTGACCGAGTCGCGAGTCACCCCGAAAGCGACGTCGTCGCCTTTACCGGTTCGACCCCCGTCGGTCGACGGGTCGCCGCCGCCGCGGGCGAGAACCTCGCCGAAGCGGCGATGGAACTGGGCGGCAACAACGCTCACATCGTCACCGACGACGCCGATATCGACGCGGTTATCGACGCCGCGGTCTTCGGCAGTTTCGTCCATCAGGGACAGGTCTGCATCTCGATCAACCGCCATCTCGTCCACGAGGACGTCTACGACGAGTACGTCGAGAAGCTAACCGAGCGTGCTGAGTCACTGCCCGTCGGCAGCGCCCACGATCCTGATACGATCGTCGGCCCGATCATCGACGAGTCCCAGCGCGACGAGATACTTGAGTACGTCGAGGAGACGATCGACCAGGGCGCGACGCTGGAGACAGGCGGCGAGACCGTCGACCTCGAGGGCGTCGACGACTCACTGGTCGTCGCGCCGACGGTCCTCTCGGACGCGACCAACGACATGGCCGCCGCGTGCAACGAGCACTTCGGTCCCATCGCACCGGTTATCCCGTTCTCGGACGTCGACGAGGCCGTCGAACTCCACAACGCCGTCGAATACGGCCTCTCGGGATCGGTCCACGCCGGCGACGTCGGCGCCGGCCGACGGATCGCCGACCGCCTCGAGACTGGCATGGTCCACGTCAACGACCAGCCGATCAACGATGAGGCCCACGTCCCGTTCGGCGGCACCGGCGCCTCCGGCGTCGGCGGCTACAACACGACCGCCTTCCTCGAGGAGGTCACCGAGAAGAAGTGGATCTCGCTGCAGCACGAACCGCGTGAGTTCCCGTTCTAACCCGGCTCACTCGATCGTCGGCCGAGTTCGATAACGGGATCTCGACCCTCGCTGTGTTCTTTCGACAACACCGGAGTACTGTTTACTCGGCGAACGCCACGACCGTTCCAGACATACACTAAATATAATGTAATCCATGTAGGTGGTGGTACACATTAGCTACCCCATGAGTCCGGAACTGTCGGCAGTCTGGGATACCTCGTTCCGTGACCACCAGGCGTCCGGTGGCGGTTAGCTCGTACTCGAAACAGATTTGTACGGCGTTTCCACACCATCGCTCGGACGTCCGGAGCGCGTCGCGAACGTCAAGAGTGGTATCGAGGGCGGGCCGGAAGTAGAATAGGGTGTACTCGACGCTGGTGATTCCCCAGCAGATCTCCCTCGTTACGGTCGATTGGGCTATGTGATCCATATCAGACGGGGACTTGCGTCATCGGAACTGTTCGGTCAGCGCGGGGACGACGTCGAAAAGGTCATCGACGATGGCGTAGTCGGCGATATCCATGACCGGCGCGTTTGGGTCCGCGTTGATCGCGACGATCGTGTCCGAACCCGTCATGCCGGCGACGTGCTGGATCGCGCCGGAGATCCCGATCGCGATATAGATGTCAGACGCGCCGACCTTCCTTGACTGGCCGCCCTGGCGGTTCTTCGGCAGCCAGCCGTTGTTGACGATCGGCCGCAAGGACGACATCGTTGCATCCAGTGCGTCCGCGAACTCGTGAATAATTTTGAGGTGCTCCTCTTTTTCGATGCCGCGGCCGACTGAGACGAGTACGTCGACCTCGCTGTTGTCGATGTCGCCCCGCCGACGCTGTTAACCCAGAGTTCGTCGTCTTCGTTCGGCCCGATTTTCGGAACCGCGAAATCGGATCAGAACTACTCGAGCACGTCGTCGCCCGTGCCGACGACCGCGACCACGACGAACTGACCCTCAATGTCTCGACGGACCATCCCCGGGTGATCGCCGTCTACGAGAAGATCGAGTTCAGCGTGATCAACGCCAATCGGATCGACATCGAGATGCAACTCCCGCTGGTGACGGCGGTTCGACGACCGCCGGCCGCTTTCGACTGATCACTCTCTGGTCCCTTGATTCCGGCTCGTCCCCTCGAGGGCTGCGTTCGCTAATGAGAAACGTCGGTTGTCTGCCGTCGTTCTCGCTGGGCCCGCGTTTCGCATTCCGCGTGACCAGCCGTTTCGAACGCCGCGATAGCCATTACCGGTAATTCCCTCGGATTCCGGCCGTCGAGCACGGATGTGTCGCTCTATGTAACGCTGTTTTCGATAGCATCGATGTTTGTAACACCATAAAGCGGTTCTGGTGGACACCGCAAACACTATGTCACCATACTACGTCAATGCACATCATGAGCGCAGATACGACCGATACGCCGGTGCTGGTCGCCGGTGCCGGACCAGTCGGTATGACGGCCGCGCTAGCACTGCACGCGCGAGGAATCGAGACCGCGATTCTCGAAGCGGATCCCGAGGACCGAGACCGGTCTGGGAGCCGCGCCATCTACGTCCACGGCTCGACGCTGCGGACCCTCGAGCGGATCCGCCCGGGACTGGGCACCGACCTCGTCGACGAGGGACTCGTCTGGCCGACCCGTCGGACCCTCTACAAGGGCGAGGAAGTGTTCAACCGGACGTACGACTCGCCCGGCGGCAGCGGCGACATCCCGCACTTCACCAGCGTCCCGCAAGTCGTCACCGAGCAGTACATGCTCGAGGCGCTCGAGGACATTGGTATCGACATCCACTGGGAGTCGGAGGTCGTCTCGGTCGACTCCTCGCCGGACGGCGTTACCGTCGAGACCGGTGACGGCCGCGAGTGGGAGACTGAGTACCTGATCGGCGCGGACGGTGGCGGCTCGACGGTCCGCTCGGAGATCGGCGCGAACTTCGAGGGCGACCAGTCCGAGAACGCCTTCATCATCGCCGACGTCGAGGACGAGGAGATCGACGACGGTCACCCCGACCTCGAGCGGATGTTCCACTACGACGCGCCCGAGGCCGACGGCCGAAACGTCCTGCTCGTCCCCTTCACCGGCGGCTGGCGCCTCGACATTCAGTGTATTGGCGACGACGACCCCGAGGAACTCAGCAGCGACAAGCAGATGCGGAAGTTCGTTCGGGATGTCATGGGGGAAGAGTACGAGGACAAGCTGAAGTGGGTCTCCACCTACCACTTCCTCCAGGTGATGGCGGACTCCTTCGTCGACGATCACCGGCGTGTGCTGTTGGCCGGTGAAGCCGCGCACCTGCTAGCGCCGTTCGGCGCTCGCGGGATGAACTCCGGCATCGCCGACGCCGACGAGGCCGCTTCGGCAATCTCCGTCGCACTCGACGCCCGCACGGACGCGGTCGCCCGCGACGAGGTCGAACTGTACGCGGCCCGCCGCGAGAAGGCCGCCGAGTACAACCTCAATGCGGCCGGCCAGGCGCTGGAGTATCTCCAGGGTGACGATCCAGTGACCGTCCTCCGCAAGGAGGTGGCCGCCTCGATGGCCGATACGTTCGAGACCGCCGGCGAGTGGCTCGACGACGCCCCGTACGGCCCCCACGGTGCACCGCCGATCGTCTCGACCGGTAACTACTAGACTCACTCGTTTTCCGTTTCGCGTCCGAACCGTCACTGCCGCTTTTCGCATCGGAATCGCCGCCGTCGTGCGGAGCGCGGACTCTCGCTCGAGACGTCCGACTCCGACATAGTCGCGTGCGACCCGACGAGTGTTGATGGGTCTCAAGACGGACAGCGACTCGTCGCGGACGGCGGTGCGTCGACTGAAAGAGAGCTGAAAACGGCCGTAGAGCGGACCGGCTCAGGCCAGGTCCAGTTGCTTGGCGACCCAGTGGTCGCGGGCGGCCAGCACGAACGCCTCTTCGGTATCGAAGTCGGTCTGCTCGGCGACGAACTCGTCCCACTCGCCGTGGGGAATCGTCTCGAGTTCCACGCCGGAGCCGGCCTCGCTGGGGCTCTTGGCGACCAATTCGTCGAAGCTTTCGAAGTCGGTCCGCTCAGTGACGAACTCGCGGTCGAACACGTCGGCGATAGCGATCTCCTCGTCCTCGTCGTACACGTCGCCGACGTCCGGGAGGTCGTCCTGCTTCGCTGCCACTTCTTCGAGGTCTCGTTCGAGTACCATGCGCTCACTCTGTAGCATAATCACGTAAATCCATCCCCTTTTCGTTCGCTCTCCGGTGTTGAAGCGATTCTAATCGATGACATGCGATGCACGGATCCCTCGAGAGGACGGTCTCGATCACGAGCGGACGACAACGCGTTCGCGTAGTCACCGCAGACTCGCGCCGATGTCGCTCCCCCGGTACTCCGATCCCGAACCATGAATATCGCCGACTGCGTATCGAGCGATGATTCGATTCATGCTTACGAGCGAGCGCTGCCGTACGACCGCACGACTCCGTGAGCGCGAACGGAACGGAATCGATCCGAGTCAACCGACCGTCGACGAGGGGTGGTCCGCGTGACCGATCCCACGTATCTCGTCGCCGGCGGCGCCAACGGGCTCGGCGCGGCGACCGCGAGGGAACTCGCCCGCGAGGGCGCGAACGTCGTCGTCTCCGATCTGGGGGCGGCCGTCGACGGCACCGGCTCGGATCCGGGGCCGGCCCGCGCGGTCACCGACGAGATTGACGATATCGAGGGGGCCTCGGCGGTTGCCCATTTCGGTGACGCCGCCGACGCTGCCGACGCCGAGGCGGCCGTCGAGACGGCCCTCGAGTCGTTCGGCCGACTGGACGGCGTCGCCAACTTCGCGGGGATCCTGCGGGACGGGATGTCCTGGTCGTTGTCCGAGGAGGACTGGGACGCCGTACTACGGAGCCATCTCCGGAGCAACTTCACGCTGTTGCGCAGCGCTGTCCGTTACTGGCGGTCGGTCGACGACGAGAACGAGGGCGAGGGCGACGGCACGGACGCGGCGAACGACCGCTCCTTCCTCGCAGTCAGTTCCAGAGGGGCGCTGGGTAACGTCGGGCAACTCGCGTACGCGAGCGCGAACGCCGGGATTTTAGGGTTCGTCCGCGCCGCGTCGACGGAACTGCACCGCCAGGACGTCCGAGTTAACGCGCTCGTTCCGAACGGCTACACGCGGATGACGGAGACGATCCCGGAGGAGCACCGACCGTACACGCGCGAGGAGCTGCCGCCCGAGGACGTCGCGCCCGCCGCAGTTTACCTATTGAGCGAGGCCGCCGCCGACGTCACGGGGATCACCGTGACCGCAGCGGGCGACGAGATCGGGATTCTCTCAGAACCGCGTCAGGTCCGGACCGGCGTCGCCGAGGACGGTTGGACGGTCGATGCAATCGACGAGGCGTTCGAGTCGATCGCCGACGGCTACGAGGTGACGCGGACGGAGCGGTTCCTCTGAGTGCCGCGCTGTCGGAAGCGAAAGAGCGGCTCTGAGCGGTGACGACCGCAATCCACGTCGGAGAAGTATTCAGTCCGCGGGCTGCTCGACGCTAGCGTCGAACACGTCCTCCGACCGGAAGACGCCGCGACAGTCCTCGCAGACCATCTGACCCTGAATCGCGTATTCCCAGAGCTTGCCGCCGCAATCCAGACAGTCGAAGTGCGCTCGGACGAACGGGTCCTCGTCGACGTAGGGATTATCGAACTCGGCCATACGGGAATGCTAGGGTGACACGTATAAGAGTATTACCCATTCGACAGCTGTGAAACCAGCGTCGCGACGCCCCGAGTCCGCGAAAACGTGATCGGGATCGGTACCGCGTTACTCGTCGATCGCCGCTTCAGCGTAGAAGTTCATCGACCGCAGGATCGGCTCGTCGGTCATGCCCAGCAGGATCGCCTCGTCGTCGGGCTCGTGGTGATGTGGCTCGTCCGGCGGCACGACGAAGATGTCCCACTGTCCCCACTCGAGGGCCTCGTCACCGACGTGGGTGGCGCCCTCGCCCTCGATGACGAAATAGACCTCGACGGAGTTGTGGAAGTGCGGGTCTGTCGGACCGTCGTTGAGCAGTTGGGCCCGGAACGACATCGTCGGGAACAGCGGCGGTTCGCCTGTGGCGGGGTTGACGTACGCGAGGCTGTAGCCGTCGTGGGGGTCCGGATCGTCGTTGTCAGCCCGCTGGCGCAGCGCCTCTTCCATCTCGTCCCAGCCGAAGCGGTACGGTGGCGTCGGCTCCTTGTTCCCCTCGAACGGGCCGGGGATGGAGCCGTCCGACTCCTTGCCGTCGGGGCGGCCGCGCCCGTACTGGGAATCCCAGTAGCCCTGGGTCTTCGTGACCGGCTGGCGCTCGAGTTCGTGGTTCTCGAAGACGTGGGTGTTGTTCAGCGTGTCGAGGAACAGCGGCAGGTCGAGCACGTCGAGCCACGCGGCCGTCTCGTCGCCGTCGTTGACATGGTCGTGCCACTCCCACTGAGGCGTCGTGACCAGGTCGTTGTCCTCCATCGGGAACTCTTCGCCGGCGACGACCGTCTTCATGTCCTCGTGGCCGTCGATCGTGAACCGAAGGGCGCTGGCGGCGTGGCGGTGGGCGGGCGCCGTCTCGCCCGGCGAAACCGTCTGGACGCCGACGTAGATCGTGTTCGAAATCGCGTTCTGGGCGTTGATCGGGACCGCGACTCGCCGCTGGAAGCCCGGCGGCAGGTCGGCGATCGGGACGTCGTCCTCGATGCCGTCGATCGCAGCCTGGATGTCCTCCCACTTCCAGATGTTCGCTTCCAGGTCGTCGAGGAGGTTTCCCATGTCGTCTTCCACTTCCCAGAGCGGGCGGAGGTCGTTGTCCTCGAGCAGGCTCCGCGTGTTGGAACTCAGCTCCAAGAGATCCTCTGGCTCTTGCTGTGCCATGTGCGTATGTTTGCCGAACGATACCATAAGTGTGGTGGAGGATCCCGGCCGACCGTAATCGACCGTTCGAACTCGCCGCTGGCCGAGCCGAGAAAGGATGATTTATGTGGACAGCTCGCAGTGCATTTACCATGCGACTCGTCAGATTCGACGACGACCGGCTCGGACTGCTCACCGACGACGACGGCATCGTCGATGTTACCGACGACCTCGGTCTCGAGACGAACGACCCGATCAAGGAGTACGCCCGGAAGGACCTCGACGCAAGCGAGTACGAGGGCGACGAGCCCGACTACGACCGCGAGGAGGTCACCATCGAATCTCCGGTACGCCGCCCCGGTAAGGTCATCGCCGCACCGCTGAACTACGAGAATCACGTCGAGGAAGCCCTCGCTGACAAGGACATCGTCACTGAGGAGTGGTTCACCATCGAGGACAAGGGCTATTTCCTCAAGGCCCCCTCGAGCGTCGCCGGTCCCGAAGACGGCATCGAACTGCCGTTCAACGACCGCCGCGTCGACCACGAGATCGAACTGGCGTTCGTCATGGGCGAGGACGTCAAAGACATCGACGCCGACGATGTCTGGGACGCCGTGTTAGGCTATACGATCCTACTCGACGTCTCCGTTCGCGGCGATCAGGACCGCTCGAACCGCAAGTCCTACGACACGTTCACGATCATCGGCCCCTGTGTCACGACCGCCGACGAGTTCGACGACCCCCACGACCTTGAGATGGAACTACAGCTTAACGGCGAGACCGAGCAGCAGCAAAACACCGGCGGCATGATCTACAGCTGCGCCGACATCGTCGAATACGCTTCGATCGGCGCGACCATCGAAGCTGGGGACGTCATCACCACCGGCACACCAGAAGGGGTCAGCGCGATCTCCGGCGGCGACACCATCGATGCCGAAATCGAGAACGTCGGCGCGATGACCGTCGACGTCACGGAACGCGACGTTGCCTTCGAGGACGTCGACGTTCAGAAGAGTCAGAAAGACGAGTAATCAGAACCGAGTACGGAAAGCGACCGCGGCTGCGGTCGAGACTCTCGCTTCGGTTTTCCGCCACACAGTCTCTCGACTTCAGTCCTCGAGCGAGACGAGCGCGTCGAGCGCCACTGCGTCGTCCGACCGGGCCAACAGCGGATTGACCTCGATCTCGCTGATCGCCTCGCGCTCGTCCAGCAGGTCGCCGACGGTGACGATCGCCTCGGCGACCGCCTCGCGGTCGACGGCCGGCGACCCGCGGTAGCCGTCGAACAGCGGCGACGCCTCGAGTTCGCGCGTCATCTCCACTGCTTCGGCCATCGAGATCGGCGCGAGTCGGTGGCTTGTGTCCTGCAACACCTCGACGGTGATCCCGCCGAGACCGACGAGGACCGTCGGCCCGAACGAGGGGTCTCGCGTCCCGCCGACAATCACTTCCAATCCCGCCTCAAGGTCGACGGCCTCCTCGACCAGAACCGCGGCGTCGATCGCCTCCCGCTCTGCGGTCTCGAGGATCTCCGCCACGGCCGCTCGGACCGCGTCCGGCCCCTCGAGGTTCACGTTCACGCCGACGCCGTTGCCCCACTCGCTCTTGTGTTGGACCGACGGTGACGCGACCTTCGCGACGACCGGATAGCCGATCTCGTCGGCCGCCTCGACAGCGTCATCGGGCGAGCGAGCCGTGCGGCCGCGCGGAACGGCCAGTCCAGCCTCGTCGAGGAGTTCCTTCGCCTCGGACTCGGTCAGCGTGGTCTGCTGTTCCCCGCGAACGGCCTCGAGGACGTCGCTCTCGGCCAGCTCAGTCATCGGCGCTCACCTCCGCTGCGTCGACGGCGGCAGCCGGATCCCGATTCCGTTTTGCGTACCGGACGAGCGCTCCGACGGCGTCGGCGGCCCGCTCGGGCACCCGGTAGGTCGGAATCCGCAGCTCCTCGAGTTCGGTGAGTTGCTCGTCCAAGATCGCCTCGGGGCCGCCGCTGGCGAAGACGATCGGTTTGTCGACCTCGTCGACGACCCCCTCGAGGGCGTCGGTCGGGTAGCCGACGCTGCCCTCGTACAGTTCATAGACGAGGACGATGTCGACGTTGTCGTCGCGGGCGACGGCGTCGACGACCTCGCCGAACTCAGGCATCGGGCGACCAGTGTCGACCGGGTTGGCCGAGAACGTGATTCCGGGAAGAATCTCCTCGACAACGGCCTGGGTCTCCTCGGTCAGCGACGGAAGCGTCGCGCCGGCCGCCTTGAGTTGGTCGGCGATCGCGATCCCGGGCCCGGCCTGCGCGGTGACGACGCCGACGTTTGGCCCGTCCGGTTCCGGGCAGTCGGCCAGCGCCTTGCCCGCGTTCAGCAGTTCGGACGAGGTGCGTACCGTCGGGACGCCGTACTGGGCGAAGCCGGCCTCGTACAGTTCGTACTCGCCGGTCAGCGCGCCCGTGTGCGACTCCGCAAAGTCGCCGACGTCCTGCTCGCCGACGTTGTAGGCCACGACCGGCGTCTCCGCCTCGCGGCAGGTCTCGAGTAGCTCGCGGCCCCGGTCGGTCCCCTCGACGTGGAGCAAAATCGCGTCGGTCCGCTCGTCGCCGTCGAAGTAGTCGATCGCCTCGCGGAAGCCGACGGTGGCCCGGTTTCCAAGGCCGACCATCGCGGAGATTCCGACCCCGGCGTTCTCGGCCTGGAACGCGACCGCGTAGGCGAGCCCGCCGCTCTGGGCGACGATCGCCAGGTTCCCGGCGGGAATGCTCTCGAGATCGCTCGCGAACGTCGCGTACAGATCCCGCGAAGGTTCCAGAAAGCCGCTGGTGTTCGGCCCGAGAACGGCGATGTCGCCCTCCTCGGCGGCCGCGATCAGGCGGTCCTGCAGTTCCTGCCCCTCAGGCCCCGCTTCGGAAAAGCCGCCGGCGAAGACGATCGCGGCGCCGATGCCCGCCTCGCCGCACTCCTCGATGACGTCCGGTACGACGTGTGCCGGGACGCAGCACAGCGCCAGATCAACGTCGCCGTCGATCTCGGCTACCGAGGAGACGAACTCCCGGTCGAAGACGGCTCCCGAGGCCGACGGATTAACCGGATACACTGGCCCGTCGAATTCGATCGCGTTCCGCATCGCTTCGTATCCGATCTTCCCCGGCGTATCGGAGGCCCCGACGACCGCGATACCGCTGGGATCGAACAAACTTGTGACCGACATACCGATGGTGTTGTTCGGGGGTGGTGAAAGCGTTTTCCATGGCGAGAGAAAACGAGCAACACACCTTATCTCGCGGCGCGACGTCGGTCCGCTACGGTTTGCCGGCGAACCCAACGACCTCCGCGAGTTTGTCCCACGCGTCCGAGCGAACCGATGAGCCGTGGAAGACGAGCCTGTCGTCGAACAGCGCGTCCGTCGTGTCCGGCAGCCCCGTATCGACGAGCGTTGGCACGTCGGCGTCGACGAGGAACGCCCGATACCTGGCGTCCCCGTCGTCCTGGACCGTGATATCGTACACTCCCGGAAGCAGTTCGGTATCTATCGGTAGCTCGGTATTTAGAGGATACGATAAAAATACCGTCCGATCCCCTCCCACGCGGCGACGACTGCCTCGACAACGATCGGCGGCGACCGCCCAACGAAAGCCGGCGACGGCCTACTCGGCGAAGAACTCGGTGTGGACCGTCTCGCGCTGAACGGTCCCGGTGTCGGTCCGCGGTAGCTCCTCCGTCGTCAGCACGTACTCGCGGGGGCGCTTAAAGTCCGGGAGCTGGTCGTGGTCCTTGCAGAAGCTGTCCAGATCGTCTTTTGTGACCTCCGCCGAGCCACAGCAAACGACGCAGGCGACGCGGTGGCCCCACTGCTCGTCCTCGACGCCGACGACGACGACCTCGTCGACGTCCTCGTGGGTCTCGACGACTTCCTCGACCTCCTCGGGGTAGATGTTCTCGCCGCCGCAGACGAACATGTTGTCGACGCGGCCGGTAATGTAGAGGAAGCCGTCCTCGTCGACTTCGGCGACGTCGCCCGTTCGGAGCCACTCGTCGTCGACGAGCAGCCACTCGGTCTCCTCCGGTCGATCCATGTAGCCGTTGCAGGTGCCGGGTCCGCGGACGATCACCTCTCCCGTCTCGCCGGGGTCGACCGTCGCCTCCGGATCCGGATCCTCGTCCGGGTCGGCCGCCTCGACGACGCGGACCTCCGAAGTAAACGATTCCTTGCCAATCGTTCCTGTGTGTTCGTCCTGAACCGACGGATGAGCGAACGTCAGGTTCGGTCCGCCCTCGGTCAGTCCGTACGTGTTGTAGACGCCCTTGGTCAGGTGCTCGGACGCCCTCTCGACGAGCGATTCCGTGACGATCGAGCCGCCGGTCCGGATGTACGAGAGGGAATCGATGTCGTACTCGGCTTCGGCCTGACGGTCGGCCAGCGCGTGCAGTTGCGTCGGAACGGCCAGCAGCCCCGTCACGTCGTGGTCCGCCACGAGCCGGAGCGTCTCGTCGGGGTCGAAATCCGACTGTACGACCAGCGTCGCGCCGGCCTGAATGTGAGGCAGGATCCAGGCATCGCAGGTCACCATGTGATACCACGGTGTCGTCACCAGCGCCGTGTCCGTCTCCTCGATGCTCATCTCCATGACCACTTGCGTGCTACCGTGCCAGAGTTTCTCCTGATCGAACAGTACCGCTTTCGGCGTACTCGTCGTCCCGCTGGTGTAGAAGACGCCGTGTTCGTAGTTCGGATGCGGCTCGACCTCTTCGAGCGGCGCGTCTGAGAGGGCGACGTCGTACGATTCGACGTCCTCGCGGTCGATCGACGTCTCGCCGGCGTGGATTCCGCCTTTGATGTCCGTGCGATCGAGGACCTCGAGGGCCTTCTCGGCGTTCGCATCGTCGAAGAGGAGGACTCCCGCGTCGGTGGGCTCGAGCATCGAGGCGAGCCCGCCGGGACTGTCGCGGAACGGCAACTGGACGTTTCCGATCCCGCGTTTCTGGCTCGCAATCATCGCTTCGATTGCCATCGGGCCGTTGATCGCCAGCGTCGCCACCCGGCGGTCGGCCGCCCGCTCGTTCAGCGCGTTTGCGAGACGGGTGGCACGCTCGTCCAGCTCTTGGTAGGTCAGCGACCGTCCGTCGTCGGACACGAGCGCCGTATCAGACGAGTGCCGTCGAACGGTACGGTCGAAGGTCTCGATGAAGTCCATATGGGGTATATGTGTGACGACCACTACCGAGGGTATTAATGATTATGGAATCCCCGTCGTTTGACGGGGATACTAATACGTGCTTGATCAGCGCCCACAGTGCCAGCTCACGCATCAGCGCCGGCTCTCAGCTGTCGTCCGATCGGTTCAGTAGTTGAGAACGCTGTGATGACGCTGTGGGGACATTGATATGGTGGCACCGAGTACGGTCGGCCGTGCACGATCGGTCGCCATCGAACCGAACGCGGGTTGGACGCAGCGTTCGCGGGCTCTGGATCCACGTTCAGCCTATCTTCCTGTTCCCGGGAGCGGCGATGTCCGGGTTCGGGGCGCTGCTCGCGACGGACCTCGAGATCCCGATCGCGGTCCTCCACGCGGCCGCGGTCTGTCTCGCTATCTACGTCGCGCACCTGAAGGACGGATACGTAGACCACTACGTCCGCGGCGAAGACGAGACGAACCCCCTCAAGCCGAGCGAGATCCGCGTCGCGATCATCGCCGCAGCGGGCCTGTTTGCGGGCTGTCTTGTCGCGCTCTGGCTCGCCGCGGGATCGATCGGCGTGCTCCTGACCGCGCCGCTGTTCGTGCTGGGCTATCTCCACGCGCCCGTCCTCGATACGAACCCCGCTACCGAGAGCGTCGACTATCCGCTCGGGATCGTCCTCGCGACGGCGGGCGGCTACGCGACGCAGACGGGGACGGTCACGGCTCTCGCGCTGACCGTCTGTCTCGTCCTCTTCCTCCTGCTCGTCGCGATCAACGTCATGCTCGACCGACTTGACTACCGCCACGATCGCCGGGTTGGGAAGCGAACGCTGCCAGTCGTCCTCGGCCCCGACCGCGCCCTGCGGGTGGCATGGGCGCTGGTCCTCGTCAGCGTCGCCGCACTGACGGTCTCAAGCCGCTTCGGTCCGCTTCCGCGGAGCGCGCTGTTGGCGGGTGCCGTCCCCGTCGGCGCTGCACTTGGCTGTCGCCTGCGCGACCCCGACCCGGATCGGCTCGTCGCCCTGTTTATCGGCGCAACGTACGTGTTCGGTCTGGCGTTGTTCCTCGCGATCCGCTTTTCGTGATCTCGTTCGCTACTAGCGAACGATAACCGATACCGGTCGACGATCACCTCGAGTGATGTCGTTATGGGCGGGAGTTACGCCCGGAACTCGCGATCGGACCGGGTATCTGCGGCGACAAGCGAGAATCGTTCGCTCTCGCGAAACCGAGTTCGGAACGGTTCGAAACGCGTTTTCTGACGGATCTCCGACGTAGTAAAAGAGATGAATCAGTCGTGTTCGCCACTGAGAGCGGCAAACCCGTTTTCACAACTCGTTTCTCAAGAGCGAACGTCTCGAGAGCGAACGTTCCACCGCAGTCGACGCTGTCGCGTCGGGCGGGCGTTCGGCCGTCACGTCCCGTATCGGTACTTTATCGTGATCGAGTCGATCGTCCCCTCCAGTTTCTGCAGGAGCTCGCGCTGGTACGTCTCGTCTTTCATGCGACCGGTCGGACAGACCACACCGGCCGCCCCCTTCAGTTGTTCGTCGACGACGATCGGTGCGCCGATCAGTCCCATCCCCTTGACCTGTTGATTCCAGTCAACCGCGTAACCGCGCTCCCGAACGGTCTCCAGTTCGGCGCGCAGCGTCTCCTCGTCCGTGATCGTCTCGTCGGTCAGTCGCTCGAGCCCGTGGGTGTCGATTATCTCGTCGGTTCGGTCAGTGGGGAGATGCGCGAGGATCACCTTCCCGGTGGCGTTGGTGTGCAGGGGCGTGACCATCCCCGAGTAGATGCCGAGCTCGAGCGAGCGGTTCCCCGCCTCCACGTGGAGGACCACCGACCGGCCGGCTTCCTCGACGACGACCGATACGAGCTCGCCCGTTTCCGTCGCGAGCTCGCGGAGGTTCGCCTCCGACGCTCGAAAGAGGCTGCTCCGGTGTTTGATCCGCGATCCGGTAGTGAGAAACCGGTGACTGAGTCGGTACTCGCCGCCCTCGTTGACGACGTAGCCCGTCTCCTCGAGCGTCCGCAGGTAGACGTGAGCCGTGCTCTTGGGAACGTCCATCCGCGCTGCGACCTCCGAGGGACCGGCCCCGTTGACCTCCCAGAGAACGTCCAGCACGTCGAACGCGCGGAGCACCGATTTCATCGGCGGTGTGCCGTCGGTCATGGTCGAACGGTCACTGGCAACGCCCATAAATCGTCCGATGATGTCAGACGTCTCGTTTCATCAGAAACGGACCCGTCGACATCGGTACCGTCTACGTATCGTAGACGCTCACCGCCGAATCTCTGGCTGGTCGCGTCTACCGCCGGTAGATTACATCCATACAACTGTAATCAATTGACGCCGCGCGTTCGGCCGATCGGGCGTCCAGATCGGCGAGCGAACTACGTCCAACACGACCAGACGGATTAGACGGTACTTATTCCCACACTGTCGAACGACGAGACCCCATCCCGAATGCTCTCGAACCTGTTCGGACACTGACGAATCGATTCACGCCGTACGAGGGCGAGAGCGTTTCGTTATCGACGATTGGAACGATCGCGTCGTCGAATCGGCCGTCCGCGAGCGATATGTCTACTATTGATGGATACCACGAGCACGGTTCGGGCACGGCGATCAAAAAGACGATCCGATCCGGCCGAGACCGGTCGCGATCTATAGTCGGTCCGTTTAGCAGCAAAATCTGACTATCAGCCCAAGACATATATGGTGTGTCATTGTCACACACTTACGTCGGCATGACTGATCACGATAAGAGAAACGGAACGACGCGAAGATCGGTTCTTCGTGGGCTCAGTATCGCCGGGTCGGCGATCGCACTGTCGACCGGCAGTGCAGCAGGTACACCGGCTACTCCCTCGAGGGAGATCGAACGTTACGAGAACCTCACGTACGCCGAACGGCCGGACGTCGATCACGAAGACCACAGCGACGGCGAACTCCGACTCGACCTGTATCTCCCCGATCGACGGACGCCGCGTTTGGCCCCGGTAGTAGTCTACGTTCACGGTGGGCAGTGGCTCTATGGGGACAAGGCAGATCCCGGAGAGGTGCCGATGTTCGAGCACTTCGCGCGGCGAGGGTTCGCCGTCGCGAGCATCGAGTACCGGTTCGCGACGGAGGCGACGTTCCCCGCGCAGATTCGCGACGTCAACACCGCTATCCAGTGGCTCCGTGCTCACGCTGACGACTACGATCTCGACGCAGAGAACGTCGCTACCTGGGGGACGTCCGCGGGTGCTCATCTCGCCGCCCTCGCCGGGGTGACGAACGAGGTCAACGAGTTCGACGGCGACGGCCCTGCCGAGTACTCGAGCGACGTCCAGGCCGCCGTCTCCTGGTACGGCATCATGGCCCTCGACCGGATGCGGGAAACGGCCCACCCGGACAGCCCATACGAGTACGAACACGCCACGGCTCCAGAATCGCTTCTCGTGGGGGAGACCGTCGGAGAGAATCCCGAAGCCGGCCGGTACGCCAGTCCACTCAAGTACGTAGACCCCGACGATCCGCCGCTCCTCCTCTATCACGGGAACGACGATCGCATCGTCGGCCACGGACAGAGCGAGTTGCTGTTCGAGCGCGCTTGCGAGCGCTGTCACGACACCACGTTCTACGAACTCCACGGCCTCGGGCATAGTTCCGAAGACGTCTATTCGGCGTTGAGCGATGCCCCGCCGGCCGAAGCGACCGCGAGAACGGTGCACTGCAAACCCACCGATGACGCCCCGCAAGAACGAGTGAGAGACGGTCCGATCGCTTCCCTTACGGACATGGAACGGTTCCTCCGTCGCAACCTGCGGCACTGATACCCGGTTCGGCGGTCGAACCGCTCGAGAGGCGTCGTCAGCGGCGAGATCGGTCGAAGACGACCGAAAGGGTCGGCGCGCTCGGCGGTCGCGTTATTCGTCGACTGGCAGCGTCCCGTACTTTGACTCGAACTCGTCGCGGAGCACCTTCTTATCGAACTTCCCGGTCGTCGTCTTTGGGATCGACTCGATGAAGATGATCCGGTCCGGCAGCCACCACTTTGGGAACCGCTCTACCAGGTGTTCCTTCAGCTCGTCCTCAGTGACTTCGTTTCGCTGGACGACGTAGGCGATCGGACGCTCGTCCCACTTCTCGTGTTCCATGTTGATTACCGTCGCCTCCTCGACGGCGTCGTGGGCCATCAGCTCATTCTCGAGTTCGAGTGACGAGATCCACTCGCCGCCGCTTTTGATGACGTCATCAAGGCGGTCGACGACCTCGAGATAGCCGTACTCGTCGATTACGCCGACGTCGCCGGTCTTGAACCAACCGTCCTCGGTGAACGACGCCTCAGTCTCCTCGGGTCGGTCAAAGTATTCGTCGATGAGCCACGGCGAGCGCGCCTGAATCTCGCCAGTCGACTCCCCGTCGTGGGGGACCGGCTCGCCGCTCATGTCCCGCAGCCGAATCCGGACGCCGGGGGCGGGGAGACCGGGCTTCATCTGCTGTTGGTAGCGCTCGCTTTCGGGGAGATCGGCCACCTCGGCCGTCGTCATCGTGTTGACGAGGTGTGGGGCAGCCTCTGTCATGCCGTACCCCTGGTGGATCGGCGCGTCGATCTCCTTGTCGAACTTCTCCATGAGCCACTCCGGCGGCGACGTACCGCCGATGAGGACCCGGTCGAGGCTCTCAAGTTCGACGTCGTCGCGCTCGTCGTAGAACTCCGCCATCTCGAGCCAGACCGTCGTCACCGCGGCGGTGATGGTCACGTCCTCGCGATCGATGAGTTCGGCGATCTCCTCGGCGTCGGTCTTGGGGCCCGGCAGGATCAGCTTCGAGCCGGACAGCGTCGCGCTGTAGGGCAGCCCCCAGCCGTTGACGTGGTACATTGGAACGACGGGCATTACGGCGTCGTTCTCTCCGATCTCGAAAACGTCGACGTGGCCGTGTGTGAGCGTGTGAAGGTAGAGGTCTCGGTGGGAGTAGGCGGCCCCCTTCGGGAGCCCGGTCGTTCCGGAGGTGTAACAGATCCCCGCCTCCTGCTCCTCGTCGAGGTCCGGCCAGTCGT
The DNA here is from genome assembly GCF_046097095.1 of Natrinema sp. 74. Lineage (NCBI taxonomy): Archaea > Methanobacteriati > Methanobacteriota > Halobacteria > Halobacteriales > Natrialbaceae > Natrinema > Natrinema sp. 74. The sequence continues at coordinate 471,695 of NZ_CP175699.1, forward strand.
AGTCGGTGTCCTGCCCCTCGAGGAGGTCCTCGTAGGCGACGACGGGCTCGAGGTCCGTCTCGGGCACCTCGTCGTCCAGCACGACGTAGTGCTCTACCGTTTCGAGTTCGTCGGCGACGTTCTCGACGGTCTCGACAAATTGGGGGTCGACGAAGACGACCTCGTCCTCGGCCTCGTTGACGATCTCGACGAGGTGTTCGTCCGGGAGCATGTGGTTGGTCATGTGGATGCTCCGGCCGCTGCAGGAGGGTCCGAAGTACAGCTCGTAGTGGCGATAGTGGTTGATCGCCATCACTGACACGCGCGAGCCGGCGTCGACGCCGAGCTCGTCCAAGGCGTTGGCCAGCTGGGCGATCCGATCGTACGCCGCTTCGTACGTGTACCGGTGGGTCGTTCCGTCGGGCAGTTCCGAGACGATCTCCTTATGGCCGAACAGGTCAGTGGCCCGTTCGAGCATGACCCGTAACGTGAGTTCGTAGTCTCTCATTTCGCATCACCGTCCGCGGGTTCGAAGCGATAGAAGACGCGTTCCTCGTCGGTCGGTCCGTCGATCTCGACGACCTTCAACGAGACCGGATCGCCGATCTCGAGGTCGCCGTACGAGGCGCCGTCAACCCGTCCAGAGAGCCTGATGGGACCGAGGTCGACGACGGCCACCACGTATGGGACGTCGTGCTCGCTCAGTCCTAGCGGGAGGCCGCCGCGGACCTCCGAGAAGGCGAACAGCTCGCCCTTGTGGGGGAGATCGACGTACTCGAGGTCGTCGCCCGTACACTCGGGGCAGACGATTCGCGGCGGGAAGTGGACCTCGTCGCAGTTGCGACACTGCGTCGTCGTCAGCCGCCCGTCCCGCAGGTTGTCGTAGAACTCGTGAATCTGCGTCTGATCCTCGGTCTGGAGCTCGTAGAAGTCGAGCAGTCGTGGCAGCTCGACTTCCGAGGGGACCGAGACGCGCTCCCGTTCGGCGTCGCCGTCCGTGGGGTCTGTGGTGTCAGTCATTGTGGATCCCTCGCGAGCGTCATCACGCTGTGGACCGATCCGCTCCCACTTAAGTTGTGGATCAGCCCGGTCGTCGGATCGTCCACCAGTCTGTCGCTCGATACCTCGCCCTTGAACTGCCGGGTCACTTCCAGCGCCTGCGAGACGCCGGTCGCGCCCAGCGGGTGGCCACAACCCAGCAGGCCACCGCGGGGGTTGACCGCGACGTCGCCGTCGAGGCGACTGCGGCCGTCTTCGATAAATTGGCCGCCCTCGCCGCGCTCGCAAAAGCCGAGTTCCTCGTACTCGATAATCTCGCTGATCGAGAAGCAGTCGTGGATCTCGGCGATGTCGATCTCCTCGAGGGGGTCATCGATGCCGGCCTGCTCGTAGGCGTTCTGCGACGCCTTTCGGGCCTGCGGCCAGCCGGAAAAGGACGGGAGGTTATTGATCGAGTTGCCCGCCATCGACGACTGTCCGCTGCCGGTGATCCAGGCCGCGGTGTTGGTGACCTCGCGGGCTTTCTCCTCGCTCATCAAGATGACGCCCGAAGCGCCGTCCGTGATGCCGCTGCAGTCGTAGAGGTGCAGCGGCGGCGCGATCTCGGGCGACTCGGTGACCTCGTCGGGCTCGATCGCTGACCGGAACTGGGCGAAGTCGGTCTTCGCGGCGTTGCTCTTATTCTTCGCGGCGACCAGCGAGAGCTGTTCGCGGGTTGTCCCGTGCTCGTGCATGTGTCGCTGGGCATACCACGCGAAAAACGGCGGCGCGGCGAGCCCGTTGACGCCGTCAAACTCACGGTCGAGCACGTTCGACATCGACGACTGCATCTCGGGCATGTACTCTCGGCCGAGGTTCATCTTCTCGACGCCGAGCACGAGCGCGGTGTCGAGCTGACCGGCCGCGATCGCGAGCCAGGCGTAGCGCAGCGCCGCCTGCCCGCTGGCACAGGCCAGTTCGGTCCGCGCGGTCATCTCGGTGACCTCGATGCCGAGCAGTTCCGCGACCAGCGGCGCGACGTGAGTCTGGTTCGCGAACCGCTCCGGCTGGACCGCGCCGACGAACAGCCCCTCGACGTCCTCGGGGTCGACGTCGGGGACAGCGTCGAACGTCGCCTTTCCGCCCTCTTGAGCGAGATCCTTCCACGTCGCGTCGCGTTCGCCCCAGTTCGTTTGTCCGCCACCGACGATCGCGACGTTGCGAGTCGCGGTCACGGTTACTCACCCTCGAACTGCGGTTCGCGGTCCTGTCTGAACGCTGCCACGCCCTCGTACATATCGTCGGTCGTCGACAGCACCGCAAACGCCTGTTTCTCCATGGCCAGCGCCGCCTCGAGGCTGGCCTCGGGACCGTCGTTGATCACTTGCTTGGCCGCCTTCAGCGCGACCGGCGGACCCGAGACGAGGTCGTCGACGATCTCGCCAACCAGTTCCTCGAGTTCGTCGTCGGAGACGGCATGGTTGATGATGCCCCACTCCTCGGCCTGTACGGCGTCGAACTGCATCCCACGGAGCACCATTTCTTTCGTCCGGCCCTCGCCGACGAGGCGGACGAGCCGCTGGGTCGCGCCACCGCCGGGGATCACGCCGAGGTTCGTCTCGGGCGTCCCGATCGTCGAGTCCTCGGTCGCGACGCGGATGTCACACGCCAGCGCGAGCTCGATGCCCGCGCCCAGACAGAACCCGTCAATCTTCGCGACCGTCGGCCGCGGGAACTCGTAGACGGTCTGGAACATTTCGTCGACGTCCATGATGTCGGCCGGCTCGCCGGCCGTGAAGCCGGTGATGTCGGCTCCCGAACTGAACGCGCGGTCGCCGGCCCCCTCGAAGACGACGCAGGAGACCTCGTCGACATCGACGTCGTTCAGGAGCCGATCGATCTCCGCGAACATGTCCTCGGACATCGAGTTCATCCGCTCCTGGCGGTCGAGCTCGACCGCGAGGACGCCGTCGCCGTCGATTTCCCAGTTGATGTAGTGGTAGGGCGGATCAATGCGGTAGTCGTAGAAGCCCTTGCCGGCGTCCTCGCCGGTCCAGCCTTCCTCGACGAGTTCGACGAGGTGGTCGGTGGGCTCGTAGCGCTCCTCGCCGTACTCCGCGTACAGGGACTCGAGCTTCTCGAGGACGACATCGAGGCCGATGCGATCGCCGCGCCGACACATTCCCTCGGGGAAGCTACCGCCCAGCCGGAGCCCGATATCGATCTCCTCGGGGGTCGCGACATCGTTCCCGACGAGCCAGGCGGCCTTATTGATCATCACGGCCTCGGTACGAAGCGCGTCGTAGCCGCCCGAATCCTCGGGTTCGTAGTCGACGCCGTCACCGTCCTCGTAATCGTAGAAGCCCTTGCCGCTCTTCTTGCCGAGCTCCTCGGCCTCGACCTTCTCCGCGATGGCCGGGGGAACGGGCTGGCCGGACTCGTCGCGGAAGTGGTATGCGACGTCGATCCCGCCGAAGTCATTGAGTTCGAACGGCCCCATCGGGTAGCCCCGCTCGTAGACCATCGTGGCGTCGGCCTCCTGCACCGTCGTCTCGTCGGTCGACAGCATCCAGGCCGCCTCCTCCATGAACGGGACAAGAACGGTGTTGACGACGAAGCCATGGACGTCCTTGCGGACGTATATCGGTGTCTTATCGACCGATTCGGCCCACTCGTAGGCGATCTCTGCCGTCTCGTCGGTCGTCGCCTCGCCGTAGGTGACCTCGACGAGGTCCATCTTCACCGGCGGGTTGAAGAAGTGGAGACCGACGACCTGCTCCGGTCGGCCGGTCGCAGATGCGATCGCCGAAATCGAGAGACTTGACGTGTTCGACGCCAGGACCGCGTGATCCGGGGCGTGTTCGTCGACCGCGGAGAACGTGTCCTCCTTTATCTCCATCTGTTCGGGGACGGCCTCGATGACCAAGTCCGCGTTCGAGACGGCCTCGCCAATGTCCGTCGTCGTCTCGATCCGCTCGAGGACCATCTCCGCGGACTCGTCGATCCGGCCTTTCTCCTCGAGTTTGCCGAGGCTCCACTCGATCTGCTCGTATCCCTCGCGGACGATGTCCTCCTCGATATCGCGCATCGCGACGTCGTAGCCGCCAATCGCGGCGACCTCCGCGATACCGTGTCCCATACTTCCGGCTCCGAGTACTGCCACTCGCTGCACGGTGTCAATCGTCATCACAGAAATCTCTGTTATTGTCTCCCATATATCTTTGGAAGAGTAGAGCGTGTAATCCCGAGAATGGTCCACGACTGGAAGGATCAGTCTTCGAGGGTCCGATCGACGACGTTGACTGTTGACAGCGAGTGCGAGCGTCGATATCGCCGGCTATACCGGAGCCGGCCGGTCCACCGCTCGCGTCCTCACGGTGATCAATCGCGACTCCTCGCTCGAGCCCCGTTGCGGTTCAGCGTCATCGAGGAGAACGGAACGGGATCGAACGGCGTCGAGGTTGGAGACGTTCAGATGAGGCCGACGGCGACGGCACCGTGGGTCAGCGCGGCCGTGACGGGGATCAGCAGCGCGGTTCGGAGAATCAAGAGGAGAGTGAGATCACGGAAGCGCATGGGGATGTCGTCGAACATGTCGACCATCATCGGTGCCGTCGCGGCGAAGAAGATCGCCTGCGCGCTCGTGACGACCATGACGAACACCTTCGTGAACAACGACGCTTCGACGACGAGCGTCGTTCCGACGAAGTACTCGGCACCGGCGACGATGATCGCCGTGGCGGCGATTTTCGGGTCCGGAACGCCGAGAATCGTCATCAGGGGAACGAACGGCGCCGCGAGGTAGGAAAAGATGTCCGTGTTCGCCTCGAGGAGGAGTACGGCCGTCGCGATGGTCAAGACCGTACCGAGGATCATCGCGGTGAGTTTCGTTCCATCGACGAGGCCCTCGATCGCCGCGCGGGGGATCGATTTCCCCTCTTCGGCGGTTCGGACACCCTCGCTGAAGGCGAACCGGACGTAGTCAGTGACGGTACCGGTGAACTGCGGTTCCGGATCCGGCTCTGCGATGTACTCCTCGGGAACCGTCGAGAGGGGCGGAATGCGGACGAGAATCGCACCGACGATGAGCGTCGCGGTCAGGTACAGCAGGATGAGGACCGGGAAGATCTTGAGGACGCCGACGACGGCGGCGACCGCACCGATGGTCCCGAGGTTCGCGGTGGCGAAACAGGTACAAATCACGAACACTTCCCGCTTATTGTACCCGCCGCGATCGAACACGTTTCGCGTAAGGTAGTAGCCGACGCTGAACGAGCCGAGCCACGAGGCTGCGCTGTCGAGGGCCGACCGGCCAGGCAGGTTAAACAGCGGCCGCATGATCGGCTGCGCCAGCGTGCCGATGAACTGAAGTCCACCGAGCTCGGCGAGCAGATTGACGAAAATGCCGCCCAGCGGGATTACGAGCACGACCGTGAGTAGAAGCGCGTTCCAAGCGATCGTCGAGACGGCCCCACCGACTAACCAGTCGGGGCCGGTCCCGAGGAACAGCGGTACGCCGAGGAAGATCGCGATTACGCGAAACGCCCAGAACGGCTTCGACGTCTGCCAGTAATCGATCTGGAACAGCGCTTGCTGGCGTTCGTCCAGCGTGATGACGCCTTGGTAGTGCAACATCGCGACCGTCGTCAGGATCCCACCCGCGAACAGGACCGCCAGCGCGAATGTCTCGACGGCGAGCAACGACAGATTCGTGATGTACGACATCAGAATGTCGAGTGGAATCGTGGTCTGTCCCTGATATTGTACCGGAAAGAGAAAGACGAACGCGCCGGTCGCGAACGCGAGGATGAACTTGAGCGTCGGTCGTAATCGTTTCTCGACGAGGTTCGCATCGTCGATCGACTTCTGCTCTGGATTCACTGCTTCCCCCGAAATGCTATCGTCATCTTCCCAGCTCTGACTACCGAACATAGCTCGACAAATAGTACCATGGGTCATAAAAACACCGGTCATATATAGGAACGTATACTATTGTAACAACCACTGTGTTATAGCGGAATATAACCAGGCAGCGCACTAATCGCCGCCAGTGGCGAGAAAACTGACTCGATTGTCTGCGGCGGGCGAATTGGCGAGGCAGGCGATCAAAGGTAATCGCTTTCGGCCGATTAGGTTGAGTGCGCCAGGATCGAGCGCGTTGACTACCCATGCTCCGAACGGGGTCACCGCTGGTCCAAGCGACCTCAGCGGTAACGCCCGCTCCTCGAGTTGCTTGCTCGCTTCGGCGACCGGTTGCAGATTCGCCGCGTCCGTACTCTTGCCGTCGGCTCGAAAACACTTCGATGAGTTCGTCGGCCCTCGTCACGACCGCGGCACTGAATTCGTCGTCGACGGGGCACAGGATAATTGGCCGTTCTCACTCGTTTCTCTTCCACCATACTGCTGGTGCCGACCGCCTAGAGCGAACCGAAGCGGCTCTCACTCGGGAGCATTTATTACGGTTGACAGTGATGACGGGAGTATGGTCAAAGAGACCGACTCGAGCGACAACACCGTTCCCGAGCCGAGCCTCGAACACGTCATGGACCTCGAAGTCGAGGTCGAGGAACCGATCGAGATCGGCGAGACCGGCGACGGCCAACGGCGGATCATTCCGATCACCGGCGGCACGGTCTCGGGGCGCATTGAGGGGCGGGTCATTTCCGCCGGCGCGGACTACCAACTGTTTCGCGTCGATCGACCGACCGAACTGGTCGCGAAGTACGCCTTCGAGACCGACGACGGTTCCAGCGTTTACGTCGAGAATCGCGGCATTCGCTCCGCGCCGCCGGAGACGAAAGAGCGACTCCGCGACGGGGACCCTGTCGATCCCGACGAGGTCTACTTCCAGTCGACACCCGAGTTCGAGACCGCCGATCCCGACCTCGAGTGGCTTACTCGGAACGTCTTCGTCGCTTCAGGGATTCGGCAGCCGAGAGGCGTGAAGCTGGCGGTCTACCGCGTCTACTGAGTGGCGCTGCGAAGAAACGAGCGGGCACGTTCCGTCCTCAACGAAGACGACGCCGTCTTCGACGACTACGTCGTCCGACCGGCTACGCTGCCATCGTCGGCGAGGTTCATGCCGGGTTCCCGATCGAACGATCAACCGTGCTACGGAGGTGAGACGGTCGTCTCGTCGACGGACCGCTTCTCAATACGCTCGCCGGGCGCAACGAACACTGGCACGCCCACGTCTCTCATGCCAGCGGAGGGACGGTACCATTTCCCATTTAGGAACCGGTCGGTGCGTCGACGCTCAGAGAACGGAGGACAGCGGCAGTGTAGCATCGATCATAGTAGTAGCTGACTATCACTGCCCTCTAATCGTCCGATTATATCAGACATCTGCGTCGGTCGTGATCGATGCCAATTCGAATACTGGTTTAAATTTCATTCATTATATCGAGAATAGTACTATATTATGCAATCTTCAACCATACTACTTTCGTAATAGCCATTCTGAACTGGCTAAGACACCTTCTGAGAGAGTATTCTCTGTCTATCAATAATGGATGAAGAGCTGATCCGGCGGGAGTCGAAGTCCGACCATTACGTTAGTACTAATGTAATAGTCTCCGCGGTCGATATCGGTCCTGATAGTTTTGCTACGCACATCACTGGGGAATTCTGGGCGCGCTATCGTAATTCGCTTGAAACGCCTGAATACACGACACCGTCGGTCATCAACGCGTAACTATCGGAAACGCCGCCAGAAACCAGCCTGCGTTCGTGACGGATAGCAGCGAGTCTCCTAGCCGTAGACGAGACGGAGTTCGATGTCGTCAACGGCCTCGAGGAGCGCCCCGTACAACTCGTCCTCGATTCGCTCTTCGGTCAGTCGGTTTGCGGCGCCGGCGATCGTGGCGGCAGCGATCGGTCTCCCGTCCCAGATGATCGGCGTCGCAATTGCGTGCAGTCCCCGCAGATCCTCCTGAAAATTCATTGCGTAGCCGCGATCGCGGGTGCGCTCGAGTTCGTCGAACAATTCCGCTGGTTCCGTGATGGTGTTCTCCGTCTGAGCCGGAAGGCCGTGACGATCGATGATCTGCTGCACCTCTTCGTCGGAAAGATGGGCTAGGATCGCCTTGCCGGCGGAGTTCGCGTGGAGGTAGACCCACGTCCCGATCGTCGAATCGAACGAGAACGACTCGTTGCGCGAGACGCCGTAGACGAACATTCCGAGGCCGTTCTCCGGGATGATGAGCCACGCCGCCTCGTCGGTCTCCTCGGCCAGCCCGTCGATGCGGTGTTTCGCGGCGTGATATACCTCGTACCGATTTCGCACGTGGACACCGGTGTTGAAGAACTGGAGTCCGAGTCGATAGCGACCGTTCTCGTTGACGACGTAGCGGTTACGTTCGAGGCTCACGAGGTGTTTATGGACGGTGCTCTTCGCGAGGTCGAGCTGATTAGCGAGTTCGGTGACGCCCGCGCTGTCGTTCTCCTTGAGTGATTCGATGATAGAGAACAGTGTCTTATTCGATTTGATCGATCGTCCAGAGCTGTCGTCCTTTTCCATGGCTAGTGAATTAGAAACGCGCATCTAAAGATTTGTGCATTGTTGTCTACCTATGGTATGCAGAATGAACACTAGAAGTTCACTCTGAAGAAACAGCAGATGGAATATCGGTGTGTGGCGGTAGCTACGTAGCAGCAGGCGGTCTCAAGCAAAACGGACGCGAACCCCGTGAGCAGGTCACGTCTCCGCGAGGAGCTGCTCGAAGGAGTCAGCGTTTCCTGCAATAGAATCTCCAGCGCCTCTATACAGACGTGGGCGTTCGGGAACCGCGCGAGTTGCTAGACGGTCTTCCTCGTGAACGCGAAGCCGCAGGGACGATGGCGAACTCGAGTTCCGGGGAGTTCCCTGTGGCCGCGTCGGCGTCGTTCAGCATGCTCACAAGACCTCGTAGCAGGTCGCAAACGCCCGTGCCGGACAGCGGCCCCGGAAAACGTGGCAGCGATCGGGGATAGCGGTCCGGTTCGTAGTCGCGTGGTTCGGACGGAGACGGCCGTGAGTAACAGACCGTTGTCGGCCCCATGCGCATATGCTCGGTGCCGGTTTTCCTTCGAGGGCAGCCTCCCACGGTGTCCGTCCCGATCAGTCACCCGTTGCGCAGTCAACACTGCGACAGGGCTCAGCGGGGCACTTACGAACGCCGACGGCTGTGTGGGCTCTCCGCACATCCCGACAGTGGATCGAGGTCAGTCGTCACGAGACAGTGCTCCCTGAACCACGCAGAGATCCGCACGCCCAGTCGCGACGAGCGTGTTCACCTTATCGGCGGATGCGGTGGGGACAGTTGCCAACGTGCCGACACCGACCTCGTTTCTGATATCGTCGCTGAAATTGCTCGGCCCTTTCGCAGCCAGTCCACGCTCGCTGGTAGTGGTATCGACCGGAGCCACGACGTCACAGCCCGCCGCCGAAAGCTCGCGAACGGCCTCAAACGCCTCCTCGAGCGAGAGCCCGCGTTCGTCGCCGTCTGAGACCGGAACCGTTACCCCGAGCGGCATTCCAGCCGGTACCGCGTCGGCAACGTCGGTAACGACGGTCTGTACGAACTGGACACCGTCCTCGAACGGCACGTCCGAAGCCGTTAGGGACTGCGACAGAACTGAGGAGGTGGCCGCTTGGAGCTGCACGTACTCGAAGCCGGCGTCGACGGCCCGGCGCGCCGCTGCGACGAAGTCGTCGACGACGGCGTTCCGGTCCGCCGCGCTCAGTTTGGTGGGGTCGAACGATTGCGGATGAATCGGATAGTCGTCACTGAGTCGCGGCGCCCACGTCGACTCTCGTTCGGTACGGTCGCCGTGATCGAAAACGCGAGGATCTCGCCCACCGCTCGCGCCGGCGTGCGTGAGATGGACACCGGCCGTAACTCCGTCTGGCACGGCTTCGACGGCATCGGCCCACGTAGCGGCGTGATCCTCGGTGTAGAGTCCCGGAGAACCAATCACCGTCCGCCCCTCGGGAGCGATAGCAAGCGGTTCCGTGAGCAGCAGCCCCGGCCTTTCGTCTGCGGCCGCGGTGAACGCGGACAGTTGAGCAGCCGATGGCGTCCCCTCGTCGGCGGACGATGTGGGTTCGAGGGCACGGACGTACCGGTTCGAGACGACGGTATCGGCGAGTCGAACCGGCTGGCGGGCCGGCGGTCGCGTCTCCGCGTCGATCGGTGTCCGCTCGGCGAACCACTCGTCGAACGCGTCCGTGAACGTCTGGTCACGGCGCTGGAGGCTCCCGTACGTGAGCCGGCCGCTCCGGGTGAGATGATGGAGTGCGAACTGTCGAGGTGGGAGATCGTAGTATCGGTCGATCTCCTCGAAGTGTATCCGACTCCGTTCGGCCGCCGATAGCAGGGTCTCGACGAACGGTTTCCGAGCCGATTCGTAGGCCGAGAGCGCGGCACCGGTCTCGTTGTGGTCCTCGAAGGCCTCCATCAGCCCGATTGCGTCTTCCATCGCGAGGGTCGTTCCGGAGCCGATCGAGTAGTGGGCGGTGTGCGCGGCGTCACCGATGAGGACGACGTTGTCGTGAGACCAGTTCTCGTTCGTGACCGTCTGGAACCGCCGCCATCGGTCCTGCTGGGACTGAAGGGCGTGTCCATCCAACTGGTCAGCGAACACGTCCTCGAGGTAGGCGAGATACTCGTCTTCGGTCATTTCGGCGATCCCGGATTGCTCCCACGTCTCGGCGTCGCAGTCGACGATGAACGTGCTCGTCGGTCCGGGATAGGTGTGAGCGCACCAGATACCGTCCTCGTTCTCGACGAAGATGTGAGTCAGCGCTTCGAACTCCGCGTCGGTACCGAACCAGGAGAACCGCGCGCTTCCCTGGGTGATCTCCGTGCCGAACTCGTCGGCGAAGACCTCGCGCGTGTGACTGTGGATCCCGTCGGCCGCGATACAGAGATCGGCCTTGGCGGCGATAGCGGCGGGATCCGCTATCTCCGACTTGTACTTCAGTTCAACGCCCACGTCGCGACAGCGCTCCTCGAGGACGGCGAGGAGATCGGTCCGCATCATGCTCGCAAACGTATTTCCGTCACACCGGAAGTAGTCGTCGTCGGTGACGATGTCGAACGGATCCCAGCGGTCGAACGTCTCTGTTATTGCCTCGTGAGACGGCGGATCGGCATCGGCGAGGTTCGAGAGCGTTCGGTTCGGAAACACGATCCCCCAGCCGTACGTGACCCCCTGCGGGTTCCGCTCATGGACGGTCACGTCCCAGTCGGGGTGGCTCCGTTTGAGGAGGAGGCTCGCGTATAGTCCGCCGGGACCGCCGCCGATAGTCGCGACGTTCATCGGTCGGACCGCCCCTCCTCAGCGATCGAGGACGTGACCATCTCACGTCCTCCTGACGCGATTTCTTCGATACGTCTGCTACGTCGTCTCCCCTCGCAGTACTGGACGGTTCCTCGCATACGTACGTTCCTGTTTGCCACGATGACTCGTACTCCCTTCATTGTTGTGACTGCTCACCAGACATTTTCAAAGAGTTGCTCGTACTTCGATACCTTGTCGGCCGGCGGTTTCGGCGTCGAATAGGCGACGACGATCATCAAGACGAGTTGACTGACGGCGAGCGGCACGAACGGCAGGAACCCGAACGTGAGGCTTTCCGGAAGCAGTCCCAATTCGAACGCCCAGAGGCCGACGAATCCCCAGACGAGGCCCGCGTAAGCGGCATACTTGTTGGATCGACGCCAGTAGAACGCCGAGCAGATCGGGAAGAACATCAGTGCGAACCCGGAGAACGCGAACGTCGCGGTGTTGACGATCGAGTCCCGGGTGAGCATGGCGCCGGCGAACGCCGCGAGGAAGATCGCGATCAGGAAGAACCGTGTGTAGTGGATCTCCCTGGACTCATCCACGTCGAAGAACGGCCGGAGCACGTCCTCGGTGAAGAAGGTGCTGAGGGTGAGCACCTGGCCGTCGAGGCTCGACATGAGCGCAGCGAGGATTCCGGCCAGAGCGAAACCGATGACCCAGACGGGGAGGAACTCGTCGACCAGCGCTGGCAGGATGAAATCGGGGTTCGCTAAGTCCGGAATTTGTGCGATCCCCCAGAACCCGAGCATCACGGCGGGCACCCAGACGACGATGACCGCGATGGGATAGAGGACGGCAGTCTGCTGGAGGTTCTTCACGGACTTAGCGGTCATATAGCGGATGATCAGGTGTGGGAACATGAAGGCGCCGAACGCGACGACCAGCCCCTGGGAGAACCAAACTCGCGGCTGGAACGGGGGAATCCCGGCACGGTTTAGGAGCGCGCCGTCATTAATCTGCGCGACGGCGTTCGTCGCCTCGGTGAACCCGCCGACCCGCAACGGAATCCAGACGAACATCGCGAGCAGGAATGCGATGAAAACGGCACCCTGAAACGCGTTCGTCCAGCCGGTCCCGCGCATTCCGCCCTGATAGACGTAGCCGCCGACCACCAAGAGGACGATCGCGGCGCCCGCCCAGTAGGGGACTAGTCCGTCCGTCAGTGCCTCGAAGACGATCCCCCCACCCTGTACGCCGACGAGGAGATACGGAACGGTCCAGACGGTGAACATCCCCATGGCGAGCACACCGAGGTACTCTGCGTCCCACCGGTGGTTGATGATCTGTGCGGGCGTGATGTGACCGAACTCCTTGCCGACCATCCAGATCCGGTAGCCGACCGTCATCAGGAAGACCGGAAAGAGGAACGCGAACAGGACGACGAAAAATCCGAACGCGCCCGCACCGGCATTGTACGCCAGCCCCGGTGCCCCGATCATCACTACCGCGGTCATGTTCGTGGCGAACAGCGCCGCTAGGAGAATGATCGTACTGAACGACCGATCCGCCATCAGGTAGTCCTCACGAGAGGTGCCGGTCGTCCGCGCCGCGAGTTGACCGACACCGAGGACGACCAGAAGGTAGACCGCAGTGATGCCGACGATGAGGAGGTTCGATTCGGCCAGCATCAGTCGTCTCCCTCCGCGGGGGTAACGGGGTCGGACGGTTCGTCCTCTCGCTCGAGTCTCGCATCGTAATCTGCGGGCGGTTCGGGCGCGACGACGTACATCACCGACAGGATGACGACGCCGACGAGGAGGAACGCGATGTCGTACGCGAGCTGGACCGGCAGCCAGCCGAACAGCAACGTCTGCGCGTTCAGTAAGCCGAGCAGTTCGCTCTGATGGAGTACAACCATCGCCAGTACGGAGCCAAGCAGTGCCGCTCGTACCGGAGTCTTCGGAGTCCAGAAGCTATCTCCCATCATGTTCTCATTTCACACACCACAATATATGACGGGGGGTACTTGAAGATAATTATAAAAATCACACATATCGCGGAGAATAACGGGCAGTGTGCTTCCGACACTAAGGGCGCCGAAACGCGAAGACAGAGCCCGAGACCGAACATAGATTTAATAATACCGGTACGGTATGTGGATCCGCACCTATGGTCGAAGGCGAGATTATCGATACGGCGTCGTTAGACGGGTATGTTCCGTTCGACGCCGAACGACAGCAGACGTACATCGATTCAGGATACTGGCGAAATATCACGTTTCACGACGTAATCGACCGACACGCGGAGGAAATCCCCGACGATACCGCTCTCGTCGGCCCGCATCGGGAACTCACGTACGCGGAGCTCGCTGTGAACTCCCGCCGGATCGCGGCGTACCTCGTCGGCGAACTCGGTCTGCGCCCGAACGAGCGAATCGTCCTCCAGCTCCCGAACTGTACCGAATTCCTCGAAGCGTTCGTCGCCTGTTCCCGCGTCGGCGTCATTCCGGTGATGGTACTCCCTCGTCACCGAAGCGCCGAGGCAAATCACGTCGTTGAACTCACCGACGCACGGGCCTACGTCGTCGATTACGACCGCTATTCAGACGGGTTCGACTTCGTCGGACTCGCGAAAGATGTCCGTGACGCCCACGAGCCTCTGGAACATCTCATCGCCGTTAGCGACGATGAGACGACGTCCGTCGACGATTGTGTCACGTTCGCCGATATGCGCGACGAGCGCTGGCTCGACGAGCATGGCGACGAGGTATCTGAGACCGACGTCGATCCGTCGAAACCGGGCGTCATGCTTCTCTCGGGCGGCACAACTGGATTGCCGAAAGCGATTCCGCGTACCCACAATGAGTACATCTTCCAGTGGGAACGGATGGCCAACGCGGCCGCCGTCGAAGACGACTGGATCGCCTTCCCAAGCGTCCCGATCGGTCACAACGCCTCGCTCAATTGCATCGTCGGCGCTGCCCTATGGGAGGGAGCGACAGTCGCCGTCGAACCGGAGCTCAAGTCGGACGCGCTCATGGCGTTTATCGAACGCGTCGGCGGGAACTACACGCTTCCTATGCCGACTCAGATCATCGATATCCTCGAACATCCCGACCTCGACCAGTACGACCTGAGCTCGCTCGAGGTGCTCGTCAGCGGCGGTCAGAAGGTTCCACCGAGGGTCGTCGAGGAGGCAGTCGATCGCTGGAACGTCGGGTTCTGTAACATCTTCGGCATGGCCGAGGGGCCGCTCATCTGTACTCGTCCGGGAGACGACGTCGAGATTCAGGCCAACACCGTCGGTCGCCCGATCGCCCTCGAGGCCGACGAGGTCCGCATCGTGGAAACCGACCGCGAAACGGAGGTCCCTACCGGAGGAGCGGGTGAACTCGCCGTCCGCGGTCCCGGCTACTTCACTGGCTACTTCCGGAACGAGGAGGAGAACGCCGCGAACTTCTCCGACGATGGCTGGTTCTTCACTGAGGACGTGCTCGCCCGACGCGACGACGGTAATCTGGAGGTCTACGGCCGAATCAAGGACACCATCATCCGCGGTGGGGAGAACATCTATGCACCCGGCGCGGAGGACGAACTCGTCGAGCATCCGAAGATCACGAACGCCGCCGTGATCGGAATACCGGATGATCGACTCGGCGAGCGGCCGGCCGCGTTCGTCGAACTAACGGACGATGCGAACGAACTCTCGCTTGAGGACGTCTCGTCGTTCCTTGGGGAACGCGGTATCGCCGTCTTCAAGCGGCCCGAGTACCTCGAGGTCCTCGAGTCGCTTCCGCGAACGGAAGTCGGTAAGATAGAGAAGCAAGCTCTCAAGGACCGCATCACCGACGCAGAGTCGACGTAACTAGTTCGGTCTCTTCTCATCCGATCCACTCGCGTTCTGTTCTCGGGGCCTCGGGTGTGACTGCCGAGTCCGCTTTCCGCTTCAGGATCTACCCATGTCATTTACTATCGTGCAATGATCAGACCTCGGACGAAAATATCATTCCCAGATAACTATGCAGAGATATACTGTTCGTGTGATGAGACTCGTTCATATGAGGGATTTTTAAGGGTACGAGTGTCCGGATAGTGAACCATCGATCTAATCAGTGTCCGTTCCGTCTTGTGCAATAGATCGATAGGCGCAGTCGACGATCTAAGGACTATTCTCGACGGTTGCATGAGACGGAACAACTATGAGGATTCACACCGTGGAACGCGGTATGGGAACACAGACGGGCGGTACAATCAAATCGGACGAAACGCTACTCGAAATACTCGAGACACTCCATTCGCACGAGAGAGCTACGTTGACGACGCTCGCCGACGAAGTCGGTGTATCGAAGAGCACCGTCCATCGCCATCTGAAGACGCTTTGCGACCAACGGTTCGTCACGAAGGAAGACGCCGAATACGTCCTCGGATTAGAGTTCCTCCGATTCGGTGGGGCGGCGCGGGAGCGCTATTCGTTCCACCGGCAGTCGAAGGCGATCGTCCAACAGGTCGCGGATCAAACCGGCGAATTCGTCGGCTTCCTCGTCGAGGATCAGGGAATCGGGACATTTCTCTACTGTGAGATGGGGACCGAAGGCGTTCCGTCCGAGGCTCGAGTCGGACAGAATCTCTATCTCCACCAATCCGCGTCGGGTAAAGCGATTCTCGCACATCTTCCGGCGGATCGACGTGAGGAGCTACTGGACGAACACAATCTGCTGGCGCGGACGGAAAGCACGATAACGGATAGGGAGGAACTCCGATCGGAACTCACGGAGATCCGCGACCGCGGGTATGCGACCGCTCATGAAGAGTACGTGAACGGGCTGAAAGCCGTCGCCGCACCAGCGTTCGATCCCGACGACGATACCCTCCTCGGGAGCCTCGTCATCGCCGGACCGTCACATCGCTTACGAGGGGAGCGATTTGACTCGGAACTTCCCGATCTGGTTCAGGGGGCCGTCAAGGAGTTCGAACTCACGATCTCTTACTCGTAGCGGCGATTCGTTCTCGGACGAGTATTGCGGCCGAATGCCGGTTACCGATGCTATCGCTGCGACCACCGATTCTCGGGAATCAACCGTCAACCGATGTCCGTCGCCCATCTATTACACAAGTACTATTGTAAATGAAGATCGGGGCGTTTCCGGATACGCGGTCTCGAAACGGATATCGCTCTTTCAGAGTTCGAAATAGGACGGAGATGTATCGAACAAGTACCGACGGATAGCCGTGAGAATCGGAGCCATTGCGACGCACGGAATTCGCGAACGGGAAGGAGGATCGGATCGGCCGTACCCGTATCTCTGGGATCGGAGACCGAATCGATAACGCGTCAGCGATTTCGGTCGAAACGGGACGTATTCGCGCGGTTCCGCAAAAGTGGGTCAAACCGCGAGTGGGATCTCACACCGTGAAACGCGTGTCAGAATCCGTGCGCAACGGAATTTTCCCCCGCCCCAGTTCGATGCGTAAACGACTGGCTGCGGCCGAAGCCGGACCCACGCGATTACCGGAGCGGAGGTTCGACGGCCGGCCCGACGGTTCGATAGGCGCGAACGGATCGCTCGAGCGGCAGCCATATCTCGCGATGGCCTCGGCCGGGTCGGACCGCGACCGCACACGTGATATGCTCGCGTCGGGAAATTCGCACCGTCGAAGGGGAAAGGGTAGTGTTCAGATACGCTGATTCCATGCGAAGCTGAACGATTTGATCCAGTCGTCGGCGGTTTCTGCTTCGGCGTTGCTAAAATAGTTTTCGAAACAGAGAGTTCGGCGCTTTATCTCCCTAAAGACAGGTTCGACAGCGTTCCGATTTCCATGTTTTTCGTCTCTGAAATCGAAGCCGTGGCGCTGACATACATCTTGTAATGAGTGCGATCCATCGACGAGAAACACAGCGTCGGAGATGCCGTGTTCCTCGGAGAGTTCTCGCAGAAAAGAATAAGCAAGACCCTTCGTTGTCGTCGGTGCAAGCCTTGTATGGAGCAACTCGTTTGTCTCGGGATCGACGGCTGCATACAGCCAATATTGCTCATCGTTGCGTCGGATCACGGTCTCGTCAACCGCAACGTAATCCAGACACCGACCAGATTCGGGCTGTAGATCGGCCTTGTGAACCCAATTATGGACGGTTGACCGAGTCCGACTGGCACCGAATATCCCAAGAATAGAAACAGTATTCGAAAGTGAGAGTCCAGCAAGATGGAGCTGAATACTGAGCTTCATCAGCAGCCGCGGTGTCGCTTCTCTTCAACAAACCCTACGTTGATATCCTCTAAACAACCACTGAGACGGTCGTTTTCGGGAATAAACTACTCAGAAAACGAACCCCCTCACTCGTAGTAACCATTCTCAAGTTAGTTGCTTGTTCATCTGTATCTATGCCCAAAGAATAGTTTGCTCTCCTGCCTGACAAACTTGATTAGACAATCCGACAAACAGATTCTACTGATCATGTGAACATAAAATAAGAAGTATTATTCAAACATTACACCAATCTAACTATTCAGTATGGGGAAACTGACTTCGGACATATATTTAATAATATGGCATTTTAATATATAAATTGTCAGTAATTCAGGTTCGAGCGAGGCAGTAACCTACGAGATCGGTGTCTCGCTGTCGGATTCTATCCGTAGCCGTAGCGACGTCATGTGGCTATCGACGGTCTGTGTAATGCGGGCGCGCCAGACGTCACGTGTCCCGTCGGCCGTCTCGAGAGCGTCCGCGAGCCGCTCGACGTTGCGTTCGGCATTCGGATCGTCCGGCGTCACTCGCATGCGACCGCGTTCGCCAGTGACGACGAGTTTCCTCTCCTCGCTTCGAATCGGGAACGCGGAGACGAGCGTAGACGCATACGTGTTGTCCGCGGTCACGAACGTCACGTCGTCGGCGACGGAGACGACGCCGTCGGTTTGGTCGAGCGTTACGGTCCGGTGGAGCGATTCGACGCCGGCGTCCTCGGGATAGCAATTTCCGATATCCATCTCGAACGCGTCAACCGTCGACGAGGAGCGTCGGTCGAGCACCGTCGCGGCGAACTCCTCGCCGGCCGCCTGTTCGACGCCGTTGACGTACGGAACGGAGTGTCCGAGCGAGCGCGCGGCGACGTATTCGTAGCGGGTCGGGCCGAAGTAGTCCCGGTCGTATTCAGGACGTCCCGGATCGGTGAGGAGCGACTCGCCGTTCGCGTGAACGACGAACGAGCCACAGTCGTTGTGGTTGTGTGGCTCACCGTTATGGCCAGCTTTCGCGGCGACGACGAGCCCGTCCGGGTCGGCCGGGCTCGCCCGCGTAAACCACCACTCACAGCCCTCGAAGTATCGACGGGTCGGCGGGGTGGCACGCGTCCACGACGCGGGCACCGTCCGCGCCCAGTGGAGGTCGCGGACGATCTCGGGGAGCGACGTGACGTTCGGGCCGGCGAACGCGTCCGTCCGGCGCGCCATCTCCCACCGTCCGCGAGCGGCCAGTCCCCGGTCGTTCAGACGGCGGCCGAGCCATGCGGCCGCACGCGGCGCGACGACGCTCTCCTCGTCCGAGTCCGAGAACGGGACGAATCGGCCGGGGCTAAGTTCGACGGCGAGGGGGTACGTAGCGAGACGCTCGAGGTTCGGGGGTGAGCACAGCGAGTACGAGCCGTCGGTCGCACTCTCGAGGGCGTCCGCGAGCGCGACGTAGCTACCTATGCCGTAATTCCAGTAGCCGACTCCTTCTGGCGTCCCGCCGTCGGGGCCGAAGCCGTCGAGGTAGGAGCCGAGGCTGTCGGCGACGCGTTCGACGATGCGCGCCTGCCGGCCGGCGTCGTCTATGAGGTGGAGCGCGGCGAGCGCGACACCCGCGCTACAGACCGCGTTCCAGTTGTTCGTCGCCGTCGTCCACCAGAGATCGTCGCGTTCCTCGTAGGGGGTGAAGACGCGGCGGTCGACTTCGGACCGGATGCGCTCGCGGAGCGAGGGATGGAGACGGTCGCCGCAAATTCCGTCGACCTCTGCGAGGAGGAGCGCCGCACCGACGGTGAAGAGCGCGACCGTCTGCTCGTCGCTCGGAACCGCGCTCGGGAGGCCCTCGTGGGAGTCGTCCTCGAGGTGTGCGGGCCATGTCCACGTCGTCTGCTCGCAGAGCGCCCACGCGTAGTCCAGAATCGGATCGAAGTCGTCGTGGCGTTCGACACACGCGGCGACGACGAGCGCGGAGAGGCGACGCCGGCGTTCGCGTGCGACGGCTTCGTAGCGCGTTCGATTACCCGTTCGCTCGTAGTCGAGATACCGGCTGGCCGTGAGCGACGGGATGTCGCCGTCGCGGGCTGCTTCGGCGCAGTCGAGCAATGCCTCGACCGGCTCGCGGGTTAGGTCGTCCGTGCGGAGGGCCGTCCACGCCGCTTCGTCTTCGTACGTCGAGAGCGTGAACGCCTCCCCAGTGCCCTCGAGAGCGTCTCGGAGGCCGCCGACCGTCCAGTCACGCGGCGGATAGTCGTGGTCGTGTGCCGTCGGCATACGTAATAGGACCGACGGGATGCCGATAAACCTCAGGGGCTCCGTCGGCCATGAGCACTGTCGAGCAGGCACCGCCGCCTCGCGGTCCCCTATCGGTCGACGACTGGTCGGCAGAGACCGGACTCGCGACCGCCCAGTGCCGGTTCATAAAACTCTACGTGCGAGCGGCGAGTTGTGGTACACGTGAACCTTGCACTGTCGACGCTCGGTTGTCCTGACTGGAACCTCGAGCGAATACTGTCCGTCGGCCGGGAGGCCGGCTACGACGGCGTTGACGTTCGGGGCTACCGCGATGAGATCGACGTCACGCGCCATCCCCTGTTCACCGACCGAGCCGACGAAACGCAGTCGAGAGTCGAAACCGCTGGACTAACCGTCAGCGCCCTTAGCTCGAGTATCAGTCTCTGCGAACCCGGCGACCGTTCGGCCCGCGTGGCGGAGGCACGCAGGCTGATCGAAGTCGGCGACGCGTTCGACGTCGACCGGATCCGCGTGTTCGGCGGCGGCGACCTCGACGCGCACTCGAGAGCCGAACTCGCGCGTGCTGGGGGCGAAACCATGCGGGAGATTCTTGCGATCGACGGCGCGGCGGACTTTCAGTGGGTCCTCGAGACGCACGACGCCTGGACCGCCTCAGCCGACTGCCAGCGACTCCTCGACGAGATGCCCACGGACGACGTCGGCATCGTATGGGACGCCGCCCACACCCTCCGTCTCGCCGACGAATCCCCGCGCGAGACCCTCGACGCGCTCGGTGACCGAATCGAGTACGTGCACCTGAAAGACGCCGTCCATGACCCGGATCACCGCGATGCGACCGACGACGGTTACGTGTACACGGTCCCCGGCGACGGCGATTTGCCGATGGCAGACGTCGTCGCGGCACTCCACGAGCGAGACTACGACGGCTGGCTCGTCTTCGAACACGAAAAACGCTGGCACCCGTCGATTCCCGAGCCCGAGGTCGCTTTTCCGGCGTTCGTCGGGTGGGTCCGCGACCAGCTGTGAGCGCACCTCCCGGCGCTTCTCGGCGATCGGACCGATTATAGGCCGAGGTCCGATATTGGATTCCCGGAATAGATCCCGACGTTTATAGTATCAGACGTATCATGAGGGGGTATGAACGTTTTCGTCACGCTACCGGACGGGGAACTCCGAGACGACTTCTTCCCGAACGAGGTCCGCCACCGACTCGAGTCGCTGGGCTCGGTTGCGTGGAACCCGTCGACCGACGACCTCTCAGAGGACGCCCTCCGCGAGCGCATCGACGGCGTCGACGTACTGGTCACGGGATGGGGCAGTCCGCGGGTCACCGCCGACGTTCTCCAAGCGGCCGACGACCTGCAACTGATCGCCCACACCGGCGGGAGCGTCGGGACGCTCGTCACCGACGCGGTCTACGACGCAGGAATCCGCGTCGTGAGCGCCAACGATGTGATGGCCGAGTACACGGCGGAACACACGCTTGGCTTGATCATCGCGAAACTGCGCGCCGTTCCGGAACTCGACGCGTCGATGAAAGCGGGTGAGTTCGACGCCGACGACGTCGATATTCGGTCCCTCTACGGGAAGGACGTCGGCCTCGTCGGACTGGGAACTATCGGTCGAAAACTGCTCGACCACCTGGCTTCGTTCGACGTGTCCGCCAGTATCTACGATCCCTATGTGGACCCGGAAGAGATTGCGAAGTATCCGTTTGCGACGCTGACGGATCTGGAGACGGCATTGGACGCGGCGGTCGTCTCCGTCCACGCGGCGCGGACCGACGAGACGATCGGCATGCTGGACGCGGATCGACTGGCACGGATCCCCGACGGCGCGCTGTTCGTCAATACCGCACGCGCCGAGATCGTCGACGAAGCGGCGCTCATGGCGGAACTGCGGTCGGGTCGACTCGCCGGCGTCTTTGACGTCTATCATCAGGAACCGCTCCCCGCCGACCACGAACTCCGAACGCTCGACAACGTCTTGCTCACCCCCCACGTCGGCGGCTCTCAGATCCGTGGACCGCTAACCGAGTCCGTCATCGACGACATCGAGCGGTTCGAGCGAGGCCGACCGCTTGAGCACGAAATCTCGAGGCGACACTGGAAGACGATGACCCGATGAGACGGACGCGGCGAACGAGACGCGGCGACCGACTGCGGATCCCCTCGAGCACGTCGCGTCGAACCGTCCGTCAGCATCGAACGGGGTTGAAACGGGGCGTAGACGGGTTGGTAGCGATACACCGACAGGCGTTCTAATACGGCTCGATGGACAGCCGAGGATAGCCGTCCGATATAACCGGAACTGCACCTCGAGTGAGGAGCTTATTCCTGCCCCGAACATTACGACGGTACAGGTGTAAACAGTTGTCGCTATTTCGAGGGAGATCGATCCGACTACCGAAATCATGCCGGCAACGGAACCGAAGCGCCGAATTTTGGTGCAATCCGGTGACGCCGGACGATTGTGTCACTGACTGTCATAATGCGGAGTTCGAGAGTTCCTCCATCGGTCGCACGCTCGCCCCGCTACTGGTCGCCGATTTGCGATCGGAGCGGAGCAACAGGGCAGAAGCGACTCAGTTGCGCAACGAGGACACCGTTGGTCCGTCAGCGCATTCGATACACCTCGTCCAGCCACTGCTCGGAGTCGTCGTCGACGATGATACCGTCCATTGTCTCGTCCCAACGGGCCTGTGCGTCGCTGGTCTCCATCACGTCTCGAATCGCGTTTGGATCGTCGAGTTCCATGAATCCGAAGACGTGTCCGTCTGACTCGAAGACGCTGTAGGTTTCGAGTCCGGCGTCGGACTCGAGGTACACCTCCTCGAGCCACGCGGGGACGTTCTCGTGGGCCTCGCGGTACGCCTCGCGCTGTCCGTCGGCGAGTTCCAGATGGAACGCAATGCGTGCCATACGGGAACCGAGTCGGGCGGAGGCCCCATAGCTGTTCCCCTGTCTCCGGACCGTTCGAGCGACGCTCGTCTGTACAACCCGTCGCTACCGGAACTGTCCCATTACGTCGTCGGCGAACAGTTCCATCCCGCTGGTGTCGGGGAAATCGACGAACCAGCACTGGAACTTCGTGACGCCGGCGTCGATCCGCCGCTGGATCCCTTCGGCACACTCCTCGGGCGTCCCCATGAGGAAGTAGTCGCTGGCGATCTCCTCGGTCGTGATGTCGGCCCGATCGACGTACTCCTCTTCGAACTGAATCGGGATCATCAGGTCGAGCAGGCGCTCGTACGTCTCGGGATCGCGCGTACAGATGACGTGCCCATCCCAGGAGTACTCGATTTCGTCGGGATCGCGGCCGACCGTCTCACAGTGATCCTCGATGACGCCGATCTTGTGCTCTATCGTCTCCGCCGTCCCGCTGAAGACGTCCGTGTTCCAGACGTCGGCGTGTTTCGCGACGAGTTTGAGCGTCACGTCTTCGCCTTGCCCGCCGACGAGAATCGGCGGGTGGGGGTCCTGTACGGGACCGGGATCGCAGTAAGCACCGTCGATCTCGTAGTGATCGCCGGCGAAGGAGGCTCCCTCGCCGACGTCGGTGTCCCACATTCGCTTCATCAGGCGGATGCTCTCGTCCAAGCGCAGCAGCCGGTCGAAGCCATCACGGTACTCCCAGCCGTAGGCCTCGTATTCGGACTCGTGCCAACCGGCGCCGAGCCCGAGCTCGAGTCGGCCGCCGGAGATGACGTCCAGCGTCGCGGCCATCTTCGCGACGAGCGCGGGGTTGCGGTAGTCGTTACAGAGGACGAGCGAGCCGAGATCGATATCGTCGGTAAGCCCCGCCAGTGCGGACAGTAGCGTCCAGCACTCGTACTCGGCGTGGTCGCGCCCGAGCATGACGTGATCGGGCGCCCACGCGGCGTCGAAGCCCAGTTCCTCGGCCGTCAGAACGCCCTCTTTCGTCGTCTCCCAGTCGAGTCGCTCGTAACACGGCGTATCGCGGTGCGTGGGATCCGTTCCCGATTTCGGCGCGCCAGCAAACACCGGCACGTTGTACTCGAACGTGATATCGCTCATGGCTCACTCCACGCTGTAGTGCTCGAGGGCCTCGCGATTGATCGCCGAACTCAGCCCGACGCCCTCCGGGAGCGGAACGGTGCCGCCCGTGGCCTGGGGCGGGTCGGCGTAGATGGCGTCGGCGTAGGTCGATTCCTGTTCGCCCTGGCGCTCCTCGTACCACTCGGGGATCGGGAAGTACTCCGCCATCGGCGCGTTCGTCGAGGCGGCGATGAAGTGCAGCGTCGGGTTCGTCCCGGAATGGGGGATCACCGGCACGTCGCGGGCGCTGGCCATGGCATCGATCCGTTGAAGTTCGGTCAGCCCCCCACAGCGGTGGATATCGGGCTGGAGGATGTCCACTGCCTCGCGCTCGAGCAGTTCCTTGTGCCCCCAGCGGGTAAACTCGTGTTCGCCGCCGGAGATCGGGATGTTCGACGCCTCGCGGACCTCCGCGTAGCCATCGATGTCGTCCGGGATTACCGGCTCCTCAACCCACTCCATGTCGTAGCGCTCGAGGCGCTTGAGCATCTTCTTCGCGTAGCGGACGTCCCAGCCCATGTAGGCGTCACCGGCGATCGCGAGCTCGTCGCCGACGGCGTCGCGGACCGTCTCGACGATCTTCTCATTTTCCTTCATCCCCTCGCGGCCCGCTTCGGGTCCGTAGCGAAACCGCAGCTTCATCGCGTCGAAGCCCTGCTCGGCGTAGTTCTGGGCCTCCCGCTCGAGTGTCTCGTGGTCGACGGGGTGGAGGTTGCTCGCGTAGCAGGGGATCTCGTCGGTGACGGGACCGCCCAGCAGTTCGTACACCGGCTTGTCGGCTTCCTTGCCGGCGATATCCCAGAGCGCGAGGTCGACCGCGCTGATGGCCTCGACGGCCGCACCCTTCCGGCCGAAGGGGATCGTCGCCCGGTACATCATGTCCCAGAGCCGCTCGCGCTTGCGGGGATCCTCGCCGACGACGAGTTTCGAGAGCGTCTCGTCGACGATCGTCTCGATCGCTCCCGTCGCCCAGTTGCCGACGCCGACACCGGTGATGCCCGCGTCCGTCTCGACCTCGACGACGACGTCGCCGACCGGCCCCATCCACGCTCGACGGGCCTGCGGGTTGTCGCCGTCGGCGTTATTGTACTCGTCGAACTTGCTCATGACGGTGACGAGCGGGAATTCGACGAACTCGCCCCAGGAATCGGTACTGACCTTCGTGACGTTGACGTTCGTTATCTCCATGGATTGACGTTCACTTCCGATGAATCTATCCTGATGTGTGTGCAACAGCCACATAAGTGTTTGTAGTGACACGACGCTCTCGGCACGTGATATACCTCTCCTCCGCTCTCAAGAGGGGACTCCGAACGCGGCGGCCGCCGGCACCGAACGCGAAAGCCGACGATTCCCAGCCGACCTCGAGTCTTCTCGCCAGTGAACCGGAAGTCGCCGTTTCGATCAACCGTGTCCACCTAAAGTTATATACGTGTGAATCCCCCACGTATTGCTAGCTCGACCAGAGCGAGGTAACCCTACATGAAGGCCATAGTACATACCGGTCCCAGAGCCATCGAAATCCGCGAGCGCGAGCAGGCAGTCCCTGACGCCGACGAGGTACTCGTTCGCGTTCACTCGGCGGGGCTGTGTGGTAGCGACGCCCACGCGTACAAGTACGAGGACGGCTACGAGTGGATCCCGATCCCGCGAACTATGGGCCACGAGTACTCCGGCGAGGTCGTCGACGTCGGCGATGACGTCACCGACTTCGCGGTCGGCGACCACGTCGTCGAGGAGCCAATCCACGACTGCGGCTCGTGTTTCCAGTGTAAGAACGGCCAGCCGAACGTCTGTCAGAACTTCGAAATCACGGGCATGCACAACGACGGTGCCTACACTGAGTACACGACGGTCCGGCCGCGTGATCTCCACCTGATCCCCGACGACGTGGCGCTTGGACACGCGAGCATCACCGAACCGCTCAGCATCGCGACGCGGGCGGTGTTCGATCAATCCTCCGTGACGCCGGGCGATACTGTTCTCGTCGAGGGTCCCGGCCCGATCGGCGTGCTCGTTGCGGCCGTCGCGGACTCGATGGGTGCCACCGTCCTCGTCTCGGGACTCGGCAAAGATACGGGATATCGACTGCCGCTGGTCGAAGAACTCGGGATCGAGACGATCGATGTTGAGGCGACCGACCTCTCCGACGTCGTCGACGAGCGAACCGACGGCGTCGGCTTCGACGCCGTGTTCGATACGACCGGCCACTCGAGCGGCATCGAGATGGCCGTCGACCACGTTCGGAAAGGCGGGAAGATCGTCGTCGTCGGCCTCCCCGGCTCTCCCAGCGAAGTGTTCATGACGCCGGTCGTTCGCGGCGAGGTCGACGTGAACACGTCCTACGGCTCGACCTGGCGGAACTTCGAACAGGCCATTCGACTCCTCGCAGCCGGTGCGATTGACGCTGACGTGATCATCGACCGCTCGTTCAGCGTCGACGACCCGACCGCCGCGTTCGAGGCGTTCCTCGAGTCGGAGACCTGCAAGCCGGTCTTCTCGTTTGCAGACCGCTGACCCGGACGATTTGACGAAATCCGTCTTGAGACCCCGTTTCTCCGAGCGGCGAGCGTGACACCCGACCGTGTGAATCGACGCCGACACCGCGAGCGACCGAACGCGGTTCCCGCGGTGACGGTCCGCTCGAGCGGACCGTCGCCTCGACACAACGTTTAGTATCGCTCGACACGTCGCTTTCCGCACACGATGGTGATGGATACTCACACACACGCATGGACGCGACCGACCCGAGACCACCCCTGGGTCAACGGCCCGTTAGTGGAGACCGTCGACGAGTTTTCCGTCGACGCGGTCTACCCCGCGGAAACGCTCCTCGCGGACATGGACGAGGTCGGGATCGACGAGGCGGTCGTCGTCGGCTACCCGATCTGTGAGTGGACCGATAACTGGTACACCGTCCGGTGTGTTACGGAGCACGATGCGCTCTCAGGAATCGTGATGCTCGATCCGTTTGCCGACGACGCGGCCGACCGGCTGCGCGAGGCGATGGCCGTCGACGGCGTGCTCGGCTTCCGACTCGGCGCGATTTGTCCGTCCGACCGCATGTGGGAGACGTTCGATCCCACCGTCGACTGGCTGCGCGAGGCGGTCGACGAGACCGCGTTCTGGGCGGCCGCCCGCGAGACCGACGCGCTGGTGCAGGTACTCGCCCACGTCGACCAACTCGAGCAGGTGGGCGACCTCGTCGAGACCTATCCCGAACTCTCCTACGCGCTCGATCACTTCTGTCACGCCGGCCCTGACGTCCCGCCCGAAGACGCGCTCGGCGCACTCGAGCCCCTCGCCGGCGATGAGTACGACGTGGCGGTGAAAATCTCCGAAGTCGTCCACCGCTCCGCGGAGGGGTTTCCCTACGCCGACATGCACGACCACGTCCGCTGGCTACTCGAGACCTTCGGCCGCGAGCGGGTTATCTGGGGCTCGGACTTTCCGAACGTCAGCGACGAGGCGACCTACGCGGAGAGCCTGCGGTGGCTCGAGCACGTCGACTGCCTCTCGAAGAATGATCGGGAGTGGCTCACCGATCGGGCGATGCGGGAGCTGTGCGGGATCTGAGCGCTACTTGCCGACGACGTGGTTCTCGAGCGTGCCGATCCCGTCGATTTCGGCTTCGACGGTGTCGCCGGGCGAGAGCAGTTCCGGCGGGTCTCGGAAGATGCCGACGCCACCTGGGGTACCGGTCGCGATGACGGTGCCGGGTTGCAGCGTCAATCTGTGGCTGAGGAACTCGATCGTCTCGCCGACGTCGAAGATGAACTCTGCCGTCGAAGACTCCTGTTTCACCTCGCCGTTGACCCGGAGTTCGACGGCGGCGTCATTGGCATCGATCGCGTCGGGTGCGGTCAGAGCCGGCCCCATCGGTGCGAACGTGTCGTAGCTCTTGCCGCGGAAGAACTGGCCGTCCTCGAACTGCGCGTCGCGCGCGCTAACGTCGTTGACGACCGTGTAGCCGGCGACGTACTCTTCGGCCTCGTCGGCCGGGACCTCGCAGGCGGTTCGGCCGATGACGACGCCGAGTTCGACCTCGTAGTCGACCTGTTCGACGTCCTCGGGGTGAACGATCGGCGCGTCCGGCCCGGTGACGCTCGAGGGCGATTTCGCGAACAACAGCGGGGTATCGGGGATCTCCGCGTCCTGCTCTTCGGCGTGATCGTAGTAGTTCAGGCCGATACAGATGATCTGGTCGACCGAGGGAATCGGTACCAGATACGTCTCCGGCTCATCGATTGCCGGCAGTTCGCCGGTATCGACGGCGCGACGGACGCGGCGGCGGTAGCCGGGCGTCGCGAGGTCCTCGAGCGACGGTTCTCCGAAGCGGTCCAGCGCGTAGATCTGGTCGTCGACGGAAACGCCCCAGCGGACGCCGCCGTCGGTCG
Source organism: Natrinema sp. 74 (assembly GCF_046097095.1). NCBI lineage: Archaea > Methanobacteriati > Methanobacteriota > Halobacteria > Halobacteriales > Natrialbaceae > Natrinema > Natrinema sp. 74. The sequence goes on from NZ_CP175699.1 coordinate 499,852, forward strand.
CGAAGCGAACGAATTGCATCGTATCGAAATTCCTGTCCTTGATATTGAATCTTTCTCTCGGCGGAGTGCGATCGGACCGAATTCGGTCAATCGACGGGCTCGTCCGGAGACGATTCGAGTCGGCTGGGGACCGCTTAAGCCCGTTCGGAGACTACTCGGACCCGTTCGGAGCGATGAGCGAGAGCGGATGCCGCGGGTGGCGGGCCAACAGCCCGTCCAGTTGCTCGAGACACGAGGTCCCACTGGCTACGACCGTTCGATCAGCGGCCGCTGGCGTCTCGAACTGCTCTCTCAGTCGGTCGCCAACGTCCATACTCAGCTCGTAGTACTCGCGCTTGTAGCCGAAGCTCCCCGCCATTCCGCAACACTCGACGTCGGAGGTGGAGACGTCGTATCCCAGCCGCTCGAGGACAGCCGTCGTGTACGACTCGAGTCCGAGCGTGCGCTGCTGACAGTGGGAGTGATAGGCGACGTCGGAGCCGCCGTCGGCATTCTCGGCGTGTGTCAGCGCCGCGGGATCAGCCCCGTTCTCGAGCAGGCCGTAGACGTACTCGAAGACCTCGTAGCTGCGCTCGGCGAGCGCTTCGTAGCGCTCCGCGTCGAGGAGGCGCTCGTACCCGCCGCGGACCATCGCGAGGTCGCTTGGCTCGATGGCGACGACGTCGTATCCCGCCTCGAGGTAGGGCTCGAGGTCGGCCGTGACCCGCTCGGCGTGCTCCTGGGCGGTGGCGATCATCCCCTGTGAGAGCGGCGCGCGGCCCGAGGCGGCGACGTCGGGGACCTCGACCGCGACGCCCAGCGCCTCGAGCGTGCGGACGGCCGCCTTTCCGCGGTCGGTCCGAATGTAGTTCGTGTAGAGATCGGGGTAGACGACGGCGTGGTAGTCCGCGCCGACGGGCCGGGGCACGTCGCGGTTTCGGAACCACTCGACGAACGTCTCGCGCTCGAACGTGGGCAGATTGCGGCGGCGATCGACGCCGAGGACTTGCTCCATGAGGAGTCGGGAGGGGAGCAGATCTGCGGCCAAATTCGACACGGGCGCGGTCGCGGAGCCGAGTTTCGCCAGCGTCGCAAAGTTGCCGAAAAAGCGCTTCTGCAGGTCCATTCCGGCCGGCTCTTCGTCCGGTGTGAGTCCCTCGACAAGGAAGTCGAACCGGCCGTCCTCGGCCCCGCGATTGCGCCGGTCGCGGACGACCGTGTTGATCCACGGAATGTCGATTTTCACCGGGCACTGCTCGACACAGCGCGAGCAGCCGGTACAGAGGTCGTTGAAGTCGTCGGTCGATTCCCGCCCGTGGACGCCGGCCTCCCAGCCGGTCGCGATGCCGCCGGAGTAGGTCTCGCCGCCGAAGCCGTGGCCCCCGACGGACCGAAAGTTCGCACACGAGTTCGCACAGGCCGAACACCGGATGCAGTACAGCGTCTCCCGCAACTGGTCGTCCTCGCGCATGTCCATCCGGCCGTTGTCCAGCAAGACGAGGTGAAAGTCCCGCTCGGCCGAGTCATCGGCGATCGGCCCGTCGTCGTCGAAGTCCACCGGCGGCGTCGAAACCGGCGGTGAGAACAGCGAGACGTAGGCGGTGATGTCCTGTCCCGTCCCTGAGCGCGCGATCAGTTCGACGAACGGCTGGAGGTCCTCGAACGTCGGGACGATCTTTTCGACGCCCGCGACCGCGACGTGCGTGTTAGGCACGGCGACGGTCTTCCGAGCGTTCCCCTCACTCGTGACGAGCGCCATCGTCCCCGTGTCCGCCGTCACGAAGTTCGCGCCGGTGACGCCGATGTCCGCGTCCTCGATCCGCTCGCCGAGGTACTCCCGTGCGAACGCGGTCAACTCTTCGGCCGTCTCGAGTTCCGTATCCGGGTCAAAGTACTCGTTAAACAGGGCGGCGATCTCCTCGCGCGACTGGTGGATCGCCGGTGCAACGAGATGGCTCGGTGCCTCGTCGGCCACCTGTAGGACGAACTCGCCGAGGTCGGTCTCCCAGACAGCACAGCCCTCGGCCGTGAGGGCATCGTTAAGTTCGATCTCCTCGGTCGTCATCGACTTGGACTTGACGACGGTCTCGGCGTTTCGTTCGCGGGCGAGTTCGCGGACGTACCGATTCGCGTCGGCGGCGTCGTCGGCGACGTAGACGGTTCCCCCGTTGTCCTCGACCGTTGCGCGCACCTGCTCGATCAGTTCGGGGAGGCGCTCGATCGCGTCCTCTTTAATCGCCCGCGCCCGGTCTTTGTACGCGTCGTAGTCATCGAGCCGATCGACGGACTCGTACCGGCCCTCGTTGAACCCGCGGGTGTTGCGCTCGACGCTGTCGCCCTCCGTGGCCATGACCTGCCGGATCCGGTCGGCCTTCCGTGATCGCTCGCTCGCCATTATTCCTCCGCGTCCTCCACGATGACCGCGTGGGTCTCTTGTGGGCCGTGCACGCCGTAGACGAGTTCCCCCATGTCGGCGGTCGCGCTCGGGCCGGTCGCGAGGACGGCGTCGCCGTCTCCGTTTCGGAACCGCTCGCCCAGCCGCTCGAATGCCGTGGCCATGTCGTCGACGAGGTCTCGCTCGCGGACGACGATCACGTGTCGATCGGGGAAGAGCCCGGCGAGTTCGGCACCCGCCGGCGTCGACTCGAGGACGACCGTTCCGTACTCAGCGACGCCGAGCGTGGCGGCCGTGACGCCACAGGCCGCCTCACGGAGCTGCTCGGGCGTCGGCTCGAGGACGACGTCCGTTCCCTCGAGTGTGATCGCCTCGAAGGGAAGCGGCGCACCGATCGCGGGCTCATCGATGACATCGGCGAGCGCGTCCCGAAACGCGGCCGGCGACGTCTGGGTGACGGCGGTCCGAACGCTTCTGAGGTTCGTCTCGAACGTCTCTAGCTGTGTCTCCATTGCTTGGTCGTGACTAACCGATGCCAGAAAGTTGGCTCTTGTCATTGCCCCCACATCGTGTAACGGACGAGACCCTGTATCGAATATCGCCGATCCCGGATCACGTTCGCTCGCACTCGAGCACGCTGGACGAGTCTGTCCGGCGACATCGAAGCCATCCGACACGGCGGTCGGGTCGACGCCTTCGATATCGGCGCTATCGGAGCCGGTCTCGACGGACAGCCAGAGTCCCCGATTCGGTCGGCATTGCGCCTTGCTCGACCGAGAGCGAGGGCGCCGTGACAGCGATTTCCGGCGTGGCCGGACAACTATTAAATATCTCCTCGTTGCGTGGGTGGGTATGTCGAACAAACCGCGTCAACCGGTTCAGGCCGCTGCGACGACGTTTCGAATCATCGAGACGCTTCACGACCTCAACGGGGCCGGCGTCTCTGAACTCGCGGACGAACTCGAGATGCCAAAGAGCACGGTCCACGACCACCTGCAGACGCTGACCGAGGCCGAATATCTCGTCAACGAGAGCGGGCGATACCACGTCGGCGCTCGCTTCCTCGAGTTAGGCGGGTTCGCTCGCAGTCAGATGAAGCTCTATCAGATCGCGTCCCCCGAAATCGAGAAGTTGGCGGCGGAGACCGGCGAGCACGCGAACCTCATGATCGAAGAGCACGGGAAGGGAATCTTCCTCAACAAGGCGAAAGGCCGAGACGCCGTGAACCTCGATACGCACATCGGCAAGCGCGTTCACCTCCACACCACCGCGTTGGGGAAGGCGATTCTCTCAAAACGGTCCGAAGCGGCCGTCGACGACGTTATCGATCGCCATGGGCTCCCCCGCGTGACCGAGAAGACGATCACCGACGCCGACGAACTGAAGAGTCAACTGGCGGAGATTCGCGATACGGGATACGCGATCGACGACGAAGAACGGGTCGCCGGAATGCGGTGTGTCGCAGCGCCGATCTGTGATAGCGACGAGAATCCCCTTGGAGCGATCAGCGTCTCCGGACCGACGAATCGCTTTAACGACGAGACGTTCAGCACCGACATTCCGAAGACCGTTCTGAGCACCGCAAACGTCATCGAAGTGAACATGACCTATTCCTAACCCCCGGCCGAACCGGCCTGTCAGATCCTCATTCGGCTACGCGTCTGTGGTGCAAAACTTGCACCACCGACCGTGTCGACGAGGGGCCAGTGATCGCTGGGTACACAGCAGAGCGTTATCCTCGCAGTATCGATGCTGGCGACGCTGCAGCCGGCGGCTACGGGCCGTAGTGATACCAGATCCGGTAGACGACGGATCCGACGATGGCGGCGGCGAGGAGCGACAGGCTCCACAGTCCGACCACACCCGCCATCGGCCCGTCGAAGACGAACAGCCCGGCGAACAGGAGGAGGCTCGCGAGCGCGATCGAGACGTGGAGCCCCCGACCGCCTGGGAGACGCACGGAGCGGCGCTGTCTAGAGTTCGATTCACTGGACGGTTCCATCGCGGTAGTGTCGGTCATATCGGACATCTCTGTATCGTGTGAACGCTCTCTCACGGTGAATCGACCGGCGACTCGTCCGCTATCTCGGGGCTATTCCAGTATTCGTGGGTATCGTCCGCCCGGAAGCACCGAGCGTAGTTCGCTTCGTTGCCGTTCGCCTGAATCCGTCCCGGATGCTGCCGCGTACACGCCTCGCGAGCGTTCGGACAACGCGGGTGGAAGTGACAGCCGGCGGGGAGGTCCGTCGGATCGGGAACGTCGATCTTCCGCAAGGGAAACTCCTCGTCGTCCTCGTCCTCGTAGAGGTTCGCGGTCGCCCACTGCAACGCCTTCGTGTACGGATGCTGCGGGTTTTCGACGATCTCCTCGACGGTTCCGATCTCGACGATCTCGCCGAGATACATCACGGCGATCCGTCCGTTGGATCGTTCGGCGATGTAGCGGGCGTTCGAGAGGTCGTGCGAGATGAACAGATACGACGTCTGGAACAGGTCCTGTAACTCGAGCATGAGATCCATCATCTCGACGCGCAGGGAGACGTCCAGCGCCGAAATGGCCTCGTCGGCCAGGATTAGATCGGGATTCAACAACAGCGCGCGAACGAGGACCGCGCGCTGGGTTTCCCCGCCGCTCAACTGGTGTGGGTACCGGTTCAGGTAATCGCCCGGCGGCGACATGCCGACGCGTTCGAACAGCGTGTGGATGCGGTCCTCTCGCTCCTCGCGGCCGAGGTTCGGATACCACCGCTTTAGCGGGAGCATCAGCGAGGTGAGGATTCGCTGATTCGGGTTGAGCGCGCTTCCGGGATCTTGGTGGATGATCTGAAGGGAGTGGCGGATCTCGTCGAACGGGATCGAGGCGTTGTCGGAATCATTTCGCGCCTCCCAGATATCCTGGCCGCGGTAGCTGACCGTTCCGCTAGTCGGTTTCTGCGCACCGATTGCCGTCTTTCCGAGCGTCGACTTGCCACAGCCGCTCTCACCGATCAGCGTGAGTGTTTCTTGTTCGTCGAGCTCGAGGGAGACGTCGCTGACCGCACGGACCGTCTCGGAGTCGCCGAAGAGGTCGAGCACACCACCGTCGTTGGTGAACTTGACGGAGACGCTGTCCATCGAGAGCATCGGATCCGACGCCATCAGTTCTCACCCCCGTCAGTCGCGGTGCTTCGCCCGTTCGACGAGCCGGTATCAGGCGCGGCGCTGATCGGCACCGCGTCTCCGGCCTCGTCGTAGTAGAAACACGCGGACTCGTGAGCGTCGCTTACGTCCATCATCGGCGGGTCGTCGGTTCGACATCGCCCGTCGGCCATCGGACACCGGGGATGGTACGAACAACCCGAAATGTGGTCGACCGGATCCGGCGTGCTCCCTTCGATGATATCCATGTCCTCGACCGGCACGTTCAGATCCGGTGTCGTATCGAGGAGTGCGCGCGTATACGGATGCGACGCGTCGTAGAGCACGTCATCCGTTGTCCCGATTTCGACGATGTTGAACGCGTACATCACGGCGATGCGGTCGGCGAGCTTGGTCAACAACGGGAGGTCGTGCGTGATGAACACGAGCGTCAGCTCGTACTCGTCTTGCAGCCGGCGCAAGAGCGTGATGATCGAGCGCTGCATCAGGAGGTCCAGCGCGGCCGTCGGCTCGTCGAGGACGAGGACGTCCGGCTCGAGCACCAGGGAGAGCGCGATGAGTGCACGCTGTTTCATCCCGCCCGAGAGTTCATGGGCGTACGAGTCGAGGACTCGATCCGGATCGAGGTACACGCTCTTTAAGAGCTCGCGTGCGCGATCCATCCCGGCGGGAATGTTCCGGTTGTGGTCCTGCAGGGTTTCCCTGAAGTGGGTTCGAATCGTCGTGACGGGATTGAACGAGCTCATCGCCCCCTGAAACACCATCGCGATTTCCTCCCAGCGGAATCGGTTCAGTTCGGACTCGGAGAGATCCAGCACGGAGACTGGCTCGTCGTCTTCCGGATAGTAGGTGACCTCGCCGGTCGAGACGCCGGGTTCGACGACGGCGTTGAGAAACGACGAGGCGAGCATCGACTTTCCGCTCCCGCTTTCGCCGATGATGCCGAGCGTCTCGTTGCGAGCGACGTCAAGATCGGCGTCGCGGACGACGCGTGACTGTCCACGATTCATCTGGAACGTGACGTTGAGGTCTCGGACCTCCACGATCGTGTCTGTGTTACGCATGCGTTGTCTTGTCGGAGTACATCGCAGACAGCGGCATAGTACTACCGTTCTGTCTGACAGTTGATCCATTCATGGTTCGGGACCTCCGTCGTCGTCGATCGTCGACGAGTGTCGCGCCCTGAGTCGGACGTTGAACACGCTGTCCATCCCCTGGGAGAATAACACGAGCCCGAACGACATCAGGAAGATCGTCAGCAACGGGAACGCGAGGAAGTGGTACATGTCCGGATTACTCAGCGCGTTCCCCTTGTAGGCGATGTTCATCATGACGCCCCAGTTGAACGTGGTAAACGGGAGGATCCCGAGGAAGTATAGCCCGACGGACTCGAAGATGATGCGTCGAGAGGCCAGCGCCGCGTTCACCGTGATGTAGGGCATCAGCTGGGCGAGGACGTCTCGGCGGAGGATCGTCCGCGTCGAGATGCCCATTATCTGTGAGGCCTCGACGTACGACTCCTCCCGAATGCTGAGCACTTGCGAACGCACCGTCCTCGCCAGCCCGGGCCAGTTGTCGAGTCCGAGCAAAACGCCGATGACGTACGGACTCTTCGGCTGGAAGATCGCGATCAGGACGATAACCAGCGGGAGTCCGGGGATCGTAATGATGATGTCGGTGATCGACATCAGTATCGTATCGATCTTCGACCCCCGGAGGAACCCGGAGAGGACGCCGATCAGCGCCGCGAATCCGATACTCACGACCGCCCCGGCGAACACCATCCGGAACATGTCCGGCGTCGCGTGGATGAGTTGCGCCCCGATCGGCTGGCCGAAGGTGTCCGTCCCGAGAATGTAGTTGGGGTTCTGGAACGGCGGTACGAGAACGGGCGCGTCCCCGCTTATCGGTCTGTCGACGAGCCAGACGCCGACGGTTCCCATCAGGACGAACATCGTGATAATCGCCGTCCCGATGACGGCTCGCCAGTCGGTCATCGCCACACGGGCAGGGGCGGCGACGTATAGATCGAACCGTCGTTTGAGCCGCTGGGATCGCGGCGTCGGCTCTCGGTCGACGTCCGCGTCGAACAGCGTCTCGAGTTCGTCGTCGAGTTGTTCGTTACTCATTGGTGCCTCCGGCTGAGATTCGGGGGTCGATGAAGCCGTACGTCAGATCCGCGATCAGGATCGCGACGATCGTCACGAACGTGAAGACGATGAGCGAGCCCATGAGTACGGGGTAGTTCTGTACCTGAATAGCGTCGTACACCAACAGTCCCACGCCCGGGTAGGAGAAGATCTCCTCGACGATGACGGAACTGCTGAGCACGCCGGCGATACCGATCATGAACTGCGTGTACATCGGCAGGATGGCGTTCCGTCCTACGTACTGGGTCGCGATGCGGGAGTTACGCAGTCCGCGTAGCTCCGCGACGCGGAGGTAATCCTCGCCGAGGACGCGGATGGAATTGCCCCGCATCGTCAGCGCCGTGCCGAGTCCGAGCACGCTCATCGACAGTATCGGAAGCGCGGCGTGGTGTGCGATACTTTGCATAAATGCCAGGTTGAATCCCACGTCGATTCCGAGTCCGTACCGTCCGCCCGTGGGGAAGAAATTGTTCCGAATGCCGAAGAAGAAGATGAACAGAATGCCCGCGACGTAGTACGGCGTGGAGTTGAGTCCGATCACAACGACGGACGACACCGAATCGAACCGGGATTTCTCCTTGAACGCCATCACCGCCCCGAGCACGATGCTCACCGTGTATCCGATGACCATCGCATAGACGCTGATGAGCATCGACCACGGGAGCCGTTCGGCGATGAGCGTCGTCACGGAGGTATTCTCGTAGAGCGATTCGCCGAGATCCTGTTCGAGGAAGACGCTACTCATATACTGAATGTACTGGGTAAAAATCGGTTTGTCGCTCTCGATATTTGTATAGTTCGCTACTAGCTGTTCGATTTGCTCCGGGCTGATCGTGTTCGACGATCCCATCTGCTGGGAGAGGATCTGGTTTCGAAGCGCCTCGGCGGGACCACCCGGCATCGACTGGTACAATACGAACGTCAGCGTCACCGTCGCGAAAAACGTCAGTAGCGCTTGCCCGACGCGTTTCGCGAAGTAGTTCCCTTGCATGGCCTGTATCCTGTTGGGTAGGGTTCTGTGATTGAGACGGGGTTAGTTCGTTGAAATGCGTCCTCGAAGGAGCGCGTACGGTCCGGGGTTCGGACGGTCCATTCGGAACTCGTCCTTGCTCGGGAAGTTGAAGTTCTCGACGTCGCCACCGAAGCCGCGGTTTTCCTGCAGGTGAACGATCACGGGCAGATCGAAGTTGACCCACTGAGCGAGTGTCCGCGTCAATTCCTTCGTCTCCGCTTCTGAGGACGCCCCCTCGAGGTCGACCATGAGCTGAGCCGGGTTGATTTCGACGCCGTTGTTTCCGACCTCCGTCGCGCCGACTTCCTCTGGAATCTCGAGCGAGAACGGCACGCCGGTCGGGCCAGTGTCGCTATTGCTGGTGATGTCGCCGGCGAGGAGGCCGTAGAAGTCGTTCGAGAAGTACGCCACGGGATGCCAGTATGGGAGAGAGACGTGCCACATCCAAGCAATGTCGAACTCCCACTCCTGGATCTGCGAGTAGTAGTCTTGCCCGATGGCCTCCATCTCCGCGTTCAGCCCGAACGCGCTGAGATGGTCGGTGAAGACCTTCGTCGGCTGGGACTGTGATACGTCGGACTGCGTGATGACGGTGAAGTTAGTCGTGTCGCCGTCGGGGCCGACCCAGCTGCCGTCCTCTCTGGAGTAGCCGGCTTGCTGCATGTACTCGGCGGCCGTCTCCTCGTCGGCTTCGACGGGGTAGTCGATGAGGCTGTCGACGAAGTCCGCACCGAGGTACTGCTCTTCGATGGTCTCTCGGATCCCCGTCTGGACCTGTGTCGGACTCGCGAGCATTCCCGTCTGCGCCGCGGCGTTGACGATCGCGGGAATATCGATCACAGAGATGATCGCTCGCCGGACCGGCCGCCTCGCGAGGTGCTTGTTGTTCCAGTTCAGGATGAATTTCTGGCAGTTGTAGTGGCTCAGTTTGTAGATGTTCTCGATGTTATTGGGGTAGGCCGACTGCTGGTTCTCGGCGATGTACTTGGTCATATCGAGCTTGTTGCTCTTCTCGAGTTGCTCGACCTGGGTCCCCGCTTCGATGTGCGGGAGAACCCGAATCTGCTCGATATCCGTTTCATCCGCCCACGGATGGTCCTCCCATTTGGTCGCCAGCGTCTCGGAGGAATTGAAGTCCTCGATACGGAAGAGCGAGCTCCCGTATCCTTCTTCGACGAACTCCTTGGTGTCGATCGTCAGCTGGAGGAGATCCTCGGTCACCGCCTGTCGACCGCTTTCTCCGCTTGCATCCTCGTAGCGCTCATAATACTCGCGGAAGACCGATTTTGGTGCGGTCGTCCCACCGCCCGCGTTCGATTTCGCGATCGTCGGTGACACTTCTTCCTTGTAGATTCGCTTGACCGTGTACTCGTCGACCAGTTCGTGGCTTTCGATCGGCGAGGCCTCCGGGTCCTGGTAGCGCCAGATCTCCGCATCGATAAAGTAGTCTTCGGCGGTGATGTCGTTGCCATTCCAGAAATTCCACTGATCCGAGAGCTTGATCGTGACCTCCCGACCGTCGACGCTGAGCTCCTCGAAAAACTCGGTCGAGACGGATCCGTCGGAATGCGGCGCAAGCGTCTCTTGAAGCCAGTAGATGCTGTAGGTCTGTGCGTAGTTCGACGCGTTCCAGGGGTTGAAATGGACCTGTGTCGGCGGGCGACCGCCCGCGAACGCCGTGGCGAACTCCGTTGCGTTACTGCCACCGCCGAGGCAGCCAGCGAGCGTGGCGGCGACCGTACCGGCACTCGCGCCGACAACCCCCCGTCTACTCATACGAGTGTTACTGTGTCTCATATGGTTGCAGTTCCTTCATACCCATCTACCCTTATGTATGTTTGGACTAGTTAGAATACTGGCGAACTCGGAACTCGTCTGTGCGACGTCTTCCGTCGTTCGCGTTCGATTCCCGTCAAGACGGCCTCAATTGACCGAAATACGACCGTTCAACAGCGCGTTCGGACCCGGATTAGAGCGGTCCATCCGGAACTCGTCCTCGCTCGGGAAGTCGAAGTTCTCGACATCGCCGGCGAAGCCGCGGGTTTCCTGCAAGTGAATGATCACGGGCAGATCGAAGTTGACCCACTGAGCAAGCGTTCGCGTCAATTCCTTCGTCTCCGCTTCGGAGGACGCCCCCTCGAGGTCGACCATGAGCTGAGCCGGATTGATTTCGACGCCGTTGTTTCCGACCTCCGTCGCGCCGACTTCCCCGGGGATCTCGAGCGAGAACGGCACGCCGGTCGGGCCAGTAGCGCTATTGCTGGTGATATCGCCGGCGAGGAGGCCGTAGAAGTCGTTCGAGAAGTACGCCACGGGGTGCCAGTAGGGCAGGGCGACGTGCCACATCCAGGCGATGTCGAACTCCCACTCCTGGACCCGCGAGTAGTAGTCTTGCCCGACGGCCTCCATCTCCACGTTGAAGCCGAATTCGGAGAGGTGGTCAGTGAAGACTTTCATCGGCTGGGACTTCCTGACGCCCGCCTGCGTGATGGCGGTCAAGTCGGTCGCGTCGCCGTCGGGTCCGATCCACTCGCCGTCCTCTCTGGAGTAGCCGGCTTGCTGCATGTACTCGACGGCCGTCTCCTCGTCGGCCTTGACGGGGTACTTGATGAGGCTGTCGACGAAGTCCGCACCGAGATATTGCTCCTCGATGGACGCCCGGATCCCCGTCTGAACCTGCGTCGGCGTCGCCATCAGCCCGGTCTGCTTTGCGGCGTCGACGATCGAGGGAATGTCGATCGCGGAGATAATCGCTCGCCGGACCGGCCGCCTCGCGAGGTGCTTGTTGTTCCAGTTCAGGATGTACTTCCGGCAGCTGTAATGGTCCAGCTTGTAGATGTTCTCGATGTTATCGGGATAGTTCGACCGCTGATCCTCGGTGATATACTGAGTTGTATCGAGCTCGTCGCTTTTCTCGAGTTGTTTGACCTGGGTTCCCTCGGTGGGCTGTACGCGGATCTGCTCGACATCCGTTCGGTCGGACCACGGGTGATCTTCCCACTTGGTCGCCAGCGTCTCGGAGGAGTTGAAGTCCTCGATACGGAAGAGCGAGCTCCCGTATCCCTTTTCGACGAATTCCTCGGTGTCGATCGTCAGCTGGAGAAGGTCTTCAGTAACGGCCTCCCGCTCGCTCTTCGTGGTCGCGTCCTCGTAGCGCTCGTAGTACTCGCGGAAGACCGACTTGGGTGCGGCCGTCCCAGCGCCGGCTTCCGATCGCGCGATCGTCGGCGAGATCTCGTCCTTGTAGATCCGCTTGACGGTGTGATCGTCGGCCAGTTCGTGACCTTCGATCGGCGAGGCCTCGGGATCCTGGTAGCGCCAGATCTCCTGTTCGATGAGGTAATCCTCGGCAGTGATGTCGTTGCCGTTCCAGAAGCTCCACTCGTCCGAAAACTCGAGCGTGACCGTCCGACCGTCGACGCTGAGATTCTCGAAGAAGTCGGTCGAGACGGTCCCGTCGGCGTGTGTCACGACCGTCCCCTGAAGCCAGTAGATGCTGTAGGTCTGTGCGTAGTTCGACGCGTTCCAGGGGTTGAAGTGGACCTGCGTCGGCTGGCGGCCGCCTGCAAGTGCCGTCACGAATTCCGTCGCGTTACTGCTACCACCGAGGCAACCGGCGAGTGTCGCAGCGACCGTGCCGGCGCTCGTGCCGACAAACTGCCGTCTATTCACCCGAGTGCGATTAGTTCTCATATGCCTACAAGTAGCCAATAATTATCGATCCTTATGTAGATTTGGACTAGTGATCAGTGATCAGCGATCGATCAGCGAGCGCTCGTCCGATCGAAGCGAGCCACGAGAGCGCAGCGTCGATCGTCCGGCGCGGTCGCCGTTAATCGGCGCGTCGCGCACAGACGACCATCATCGCGAACGAGAGGGCACCGATCACGGCGAATGACACGAGTTGAACGATCGTAATAACGAACGTTCCTGTTCCTCGCTCGATGACCGGCAGCGCAGCACCGAGGACGATCAGCGCTAACACCGAGACCATAAACAGCAGTCGGAACTGATACCGGAATCGGCAGAACGCGCCGACGAGGGTTTCTTCTGTCATGCTGTCATCGTTTTCGCTCGGTCATCACAAGTGTTACTGTGTGAAACTACAACACGCCTATCACGTTGGACCGAGTGCCGAATGCGTCGGACAGCGCTCTCGAGTCAATTCGGTTCCACCGCGGGTATGATCGAGCGGTAACCGAACGAGAGGATACACTCGAATGGTGACGATGACTCGAGTACGGGAATATTGCAGAAAGCGCTTTTCGCCGTAACGTTCTAATATTAGATACTAAATTAAGAAGCTAGAGCATGAGTGATAATGACTGATCCAAACGCGAGTAAGCCACGATATCGACGCGAGTTGCTAAGCGGGATCGCAGCCGGAACGACGATGATCGCGGCCAGCGGTGTCGGCGGAGCGACTTCCGGTGGTCAGACCCGTCGGCCCGGCTATGAAACCAAACCGAACGAGTATACGCGTCGGATGGAGTCACTCGACCGGGGCCTTGTGGCCGTTCCGGTAGAAGACGGAGTCCTCGTCCGATGGCGACTGCTCGGGACCGAACCCATCGACCTGGGATTCCACGTGTTCCGCAACGGTGAGCGAGTGAACAACAAGCCGATCACCGAGAGCACGAACTTCCTCGACCCCGACGGGACGACCGAGTCGACGTACGCGGTTCGCCCGGTCGGGTTCGGTCGGATCGGCGAACGGGACCACGATGAATGGGAATGGAGTGACTGGGAGAGAGACCGTCACGATAGGGAATACGACGAATGGGAATGGCGAGATGGCGAGATGGGCCGCCACAGAAGGGAATACGACGGCAACGATGACGACCGCAAACCAGGCATGTCCAAGTCCGTCGAAGTATGGGACAATCAGTACAAGGAGATCCCGCTGAACAAACCCGATCCGGTCGAGAGCGAGGACGGTGAGACGATCACGTACCACGCCAACGACGCGAGCGTCGGCGATCTCACCGGGAACGGCACGCTCGACATCGTCCAGAAGTGGACTCCATCGGACGCAGGGGACAACTTGCCGGGTCATAGAAGCGACGTCCTGCTCGACGGCTACACGATGGAGGGCGAGCACCTCTGGCGGATCAACCTCGGACAGAACATCCGGGCTGGACCCCACTACACGCCGTTCGCCGTCTACGACTTCGACGGCGACGGGACGGCAGAACTGGCCGTGCGGACGTCCGACGGCACCACGGACGGGACTGGAACGGTCATCGGTGATCCGGACGCCGACTACACGAACGAGGACGGATTCGTCCTCGAGGGGCCGGAGTACCTCACCGTCTTCGACGGCGAGACCGGCGAGGCACTCGCGACAGAAGACTTCGAACCCGCGCGCGGCGACGTCTGCGACTGGGGCGACTGCTACGGAAATCGCGTCGATCGATTCCTCGCTGGCGCCGCCTACCTCGACGGTGAGCGCCCGAGCATCCTCATGACGCGGGGCTACTACGAGAAGACCATGCTGGCCGCCTGGGACTTCCGCGACGACGAACTCGAGATCCGCTGGATCTTCGATAGCACCGACGGCAATCAGGAGTACGAGGGCCAAGGGAATCACCAGCTCACCACCGCTGACGTCGACGGCGACGGGAAGGACGAGATCGTTTACGGCGCCTGTGTCATCGATCACGACGGGACCGGGCTCTACTCGACCGGCTGGAACCACGGGGACGCCCTCCACGTCGGCGACTTCGACCCCGGTCGGGACGGACTCGAGGTCTTCCAGCCACACGAGTCGGGCCCGTATGGCATGACGTTCCGTGACGCCGGCACGGGTGAGTTACTGTGGGGTGTCGAAGGCGAAGGCGACATCGGAAGAGGGCTGATCGCGGACATCGATCCGAACTACGACGGTGCGGAGGCGTGGGCGGGTATCCCCCTGTCCGATGGCGGACTCGGCACGTGGTCCGCCAGCGGCGAGCGGATCAGCGAGAACTCCGTCAACTCGATCAACTTCGGAATCTGGTGGACCGGCGACCTGCACCGAGAGCTGCTGGACCACGACTTCCTCGGCTACGACGAGGGAGGATACGGTCACGGCTGGATCAAGAAGTGGAACTCTGAAACCGAGGAGTTAGAGCTCCTACGGTCCTTCGATGGCACGCGGTCGAACAACGGCTCGAAGGGGACGCCGTGTCTCTCGGGCGACATCCTCGGCGACTGGCGCGAAGAGGTGATCTGGCGGACCGACGACAGCGAGACGCTGCGGCTGTACGCGACGCCGTATGAGACCGATCACCGACTACACACACTGTTGCACGACTCGCAGTATCGAACCGCGCTCGCGTGGCAGAACGCCGGCTACAATCAGCCGCCGTGGCCGAGTTACTTCCTCGGACACGGGATGGACGACCCGCCGAAACCCGACATCGAACTCGTTTCCAGCGATACCGGCTGAACGGCGTGTCCCGCCATGGTACCATTTAGTTACGGTAGAATTACCCAAACAATTATATCAATAGATAATATATTGAGTTCCGGAGTATGAGAGAAGATGACTAGTTCAGACGCCAACACTACGGAGTATCGAGGGTATCGACGCGAACTGCTGAGCGGAATCGCGGCCGGAACAGCGGTGTTCGCAACCAGCGGGACGGCGGCTGCCACGAGTCGAAACGACCGATCCGCCGTCGGAAACGACGGGGCTGGATCGCCGCGTCAGATGGAGGCGCTCGACCGAGGCCTCGTGGCCGTTCCGGTAGAAGACGGAGTCCTCATCCGATGGCGACTGCTCGGGACCGAACCGATCGATCTAGGGTTCCATGTGTTCCGCGACGGTGAACGAGTGAACGACGAGCCGATCACTGAGAGCACGAACTTCCTCGACACCGACGGGACGACCGAATCGACGTACGCGGTTCGTCCAGTCGGTCTCGGTCGGGTCGACGGAAGGGAACATGACGAACGAAACTGGAGAGACTGGGAGAGAGACCGTCACGATAGAGAATACGACGAACAGGAACGGCGAGATGGCGAGAGAGACCACGACGAATGGACCCACGGCAGAAGGGAACACGACGGAAACGATGACGACCACAAACCGGGCCTGTCCAAGTCCGTCGAGGTATGGGACAATCAATACAAGGAAATCCCACTGAATAAGCCCGAGCCGGTCGAGGGTGCGAACGGCGAGACGGTCACGTATCACGCAAACGACGCGAGCGTAGGCGACCTCACCGGCGACGGAACGCTCGACATCGTCCAGAAGTGGACCCCGTCGGATTCGAAGGTGAACCCGCTCGACGGATATACGAGCGACGTCCTGCTCGATGGATATACGATAGCAGGCGAGCACCTCTGGCGAATCAATCTTGGGCAGAACATTCAGGCTGGCCCAGCGTACACGTCGTTCGCCGTCTACGACTTCGACGGCGACGGAACGGCGGAAGTGATGATGCGGACGTCCGACGGCACTACGGACGGAACTGGAACGGTCATCGGTGATCCTGACGCTGACCACTCAACCGAGGACGGACGGATCCTCGAGGGGCCGGAGTATCTGACCGTCTTCGACGGCGAGACGGGCAAAGCCCTCGCGACGGAGGACTTCGAGCCCGCACGCGGAGACGTCTGCGATTGGGGCGACTGCTACGGCCACCGCGTGAATCATTTCCTTCCGACGCCAGCCTACCTCGACGGCGAGCAACCGAGCCTCGTCATGGGTCGTGGCTACTACGAAAAGACGATGCTGGCCGCGTGGGACTTCCGCGACGGCGAACTCGAGATTCGCTGGATCTTCGACAGCACTGACGGCAACGAAGCGTACGAGGGTCAGGGCAACCACCAACTCTCCATCGCTGATGTCGACGGCGACGGGAAAGACGAGATCGTCTACGGCGCGATGGTCGTCGACCACGACGGCACTGGCCTGTACTCGACCGGCTGGGGCCACGGCGACGCCCTTCACGTAAGCGACTTCGTCCCGGACCGGGAGGGACTCGAGGTCTTCCAGCCCCACGAGTACGGGACGTACGGCGCGACGTTCCGCGACGCCGGAACGGGCGAGTTACTGTGGGGGAAGGGAGACGGGGAGAAAGACATCGGCAGAGGCATGATCGCGGACATCGATCCGAACTACGACGGTGCGGAAGCGTGGGCGGGGATACCCCTCTCCGATGACGGACTCAGTACATGGACCGCCAGCGGTGAACGGATTCGCGAGACGCCAATCGGTTCGACCAATTCGGCGATCTGGTGGACGGGAGACCTCCACCGCGAGCTGCTGGACCACGACTTCCTCGGCTACGACGAGGGAGGATACGGTCACGGCTGGATCAAGAAGTGGAACCCCGAGACCGAAGAACTAGAGCGCCTGAAGACCTTCGACGGCACGCGGTCGAACAATGGCTCGAAGGGCAACCCGTGTTTCTCCGGGGACATTCTGGGCGACTGGCGCGAAGAGGTGATCTGGCGGACCGAAGACAGCGAGGCGCTGCGCCTGTACGCGACGCCCTACGAGACCGATCACCGACTCTACACGCTGTTGCACGACCCGCAGTATCGGCTGGCCCTCGCTTGGCAGAACGTGATCTATAACCAGCCGCCGTGGCCGAGTTACTTCATCGGCCACGGGATGGACGACCCGCCGAAACCCGATATCGAACTCGTCTCCGCCGACGACTGAACAGGGCGCGTATCGTCGCGTCACTGTCTACCGGCCTCCGACGCTGCGCGTCTGAGCAGCTAGTACGCGAGGCTCGAGACCATCGACTCGGTCCCCATCAGCCATCGGTGAGTCGAGTCAGGCTGCTGACTCGCCCGAGAGTAGCATGGATATCCCGACGGTGCCGTCGGCGAAGGCACTGGTGATACCGACGTAGATGGCGTTTATGGCAGCCGTCTCACAGTCAAAAATGTTTATATATCACGATATGGACGGAGAAGGTGCGGTGTGAAAGACAATGACTAATACGGACACGAACGAGACACGACACCGACGATATCGACGCGAGTTGCTAAGCGGAGTAGCAGCCGGGACGGCAGTGGTTGCGACCAGCGGCGTGGCAACTGCCACGGGCCGAAACGGCTGGTTCGGCTGTGGAACCGGACCAGATAACAAGGAGAACGAGTCGACGCGACAGATGGAGTCGCTCGGTCGCGGCCTCGTAGCCGTTCCGGTAGAGGGCGGGGTCCTCGTCCGATGGCGACTGCTCGGGACCGAACCTGTCGACCTGGGATTCCACGTGTTCCGCGACGGCGAGCGGGTGAACGATGAGCCGATCACCGAGAGCACGAACTTCCTCGACCCCGACGGGACGACCGAGTCGACGTACGCGGTTCGTCCGGTCGGCTTCGGTCGGATCGGCGAACGGGAACACGATGAACGAGAATGGAGAGATGGCGAGAGAGACCACGACGAACGGCCACACGGCAGAAGAGGACACGACGGAAACGATGACGACCGCAAACCGGGCCTGTCCAAGTCCGTCGAGGTATGGGATAACCAATACAAGGAAATTCCGCTGAACAAGCCCGAGTCGGTCGAGGGCGAAAACGGCGAGACGGTCACGTATCACGCAAACGACGCGAGCGTGGGCGATCTCACCGGCGACGGAACGCTCGATATCGTCCAGAAGTGGTCGCCGTCGAACGCGAAAGACAACGCCCACGAAGGGCAGACGAGCGACGTCCTGTTAGACGGGTACACGCTGGAGGGCGAACACCTCTGGCGAATCAATCTCGGACAGAACATCCGCGCCGGCGCACACTACACGCCGTTCGTCGTCTACGACTTCGACGGGGACGGGAAAGCCGAGGTGGCCGTGCGGACGTCCGACGGTGCCACGGATGGGTCCGGGACGGTCATCGGTGACCCGGACGCCGACTACGTGAACGACGCAGGCCGGATCCTCGAGGGGCCGGAGTATCTGACCGTCTTTGACGGCGAGACGGGCGAGGAACTCGCGACGAAGGACTTCGAGCCCGCACGCGGAGATATCTGCGACTGGGGCGACTGCTACGGCAATCGCGCCGATCGGTTCCTCGCCGGCGTCGCCTACCTCGACGGTGAGCGACCGAGCATCCTCATGACGCGGGGCTACTACGCGAAGTCGATGCTGGCCGCGTGGGACTTCCGGGACGGCGAACTCGAGACCCGCTGGATCTTCGACAGCGACGACGGCAACGAGGAGTACGAGGCCCAGGGCAACCACCAGCTTTCCGTCGCCGACGTCGACGGCGACGGGAAAGACGAAATCGTCTACGGCGCGATGGTCGTCGATCACGACGGGACCGGGCTCTACTCGACCGGCTGGAACCACGGCGACGCCCTGCACGTGAGCAACTTCGATCCCAGTCGGGACGGGCTCGAGGTCTTCATGCCCCACGAGTGGGGGCCGTACGGTGCGACGTTCCGCGACGCCGGAACGGGCGAGTTACTGTGGGGCGTCGAAGCGGAGGGCGACATCGGCAGAGGCATGATCGCGGACATCGATCCGAACTACGACGGTGCGGAAGCGTGGGCAGGCATCCCCCTGTCCGACAACGATATCGGCTTGTGGTCCGCTCAGGGCGAGCAGATCAATGAGAATTCCGTCAACTCGATGAACTTCGGAATTTGGTGGACCGGCGACCTGCACCGAGAGCTGCTGGACCACGACTTCCTCGGCTACGACGAGGGAGGGTACGGTCACGGCTGGATCAAGAAGTGGAACCCCGAAACCGAGGAGTTGGAGCTCCTGCGGTCCTTCGATGGCACGCGGTCGAACAATGGCTCGAAGGGGAATCCGTGTTTCTCGGGCGACATCCTCGGCGACTGGCGCGAAGAGGTGATCTGGCGGACCGACGACAGCGAAGCGCTTCGTCTGTACGCGACGCCGTATGAGACCGATCACCGACTGTACACGCTGTTACACGACCCGCAGTATCGAACCGCGCTCGCGTGGCAGAACGCCGGCTACAATCAGCCGCCGTGGCCGAGTTACTTCCTCGGACACGGGATGGACGAGCCGCCAACGCCCGACATCGAACTCGTCTCGGCAAAGAGCGACTGAGCGGTCAGTTCGCCGAAGGTCGTTATAGCGCTGTTTACCATCTCGTTTACCGGAACACGATGGCTCGAGTCGTAGTTCCGGCTCGCCGGTCTCCGTCTCAGCAGTTCCAGCACGGAGACGCGGGGAGCGCTGTCGAACGTGGGTCAACCTTACGGTGGTGTTGCGGTCTACTAGTCGGCCGCTGAATCGTCGGGCGAGCACAGCGGAGCGTTCCTCGAGCCACCACCCCCTTGCATGCCAACGTTTACAACGGTCGGTGCGAACGTTGACCTATGTCAATCGGAGTGTGCTACTTTCCGGAGCATTGGCCGCGTGACCAGTGGGAGACGGATATCCGGCAGATGGCCGATGCCGGGATCGAATACGTCCGGATGGCCGAATTCTCGTGGGGGGTGCTTGAGCCCGAACGCGGCGCGTTCGACTTCGAGTGGCTCGACGAGATCCTCGAGTTGGTCGGCGAGTACGGAATGGAGGCCGTCCTGTGTACGCCGACGGCGTCGCCACCGCGGTGGCTCGTCGCGGAACGGCCCGAGATCCGCCAGCGGGACCGCGACGGGACCGTCAGAGACGTCGGAAGCCGACGGCACTACTGCTTCAACTCTACGGCCTACCGCGAGGAGACTGAACGCGTCGTCCGGGCGATGGCGGACCGCTACGCCGACGATCCGCGCGTTGTCGGCTGGCAGACCGACAACGAGTACGGCTGTCACGGCACGACGCGCTGTTACTGTGACGACTGCGCCGCCGCGTTCCGGGACTGGGTCCGCGAGGAATACGGCACCGTCGACGCACTCAACGAAGCGTGGGGAACGACGTTCTGGAGTCAGCAGTACGACGACTTCGAACAGGTCGACCTCCCGCGGCCGACGCCCGCGCAGGATCACCCGTCGATGCTGCTCGATTTCGCCCGGTTCGCCAGCGACAGCGTCGTCGAGTACAATCGGCTGCAGGCGGACCTCCTCCGCGAGGCGAACGAGGAGTGGTTCGTCACGCACAACTTCATGCACTTGTTCGAGTCGGTGGACACCTACGAGTTCGACGCGGACCTCGATCTGATCGCGTGGGACTCGTACCCGACGGGCCACGTCCAGCAGGGCAGCGGCGAGGCGACGACCGACGAACTCCGCGCGGGGAATCCCGACCTGCTCTCGTTCAACCACGACCTTTACCGGAGTGTGCTCGACCGACCGTTCTGGGTGATGGAACAGCAGCCGGGCGACGTTAACTGGCCGCCCCACTCTGCCCAGCCCGCAGAGGGGGCGATGCGCCTCTGGGCCCACCACGCAACCGCCCACGGTGCCGACGCCGTCGTCTACTTCCGCTGGCGGCGCTGCCTCGAGGGCCAAGAGCAGTACCACGCCGGCCTCCGCAAGCAGGACGGGACGGCGGACCGGGGCTACGATGACGCGATGCGGGCCGCCGAGGAACTATTCGACCTCGACCACGTCGACGCGCCCGTCGCCCTGTTACACGACTACGAGAACGCGTGGGCGCTCGGCGAACAGCTCCACGCACCTGACTTCGACTACTGGCAGCTGTTGCAGTCGTTCTACGCGTCGCTGCGGGCCCACGGCGTACAGGTCGATATCGTCCACCCCGAGAGTGACCTCGAGTCGTACGACGCCGTCGTCGCGCCGACGCTCCACCTGGCGACCGACTCGCTGGCCGACCACCTGACCGCGTACGTCGAATCCGGGGGCGAACTGCTGCTCGGCCCGCGGACGGGCGTAAAAGACGAATACAACAACCTCCGGCCAGAACTCCAGCCCGGTCCGCTGTCGGACCTCGTCGGCGCGAGCGTCGACCAGCACGAGACGCTCCCTGCACGATTCGAGCCGACCGTCGTCCGGCCCGACGAGACGGACACGGACTACGCATTCCGGACGTGGGCCGAGTGGCTCAAGGTCGACGTGGCCGTCCCGCTCCTCGAGTACGCAGGCGACGATATCGCAAGCGGACGGACGGCGGCCGTTCGAAACGCGGTCGGCGAGGGACACGTCGTTTACTGTGGCGTCTGGCCGGAGACCGACCTCGCGAACGATCTCGTCGGGTCGCTCCTCGGCCGCGCCGGCGTTCGCCGTACGGACGTACTCCCCGACGGTGTCCGCGTCGCGTCGCGCGACGGCTACACCTGGGTGATGAACTTCCGGAGCGATCCAGTCGCGGCGACGATCGACGGGGATCTGTCGTGGCAACTTGGCGGCCCGGAAATCAGTCCGTTCGATCTTGCGATCGCCGATACCGACGCGATCGACGGCCTCTCGGTGCAGCCTCGAGAGTGACACGTCGCCTTTGTGCCGAACCCGTCGACGGCGTCTCGTTTCTGCAATGGTCCGACCGCTTGAGTAGGGTACCCCGACCATATATCCGATAGCACCGGAAATGACGTTTGGACCGAGATAGACCGGCGATAGGAGGCGCTCGAGGACACACCTCGATCGTTTTTCCGGTCTCTTTCAGGAGAGCGTCCGCCAGGACCGAACAGGGGACCAGTACGGTCGACCGTCCGCGGGCCGTGTGTTACAGACGTACCTTCGTAAATTATTTCAGCGACTCAGTCCGAATCCGATCTTCGAGCCGAATTTGGACGGTACAGGCGCGGAACGTCGAGTTCGGAGGCCGTCCGGTAACGCCGAACAGAGCGTGGTAGATGTTACCATGGAGGGAGAGATGTCGAGGGGAGCGATACGCTCACGCCGTCGGTATCGGACGGCAGACGACACAACTACTTTATATTACGATCTCCGTACAGTTGGTATGCACCGACTCGAGGAGAGCGCGTCGTCACAGTCGCAGTCGTCGGTACAGATCGGCTATATCGGTGGCGGCAGTCGCGGGTGGGCGCACACGCTCATCAACGACGTGCTCCAGTGTGACGATCTCGCGGGGACGGTATCGCTTTACGACGTCGACTACGAAGCGGCCGAACAGAACGCGAAGTTGGCGAACGCCCTCACGAGTCGGTCGGACGCCAACGGAGCGTGGACGTTCGAGGCACGTCGGAACGTCAATGACGCGCTCGCGGACGCCGACTTCGTCATCTGTTCGATTCAAGACCCGGTCGACGAGACGTTCGTCCACGATATCGACGTTCCACAGGAGTACGGCATCTACCAGACCGTCGCGGACACGGTGGGTCCCGGCGGCGTCTTGCGTTCGCTGCGAGCGATCCCACAGTATCGCGAGATCGCGGCGACGGTCCGCGAGCAGTGTCCCGACGCGTGGGTAATCAACTATACGAACCCGATGACGGTCTGTACGCGGACGCTCTACGAGGAGTATCCCGATATCAACGCGATCGGGCTCTGTCACGAGGTGTTCGAGACCCAGCGGCTGCTTGCTGACATCGCCGAGCGGTACGTCGACGACGCCGCGGACGTCACGGCCGACGAGATCGACGTGAACGTCAAGGGCATCAACCACTTCACGTGGGCCGACGAGGCACACTGGCACGGACACGACCTCTTTCAGTACCTCGAGCGCGAACTCGAGGAGCGAAAGCCGATTCCGGGATTCGACCCTGGCGAACTCGACGACGAGTCGTACTGGACGAACCACCACCAGATCGCCTTCGATCTCTACGACCGGTTCGGGCTGCTCGGCGCGGCGGGCGACCGTCACCTCGCCGAGTTCGTTCCCTGGTATCTCGACATCGACGAGCCCGAGGAGATTCAGCGCTGGGGAATCAGGCTAACGCCCAGTTCCGCCCGGACCGACGACGGCGAGGGGCCGGCGAAGATGGACCAGTATCTGTCCGGCGACGCGGCGTTCGAGTTCACCGAGTCCGGCGAGAAGGTCGTCGATATCATGCGAGCACTCGAGGGACTCGAGCCGATCAAGACCCACGTCAATCACCCGAATCGGGGCCAAACGCCGGATCTGCCGACCGGAGCCGTCGTCGAGACCAACGCCGTCATCACCGGTGGCGGCGTCGCGCCGATCACCGCCGGCGACCTCCCCCGCGAAGTGCGGTCGATGGTACTGACGGCCGTGCACAACCAGGAGACGCTGATCGACGCCGGCTTCGCCGGAGATCTGGACCTCGCCTTTCAGGCGTTTCTCAACGAACCGCTGGTCACCGTCCACCGTGACGCGGCCCGCGAACTGTTCGCCGAACTCGTCGACCGCGAACGCGACTACCTGCAGGACTACGACTTAGAGGGCGCTGCCGTCCTCGAGGGCTGACCTCATCCGGTTCGTTGTATTGGGTACCGGCCTCCCCGGAGCGGGCTTAGGGACGCCGGAACCGACTTTTAATAACCCGTACCACGTCTTACCGACCGAAATCGAATTCCGCTCGAGGAGCAGTTTGTCACGACCTAAATCGACACAGGTAGTGTTGTGGATATAATTAGTATGGTATGGAGATAATAATTAACAATAGTGGTTGTGGTGGTTATTGGTGTCGCTATGACAGATAATAGCACAACCGAACGTAACCGCGACGAGACCGAGTGCGCCGACTCGAGCACCGCGATATCGGGCGTCACCCGTCGCCGCGCGGTATCGCTCGCGGCCACGGGGCTGGCAGCGGGCGCGATCGGTACCGCACAGGCAAGCACTCACGACGCTGAAGTGTGGCAGACCGACGGCATCTGGTACGCCGCGAACGACGAGACGGTGTATGAGGGGACGGACTACCTCGACGCGATACAGGCGGCCGTCGATAGCCTCACCCCCGGTCGAACTTCGAAGGAGACGGTTCTGATCAAAAACTCCGGGTCGGTCGGTCCGCACTCGTGGGACGGCGACGTCAAGGCCGTCGATTTGCCAAGCTACACCGTCATCGATCACAACGGGACGATTTTCGTCGAAGACACCGGCGAAGATCTGATCGTGCCGTTTCGCGCACAGAGCGTCGAGTCGATCGAGATCCGGAACGTCACCATCGAGGGCAACCCCCGCTACGGCATCTGGGTCCAGAGCTGTTCGAACGTACAGTTAGGCACGATCACTATGTCGCTGTGGGATACCGAGTCCGTTGGCATCGGCATCCGGATCGACGACAGCGACGGCGGCCGGAGCCGGAACGTCTCGCTCGAGTATGCCTCCATCGAGGGATCCAACCATCACGCGGTCGAGACCTACGGCGTCGACACCATCGATATCGGCACCGTCGAGACCGTCGATACCGGCGGCTGCGGACTGCTGTTGAACGACACGGCATACGCAACGGTCGACTACGTCAACGCCACTCGGGCAGACCAGGGCGGAGGCTACGCCGGCTTCCGGTGTGCGAACGATGCCGGCCCGGAAATCGTCGTTAATCGGGTCGACGCCGTCGACTGCGGCCGCGGGATCTTCACCGTCTCCGGGAGCGAGGGCATCGAAATTTACGACATCTACCTCGACGGTAACGGCGGGAACCTCGTCCAGGACACCCGGTATCTACTCATCGACGGTGGAACAGTCACGAACACCGGCAGCAGCGGCATCCGCATCGACTCGCGGAGCAGCGCCGAGTACCCCCATACGACCGACGTTACAGTTCGGAACCTCGAGCTCACGGGCAACGCCGAGTACGGCGTCTACGAGACCGGTCCCGAGACGGAACGGAACGCGATCGTCAGCAATCACTTCTGTAACAACGCCAGCGGAGCGGTCGAGACGTACGCGAACAGTACGGACGTCAGCGGAAACTCGTACTGCAGCTAAGCGGGTCAGACGGCTCGAGCGCGACCCGCGCCACCACATAGTTGATATAGGTTCGCAAGGAACGTGTTCGATATGTACGACGACGGCGTCCAGTTTCACAACGTCGGCGATGTGCGATCGATCGAGGGTCGGGACGGAGAGTTACTACAACGGGTTCCCGAGGCGGTCAGAACCGAACTCAACGACGGCGCACAGTCGCGGATGCGCCACCCCGCGGGCGTCGAACTCCGATTTGTCCCCGATGGCTCTGCGACGGTCACGCTCTCGACGGTCCCCGGCGGGAGCGCCGGAGAGAACACCGTCCGCGTCTTTTGGGGCCCGATTCAGGGGTCGACGGAGGTCGTCGTCGGCTCTGAGCCGACGGCGATCGAGGTCTCGCTCCCGGAGACACTCGCCGACCTCGAGCCGTCGGCCGTCGAGGACCTCGCGTTCGATCCCCGCGTCTGTCGGCTCCGGCCGTCGGGCGAGCACCGTGGCGGACCGATAGCGTATCACGGTCTCGAGGGCGATGTCCGTCCGCCTCGTGAGGACGAACTGCCCGACAGACGCTATCTCGCCTACGGCACCTCGATCACCGAAGGTGAGATGGCGCTTGGCGAGCACCTGACCTACGTCAGCCAGACGGCCCGTCGGCTCGACGCCGATCCGATCAATCTCGGCTCTTGTGGCACCGCCTACTGCGACGCCGCGATGGCCGACCACATCGCCGAGCGTGACGACTGGGATATCGCGACGCTCGCGATCTCGGTGAATATGGTCGGTTCCTTCTCCCCCGAAGAGTTTCGCGACCGCGCCGAACGGCTGATCGACCGAGTCGCGAGCGCTCACCCCGAGAACCCGGTCGTCGCCGTCACGATCTTCCGCAACTCACGGGACGTCTGCCGGCGTGCCGACCCCGAGGGACTGTGCGAACAGTTCCGCGCAGAACTTCGCGAGGTCGTCGCCGAGACGCCCCACGAGAACGTCTCGCTCCTCGAGGGGCCAGACCTGCTACCGACCATCGACGGGCTTACCGCCGATCTGGTCCACCCCGGTGATAACGCGATGATCACGATGGGCGAGACTCTCGCCACTGAACTCGAGTCGCTGCTCGCGGACTGACGACGAACCGAGCACCGAGTCGCTGGAGTCGATTCCGACGGTCACTCGAGTCCGAACCGGTAGGTCCCCGATTCGACGTCGATCTCGAGTCGCTCGCCGTCTCGAACGGCCGAGACGCCGTCCGGCAGCGTCGTCACATCCTCGTCGGCTCGAACCGGGTCGCCGTCGACGGTCGCGATGAGGGCTTCGGGACTCGTCGGGAGGACGACCGTCGCCGACGCGTTCCACGGGATCGTCGCCTCGAGTCGGAACGGCTCCCCGCCGTCGTCCGTCTGGCCGTCCGCGCGCTCGCCGCGCGTCCACGAGACCGCGACGGGTCCCCGTTCGGTCGGCACCCGACCGGACGCCGACGCGAGTCCCGTCTCGGGTGGACGGATCTCGACGCGTTCGCCTGCAACGCCGTCGGGGCGAACGCCGAGGAGCGTCCGCAGCACGTACACCAGCACCGTCGCGCCCATCGCGTGGGACTCGCTGCGGTTGTGTCGCTGTTCGGTCGACAGGGCAGAGTCACGACAGTGCCAACTCTCCCAGGTGAACGTGCCCCCCTGTGCTATGATGTTCGCCCAGCCGTCGTCCTCGGTGTTCGTCAGCAGGTCGACGACCACGCCGGGACGACCGGCGGTCTCGAGCGCCTTGAGCAGCCACGGCACCATCATCGGCCCCATCGCCGTCCCCTGGTCGGCCACGCGCTCGGCGACGGCGTCGACGCGCGCGTCGGGAACGAGACCGAACGCCAGCGGCAGTGCGTTGGCGTGTTGGGAGGCAGTGTCGCTCGCGTCGGTCGCGTCGCAGCCGTCGACGTAGCGATCGCCCTGCCGGAGCCGGTCGTCGATCGCCGCCTCGAGCGCGCGCTGGCGGTCGCGGTAGTGCGCTCGCTCGTGAGCCGGTCGGTCGAGCGCGGCCGCGATGTCGGCCGCCCGGCCAAGCGCGCTCGTACAGAGGACGTTGACCGTCGTTCTGACGGGCCAGTCGCGGTCGTAGCCGTAGCGCATTTCGGGCGGCCAGTCGACGAGTCCCGCCTCGTAGGGGCCGCCTTCACCGCCCGAGAGGGTCGCGACGAGTCCGGTCTCGCCGTCGACGTGGCGCTCGACGTACGCCGCGATAGCAGTGACGACCGGATAGGCGCGCTCGAGCGTCGCTCGATCGCCGGTCGTGCGGTAGTGTCGCCAGACCCACTCGGGGAAGGAGACCGTGAAATCGGGGATGTCGCGCTTACCGTCGCCGTTCGGGTAGACGGCGTTCAGCCGGCCTTCGCCCGCCCAGTACCGGTAGTGCGACCGGCAGAACTCCTCGATCGCCCGTCGGCTCAGCGCACGCTCCGCGAACGCTCGCGTCGTCGTCTGCGAGACATTGAAACTGTCCAGTAGGAACTGCCCCTTCTCGCGGGTCGGCGTGTCGACGAACTGTCCCTGACAGCCGTACAGCGCCGAGTGGCGCGCGAGTTCGAAGACCGAATCGACCGTCTCGTCGTCGGACGTGAACGTCGCCGCCCGCTCGTCGGGGACGGCATTGTGCGTCGCTAGCAACCGCACCTGATCGGGCTCGAGTCGCTCGCCCGGATCATCGATCTGCAGGTAGCGGAGACCGAGGTAGTTGCACGGGCGGAACGTCCCCGTGCCCTCGCGCTGGATGTACTCGTAGCGCATGTCCGTCCGCTGGGTCCCGTCCGTCTCGGCGACCGAGCCGTCCGCCGCGAGCCGGTAGCCCGCCCTGAGCGCGACCCGGTGCCCATCGGTCCCGTCCGTAAAGCCTACCTCGGGGAGTCCGGCGTAGACCCGTCCGAAATCGACGATATACGAGCCGTCCTCGAGCCGGTCTATCGAGTCGGGCTCGATCGGCGACCGATCGACCTCGCTTTGCTGGGCGACGAGCCGATCCCACGGCGGCGTCGGGTGGGTGCCCACGACGGTCGCGGGGTTCCACGCTTCCGCGTCGAATCCCGGCTCGCTCCAGCCGAGCGGGGCCCGACGAGCGTCGATGATCTCGACCGGCTCTGCGATCTCGTCGTTTCGTAGCGGCGCGTCCTCACGCCACTCGGCCTCGCGGACGCGCCACAACCCGTCGGTGACGACGGTGCGCTCAGTCCCGTCGGCGAACGTCACCTCGAGCTGACAGACGAATCCGGGTTCGGCGGCGGGTCGGCCCTGTCCGGCACCGTTCCAGGTGCACAGCGCGCCGATCGCGTTCGCTCCCGACTCGAGGTCGTCGGTGAGATCGACGGTCTTGTAGTACTGATTGTCCGGGTAGGACGCCGCCGGACCGCGGTCGATCGCGCGCCCGTTGACCGACAGTTCGTACCGGTGGCTCGCGGAGACGTACGCACGGGCGCGTTCGACGGCACCGTCGAGAGCGAACTCGCGACGCAGATAGGTGAATCGACCGCGCTCGAACGCACCGTCGTCCGGCCGGCGGATCCAGGATGCCTCCCAGTCTGCAGGCTCGAGAAGCCCCATTTCCCACCGGTTCGGCTCGCTCCACTCGCTTGGTTCGTCGGATTCGTCCCACACGCGAACCGCCCAGTGGTAGTCGCGTCCGGACTCGAGGGGAGCGCCGTCGTAGGTCACCGCCGGCCGGTCAGTCGATCGCTTGCCGGTGTCCCAGCAGTCCGCCTTGCCGACCGACAGCAGGTCCGGCGTCGACGCGACGAGCACTCTGAATGCGGTCTGTCGCGCCCCGCGGCGATCGGTGGCAACCCGCCAGCGTAGGTCGGGCGTCGGGGTATCGATGCCGATCGGACGCGACGCGTACTCGGTTCGCAGGTCTACTGGCTGGTTCCGTGACATCGTCGTGTTCGTATGCCATCCCGTCGGGCGCTCATAAAAGCGTACCGACACGAGGGGTACGGCGCTCGAGACGCTGCAGTTCGTAGCGTTTCGGCCGGCTTTCAACCCGGCGTCACGCGCCCCTCGTTTTCCGGTGAGACGACCCCGCGGGGCAACACGGTATCCAACGCCGCGGTCGATGTCCCGTCACTCCGCTCGGTCCGCGGTCGCGATCTCGCCGGCCCGACACTTGAGAACGCTGTCACCGTCGGCCGTCTCGATCTCGACGCGGTCGTCACCGGCCGCCATGAGTTCCGGCGGCCGATCGAAATCGACCGGCCCCTCGGCCGTCGCTCGGACGGCAGTGGCCAGCCAGTGTTCGCCGGCGTCGTATCGGTTCTGGAGCGTCGGGACGACCGTACGCGGGTGCATGAGGTTCGTGTTCGGTTCCGCCGGGACGATCTCCGGTCGGCGATCGCCGCGCAGGTCGGCGACGACGCTCGTCCCATTCGGATACGTGGCTCGAGCGGTCGCTCCCTCGGTCTCGTGGGAGAACTGCGTCGGGACGTCGTCGCCCGTCCGATCGAGTGCGAATCCGCCCTCCTCGCTGTGGAGCGGTCGCGACGTCTCGAGGCGGTGGACTCGAACGTGCCACGGAAGCGCCGGCGCCAGCCAGGTTTCGACGCGGACGTCGTCCCACGGGGTCCACAGCGATTTGAGGGTCGTCCCGTCGACTTCGGTCGCGGCGACCGACTCGGGGGCAGGGGACTTGTACAGGTCGCCGTCCGGGCTGAGCGCGAGCGTGCTGTCGCGTCCCGCTTCCCCGAGGCCCGCGTTCTGCCCGGCCATGGAGAACCCGAAGGTCGCGGAGTAGGCGAACTTCCCGTACTTCTCCGCCCCGTAGATGCTGTCCTGGGCGAGCGAGAGCGCGAACAGGTGGTCGTCGTCCCGGCAGATAACCTTCCGAGGTTCGGACTGGACGACCGTCTCGGGGCGGTCGGGAAGCGGTTCCTCGTCGGCCTGCCAGAACGAGTGTGTCGGCTCGAGCGCGAGCGGCAGGAACGCCTTCAGCGCCCAGTACGGTGAGTTCGGCGAGTTGTACACCTCCGACGTCTTCAGCGTCGGATACCGGTAGCCGACTGACAGCAGGCCGCCGTCCGTGAAGATCGGCTGGTTCAGCCACCAGCGGACGTTCCGCGCCCAGAGCCCTCTGAGGACGCTCCATGGGAGCGGGTTTAGATCGGCGAACGCGAGCGCGCCCCAGAACCCGGCCTGCGCGAAGCGGTAGGTGAGGCTCCGACCGAAGGGGATCGCGCGTCCGTCGTCGTCGAACCAGTGGACGTGCTCGGTCGCGAACTCGGCGGCCCGCTCGCGAAACCGGCGGGCCCGCTCCGGATCCTCGTCGCCGCAGACGGCGGCGTAGACGAGCCCGTAGAAGTGCATCGCCCACGGCAGGTAGTAGTCGATCGGACTCCCGTCTCCTGGCTGGCCGTCAGTGTACCAGCCCTCGCCCTGATAGAACGACTCGAGTCGATCGAGCGATTCCTGAGTACGCTCCCAGTCGTGGGCCGCGCCGACCGATCGGAGCCCCATGTTAACCATGACCCGGAAGAACAGCCAGTTGCAGTCGTGGAGCTCAGCGTCGTTGATCTGGTTCAGCCATCGGACGAGTTGCTCCCGCTCCGGTTCGGAGAGCGGCTCCCAGATTCGTTCGGGAGTCAGCGCGAGTCCGAGCCCGGTCGACGCCATCTCGACGTGCTTCTGGGAGCCGTCGCCCGCCTCGCCCCAGTACTCCTCGTGGTCTGGATCCGTCCCGGTGACGAGGCCGCGTCGAACGAGGTCCCACTGATCGGACGTCCCGTGGACGGTCAGCGGAACGAGTCCCCACAGCGGTCTCGCAAACCCCTCGAGTTCGGCGTCGACCGCGGGAAAGTGTGCCCCGGTGGCCATCGGCCGCACCCGTGCGCCGCCGGCACTGGCGTGCTCGTACAGCGGCTCGATGAGGTCCTCGACGGCTCGTTCGAAATCGGCTCGCGTCCGAAGCGGATTCTCCGCGGTCGGATTCATGACTGACGTATGTTGACACGGGTCTAAAACGATTTCCCATTGATTTGTTTCACCACAGATCCGTTTCGCCCTCGAGTCGACGCCGTTCGGCGCGAGCCGTCGCGTCCGAGGATTGATGGTGGTTCGTCGACCACTAGGGGTCGATGACTCGAGACTGGGCCGACCCGGAGACGGTCAGTCGAAATCGGATCGATCCGCACGCGTACTTCCTCCCGTACGCCGAGACGAGCGACGCGACCGCGGGAAACCGGACGGCCTCGCCCTGGATCGCGTCGCTGAACGGCGAGTGGCGGTTCCAGTTAGCGGAGACGCCGACCGCCGCGCCCGACGGGTTCCACGAGCCGGAGGCCGACGTCGGTGACTGGGACACTATCGCGGTGCCACAGCACTGGCAGACGGCCGGCTACGGCGATCCCCACTATACGAACGTGGTCTACCCGTTCCCCCTCGATCCGCCACACGTCCCGACCGAGAACCCGACCGCGTCGTACCGGCGGACGTTCTCCGTCCCCGAGGAGTGGAGCGATCGCCAGCTCCGGCTCCGCTTTGGCGGCGTCGACTCTGCGTTCCACCTCTGGATCAACGGTGAGGCAGTCGGCTACGGCGAGGGCAGCCGACTGCCGTCGGCGTTCGACGTGACCGACTACGTCTCCGCGGGCGAGAACACAATCGCCGTCCGCGTCTACAAGTGGTCGACCGGCAGCTACCTCGAGGATCAGGATATGTGGTGGCTCAGCGGGATCTTCCGCGACGTCACCCTGTCGGCCCACCCGACGGTACAGGTCGCGGACATCGACGTCCGGACCGACCTCGACGACCGATACGAAGACGCCGTCCTGCGGGCGTCCGTCGACGTGCGAACCGTCGGCGACGACGAGGGGACGGCCCGGATCGAACCGACGCTGCGCGACGCGGACGGCGCGCCGGTCTCGACGACGCTCGAGGCCCGATCCGTCTCGCTCGAGGCCGGCGCGGCGACGACGCTCGAGTTCGAGACGGCCGTCGAGTCGCCCCGGAAGTGGACCGCGGAGACGCCCAATTGCTACGATTTCGTCCTCGGCGTCTCGCAGGGCCAAAGCGACGACGAGACGGTCCTCTCGCAGACGGTCGGCTTCCGCGAGGTCGAGATCACCGACGGACAGTTGCTTGTCAACGGCCGCCCGGTGACGATCCGCGGCGTCAACCGCCACGACTTCCACCCCGACCGCGGCCGCGCCGTCCCGCTCGAGGCGATGCGCGAGGACGTCAAGTTGATGAAGCGACACAATATCAACGCGGTGCGGACGGCACACTATCCGAACGATCCGCGATTTTACGACCTCTGTAACGAATACGGGCTCTACGTGCTCGACGAGACCGATCTCGAGTGCCACGGGATGAGCCACGCGGAGACGACCGAGCACGTGAGCGACGACCCGCGCTGGGAGGCAGCCTACGTCGATCGGATGGTTCGGATGGTCGAACGCGACAAAAACCACCCCAGCGTTATCTGCTGGTCGCTTGGCAACGAGTCCGGCCTCGGGACCAATCACGAACGGATGGCGGCGGTGACTCGCGAACGCGACCCGACGCGCCCGATCCACTACGAGCCAGATACGGAACAGGCGGTCTCGGACATCATCGGACCGATGTATCCGCCATTCGAGCGACTCGAGGAGTGGGCCGCCGCCGACCTCGAGCACCCGGTCGTGCTCTGTGAGTACGCCCACGCGATGGGGAACGGGCCGGGGAACCTCCGGGAGTTCTGGGACCTGTTTTACGAACACGACGGGTTACAGGGCGGCTTCGTCTGGGACTGGATCGATCAGGGGCTCCGGCAGACCGCCGACGACGGGACGGAGTGGTTCGCCTACGGCGGCGACTTCGGCGACGAACCCAACGACGCGAACTTCAACATCAACGGGCTCGTCTTCCCCGACCGGGAGCCCTCGCCCGGACTCGCCGAGTACAAGAAGGTGATCGAACCGGTCGTCCTGCGCGAGGCGGCCCTCGAGCACGGGGAACTCACCGTCGAGAACCGGTACGATTTCCGGTCGCTCGAGCATCTCAGTGCCTCCTGGCGCGTGCTGGCCGACGGCCGTGTCGTCGAGAGCGGGCGGCTTCCGCTGCCCTCGGTCGCCGCCGGCGAGGCCGCGACGGTCGCGGTTCCCGTCGACGCGGACGGACTCGATGCAGACGCCGAACACGTCCTCTCCGTCGACGTTTCGCTCGCTGCTGAGACGGCGTGGGCACCGCGAGGACACACGATCGCGACCGGCCAGTTCGAGCTCACGGAACGCAGAACCGAGGCCGACTCCGCTTTGCGGTCGACGACCGGCGTCTCTGCGCCGCTCACATGTGACGTGACCGACGAGGAGATCCGCGTTTCGAACGGGCAGTTCGACCTGACGTTCGATCGCACGTTCGGCGTCATCGACTCGCTGACCTTCCAGAACCGGTCGCTGCTGGAGAGCGGTCCCTCGGTCGGGATCTGGCGCGCACCGACGGACAACGACAGGGGGCTTCCGCTCTCGCGGACGCTGCTTTCGCAGTTTACCGAACGCTACGAGAACGAGGAGCGCGTTCGGGCGGGCGACCTCGCGACCGTCGGCTTCGCACGGCTCTGGCGCGAGCACGGGCTCGATCGGCTGCAGTTTCGCGCCGACGACGTCGCGTGCGAGCGAGACGCCGACCGCGTCACGATCACCGTCGACGGTCGCCTCGCACCGCCGATATACGATCACGGGTTCGCGGTCGAGCAGACGTACGCGATCGAGAACACCGGTGCGATAACCGTCGACACCGCACTCGAGCCCGAAGGGGACCTGTCGGTGCTGCCCTCGCTCCCCCGGATCGGACTCGATCTCACGCTCGCGGACGATCTCGATCAGGTCACGTGGTACGGACGGGGACCGGGAGAGTCGTACGTCGACAGCACGGAGGCCGCCCTGCTCGGCCGGTACAGCCGACCGGTCACCGACCTCCACACGCCATACGTGCGACCCCAAGAGAGCGGCAATCGGACGGACACCCGCTGGGTGACGTTCGCCGACTCGAGCGGGATCGGCCTCTTTGTCACCGGCGAGACGACCTTCGATTTCAGCGCCCGCCGCTTCGACATTGCCGACCTCGAGGCCGCCGCGCACGACCACGAACTGCCCGAGCGCGAGGGAATCCGGGTGTCGATCGACGACCGCCACTGCGGGATCGGGACGGGAAGTTGCGGTCCGGCGACGCTCGAGGAGTACCGGATCGACCCCCAGCGGCCGGTCTCGTTCCGTCTTGCGTTCCAGCCGATCGCTGCGGCCGACCGCGCGGCGACCGACCGGTACTGACCGGCGACGAACCGGTTAATTCGGTGCTTGCCAGTCCAGCTGACCGAGCACTGGTCCCGATATCGGTGTCATCCCTCGAGTCGCGACAGGCCACGAGCGAACGGCGTGGCCTTTTTCCCGTCCCGTTTCGAGTACCGACGTACGCGCTATGATAACCCACGAGCCGTCAGACGGCGATGTGCCGATCGTTACCGGGAACGCGGTCGCCGAGATCTACGTCGACGAGACGGATCGCGAACTCGCGACCATCGCGGCGACCGACCTTGCCGACGATATCGAACGTGTCACCGGACGCCGACCAGCGATCACCGGGTCGCTCGCTGATCTCTCCGGGGTCGCCGTGATCGTCGGAACGGTCGGTCGCTCGGAGAGCGTCGATCGGTGTCTGCAGGCGAGCGACGTCGACAGCGCGGCGCTGGCTGACGAACGGGAGCGCTTCGCCATCGGAACGGTCTCGGAGCCGCTGCCGGGTCTCGAGTCGGCCGTGCTGATCGCCGGGAGCGATCGGCGCGGGACGGCCTACGGAGCGTACGAGTTGTCGAAGCGGATCGGCGTCTCGCCGTGGTACTGGTGGGCGGACGTGCCGACGCCCGACCGGGACGCCCTCTATGCGACCGCGGGCCTCGAGCGGGTGGGGCCGCCGTCGGTTCGGTATCGCGGCGTGTTCATCAACGACGAGGACTTCGGGTTCCGGGAGTGGGCACAGGAGACGCACGATTCGGCGACGCCGGACGGCATCGGGCCGAAGACCTACGAACGGCTGTTCGAACTCCTTTTGCGGCTCAAAGCGAACACGATCTGGCCGGCGATGCACGAGGGAACGACGGCGTTCTACCGGTGTGAGGGCAATCTCGAGGCCGCCGACCGGTACGGTATCGTCGTCGGCACCTCCCACTGCGAGCCGATGCACCGAAACAACGTCGATGAGTGGGACGCGGAGGCAGACGGCGAGTGGAACTACGCGACCAACGCCGCACGGATCCGCGAGTACTGGACCGACCGCGTCGCCGAGGTCGCCGGCCGGGAGAATATCTTTACCGTCGGCATGCGCGGGATCCACGATTCGGGGATGCCCGGCGGTGACACGCTCGAGGGCCGCGTCGACTTGCTCCAGCGGGTGATCGACGAGCAGCGCGAGATTCTCGACGAACACCACGGGCCACCGGTCGAGACCGTTCCGCAGATCTTCTGCCCGTACAAGGAGACGCTCGAACTCTACCGAAACGGCCTCGAGGTGCCCGAAGACGTCTGTCTCGTCTGGCCCGACGATAACTTCGGCTACCTTCGGCGACTGCCGACCGGCGAGGAGCGAGCGCGGTCCA
Organism: Natrinema sp. 74; assembly: GCF_046097095.1. Lineage (NCBI taxonomy): Archaea > Methanobacteriati > Methanobacteriota > Halobacteria > Halobacteriales > Natrialbaceae > Natrinema > Natrinema sp. 74. The sequence continues at coordinate 535,771 of NZ_CP175699.1, forward strand.
GCGGCCACGGCGTCTACTACCACCTCTCGTACTGGGGGCGGCCGCACGACCACCAGTGGCTGTGTTCGATCCCGCCAGCGCTGCTCCGCGAGGAACTGCATCGGGCCTACCGACACGGCGTCGACACGCTGTGGATGGCGAACGTCGGCGACCTCAAGCCGGCGGAAAAAGAGACGGAGTACTTCTTCGAGTTGGCCTGGGACGTCGACGGCGTCGCGGAGCGGTCGACGGCCGACTGGCTCGCCGAGTGGGCCGCCCGCGAGTTCGATCCGTCCTACGCGGACGACATCGCCGACGTGCTCACCGAGTACTACCGACTCGTGCTCGCCCGCAAACCGGAGCACGTGGGCTGGAATGCGGTGTATCCGAACACCGAGAAGAACGAGCCGACGTTCAGCGCGATCCACCACGGCGACGAGGCTCGGCGACGGCTCGAGGCCTACGAGCGAATCGACAAGGCGGCCAGCGAGATCGGCGAGGCGCTGCCCGCGGCGTCGCGAACGGCGTTCTTCCACCTCGTCGAGTACCCGATCCGTTGTGCGCGGGCGATGAACGAGGGGGCCCTCGAGGCGATGCGGAGCCGGCTCTACGCGGGACAGGGACGGACGAGCGCGGCGGCGTACGCAGACCGATCGCAGGCGGCGCTCGAGCGAATCGACGCCGCGACGGAGCAGTACAACACCTCGGCAGACGGCAACTGGCGCGGGATGATGTCCGCGAGCCCGCGTGATCTCCCGGTGTTCGAGCAGCCCGCGACCGGGTGCGTGACCGACGAGCAGGGTCCAACTCTCGAGGTCGCCGTCGAGGGGCGGGCGGGCGTCGCCGGAACCGGGCCGCGAACCCGTCGACTGCCGACGATCGTGCAGGGCGTCGACCGACCGCGGTTCGTCGACTGCTACAACCGCGGCACAGGTACGATCGAGTGGACGGCAACGGTCGACGACGAATGGATCAACCTCGAGCGAACGTCGGGAACGGTCGAGGGAGACGAGCGGCTCTGGGTCGGCGTCGACTGGGACGTCGCGCCGGAGTCGCCGACGACCGGCCGTATTCGGATCGCGGGCACCGGTCGGGAACTCGCGGTCGCGGTCCCGATCCGGCCGCGAGAGCGACCGGCCGCGAGAGAGGCCGCCGGCGAGTCCGACCCGGGCCTCGAGCGAGCGCCGGTCTTCGTCGAATCGAACGGCCGCGTCGCGATCGAGGCCGAGCATCCGACGGCCACAACGCAGGGGGAGACGCGCTGGGAACCCGTCGACGGCCTCAGTCGAACGACCGGGACCGCGATGGCCGGCCGCCCGATCGACGGCCCCAGCGTCGACGGCGACGCCGACGCAATCCGCGAGCGAGCGGCGTGCCTCGAGTACGACTTTGAGGCCGATAGTGACGCTGTCCGCGTCGAGGTTCAGGTGCTACCGACGCACGCGCCGACCGAGTCGACGCCCCACCGGTACGCGATTGCGATTGACGGTGCGACGCCGACGGTCGTCGATTTCGACGCAAACGGCGGCGAGCACGACCCGCAGTGGCAGCGAAACGTGCTCCGCTCGAGCGTCTACTCGACGACCGACCACGAACTCGATCGATCGGGCCGCCACACGCTGTCGCTGTACGCAATGGACCCGAGCGTCGTCGTCGATCGAGTGATCGTCTACACCGATGGCGGCGCCCGTCGATCGTACCTCGGACCGCGAGAAACGCGAGATCGGCGAAGTCGATGATCGTCCGGCCGCGCGTTCGTGTACATATCGGCAAGGCAACTGCCGAACCGGACCGCTGATCGCCGGTTTCGAAAGTCCGCTGTGAGCGATCATCCGACGGGAGCGGACACCGGGCTGGAGACGTGGTCTCCGTCTTGACTGTAGGCTCTGTCACAGCGTCGAAGACGGCGGACTACTGAGGCGACAGACAGCGAGTCGGCTACTGCGACTCAATCGTCAGCAGTACTGGGTAGCACCGGTGTGATTTTTGCGGTCTCGGTCGAAGCCGGTCGATTCCCTCGTACCGAACGTTTACAGTAGTACTTTCGTAATCACTCTTCTATCTTCGTTACAACCGTACACTCGTAATTATATCGGGGGTGGATCGTCAAAGACAACTGATATTCAGATATAGTTTATGCACGCACACTTTAGGGGCTAAAATCCGATAATTCGTACGATTCTTCTTTCGGGAACGGAGCCCCATCTGGGTCGGCCGAAATGTAGAACGCTGTGTCCCTGAACAGGAGACAAGCCGAGTTATAGTGAGACGACTCCCGTATCTATGACCTCGAGTATGGGACGGTGATCATCGTTGTTCTACGAATCGGCAGCCGTTGCTCGCCGACATCGCTCCGCTGCTTTCGGGTTCCCGTTTTGGGAACAAACTTATGTTATCGAACCGCAACATGTGTGGGTGTGGCAAACACATCGAACGACGAAACAAGACGCACAATACGATCGGTAGAGATCGCGTTCACCGTCCTCAATACGATTCGAACGAACGACGAGATCACTGTGACCGAACTGGCGGATGAACTCGGGCACTCGAAAAGCACGATCCACAGTCATCTCCGAACCCTCGAGAATCAGGAGATCATCGTCCGGTCGGGAAACGGGTACCGCCTGAGCCTGCAGGTGTTGGACATGGCGAACGACGTCCGCGAGCAGGTCGCAAACTACGACGTGATCGTCGAGGAAGTCGACGAGTTGGCGGACGAGACCAACGAAATCGCCCAGTTCGGGCTTGAAGAGCACATGAAGGTCTCGTATCTCTATAAGTCGAGGGGGAACCGAGCGGTCGAAACGGCGTCGCGCGCCGGCGGAAAACAACCGATGCACTCGACATCGCTCGGGAAGGCCATCCTCGCGTTCCTCCCGCCCGACCGTCGGGAGACGATCATCGACAACACCACGTTGACGCGGCAGACGCCGAAGACGATCACGGATCCCGACAGTCTCTGCGAGGACCTCGATAGGATCACCGAACGCGGCTATGCGATCGACGACGAGGAAAACATCGAGGGACTCCGCTGTGTCGCTGCGCCCGTCAGAAGCGAGAACACCGTCCTCGGTGCGATCAGCGTCACCGGGCCGGTCAGTCGGATCTCGGACGACTACCTCCACGGCGTACTCGCCGAAAGCGTCCAGCGGGCCGCGAACGTTATCGAACTCAACACCAAATTCTCGTAACACCGGCGTCTGTTCACGGCCCGCATCTCCGCTTGTACTCGCCGGCCTCGAGAGCGACGCCGAAGCCAGGTAGATCAACGAGACCGTCGGAGCGACCGGGAGCCGCCGGCGATGGCGTGTCATTTATACGTTCGTGAACTGTTTGTTTAGATACCATACGATGACGAACCAACCGCGATACGAACCACAGGTCGAAGACGGGACGCTCTATCTGGAACACGAGCGGACCCGTCTCGAGGTCGGGACCATGGATCAGATCGTCGAACTCGTCGGTGGGGAAACGTACACCCTCGAGTACACCGCGCGGCAGGGCGCGGCCGCGTGGTTGTCGACGGACGATGACGAGACGATCACGTTCGACGTTCGCGATGCTGTCAGAGAAATGCCACATACGCCGGATCTCGTCTCGAACCTCGAGAACTGTCCGATCGACGAATCGACGGCCGACGGCGTTCCGAAACGGACCGCCCTGTTCGTCGACCTCATCACCGAGATCTGGGACTCGAAGGGGAACCTCGAGACGTAGCGATCGAACACGACCGCGTCTCGGTATCGGACCGTATCACCGCCGCGCCCCCGCGTTCCGACGGGTGCGACCGCGAACGGCCGTCTCCGAGCCACCGCGGACGCCCGCGATATGACACCGTCGGCTCCGCCGCCACCAAACTATTAATCCGTTCGATCGACTCTGATACGGTATGTTCGAGATCGAGGCGAGCGCCGCACTCACACGTCCCCCCGATTGGGCGGTGTTGCAACGGCATCTGTTCGACGCGATGAGCGACGCGCTCGACGGGTTCGTCGACGAGTATTTCGACGAGGACGGCGACCCGTTCTGGCCGCCCGACGGCTACGTCGGCGTCGACGGATTCGACGACGTGATCGAGGGCTTTTACAACTGGCCGCTGGTGTACGCGATGGGCGGCGACGAACGGTTCCTCGAGCACGCACACACCGCTTACGAAGGGTCGGTACGCCGCGGTATGGCCACCGACACGCCGTTTGGCCATTCGATGGTCGTCGACGAGTTCGAGCAGTGTCGCGACTGGTTCCACATGGGAGAGGGGAACCTCTTCACCTACAACATGGGGCTGGCGGCCCCGGACGACGAGACCGTCGTCGACCGGGCCGAGTCATTCGCCCGCCTGTACTTCGACGACGCGGACGCGAACAATTACGACGGCGAGCGACGGCTCGTCAGGGGACCGATGAACGGAAGCATGGGTCCCGAGTTCTGCGACTTCTCCGCGTACGAGCACCACCCCTACGGTGCCGACTACCGCTGGGCGAGCCACGGACTTCCGTGGCGTGACGTCGGGTTCGACGCGGCCGCGGAACTGCTCGATCCAGCGAACGAGGAGCGACTGTTCGAGGTGCTCGACGAGCGGTGTTCGAAGGGGGACATCCCACTGAATCTCAACGTGACGAGCCTGGTGACCAACGCCTACCTCCACACCGGCGACGATCGGTACCGCGAGTGGGTCACGGAGTACCTCGAGGCGTGGCGCGAACGGACGGCCGAAAACGGCGGCATACTCCCCGACAACGTCGGCCGCTCCGGCGAGATCGGCGAGTACACCGACGGGAAATGGTACGGCGGCTACTACGGCTGGTCCTGGGGCGGCTGGCACTACGTCGGGATCGGCCCCATCGTCGCCGCGGAGAACGCCGTCTTGCTCGAGGGTGACCGGGAGTACCTCGAGTTCCCGCGCTCGCAACTCGACGTGCTGATCGAGAACGGCATCGAGGTCAGCGAGGACCCGCTCCACGATACGCTGTACGTTCCACACAAGTACGGTGATCCGGGCGACTACCACTACGATGCCTCGGGCGTGCTCACTGAGGACGACGGCGAAGTCCTGTGGCGCGACGGTTGGTACGAGTTCGCCCCCCATCGGGACGACCCGTACGCGTTTCACCTCTGGTATCTGTCGCTCGCCGAGGCGGACCGCGAGCGCGTCGATCGGCTTCGAGACTGGGGGGCTCGAGACTGGACGCAGGTCGACTATCGACCGGCGAACAAACACGACGCCGGTCAGGAGTACGCCTGGTTGGCGTACCTCGACGGAGCGTTTCCGAACTATCCCGAGCGGATCATGGAGGCAAACCACGCCCACGTCCAGGATCGGCTCGCGCTTATGCGCGGGGAAGGCGGCGACCCCGACGACATCGACGAGGACTACCTCCGGAACCGAAATCCGGTCTTCCATCGGGGGCTGCTCCAGCTCACAATGGGTGCGCCACAACCGATCTACTACGGCGGACTGGTGATGGCACAGGTTCGCTACTTCGACCCCGAGCGCGAGCGGCCCGGTCTGCCGCCGGGCGTCGCGGCGCTCGTCGAGCGCATCACCGGCAATGGCGTCTCGCTTACGCTGGTCAACTGCGGCGGAGCCGATCGCGAACTGATCGTGCAAGCCGGCGCGTACGGCGAACACGAATTCACGTCGCTCGAGTGCGACACCGGGCGCGGACGCCCCGAGTCGAAAGCGATCCGCGTATCGCTCCCCAGCGGCTCTCGAATGTCGCTGTCGGCGACGCTCGATCGCTTCGCAAACGACCCGACCTACGACCCTCCGTGGACCGATTCCCATGACTCGACGCGTACCTGACGCCGTCGTTGCACCGACCGGCTCCGATCGCCGACAGCGTCGGCACACCGCCGACCTCGAGACAGCGGTTCCATCAACGCGTGACCGTGGGCCGACGGCTACCGACAACGGGGGAGACTGACCTGTATGTCGGGACTCGAGATGACCGCCGTCGTCGGTGCTACCGCCGGCGGACTCGTCTCGCCGAACCTCGCCGCTCTCATCGGCATCGTCGTTCTCCTGGTCCTGTTGGTTCTCTCGGGGTTTTTCTCCTCGGCGGAGATCGCGATGTTTTCGCTGGCCCAGCACCGCATCGAGGCGCTGGTCGAGGACGGCGTGTCTGGTGCAGAGACCGTCTACGCGCTGAAAGACGACCCGCATCGGCTGCTGGTGACGATCCTCGTCGGGAACAACCTCGTCAATATCGCGATGTCGTCGATTGCGACGGGGCTGCTCGCGATGTATATCGGACAGGGCCAGGCGGTGCTGGCGGCCACCTTCGGGGTGACCGCGGTCGTCCTGTTGTTCGGCGAGAGCGCGCCCAAATCGTACGCCATCGAGAACACGGAGTCGTGGGCGCTCACCGTCGCCGGCCCGCTCCGGTTCTCGAAGTACGCCCTCTACCCGCTGGTGGTCACCTTCGACAAACTGACGCGGCTGGTCAACAGCCTCACCGGCGGCGACACCGCCGTCGAATCGTCGTACGTGACCCGCGACGAGATTCGAGAACTGATCCGAACCGGCGAGAGTGAGGGGATCATCGAGGCCGACGAGCGCGAGATGCTCCAGCGCGTGTTCCGGTTCAACGACACCATCGCGAAGGAGGTGATGACTCCGCGGCTCGACATCACCGCCGTCGCCCGATCGGCGACGGTCGACGACGCCGTCGCGAAGTGCGTCGAGAGCGGCCACACTCGCCTCCCGGTCTACGAGGGCGGACTCGACAACGTCGTCGGCGTGGTCGAACTCGGTACCCTCGTTCGCGACTACAAGCACGGTGAGTCGACCGAGGGCGAGTCGCTCGAAGCCTATCTCGAGGAGACGCCCCACGTTCCGGAGAGCAAACAGATCGACGACCTGTTCCGCGAGATGCGCGCCGAGCGCGTCGAGCAGGTCGTCGTCATCGACGAGTTCGGCACCACGGAAGGGATCGTCACGACCGAGGACATCGTCGAAGCGGTCGTCGGCGAGATCCTCGACACGCAGGAAGAAGAGCCGATCGAGACCGTCGACGAACGGACCGTCCGTGTCGACGGCGACGTAAACATCGAGGACGTCAACGACGCCATCGGCGTCGAATTCCCCGAAGGCGAGGAGTTCGAAACCATCGCCGGCTTCGTGTTCAACTGCGCCGGCCGACTGGTCGAGCCCGGCGAGACGTTCGCCTACGATGGTGTCGAACTGACCGTCGAACGAGTCGATAACACGCGCATCAAGCGCGTGCGCATCGTCGAATCGTCGTCACTGCCGGCGGCCGACGACGCCGGGACGACCGTAGTAAGATCGGCAGGCGATCCGTGAGTCGCCCGCCCGCCGTCGGTCGCGATCGTGAACGTCGTCGCGCTCCGTCCGGCTCAGCCGTGGTGGCAACGTCACGAACGGCGGCGAGCAGTTCGCTGGAGAGTCAGTAGCGCAGACCGGCACGGGACGGTCCCTTCCTTTCGTCCGCGGGTCTTATGTCGAGCGTCGGCAGGCAACGCCGTCAGATGTCCCAGAGCTCGCGCGGACGGTCGTATGCGACCCGCTCGACCAACTCGGAGGCGGCGCTGTATGGCAGTTGGCCACGCTCGACCATCGCACCAACCGCGTTCGCGAGCGACCGACGGAACAGTTCGAAGCGCGACTCCAGAGAGACGAGTTTTCGCGAATCGCTTACCATTCCGCCGTAGTTCGACAGCAGATCGACGCTACCGACGTATTCGAGTTGCGTCTGCATCCCGTAGGGACTGTCGTTGAACCACCACGCCGCACCGACGCTCACGTCGGGATACGCTCGAGCCAGCGTCGCAAGCGTCGGATAGTGCGTCGGATCGACGGTGTAGAGGACGGTGTCGAACTCGCCGTCGAATCGATCGAGAACGTAATCCAGGGTCGCCGTGAGGTCGATCGACTGGGTCGACACGTCACCGCCGGCGTCGGCACCGAGCTCCTCGTACAGCGACCGCCGGTAGTCCCGGACGGCCCCCATGTGGAGCTGGGTGACCCACCCCGTCTCGCTGTTGAGTTCGCCGACGCGCTCGAGGACGAACGCCTTGAAGTCGGTCGCGTCGGCCGGTGAGATCGCCTCGCCGGCGTACGCGCGTCGATACACGTCGGCGGCGCGGCGCTCGCTGACTGGTCCGGTGGCGACTTCGCGGAGGCCGTGATCGCTGGCGTTACAGCCGTGTTCGTCGAAGTACTCGTGGCTAACTTCGAGAGCCGTGAGAAAGCCAGTCAGGTCGTCCGTACTCGTTCCGGTGGCGGAACCGAGTTCGGCGACGTACTCGCGCCAGTCCGCGGCCTCGATCGACATCGCTGCGTCCGGCCGCCACGTCGGCCGAACCGTGACGGTGTCGTCCGTTTCGGCGAGCCGGCGGTGGTGTTCGAGCGTCGATGTCGGATCGTCCGTACTCGAGACGACGTCGACGTTCATCTCCTCGAGGAGCGTCTGCTGGCGCATCGAAGCGTCGTCGAGTTGTGCTTTCGTCTCCGTCCAGATCTCTTCGGCCGTCTCGGACGAAATCGGCCGTTCGATGCCGAACCGACGCTTCAGGTCGAGGTGGATCCATTCGTAGACTGGGTTGCCCGCGAATTCGGGGACTACATCGGCGAGCGCCAGCCACTTTTCACGGTTGCTCGCCGAGCCGGTGATCAGCTCCTCGTCGACGCCGCGCTTGCGCATCAGTTCCCAGACGTAGTGATCGGTCGCGCCTTCGACTTCCCAGATGTCGCTCCACCCCTCGTTGGCGGCGATCGCCGCAACATCGACGTGACTGTGCGGATCGAGGATCGGCAGATCGCGGATCTCGTCGTACAGCCGCTTTGCCGATGCCGACTCGAGGAGATACTCCTCGTCGAGAAACGCCATAGCGGTACTGGGAGGCGGCGGCTGTTAAACGTCAGGTATCGACCGATATCGGTCCGTCGTGAGGAGGACGGTTCCGTCGGCGTCGGGTCGCGTTCTTCGCGCCGTCGCCGAACGACTCGTTTCCTGAGACCCGCCCTCAGCGGTCCGTCCGGTACGTTTCGAGCGCGTCCGCGTCGATCTCGATGCCGAGTCCGGGTTCCTGCGGGACGTCGAGGGAGCCCCCCGAGGGATCGAACGGGGACTCGAGGAGGTCGTCGCGAAGCGGGTTGGGGCTCCGGTCGAACTCGACCATCATCGGGTCGGGGACGTTCCGCGTGTGGGGATACTCGGAGACGCTGGCCGCGAACTGGACGGCGGCCGCCAGCCCGATCGCGCTGTTCCAGATGTGGGGGCGGACGGCGACGTTCTCAGTGGTCGCCATGTCGGCGATCACGCGGGCCTCCGAGAGGCCGCCACAGCGCGCGAGGTTCGGCTGGACGACGTCGACGGTGCGGTCGTCGATGAGCCGTTTGAATTCGAAGCGGCCGTAGTGGGCCTCGCCGGCCGCCAGCGGCGTGTCGATCCGCTGTTTGATCTCGCGGTAGCCGGAGCGATTCTCCGGGGGAACCGGTTCCTCGATCCACGTGATGTCGTAGTCCGCGATCGCTTTCGCAGTCTCGATGGCCTGTCGGGGTCGGTAGTTCCCGTTCATGTCGACCATCAGGCGGGCGTCGTCGCCGAGGATGTTCCGAGCGACCCGGACGCGCTCGCGGTCCGCCTCGGTACCGGTCCCGATCTTTATCTTCGCGGCGGTGAACCCTTCCGCGACGGCCACCTCGATCGGCTCTTCGATGGGGCGGTCTCGTTCGGTGTAGTACATCGTCGAGGCGTAGGGCAGTAACGAGTCCCGCTCGGTGCCGCCGAGCAACCGATAGACGGGCCGCCCGACGGTTTGTCCGACGATGTCCCAGCAGGCGACGTCGATCGCGCTCAGCGCGCTCTGGACGAACACGCTTCCACCGAAGTGATACGGGTCGGTGTAGGATCGCTCCGCGAGCGACGGCGCGTCGAAGGGGTCCATGCCGAGGACGTCGTCGCGGAACAGTTCGTCGACCGTCGCCTCGACGATAGAGCCGGGCGCGAACGCCTCGCCCCAGCCGACGGTCCCGTCGTCGGTTGTGATGCGGACGAGCGTCGTCTCGCGCTCGTGGCCGAAGCCGCGGGCGTCGCCGACGCCGTCGCCGTCGGGGAGCGAGTACGCGATAGGGATCACGCTCAGTTTGGTAATCTCCATACACCGAGAAGCGACCGACCGCCGGAAATATCTTGTGTTGGGGTGGCACGGCCCTGCGAACCACGGAACGCGACCGACCGAGTTACTGCCGGCGCGGTACCGTTTTGAACCCGGCCCTCGTGTCGTCTGACGATGGAGTCAGCAGTTCTCCGCAATCGGTTCGAGGACGTCGCGTTTACGACCGCCGTACCGTTCAGCGAGGACGCCGAGACCGTGCGCCACGACGCACTCGCCGCGAACCTCGCCGACCTGTACGACGCCGGCGCGCGGCTGTTCGTTCCCTGTGGGAACACCGGCGAGTACGACGCGCTCACCGATTCGGAACGGATTTCGATCGTCGAGACCCACGTCGAGGCAACCGGTGACGACGCGGTCGTCGTCGCCGGGGCAGGTGGGAGCATCGGCGAAGTGACGTCGTTGGCGGCGGCCTACGAGGACGCCGGTGCGGACGCGGTGATGGTGATGCACCCGACTCACACGTACATCAACGAGTCAGCACTCGCCGACTACTACCGCGAAATCTGTGCCCAAGTCGATATCGGCGTCGTCATTTACAAGCGCAGCCCCGAGATCACCCGCGACGTATTGCTCGAGCTCGCCGCTCGCGAGGAGGTCGTCGCCGTGAAGTTTGCAGTCGACGACGTTCGGGAGTTTGCCCAGACCGTCGAAGACGGACCAGCCGACGTGACGTGGGTAAACGGGATTGCAGAACGGTATGCCCTCCCGTTCGCCATCGAGGGTGCGACGGGGTACACCACCGGCATCGGGAACTTCGTCCCCGAGGCGACGCTCGCGCTGTTCGACGCCCTCGAGGCGGGAGAGTTCGAGCGTGCTCGCGAAATCCGGCGGCTCCTCCGGCCACTGGAGGACCTCCGTGCAGCGCCCGGGCTGGGGAACACGCTTCCGGCCGGGAACAACGTCCCGGTCGTCAAGTACGGACAGGAACTGGCCGGGGCCGCCGGCGGTCCGGTGCGGCCACCGCTTCGATCGCTCTCGCCGGCCGCTCAGCGCCGCGTCGAGGAGTGCTACGAGCGCATCGATGCGGCGACGTTCGAACGATAGCGGCCGAGAGCGGCCGTCCGTCGGGCGAGGGATATACACGATCACACGGCACGGACGGTGGATTTATCAGCATTGCTGCGGATCATACCTCTATGTCGCATCCCCCCGAGCAGGTGAAAGACCACCTGCGCGACGTCGCAGCCGGGTTGCTAACACCGTTCGACGATGACGGTGCGATCGAACATTCGAAACTCGCCGAGAACGCCGAGTCTCTCTACGATTCGGGTATTCGAACGTTCCTCGCGACCGCGAACATCAGCGAATACCACTCGCTCTCCCAGCAGGAACGGATCGACGTGGCCGCGACGAGCATCGAGGCGCTCCCGGACGACGCCTGCGTTCTCGCGGGCGTCGGCGGGTCTACGAAGGACGCCGTCGAACTCATCGAGGCCTACGACGAGATCGACGTCGACGCGATGATGATCATGCCGCCGGATCACACCTACGTCCACGAGCGGGCGCTTCTCGACTACTATCGGAAACTCGACGCAGCCACGGAGACGCCACTCGTACCGTACGTCCGCGGGTTCGACCCCTCGATCGACTATCTGAAGGATCTGACGCATATCGACGGAATCGTCGGCATCAAATACGCGCTGAAGGATCCGGTCAAACTCGGCGAGGGCGTGTCCGCCGGTGCTGACGACGTCGTGTGGGTCGACGGACTCGCCGAACCCTTCGCAGTGTCCTACTGGGCGGAGGGAATCGAGGGCTTCTCCGCGGGCGTCTCCAACTTCCGGCCCGAGATCGGCCTCGAGTTATTCGACGCGCTCACGGCGGAAAACTGGGAGCGGGCCCGCAAACTCCGCGATATCTGCCTGCCCTACCAGAAACTGCGCGACGAGACCGGACAGGATAACGCCATCCCCGGTGCCATCAGCGTTCCCGCGGTGAAGAAAGGACTCGAGCTAGCGGGGCTCCACGGCGGCAGCGTCCGCGCTCCGATCCGCCCGCTCGAACCCGAAGAGGAGGCGTCTGCCGAGGAGATCTACGCCGCGCTCGACGATAACATCGACCGGCTCGTCGACTGACGCGATCGCTCTCGCGCCTCGACAGAGGCATCGCTCTCCCGGACCTCTCTGTCTCGCCTCCTCGAGCGGCGATCTCGGTTCTCGTTCCGGCGATGTCGGACACGAACGCGGGATCACGCACAACCGAAGAGAGTGGGGAAGAGCGGTAACTTTTATGACCGGTACCGTGAAAGCTACTGCCACATGCTCAAAGACGAGTTTCGTGACCTCAAGGAGCGCATCTCCGGCGGTATCATTCCAGCGACGGCGAACCCGTGGAGTCCGGACGACTACGAGCTAGTAACAAGCGATCTGCAAAGGCACGTCGAGGACCTCGTCGCGGTCGACGGCATCGAGGCCGTCGTTGCCAACGCCCACACCGGCGAGACGAAGATGTTGGACGATGAGACGTACCGCGAGGTCGTCGAGACCCACGTCGAGGCCGCCGGCGACACTCCGGTGTTTGCGGGCGTGTACGGCGAGAGCTCCATCGAGGCGGCCAAACTGGCCCAGACGGCGAAAGACGCCGGCGCGGACGGCGTGATGTTGCTCCCCCTCGACGTCTACGCCCACCAACTCCCCGACGAACCGATCAATCACTTCAAGTACGTCGGCGAGACGGTCGATATCCCGCTCATCAACTTCCAGTTCCCCACCTGGGGGAGCCCCGGACTACCGATCAGCGCCCACGTCGAGATCTGTAACCTCCCGCACGTCATCGGGTTCAAGGAGGCCTCCTTCGACCCGATTCGCTACGATCGAACGATACGGGCGGTCGACGACCTGCGCGATGACTGTACCATCATGACGGGCAACGACACCTTCCTGTTGCATGCATACCAGCTCGGTGCCGAAACGGGGCTCATCGGCTACGCGAACCTCGTGCCCGACCTCCACGTCGAGAAACTCCGCGCCGTCCACGACGGCGACCTCGAGCGAGCCCGCGAAATTCGGGAACGACTCCTCCCACTTACAAACCACATCTTCGGCGAACCAGAGGGGCGCTACCGCGTCCGCGTCAAGGCCGCACTGAAGATGCAGGGCGTCTTCGAACACGAGACGGTGCTCCCGCCACAGGAGCAGATCAGCCCCGAGGAGCGCACGGAATTACGCAATATCCTCAGCGACTTGGACCGCCTGTAACCCTTCTCTCGCCGTTTTATCGGCCGCGTTTGACGGCGCGACGAATTCGGCTGGCTCCTCGCGTGCCCACCGGTCTCCGAGCGCGACTCGACGCGTCGATGCGCCGCCCGTAGCGCTCAACGACGAGACAACCGGGCCGCCAGCGGACGATGAGGCCGGCCGTGAGCTTCCTCTATACTAAAAGTTAACAATACGCATGTGGTAACGAAGTCCATGGTCGACAGCGATGCTCGAGAGAGCCGACCGACGGTATCACGCAGACGAATGGTCGCCTTCACAGGGGCGGGACTGCTCGGTACGACAGCCGGCTATAGCGGCGATGGTAAGGCGGACCCACCATCGAACGAGTCGACGAATACGGCAGGGCCGAGCCCAGAGAGCCGAAACGACGAGGAAGACGGAGCGGAGGACGGCTGTCACGAAGACGACGACTACGACATCGTCGTCGCGCGGGACGGCAGCGGCGACTACGAGACCGTCCAAGCCGCCATCGACGCGGTACAGCCGAACACGTCCGACGAGACGCGGGTGTACATCAGGGACGGCCGCTACAAGGAGAAGTTAGAGCTCCCCGCCGACCGACCCAACGTGACGTTCATCGGTGAGAGCGCCGAGAACACGGTGCTGACGTACGACGACCACGCCGACAAGATCGGCGACGACGGCGAAGAGATCGGAACGAGTGGCTCGTCAAGTTTCTTCGTCTGGGGTGACGACTTCACCGCGAGGAACGTCACCTTCGAGAACGCCGCCGAACCCGTCGCACAGGCCGTCGCGATCCGCATCGACGCTGACCGGGTCGCCTTCGACAACTGCCGTTTCCTCGGCAATCAGGACACCCTCTATAACTTCGGGCGCAGGACGCGCCAATACTTCAGGGACTGCTACGTCGAAGGCGACGTGGACTTCATCTTCGGTCGTGCGACGGCCTTCTTCGAGGACTGCGAGATTTACTGCAAGGGCGAAGGGTTCATCGCAGCACCCGCACAGCCGGCAGACGTAGAGCACGGGTTCGTGTTCGCGGACTGCGACGTGGTCGGCGACGCGCCACACGAGTCCGTCTACCTCGGTCGACCGTGGGAACCGTACGGACAAACCGTCTACATCGACTGCGAACTCGGCGATCACATCCGACCGAGAGGCTGGGAGCCGTGGGACGAACCAGAACACGGTGACAAGACGAAGACGGCGTTCTTCGCGGAACACGACAACAGCGGCCCGGGATACACGCCCGATCAGCGCGTAGACTGGAGCCACCAGCTCAGCGAGACGGAGGCTACAGCGTACACGAGAGCACACGTCCTCAGCGGGTGGAACCCGCGACGTCGTCTGGAGCGACGGTAACCGCCGTCTCGAGGACAAGGACTTATCCCGGATGCCGGAAACGAATCGGACATGGCGTTACAGGTCACGGTCTGGAACGAGAACGTCCACGAACGAGAAGAGCCGGCCGTCGCCGAACGATACCCCGACGGGATCCACGGCGCGATCGCGGACGCGGTAGACGGCGAAGAGCGAACGGTTCGGACGGCGACGCTTCAGGAACCAGAACACGGCCTCACCGAAGAAGTGCTGGCGAACACCGACGTCCTCCTGTGGTGGTCTCACTGCGCGAACGACGAGGTGGCCGACGAGGTCGCCGACCGCGTCGTCGAGCGCGTCCACGAGGGAATGGGGTTCGTGCCGATCCACTCCGGGAAAAACGCCAAGCCGTTTACGCGGCTGATGGGAACGACCTGCGACATCAAGTACCGCCACGGCGGCGAGACCGAACGCGTGTGGGTCGCCGATCCCGGCCATCCGATCGCCGACGGCCTCGAGGAGAGCTTCGAAATCCCGTCGACCGAGATGTACGGCGAGCCCTACGACGTTCCCGAACCCGACCGGACCGTGTTCATCTCGTGGTTCGAGGGCGGCGAGGTGTTTCGCTCGGGCATCTGCTATCGTCGCGGTCGCGGGCGGATTTTCGCGTTCCGCCCCGGCCACGAAGCGTATCCCATTTTTCACCAGGACGAGGTACGGACGGTCGTTCGAAACGCCGTCGAGTGGGCGGCACCCGCCGAGGGCGCTACGGCCGTATACGGCGAGGTCGCACCGATCGAGTCGATCGACGAGTAGCCGCCGCCCGACGTTCGTCTCGAGGTGTTCCCGGCCGGGAGTAGCTGTACCCGGTCGGGAGTCGCGGGCGAGATTACTGCCGTCGAACGCGAGAAGCCGCGCCTATCAGACCGTCGCGGCTGCCTTACTCGAACGCGGGGATGACTTCCTCGCCGAACAGGCGGAGCTGGTCTTCGACGAGGTCCTTTGGCATCCCGGAGTGGTGAAAGCGCAGTGTGAGTTCGTTCAGGGGGAACCGCTCCCGAATGGCCTCGATCTGCTCGATGATCTGGTCGGGCGTCCCGTAGATGAAGCGGTCGTCGGCGAGTGCCTCGAAGTCCTCGACGCTGTCGGCGTTCATCAGCGGGTGGGAGAACTCGCCGCCGTACTCGTCGAGGTAGGTGGTGTGGAGGTACTCCTTGCGCTCCATGACTTCTGCTTCGGTCTCGGCGATAACGGCCTCACGCATCAGCGGATGAGACAACTCTGCCCAGTTCTGGTCGGTCTCCGCGACGCGTTCTTGCTGGAGTTCCTTGCGGTCCTCGACGGTGGCGAGGTCGGCGACGACGCCGGGCACCCACGCGTCGGCGAACGTCACGGAACGGCTGATCTGCTTGTCGCCCCAGCCGCCGATCCAGACCTCGGGTCGCGGCTGCTGGATCGTATCCGGAAGCGGCTGCCAGTCTTCGACGGAGAAGAACGGACAATCGTAGGAGACGGGTCCCTCGGACTCGAAAAACTCCGTGAGGAACTGAACGCCCTCGATCAGCCGACCCGCGCGCTCGTCCATCGGGACGTCGAAGGCGTCGAACTCCTTCTCGACGTAGCCCAAGCCGACGCCCAGCGTCAGGCGACCGCCGGAGATGTTGTCGAGCATCGCCGCACGCTGGGCGACCTCGACAGGCTTGTACAGCGGGAGGATCATGACACTCGTTACGAGCTCGAGGTCCTCGGTGCCCTGTGCGATACTGGTCAGGCGCGTCAGCGGCGCGGGCCAGTAGTTGTCACCTTCGGTCGCCTGGTGGTCGTTGACCCAGCAGGTTTCGAACCCGACGTCCTCCGCGATCTGACACTGCTCGACGACGCCGTCCCACGTCTCGCCGCCTTCAATTGGGAATATTCCGAACTTCATCGTTTCTGATCGGCAATGGCAACACACTTACCTCTTGTGCATTTCCGTTCTCTGATATGTGCGACGCGTATCGGGGCGGTCGGCAGTTTGATTGCTCTCACACGAGAAGGGGTATCGAATGCGCGTTACCGAGTACGAGTTCTACGAGGTGCCCCCTCGCTGGCAGTTCCTGAAACTGGAGACGGACACCGGTCTCGTCGGCTGGGGCGAGCCGTACACGAAGTGGCACCACGTCAACGACAGTCCGACGCCGACGAGGAGCGCGGTCGATCAGCTAATGCAGAAGTACGTCCTCGGGGCCGACCCTGCACGCATCGAGGACTGCTGGCAGTCGATGTACCGCGCTAGCTTCTATCGGGGCGGTCCCATCCATATGAGTGCGATCGCGGGGATCGACGAAGCGCTGTGGGATCTGAAAGGCAAGGCGGCTGGACTGCCGGTGTACGAACTACTCGGCGGGCGCTCGCGCGATCGAATTCACGCCTATCAGCACGTTTCGGTGCCCCACGACGCCGACGATCCGGCGGCGGCCGCCGCTCGAGACGCGGAGACACACGTCGCCGACGGGTTCACGGCGCTGAAACTCCTGCCCGTCGCGGGCGTCGAACCCGTAGACGACGCTGCCGCCGTCCGACGCGCTCGCGATATCGTCGGGGCCGTCCGGGAGGCGGTCGGCCCCGATATTGGCATCGCGCTCGACTTCCACGGCCGAGCGTCGCGGCCGATGGCACGACGGCTCGCCGCCGCCGTCGACGAGTTCGAGCCCATGTTCGTCGAGGAGCCGGTGGCACCGGAACACGACCGCGCGCTCGGCCGACTCGCCGACGTGACGACCGCGCCGCTGGCGACCGGTGAGCGGTACTACTCTCGCTGGGACGTTCGTCCCTTGTTCGAAGCCGGGAGCGTCGACATCATCCAGCCGGACGTCTCGAGTGCGGGCGGTATCACCGAGACGAAGAAGATCGCGGACGCGGCGGCGACCCACGATATAGCGTTCGCCCCGCACTGCCCGATGGGGCCGATCGCCGTCGCCGCCTCGTTGCACCTCGATACCGTCGCGCCGAACGCGCTCGTTCAAGAGCAGGTGTTACACACGACCGAGGGTGCGTTCCGGTACGTCGAGAATCCTGAATGCTTCGCCATCACGGACGGCTACTTCGACGTTCCGTCCGGACCGGGACTCGGCGTCGACGTCGACGAGGAGGCGCTCGAGGCGTTCGACGGGACGGCTCTCGCGTTCGAGCGGCCGGTCGGTCGCCGCGCCGACGGCAGCATCGGAGAGCGGTAGCCGTCGGGTCGACGCTGTCACCCGCGCGTCAGGACGGCTCCCCCTCGAGCGGTCTCGTCGCCGCGGCCCGCGCCGAACGGGAACGGTTCGGTGCTCGAGGCTTCGTCGCGAATAAAGTATTTTACCGTTCGGAGTACACTACCTTCTATGAACGTTCTGCTGACCGGTGCGTACGGCCGGTGTGGGACCGCAGTTATCGACCACTTGCACGACGCCCCCGAGTACGACTTTACGTACTTCAATCGATCCGACCGCCCCGACGAGCACCCCTACGGGCACCTCGATACCGTCGTCGCGGACATCGCGGACGAGGACGCGCTCACGGCCGCCGCCGAGGGACAGGACGCGATGGTCCACATGGCGGCCTACCCCTACACGGACGGCGACTGGGCCGACGTCTTCGAGCCGAACGTCGTGGGAATGTACAACGCGCTCGAGGCGGCCCGCAAGCAGGAACTCGAGTCGTTCGTCTTCATCTCCTCGAATCACGTGATGGGGCTGTACGAACGCGATAACACCCCCGAGATCTACTACCCCGATCACGACCTCGTCGTAGATCACACGGATCCGGTCCGACCGGACTCCTACTACGGCGCGTCCAAGGCCTTCGGCGAGGATCTCGGGCGGTACTACGTCGAACGACACGAGTACCCCAAGCGTTTCTACGCGCTTCGCGTGTGTAGCGTCCGGCTGCCGGAATACGACCACCCCTACGGAGACGCCGAGAAAGGCGTCGACGATGGGGAGTTCGAACGCGGGAGCGAGGAGTACGAGCACACCGTCGCTCGGATGAAGGCCATGTGGCAGTCCCGTCGGGACTTCGCCCACCAGGTTCAGTGTTGTCTGGACGACAACGACGTGGAGTTTGGCATCTTCAACGGTGTTAGCGACAACTTCCGTCGGTGGTTCGACCTCGAGCACGCGCGTGCGAGAATCGGCTACGATCCGCAAGACAACGGGGAAACGTGGGACAGCCCTCCAGAGTAACGGACGTCGAGTCGCGGTTTCGCAGTCGTCCGCTCGGTGACGGTCGCTACGCCTACTGCGGCCGTCGTTGCTCGCCGGGTTCCGTGCGTCGATGGCTCGTTCGATCCTGATTCGGCCCGCTCGAGTTGACGGCCAAACTGATTTATAGTGGTATCCTGTAACAAGAAATAATGGGAGCGACACGATCGGAGACGGAGACCGACATGGACGCGAGTACAGAGGCAAACGAATCCGTATACGAGCCGCCGGAGGGGATCAGCGGTGCCATACGCGACTCGGTACTGCTGAAAATCGCCATCGGAGGCGGCCTCTTCGTCCTTCTTAGTGGCTTCCTCGACTCCGGTGTCCTCGTTTCAGCCGGCGGGCTCTGGAGCATCTGGGCGGCGGTGTTCGCTGCCTGGGGAGCCGGCCTCGTGCTTACGGGGCTCGTGGGATATGGGGTCCTCTGGTGGAGCCGTAACTGAATCGGCGCGTTCTCCGCCGACTCCGCATCGCGCCTATCGTCGCGTAAGTCGTGAAACGCCGTGTTCGGTGGCCTCCCGCGTCAACGACACCCCGTCGAACGACCGAATGGCAAACTCCCCGAGGACGTTCACCGCACAGCCCGCTTCGAGGTGGCCGCCGACCGTCCGCTCACCGTCGAACGCGGTGACGTGGAGATGCGGGTCGCCGTCCGCGATGACGCCGCCGACGTCGGTAATCTCCCACGCCCCCTCGAGCGTGAGGTCGACGGTTCGCTGTGACCGGTCTGCCGGGAGGTCCGTCCGGTCGACGTAGTGGATATTTAAATTGCTGAACGTCCCGATGCCAGACACGACCGCACCGGTATCGACGGCGTGTCGTTCGCAGGCGGCCTCGATGGACTCAAGAGCGAGGTCGCCGCGGTCCAGTCGCACGATAACGTGTCCGTCATCGCTTTCGAACGTCTCCATACGTTCGTGTGTGTGGCCGACCGATATAAAATCACGTCTGCATCGCAACGCCGCCCGACGACCGCGTCTTCGGCCAGTCGTTACTGCGGGCTGGCCCAACCGATCGAACGCTGACGGCCCACTCGGCGACGGAAATGTGACCGTCAACTGACGGCCGGTCCGAAAAGGAACAACGGGTTACCTGCTTTCGACAGCCGCGTCCTCGCTCTCTTCGCTCTCGAGGTCGGCGACGGGGTCGCTATCCCAGTAGTCGTGATCTTCGTGCACGCGGAAGCACATTGCTTCGTGCGAGGCCGCCTCCGAAGCGCCGAACGACGCCGGCGCTTCTTGCGTACAGACCTTGCGGGCCTCCGGACAGCGCGAGTGGTACCGACAACCGCTCGGTGGGTCCGTCGGATCCGGAATGTCGATGTCGCGGATCGGCGACTCCGTGCGCTCGCCCTCGGCGTGCAACTGCGGCGTCGCCCACCGGAGCGCTTTCGTGTAGGGGTGTTGGGGGTCGTGGATGATCTGTTCGGGCGGCCCGATTTCGACGAGCTTGCCCAGATACACGACGCCGATCCGACCGCCCGTTTTCTCGGCGATGTAGCGGGCGTTCGAAAGGTCGTGACTGATGAACAGATAGGACGTGTCGAACTCCTCCTGGAGCTGGATCATCAGGTCCATCATCTCGACGCGCAGGGACACGTCGAGGGCGCTTACCGGCTCGTCGGCGAGAATGAGGTCCGGGTTCATCAACATCGCGCGGATGAGCGCGACGCGCTGTTGCTCCCCGCCGCTGAGCTGGTGAGGATAGCGTTCGATGTAGTCCTCTGGTGGGGCCATTCCGACGTGCTCGAGCAGGCCGAGAATCCGCTGTTTCCGGTCGTGGCCGTCGAGTTCGCCGTTCCAGCGCTTCAGCGGTGCCTCGAGGCTCGCTCTGACGCGCCGGTGGGGATTCAGTGCGCTTCCGGGGTCCTGGTGAACGATCTGGAGCGACTTGCGGATCTCACCCCATGAGAGTCCGTCGCCGCCGTTGGCTTTGACGTCCCAGATGTCGTGTCCGCGGTACTTCACGGACCCGCCGGTCACCTCCTGCAGTCCGACGCCCGCCTTTCCGAACGTGGTCTTTCCGCAGCCGGACTCGCCGACGAGGACGACAACGTCTTGCTCGTAGATGTCGAGCGAGATACCGTCGACGGCTTTGACGACGTCCGGATCGGCGAAGAAGTCGAAGAAGTCGCTCTCTTGCTCGAAGTAGACCTCCACGTCCTCCATCGAGACGACGGGTTCCGTATTGGGGTCGCTCGCGTTTCGCTCTGACCGCGTTTCGCCGAAGTTCAAGCGATCCACCGAGTCGGACTCGAGGTCGTCGACCTCGTCGGTCATCGGAATCTCGTCGGCGGCCTGCTCCCAGTGGTGACAGTAGACGTGATGGCGTTCGGTGACTTCGTCGGTGCCGGGATCCTGCGCCTCGCATTGGCCGGTGGCCAGCGGGCAGCGCGGATGGAACGAACAGCCCTGCGGGACGTTGACAGGATCGGGTGCGCTTCCATCGACCGGTTGCATGGCCTCGATCGGCGAATCGAGGTTCGGCGTCGACTTCAACAGCAACCGCGTGTACGGGTGCGTCGCGTGGTTGAGGATCTCGTCGGTATCGCCGATCTCCGCGAACTCGAAGGCATAGAGGACACCGATCCGGTCGGCGATGTCGGCGACGAGCGGCAGGTCGTGCGTGATGAAGACGATCGACAGGTCGTACTCCTCTTGTATCTCCTCGATGAGGGAGATGATCGAACGCTGCATGAGGAGGTCAAGCGCCGCCGTCGGCTCGTCCATCACGAGCACGTTCGGCTCAAGGACGAGCGAGAGCGCGATGAGCGTGCGCTGTTTCATGCCGCCAGAGAGTTCGTGGGCGTAGGCGTCGAGGACCCGGTCGGGATCTAAATACAGGTTCCGGAGAATGTCGTGAGCGCGCTCCATTCCCTCCTTGATGTCGTAGTCGTGGGCGTCGAGGGTCTCCACGAAGTGCGTCCGGATGGGGCGAACGGGGTTGAACGAACTCATCGCTCCCTGGAATACCATCGATATCTCCTCCCATCGGAATTCCCGCAGCTCTTCTTTGTCCAGATCGAGGATGTCGACATCCGTGTCGGGCGTCGGGTGATACGTGATATTTCCCCGCAACACACCGGGGTCCACGACGGCGTCGAGGAGGGCGGACGCGAGCATCGATTTGCCGCTGCCGCTCTCGCCGACGACGCCGAAGATCTCGTTTCGTTGCACGTCCAAGCTCACGTCGTCGAGCACGTTTGACGTCCCGCGCTCCATGTCGAACGTGACGGATGCGTTCCGAATTTCCAGAATCGAGTCGTCCTGTTTCAGTCCGCGTGCGTAGGTCGTTTCGGTATCAGCCATGGTTAGAGTCCTCCGGTTTGACCGCCTGCGTTGGGTACGTCGTCGACCTCGTCGTCGACCTCACCGTCTGGCTTCTCGTGGCGCGCCCTGACGCGCGGGTTGAACACCCGGTCGAGGGACTGCCCGAGCAAGATGAGGCCAATCGAGATGATGACGATCGCGACCATCGGTACGAGGAACCAGTGAATCAGTGCCATTCGGGTGTGGGCCTGGGCGCTGTACGCGAGGTTGAGGATGCTCCCCCAGTTGAGGTTTTGGAAGGGGAGAATCCCGAGGTAGTACAGTGCGACGGCTTCGAAGATGACCCGCCGTCCCGAGTTAGTGAGGTTGATGACGATGAACGGCATCAGATGCGGGACGATGTCTTTGAACACGATAGTTCGCGTCGGAAGCCCGAGCGAGCGCGAAGCCTCGACGAACGACTCCTGGCGAAGGGTGAGCACCTGCGACCGAATCGAGCGGGCGAGCCCACCCCAGGCCGCGACGCTCAACAGTAAGCCGACCGCCCACGGATTGCCGAGGAGGACGTCGTCGAACATCAGCCCCAGCACCATCACGAGCGGGAAGCCGGGAATGTTGATGAAAACGTCGGTAATCGAACTGAGTACCGTATCGGTCATGCCGCCCTTGTAGCCGGCGATGGAACCGACGATGGTCCCGATGGCGACGGTCGATATCGCGCCAGCGGCGACCATCTTCAGAATATTCGACGTGGAGTAGATCGTCTGTGCCAGCAGGTCCCTACCCATGTCGTCGGTACCGAGCGGGTACTCCCACGACTGGAAGGGCGTTATGAGGGCCGGCCCATCGAGGGTGTGAGTTTGCTCAACGAACACCGGGCCGAGGATCCCCATCAGGAGATACGTGAGGACGATGGTAAAGCCGATCCGCGCCCGCCAGTCGGTCCAGACAATGGAAATGGGCGTGTATATGTACGACCGGTACAACTTCTCGAGTCTCTCCCGTCGCGTCTCCTCGTACTCGGAGACGACGTCGAACGGGGACGCGTCGCCTATCGTACTTCCGCCGTCGGTCGTGGGTTCGGTAGTGTCGTCAGTCATCGTCCGTGGTATCGTCTCGAGTGGCGTTCGAACCGCATCGCTTTGCTATCGTGTCCGTCCCGGATCGGCGGTGTCGAACCGGATCCGTGCTCTCAGTACGATTCATTGTGCTGGCCTCCGGCTCGCGGGTCAACGAACGAGTACGTCAGATCGGCGATTAACAGGGCGATGACGATCGCGACCGTCATGATGACGAAGCCACCCATCATCAGCGGATAATCGCGCTGATTGAGCGCGCTGAATAGATAGTAGCCCAGTCCGCGGTACTGGAACACTTGCTCGAGGACGACGGAGCCGCCGAACATCTCGCCGATACTGATGAGGAACGTCGTGTACATCGGAAGGACGGCGTTGCGAGCGACGTATTGCGTCGAGATCCGGATGTCAGAGAGGCCGCGGAGACGCGCGACGCGGAGATAGTCCTCGCCGAGGACGCGGATACTGTTCCCGCGCATGCCGAGCGAGGCGATCCCGGACGCCACGAGCATCGAGATAATCGGTAATGCGGCGTGGTTGATGATACCGGTGATGTACGCCCACGTAAACCCGGGATCGACGCCGACCGGTTGGCGGCCGCCCGACGGGAACGGTCCGTGGTAGGCGAGGAAGATCAACAGCAGGATGGCCATCACGTAGTAGGGAATCGACCCGGCGATGACGGCATAGGACGTCAGTCCGATGTCCAGCTTCCCTCCTTCCCAGTAGGCCATCAGTGCGCCGATGGCGATCCCGAGGAAGAAGCTGATGAACACGGCCCAACTGAGTACGAACAGTGTCCACGGGAGCGCCTCGGCGAGGACATCTGTCACGGGACGCGCGTAGTATACCGACTCTCCGAGATTTCCCTGAAGCATACTGACGACATAATCGATATACGCGAGGGGTATCGGTCGATTCGGATCGATCGTGAGCCGGGCGTCGATGAGCTCTCGAATCTGTGCGGGATTGTACCCCTGCCGTGCCAATCGCGAGACCATCGATCCCATGATACTCCCAGGCATCAGTCTCACGAGGGCGAAAGACAGCGTGATGACCGCCCACACCGTGAATACCGTCTGGCCTAATCTCCGTATGCGCCAGTCAATGGATACCATAGTTCGGGCTGGCAAATCTTTCCACATAGTACCTAATGAACGTTTCCCTCCGTTTTCAGGAAGCGAACGACCACTGGACGTCAGCGGCGGGAGAGAACTTGCAGTACAACCGCGCTAGAACGGATCCCATCCGGTGTAGATCACGAGGATACTCGTGATGAGACTGAGTACGACCGGAACGAGCGTGAGTTGTGCGGTGACGTACGGTCCCGTCCCTGGCTCGCCAGCAAGCAGCGAGAAGACGAGCAACAGGGCGAACAGGACGGCCGTCGCGAGAACGATCTGTGCCATCGATTGTAAGAATCCCATATCCGCACATACTGACACACGTTAATTAAACTAGTAGACGAAGCACGGTCGACTGCGGCGTCGACCGGCTACTCGTCGCCGACGTATCGGATCGTTCCGTCTTTCATCTTGGGAGTGACGTATAACGCGTCGTCTACCCCGTCGAGGACCGCCTTCTGTGAGTCGATCTCCCAGTTACCGCTGTCGTACGCGCCGGCGTCGGGCTGGTACATCGCTTCCATCTCGGGGAGTTCCTGGTTCCACCACCACATGAGTTCCTTGTGGTACTGCGGATCGCCCGTGGACTGCCATTGGCGGATATGCTCCTCGACGTTAATCGTCTGCATGCCGTCTCCCCCATCTGGATCGCCGACCGGCATCGGCACCTCGGTCTCGGGCTCGAAGTGGGTGATCGATTGGATCCAGTTCGGCACGAGGTCGAGTGTCCACATCGCCGTAATGCCGTTCGCGGACGACCCGTCAGGCATGATGTGATAGTCCCCAGACGTCCGCCGCTCGTCGAGCGTCGCATCGTCGACCTGATTTTGCTTGATAGCGATGCCGAAGTCCTTGAGATTCTTCTGGAGGATTTGGTGATCCTGACGTTTGACACCGTTCATCCAGTTGATTTCGAAGCGGTCTCCGTTCGGCCGATACCAGTTTCCATCGTCCCGCTGGTAGCCTGCGTCGTTGAGTAGTTCCGTCGCGCGTTCGGTATCGTTCTGGCCGTAGAGGGTAAAGTCCTGTACCCAGTCGGCCGCATCGTGGGACCCCTCTTCGAGGATATTTCCGGGAACGCGACACGGCGCCCAGTTAAAGGGTCGATTCACGCCCTGGAGGAGTTGCGGCAGTTTCTCGCGATCGAATACGTGACAGACCGCTTGCCGAACCCGACGGTCCGAAAACGGCGTGTCGTGATTGTGTCCGTGACCGCAATTGAACGCAAACAGCCTGTTCGCAGAGAGCGTCTCGCGGAACAGGGTATGTCCCTGTGGCATCTGCCTGCGAAGGTCATCCGCAACCGGGAACCCGCTGTGTGCGGCGTCGACCTCCTGTGCGGAGTACGGCTGTGTCGGCTTCCCGCTCTCGTAGAGATCGAGCGTGAACTCCTCGAGATCGATATTGCCGGAGTTCGGGTGGTCTTCGTACACGTTCATGACGATAGAGGTGTCCCCGAGTTCGGTAATCTGGAACACGCCGTTGCCGACGGTGTCCTTGCTGAGCGCCGGCTTGCTGCTCGTCGTAATCTCCTCGACGATGGAGCCGTCGCCCTCCTCGAGGCGGGTTCGCCACCCTTCCCAGGGTTCCTCGCCGCTTTTCGTGAAAATCCCTCGCCCCTCGCGGCCGGCGAGGCCGGCGGTGGCGTTCTGGAGCGCCCAGCTCTCGTCAAGCGCGTCGTGGAAACTGACGCGAAGCGTCGTGTCGTCGACTGCTTCGGCGGATTCGACGAGCGGATGCGGGCGCGCGCCGTCTTCCGCCTGCGCCGCGAGGAGGCCGAGCGCGATGTCGAACTGGAGCGCCCAGTCCTTCGCGGTGAGGGAATCGCCGTTGTGCCACGTGAATGCGTCGCTGAGGCGGAACTCCATCGTCGTGTCATCGACCATCCCCCACTCCTGGGCGACGATCGGATACCCCTCGTTCGTCGCGGGGCTGTGGACGACCGCGCGGTCGAAGATATTCGCGCCGGGATGCCAGCAACCGCTCTGCGTGGGATTCCACGGGTTCAGATGGCGGTTCGTCGGCGACGTTCTGCTGGTCGTCGGGTCGAATACGTTAAACGATGCGCCGGTGCTATTCGATCCCCCACCGATACATCCGGCAGCGGCGGTGACCGCACCTGCCACGCCATATCGGAGTACGTCTCGTCTACTCGTGTGGCTTCGCCAGTTGTTAGACTCTGGCATGGTTCCCTTTGAGATGTAAATACATATATAATTACGGGTTGGTCGCTTGCTTCGATACGATCTCCTCTCCGGTGGACACGATTGCTTCGTGAGTGCTCCGCACCGCCGCGATGCGTGCCGAGACGCCGCGCGGTCGAAGTCCCGAAGCGACTCAGGTCGCGTCCTCGAGCCGTTCCGTCGGGTTCCAGCCATCGAACACCGTCTCCAGCGAGGCGTGCTCGGCCGCCGCCGCGTCCGTGAGCCGGTCGGCCCACTCGACGCGCTTTTCGGGGGCGGAGCCGGGACCGCTGTTGTCGTACTCGACGTACGTCGCCGTCTCCTCGTTATCGGGCTCGTGCCAGTTGTGCCATCCCTCGGGTCTGATGTGGTCTCCGAGATAGCAGTGCAGGAACGCGGTCTGTGCGTACGGTCGCCACGGGCGACCGAGATAGAAGGAATCGGCCGGCGCGTCGCCGGTCACCGCACAATTTACGAACACGTAGCCGTAGTCGGACTCTTCGGGCGTCGAAGCGGCCGTGACGTACCCCTTCTCGCCGACGCAGCGGATCTCGCAGTCCTCGAAGACGGCCGTCGCCCAGCCGAAGATGAAATCGACGCGCCCCTCGATGTCGCAATCGCGGTAGTACTGGCGAGTGTCCGCACCGTACGTATAGAGGGTGTCCTGCCAGCCGAGGAACCGACAGTTCTCGAAGACGGCCCGGTCGGCGTCTACCCGAACGGCGACGGCCTGTGCGACGTGATCGGCGTCGTTCTCGAACGTGACATTCCTCGCGGTGAATCCGTCGCCGTTGACGAAGACACTCGCGGATCCCGTCGTCCCGATCTCCTCGCCGTTCTCGTCGGTCTTGTCTGCGTGGTCGTCGTACGTCAGCACCGTCTTCTCAGGTCCGGCTCCGACGAACGTGACGTTTGTCTTCGACTCCGGAAGGACGAGTTTCTCCTCGTACCGACCTGCCTCGATCCGAACGACAGTTCTCGATTTGTTCCAATTGGGAATCGCGTCGATAGCCGCCTGTATCGTCTCGTAATCGCCGCCGTCTTTCGCGACCACGATGTCGTCCGCGTTCGCCGACCGATGCTCCAGTTCGTCGTTCGCCTCCGTGTCGTCCGTCATGTTCGTTACGCCTCTGAATGGCGCTATCACGTTCCATTCCAACCGCCCGTAAAAAAGATTCGACGGCTCGATGCCCCGTCAGTCGCGGCGGTACGGGGGATCGACGGGAAACACCTCCATCACTGCGGCGGGGATGCCAAAGCCCGGCGTGTCGTCGAAGTCGTCGCTGTCGCCCCTTGCAGTAGGGCTGCAAGCACTGCGACGACCAGCAACGCCGTAAACATCGTTGCCCTGCGCTTCGAGCGCCACGCCGTCGCGGATCTCTGCCGGTCCGTTCGCTCCGTCTCGTGGGGAACGATCGCTATTCGAAGACGCCCTCGAGGAAGGGGTACTCCTTGTCGATTTCAATGCGTTCCGCCCGACGACCGGACTCGTAGGCGGCCATCGTCACGACCACCGCCTTCAGCCCGTCGGACACCGTCGCGGGCGGCTCGGTTCCCTCGTCGATGGCCTCGAGGAACGCGCTCCCCTTGCTCAGCCAACGGGTATACTCGAAGTGCGGGTCGTGTTCCGTTCCCTCGCTGTCGATCGTGTGACCGGTCCGGTCGTCCCACTCGCGACCCTCGAGATAGACGGCTCCTTCCTCGTCCCAGATGTGGACGTGTTCGCGCGTTCGCGCGACGATGCCCGTGTCGGAGACGTTCGCCACCGCACCGTTTTCGAACTCGATGTTGACGGTGGACTGCGTGTCGAATAGCTGCTCGTCGTCGTGGAACTGGACGTTCGCGTTGACCTCGGTCGGCTTCAAGCCCGTCGTCCAGAGGATGGCGTCGATGACGTGCGTGCCGACGTTTAGCAGATGGCCGCCGCCGCTGAGTTCCGGGTCCATCCGCCAGTCGTCCATGTTCTCGTAGTAGGACTGCCAGTCGTGGGTAATTTCCCCGGTGATGAAGCGGGGCTCTCGGTCGCCGAGCGCCCAACGGTCCCGTGCCACGTGGTAGGCGGGATTGACATGTCGCTGGTAGCCGACCATGACGACGGTGTCGCTTTCCTCGGCGCGTCGGGTTACGCGGTAGGCGTCTTCGACGTTCGTAGCGAGGGGTTTCTCACAGAGCACGTGGAGGTCCGCCTCCAGGGCCGCCATCGTCTGCTCGTAGTGGAGGCCGTTGGGCGTCGCGATACCGACCGCGTCGAGTCGCTCGTCGTCGAGCAGCCGCTCGTACTCGGTGTACTGGGCCGTCTCCGGAACGCCGAGTTCATCGCCGGCCTCGGCCACCGTCGCCTCGCTTACGTCCTCGAGCGCGACGAGTTCCGCGCCGTCCAGTTCGACGAACTGTTCCGCGAGCCGTCGACCGAGACTGCCGACGCCCGCTACACCGACGGCGATCGTGTCCGTGTCTTCGGTTACTGCGTCTGAATTTCCAGCCATTACGAGATACACTGACAACCAAACGGAAATAGTTGTTTGCTCCCAGGATCGATGTATCCGCCTCGCTCAGTTCTCGTCCACGACGACGCCGTCTCCGGCGTCGATCCTGTCGGCGAGTGAGCCGTGATTACCCGCCAGCGAGACGACGCCGCTGCCGCGTGCCTCAAGGAACGGCTTGGGCGCGGTCGCTCCGTCGCAGCCGCGAACGATCGTTCGGGCCACGTCGTTCGTAACGACGGCCGGGCCGGAGACGTCCGATACGTCGAGTCCGTCGACGGTCACGGAATCGGTCTCCTCGAACGTCAGCGCCGGCCCCTCGGAAGTCGTGATCGCGACGTTGTGAAGGGAGATATCGCCGATTGATTTACAGAACAGGCCGTGGCGCTGTTCGTAGTTGCTCGCCATCGCGGGGCGCAGCCCGGAGGCGTCGAGGTCTCGCGTCGCGTCGATCGCGACGTTCTCGAAACTGATGTTGGCGAAGCGTTGTTCGGGGAGGCCGGCGAGGAAGGCCGCACTTTCCACGTCGCGGGCCGTGATGTTCTGGAAGTGTACGTTCCGGACCATCGGCGTTCCCTCGTCGACGGGGATTCGGTCGCTGTCGATGTCCATGAAGTAGTAGCCGTTGACGACGAACGGACACGCGACGTGGCGCATGACGATGGTATCAAAGCGGAGGTCCTCGACGACGGCACCCCGGTCGCGCTGGGTTTTGATTCGAATGCCGCGGTCAGTATCGGTGAACGTGCAGTTCGAGACCGTCACGTCGCGTACGTCGCCGGACATTTCGCTTCCGATAACGACGCCGCCGTGGCCGGCCTCGACGGTACAGTTCGTGACGGTGATCTGGGCGGCGGGGACGCCGACCTCGCGACCCTCCTCGTTCTTTCCGGACTTGATACAGATCGCGTCATCACCCGCGTTGATGTACGTGTCGCTGATACGGACGTGCTGTGAGGAGTCGATATCGATGCCGTCACCGTTCGGCGCGTCCGCAGGGTTTACCACGTTCACGTCGTGGAGGGTGACGTTGTCGGAGTAGACGACGTGCGTGTTCCAGAACGGCGAGCGCCGCAGCGTCACGCCGGAGACGGAGACGTTTTTGCTGTCGTATACCTGACACAGCGGCGGCCGGAGCGTGAAACTGCTCACGTCGTCTTCCTTCTTGTTTCGCTCGCCGAACTCGGCCAGTCGCTCTACGAGCCCATCGGGAAGTTCCGCATCGTCGGCTTCGTAAAACTGCCACCAGTAGTCGCCTTGTCCGTCGATCGTTCCACGACCGGTGATCTCCACGTTCTCGGCCTCGAATATCCGAAGACACGGGTGGAAGCCGACCTGGTCCCATCCCTCCCAGCGGCTCTCGGTGCTCGAGAAGGCCTCGTAGTCACGGACGAACAGGAGCGTCGCGCCGGCGTCTATCTGGAGCGTCGTGTCGTCGCCCACGACCAGCGGCGCGGTCACGTACTCTCCGGGCGGGAGCCGAACCGTTCCGCCGCTCGCAGCGGCCTCGTCGAGTGCCGACTGGAGTACGTCGGTATCCCGCTGATCGCCGTCGCCCGCTGCTCCGCGTTGCTGCACGTCGATGACAGCCTCGGATGCCATGCCGCTTCGTTTCAGCAGTATACGAATAAGCGTTGTGACGATCACGGGCGAACTGTCAGCCAACGGTTCGACACCGGTTCGGTCTCGGACGGCCAGATGTCGACGGCCGGAGTGCGTCCGCTCTCGAGCACTGGTTCGATACGGTGGTCGGCGGCGACTTCGACGGACGTCCACTGCCTCTCGATTGAGAACGCGAGCCAAAAAGAGGAATACGGCACGCGACAGCAACGAATCCGGGCGACACACGTCACCGGCACCGCTCCCAATTAGCGACGCCGGATGTGTCACCGACGCCCGAACACACAAGGCCCGCTGTGAGTAACGAGACCGTATGGCTGCTCCTTCCGCGAGCGAAATCATCGACGGCGTGCGGACTCACGTCGACACGGTTCTCGAACACGCCCGCGACGACTACGGCGACGAACGGACGCCGCTCCTCGTCGACGCGCTCGATGCGACGACGCTGACCGGTATCGCGTACGACGGCCGCGACGTCGCCGACGGCCGACTCTCGAATTTCGCCCTCCAGCAGTCGTTTCTCCGCGCGCTCGTCGGTCTGAGCGAGGTTACCGGTGACGGAACGTATCGTTTGACCGCCGACGAGCTCACCGCCTGGACGTTCGAACATGTCACCGACGACGCCGGCCTGCCGTACTGGGGCGGACACGCCGCCTACGATCTCGAGGCCGACGCGGTCGTCGTCGGCAAGAGCGACCACGAACTCAAGTGCGAGTACCCGTTCTACGAGTATCTCTACGACGTGGCCCCCGAGGCTACCCGGCAGTTCGTCGAGGCGTTCTGGAACGCCCACGTACTCGACTGGGCAGCTCTCGATTTCAACCGTCACGGCGGCTGGAACGAGCCGATGGGGGACCTCTGGGATCACGAGTACGAGGGCGGCGACGTGTTCTTCTGGGGCGACGGGCTCACCTTCGTCAATACCGGCAGCGATCTCTACTACGCGGCCGGACTCCTCGCCGATTTCACCGGTGCGGACGACCCCCTGACGTGGTCGAAGCGGCTCGCACGGCGGTATGTCGAGACGAGACAGGAGCCCGGAATCAGCGGCTACCAGTTCAGCCAACACGCGAGTTACTGCAACGGCCCCGACATCCGGGGCGACCGGGCGCAGTATCAGTTCGCACCGTACATCCACGGCGATCACCGCGTCTTCGAGGGCACGCTGTTTCGCCCCCGTCCGATCGTACAGCGCCAGCAGTTCGCGCTGGCAGCCCGATTGGGCGAGCGCGGCGCACCGTTCGCCCGATGGGCGCTCGAGGAACTCCGGGCATGGCGCGAGGCCGCCTATCAGCCGGTCGAAAACGAGTTCGAACCGATGCTCACCGACGGGTTGAGTCTCGAGGGGTTCGTCGTCCGCCGAGAGGGCTATTTCGGTCCGAAGGGACGGGTCATCGGCCCGATCGAGGCCGGCCCGGACTTCCTCTGGACGTACGCTCGCGCGTATCGAGCGAGCGGCGATGACGTGTGCTACGCGACGGCGCGAGACATCGCCGCCGGTCTCGGACTCGGCGACATCGGCGACCCCGACGCGCGGCCGGCACTCGACGTCGATCCGGCTCCCGATGCGGTCGGACCGGCGCTGGTCTGTGCGCTCCTCGAACTGTTCCGGGCCAGCGGCGACGATTCGTATCTCGACGCCGCCGGCCGCGTCGGTGGTCGCCTTCTGGACGACCGGGAGAACGGCCTGTTTACCGACGGGTCGGGCCGGGCGGTTCTCGACGATCCGACGCCGCTCGCGCTCGTTCGGCTGGCCAGCGCGCTCCGTGGCGACTCCCTCGACGCCCTTCCGACGCCGGTCGGCGACCGAAAGACGCCGTCCGGTGGGGTGTGACAGGCGCTCCGCGACGCCGGACTCGAGCGCTCGAGACGGGGCGGGGAATTTATGTGACCACAGCTTGGTCTCAAAATATGCACATTACAGACGTCAGAGGGTTCGCGCTCTCCTCCCCGATCGAGCCGCCACAAGACCGAGACTTCCACGGCGGGACTCGCCGTTTGCTGAAACGCGATGTCGTACTCGCCGTCGTCGAGACCGCAGACGGACTCCGCGGGGCCGCGTCGGCGGGCGCAACGAGTTCCGCGATGCGAGAGTACTTCGAGGGAGATTCCCACGGCACCTTCGCCGACGTCCTCGAGAACGAAGTCGCCGACGCGCTGGAAGGCGAGGAGATCGACGAAATCACGGACGCCCACGAACGCATCGAGGCCACGGCCCTCCCCGCCCGCCTCGAGACGAAGGCGATCTCCGCGGTTGACGTGGCCTTACACGACATCCGCGGGAAGGAACTCGGTGCACCGGTGTACGAACTCCTCCACGAGCGATACGAAGACCCGCCTGCCCCGGCCACCGTGCTTCCGCTCTACGCGAGTTCCGGGATGTACATGGAGCCGGCGGAGTTCGCAGAACAGGCCGGCTACGTCGAAGAGGCCGGGTTCTTCGGCTACAAATACAGGCCAGGGATCGGTCCCGACGCCGACCGCCGGACCATCGACCGCGTCTCGGAAGCGCTCGACGAGACCGAACTGATGCTCGACGCACACACATGGTGGAAACTCGAAGACGGGTACGACGACGAGACCGTCGACGAGATCGTCTCCTACGCCGACGAACAGGGCGCGTACTGGATCGAAGAACCGGTCGCACCGGACGACTACGCGGGTTACGAGCGCCTCGCGGCGACCGGAGCGACACTCGCAGGCGGCGAGAGTGAGTCGTCTCCCGACGGACTGCTCGCGCTCGCCGAGACCGGTGCCGTCGATTTCCTTCAGGGAGACGTCCGTCACCACCGCGGATTCACCGGCTGCCACCGCGCTATCGAGTACTGCCGCGGTCGAGACATCGAGTTCGTCCCCCACAACTTCGGCACCTGGCTTGGCCTACTCGCGAACGCACACCTCGTCGCCGCCGCACCCGACGTCGACCTCGTCGAGTACCCGATTTTCGAGAACGACCCACTCGTCGACGCCTCGGGCGATCCCGGAATGTATCCGTTCGATCTCGCGTTCGACATCGTCGACGGTCGGCCCCCGGTCGAGAACGGCCGGCTCACCGTGCCCGATGAGCCTGGCCTCGGCATCGACATCGATCTCG
Organism: Natrinema sp. 74; assembly: GCF_046097095.1. NCBI lineage: Archaea > Methanobacteriati > Methanobacteriota > Halobacteria > Halobacteriales > Natrialbaceae > Natrinema > Natrinema sp. 74. Next base: position 569,461 of record NZ_CP175699.1, read on the forward strand.
AGGTGATCGAGGAGTACCCCTTCATCGAAGGGGCCTGGACCGAGTTCCACTACGCGTAGCGCGCTTGAAGCGCCGGCACAGGTCACGTAAATTCCGCCCTCCTCCTTTTCGACCATTGACGGCCTGATACGCCGATCATAAAAGAGGCGGCTCGAGGGCGCGGTGGCCGAGCGCGGCGAGCGTTGACGATACTTCGATGTAGCGAGGAAGCAGTAATCGGTGCATCGTTCCCCTACCGGGAATACCAGTTCCCGGTCGGTTGCCGAACCCTGCCTCGGTCGGAATCGGAGAGCCTCCATACCGACCGAGAACGGTATTTTTGATCGGAAAACCGCTGCCGATAGCGGATAGTTCGATTGATCGGTTTTGCAACCACCATCATCTATCAATTGTCAGCAAAGGCGCGAAGGTGTGTAGAATGTAACTATATGATTCGTATCTATGAACGGATTCGTTACTAATCACCAAAATTAATTAGTGAAGCGGGGATTCTTTTGACGTAGCACAAGGTGACAACCTGTTTGCTACAGGAGAACGAGTACGGAGAAGGCTACTACCGGACACAAGTTGAGATTGCGCACTCACTGCCCGCGATCCGCTACGGCCGTCGCTCGACGCGGTCGTTCGAATCGTCTCTCGATTGTCGGCCATTGTCACTCCGCGCCCGTCGACCTCGACTCTTCGCTGCTCAACTTTGATATTCCTCTCTATCGACAGTCTGTCTCCGTTCCTCGGATGATCTTGTCGAACGGAACGTAGTCGTCCGGAGACCGTTCCCAACTGGGGAACGCCATCGCCTCGATTCGTTCGGTTTCAGCAGCCTGCCGATGAACTAGGAGAAAGCAGGCTAATCGAAAGGACCCGCGAACCGCCGCTTTCAGTCGTATACACGCACCATGGTAACTATAAGTAGGAAGAAGTGTGATGAATGCGGTGTGGAAACAGCTGGTAGAAACCATGCGCTGAGTATTACATATGTACTGGTGTAATTTCCCACCCATGTAGAAAATATTTAATAGCCCAAAGAAGCGTCAGCGATCAAGAGATTCGGGATTCGATGTCTGCAAGGACAGTATGTTCGCCCTCGAGCGCTTGTGTGTTCCCATGCAACGGCGCTACGACAAGATACGGAACGTGCGATTTGAAACGGTCGACACTCGTCGTGAGTTAATTATCATCGAACAAATTCGATAGCATGAACGAAGTGTCACCGTCTAGTTTAGCACCTCTGCCGAATTATGTTTATTTTGTTACTTTTTCTTGCACTGTGTGTTGGAGTAGTGTACGAACTAATCAACCTATTCGCGGCGCTTGCCCGACTGCCAACACGTGAGGTATGGAAGCGATCAACTCGCGTCTCGATGGTCTAAAACCATTGTACGTTGTAATTTCGGTCGACATGATCAAATTGACTGCTCAACCCTAACCGGGAAACGGTAGTCAGATAGCCGTAGCTATCGACTAAAAACTTAGCCGCAGAAAGATCGTGGTTCGCAGTCAACCGATGCAGGAACACAACGGCTGGACCGGTGCCTCATCATCCAAATACTGCGACATCGAGAATCAGTCTATCGGTTGTGTCTATTGTAGCACCTACTCAAGACCCATTCTGCAAGAACTGTTCTCGATTTCGACGGAACACCCGAACATGTCATAGAATCGATTCAGATGTCGCATTTCGACTAATGGAGTTTTTCTGAGGTTAACTGTTCCGTACTCAAGTTCAACTTTGGTCGTGCCGATTCCACCACCTTCGATAAAGAACGTTTGTGTTTCTGCATGGCTGTAAGTGGATTTGTTCAATTATATTTATATTATTTCTATTCTCGGGGCAGCCTGAACTTTTCTCCAAATTTCTATCAAATTTTCTCGGTTTCGTTCATAGTATTCCTCCTTGAGTGGTGTGGCCGCTTATCTGGTTGGCCGCCGCCATCGGTGGAATTATATGGCTCGCTCGAACGATTAAGCGCGTAATTCGGGACGACCGTGAGGAGTTATTTAAAAGCCTAGATGGCTTCGGCTGTTTCGGGACAGAATACGTCATCTCGATGTAGAACACCAATTCGATCGATCCGTCACATCCACGGATACCACGCCGGCCACCCGTCGGGCGCACAGATTGCCGTATCGATTTTACCTCGAGGGGGAGAACGGCTACGTATGGACGCTGTGCAAACGCTCGAGATTCCGACGCCGTTCGATGTAGGACGAGTAAATTGCTATGTCTTCGCTACGGACGAGTTGACGGTACTCGATCCCGGACCGTCGACGGAGGCGGCGTACGAAGAACTCGAAGCCGGACTAAACGCGCAGGGATTCGCCGTCGCCGATGTCGACCGAGTGCTCATTACGCACCCACACATGGACCACTTCGGACTCGCTGCTCGGGTCGTCGAAGCGTCCGATGCCCGTACCGTCGCACACCGGGATGCGACGAGGCCCCTCGCCGATCCGATCGCACACTTCGACCGCGAGCGGACCTTCTTCAAGCCGTTTCTGACGACGATGGGCGTGCCAGAGCAGATCGCCGAAACCGCCGTCACGCTCCCCGAAGCGTATACGGAGTATCAAGAGCCGCTCGCGGTCGACCGCGAACTGACAGACGGCGAGACTGTCGATATCGGTGTCGACCTGACCGCCGTCCACACGCCCGGCCACGCCCCGGGATCCGTGTGTTTCGTCCGTGAGACGGAGCCGATCGCGTTCACCGGTGACCACGTGCTCCAGCACATCTCTCCGAACCCGCTTCTCACGGTCGCACCAGGAACCGACGACGAACGGACGCGAAGCCTCCCGACGTATCTCGACTCGTTACACACGATCCAAGCGGTCGACGCCGAGGTCGGCCACGGCGGCCACGGGGAGATGATTTCGGACCTGAACGGTCGCGCCGAGGAGATTCTCGACCATCACCACCGCCGAAAGAATCGAATCGCGGATCTGATCGGAGAGACGGGTCCGATGACGGCCTACGAGGTCATGCAAGAGCTGTTTCCCGATCTCCCGGCGACGGAGGTCTTCCCCGGGATGTCCGAGGTGATCGGCCATCTTGACCTGCTCGAGGACGAAGACCGCGTCGCCATCAGCGAAGCAGACGGTATCCGGCAGTACGCGCTACGGTGAACCGATCGCCGGGACGGTCGGTGGACGTTCCCGGTCGCAACTCGAGCGGCGGCCACGAAATTCAGCGCAGGGCCACTCTTCGGAAGCGGTCCGGTCGACGGAAGTACGTGAAATAGCGGGGTTAAAGGAAGTCTGGTAGAACTGAAGAATAAATGCCCTCCTTCACCCGCAGAAACACATTGAAAGTACTCCCCGCCTTCGCTGTCGGCTTCAGCGGCTGCAGTGCTCTCAGCGGCGATGACGATTCCCTCCCTGCGCCCACGCGATGGCGGATCCACTTTGACGAACCAACGCCGGTTAGCTCCCCGTCCGACGGTCCCTTAGTGGTTGGCTCACGGGGCCCGTTCGACGATACCCCGGTCCTGAGCGGCCGCGACCCGGAGACCGGCGACGAACTGTGGACCGTTCCCGGGCAGACGGGCCGCAAGTCCCCGATCGGGACCGACAAAACGTTCGCGTACGGTTTCACGAAGGCCGCGGAGGCATTCGCCGTCGACTATCGGCGCGGCGAGGTCGAATGGAAGGTGCCGATAGCGCCGATCGACGAGGCCGATCCGGGCGTCGTCCAGTTCGCGCCGATCCCCCTCGGTGACCGGGTCGTCGTCCCCGTCTCGGGGACCGAGGACGATATCCCAGATAGACTCGAGACGTTCGACCGGGCCACCGGCGAGCACATGTTCGATCACGACCTCGCGTCGTCTCTCGCGGGCGCGCCGGCCACTGACGGTGTTGCTGTTCTCGTGTCACTGCTGGACGGAACGCTCCGCCGGATCGCAGCCGACGGGACGGAGGATTGGCGCGTCGATCTCGGCACACCCGTTTCGGACGTGACGATTGCCGACGGCACAGCCTACGTCGGCAGCCCGACCGAACACCTGCTGGCCGTCGACGTTGCAACGGGTGACGAGCAGTGGCGCGCCCCCTTGGAGAACACGCTGCTTACGCGCCCGTTAGTCGTCGGAGATCGGGTGTTCGTCGGCGGTGCAGACTACTATCTGGCCGCGTTCGATCGAGCGAGCGGAACCCGACAATGGCGCACGGAACTGGCAAACGCCGTCACGTTCGGTCCGACCGTCGTCGGTGACAGACTGGTCACGCTCGTCGGAGGTGCAGGCCGGCACCGAGGACCGGGCGGAACTGTGCCGTCCTCGCCGACTGTTCTGTACGTTCACGATACCGCTGGCGAGCAGATCCGACAGTATCGATTCGAGGGCTACCTCGAGGGCGGATCGGTCATGTGGGCCGTAGCGACCGACGACGGCGTCTACCTCGGGCAGGAGTGGCAACTCGCCCGGCTCGCCCAGGAGGTGCTCAATGCCGAGTGAGCGCTCGCCGCGTCGAGACGGCGACTCGCGGCGAGATGTGACCGAACAGGCAGCGGTGGCGGCCGATCAGCGATGGAGTACGCGCCGGCGTGCCCTGCAGGCGATCGGCGCGGCCGGCGCTGTCGCCGTCGCCGGCTGTTCGAACCTGGTGTCGTTCGGTGGACCGTCGCCGGACTGGCGACGAACGATGTCGAACGCGAGTGCGGCCAGTCCACCGGCCGTCAACGACGACGTCCTCCTCGTCGGTGCACAGGACAAGCAACTGTACGCGTTCGACGCGACCAACGGCGACCGGGCGTTCACGTACGAGACGGGCGGTCCGATAACGGCTCGCCCCGTTGCGTCCGCGGGCGACGGTCTCGCCCACGTTCGGAGCACCGACGGCGATATCTACGCAGTCGATACGTCGGGCGAGTGCCTGTGGAGTCACGAAGGCAGTTCCCAGTACGGCGAACTCGCGACGTCGGGCTCGCTACTCGTCGAGACCGGGTTGGAGTCTGGTGACTCGAGCCTTCGCGGCTTTGACGCGGCGACCGGAGACGTCCGATTTACGTCGTCGACGGGCCGCTATCGGCGCTCCGGCCTGACGGCCGCTGGGCTCGCTCTTTCCGTGCCAGCCGGCAGCGACAGGTTCCGCGTCGCCGTCCTGTCGCTGGCTGACGGGAGCGTTCGGTGGGAGACCGATCCCCACCCGTCTTCCGTGGGAATTGTCGCCGACGAGAACCTTGTTGTGACCTCCCACGACACCACCGTCACAGCGTACGAGATCGGTGACGGGACGCGACAGTGGAAACGGACGCGAAACGACGTCCAGTCGCTAGTCGGGCCCGTTCTCGGAGCGCAGGTGTATCTCACCTACGAGGCCGGCGATCGAGCCGGAATCCTCGCCCTCGACCGAGCGACCGGGGCTGTCCGTTGGCAACAGCCAACCGGCTATCAGATCCGACACATCGAACCGAGCGCCGACGCCATCTTCGTCGGGAGTCGGGTCGCCGACCCTGATGGCGGTACCAACGGCCGACTCGACTGTTTCGAATCCGACGGAACGCGGCGCTGGAAGACCGTCTCGACGGTTCCTGACATCGAGAATGTCGCTCTCTTCGAACAAACGGTTCTCCTCGCGGCAGAGCGAGAACTCGTCGCACTTGACCGATCGACCGGTGCGACGAAGTGGACCCACGAGCCGAAATCCGCCAGCCGGTTCGCCCTGGTCACGGCTGCGAATTCGGCCTACGTCTCGTATCTCGACGATGGAGCGGTCGCGAAATTTTCGCTTTCGTAACCGGCCGCCCGTTGTCTGGCCATCCCTCCACTACGCCGAAAACGGCGAGACCGAACCGACGGTGTGACGCAATATGTGGTACGTGGAATCAATCACTGTGCTCAGCATCCACCTGAATCCGAGACGAGAGGTGCTCGTGTAATCTGCGGCAGTAAGCTCTATTCAACTCGATAGTTCCGTAACATATAGGAGATCGTTTCGACAATTATAGCTAATTGAGATGAATTCCACCAACGAAGTCCTCGCTATCCACGCGACTGACCTCCGAAAGACCTACGGCTCCGAGGTGGCGATTGAAAGGGTTTCACTCTCGATTTCGACCGGAACCGTCTACGGGTTTCTCGGCCCGAACGGTGCGGGAAAGACGACGACGATGCGACTCCTGACCGGACTCGCACAACCGTCGAGCGGCACCATCCATGTCTGTGGCGTTGACGTGGCTGACCGGCGTGCACTCGCCCCCCACGTCGGCTACCTTCCCGAAACGCCGCCGCTCTACGAAGCGTTCAGCGCCCGCGAACAACTCGAGTACGTTGCCGATCTCCGAGACATTCCACAAGATATCGCCCGCGACCGAATCGATGACTATCTCGACGAGTTCGATCTGGTCGACGACGCCGACAAGCGGATCGAGGCGTACTCGAAGGGGATGCGACAGAAGACCGCGTTCATCCAGAGCGTCTTGCATGATCCGGACGTCCTGTTTCTGGACGAGCCGACATCCGGCCTCGATCCCCGCGCAGCACGGACAATCCGCGAGTCCATCACCGCCTTTGCCGACGCGGGGATGACCGTGTTCCTGTCGACGCACATCCTCCCGGTCGTCGAGGCCGTCGCCGACGAGGTCGGTGTGTTGTTCGACGGGAGTCTGGTAACTGAAGGAACGCCTGCGGAGGTACAGGCCCGTTCGGAGACGGGCGAAAGCGGGTCGCTCGAGGATGCGTTCCTCGCCGTCACCAGCGAGCACGAGGCGGGAGCGACGGCGGGGGAGAACTGATGATCCAGCGGGACATTCGTCACGGGCTTCGAATTAGTCGCGCGGAATTCGTTCGAAGCCTGCGAGAGTACCTTCGAGATACGCGTCGGTTCGTCGGACTCGGTATCATTATCTTGTTTTTCGGTGGGAATCTCATCTTTGCGCTCCCGGCGGCGTACGCGATCGGTCGAACTGCTCGTTCGGTCACTGCGATTCCGTTCTTCGGGCCAGCCGCGACCGCCATTCCGGTCGTACTCGTTTTGCTCACGATACTCCAGACACTCGAACGGGCAGGGAGTATCGAAGCCGAGGAACTGATCTTGATGACTGTCCATCCGCGAGCAGTGGTTCTCGGGCTCATTATGGCCGAGATCGGCCGGATCTTCCTGTGGTTCGGGCTTCCTATCGGCGCGCTCACAATCGCGTTCGCGTTGGGGCTGGGATCACCACTGCTTGTGGTTACAGCGTGGCTCATCGCTCTCCCGCTGATCTGCTGTACTGCCGTCTGGGGCTACGCGGGTGGTCTCGGCGTGTTACGACTCTTGAGACAGCTTCCCAGCGTCCGTCGGATTTTGAAAGTCGGCGGGACCATCGTGGTGCTCGGTCTCGTCGTCGTCTCGCAGTTTCTTGGCTATTTTGTAGCCGAGCAGAACGTCTCGATCCAGGGCGTCCTCTCGGGGTTCACTTTCGAACCTGTCGTCGACTACGTCGCGCTCGTCTTCGTCGGAACTCCGATCGCCCAACCGACAGCAGCGTCTTCGATTGCAGTGCTCGTGACGCTACTCGCACTGACACCGATTGGACTCACCGTTGCGACCCGACAAGCCGTCTCCCTCTGGTTTTCTACCGCCTCGAGCCAGCGCAAATCACAGCGGGCAACCACGTCGAACGGTGGGTTCACTGCACCTCAGCCGTTTGCCTGGACCAGCGCAGGCCGCATCGCATGGGGGCTTCTCGTTCGGGGTGGCCGACAGCCCCAGCAGTTTAGCCACCTCCAGATGGTCGTGTTCTTCATCGCTCCGCTCGGCGCGACAGTCGCCGGGACATCGGGCGAGGCACTCGGCCAACTCGTCGCCGGAATCGGTGTCGTGCTCGGAACGTACCTCGCAGGAGCGACGTTCGGATTGAACCCGCTTGGCGACGATCGGCCGCAGTTGCCGTTGCTTTTGCTGACGGAGACGGAGCCACAGACCGTCGTCCGGGGACGGCTGCTTGCGGGTATCGCCGTCGGGATTCCAGTCGCGACCCTCGCTCCGGTCGCGTCGATACTCCTCGGAACACCACCGCTGTACGCTCTCGCGTTCGCGGTGGCCGGAATTGGTACGTGTCTCGCCGCGGCGCTGTTTGCGGTCGGAATCGGCGCGGCGTATCCGATCTACGAGGAACGTGAACTCTGGGGCACCAAGTCGGTCGTGCCATCGACGCTCGTACTCATGGTGTATCTGTTCGTCGTCGGTGGCGGTACGGCCCTCGGATTGCTCGCGACCTGGTTCGCAGTTGCAGGGCATTCGGTTCTCACACTAGTGTTCGGTGTCAGCGTCAGTATGTACCTGCTGTTGACCGTCGGCGTATCGTATGGCTCGTATCGGTATGCGATCCGACGCTATCGTCGCTATACCGTAGCGTAGCCTGCCACCGGCTGAGATGAGCAGATAGGTATTTGACATCCTCCTCCGCGTTCACGCGGAGGAATCCCGAGCGGTGGGAGTTTCAGGTTTGCAACCATGGACACCGCCACTTCACGGGAACCCGTTTAACCCAGTCGTCGTGGTCGGTGGCTGTCTAGCCGTGCCAAACGGCTGTTACTCCTATCCTCCATCATGTTCGGACGCCCCGTGTTGTTTTTGCCACGGAGCGTCCGGCAGACTGCGACGGATTCGGAGGTATCCGCGGGCTTGCTCAACCGACGGGCACAGACGAACCCTTCTAGGATTCGTGTTCACCGCGTCGGCATTTCGGATACTGTCTCATTGGGTTGGCGGGTAGACCGCCTCCGAAGGCCGTTCGGAATCCGCTCCGCTCCGACCTGACCTAACCACTGTACAGCGGTTCTTAGAACTTCAAAGTACGGATTGGAAATTCGACTATGCAGTTGTTGGTGGGATTCGTCATCGAGTGGCGGCGCGTATCCACGGCCTGAAGGCCGTGGTATTGCGCCTGTTCAGCGGATAATTTACCTGGTCTGTCAAATTAATCTGTTTCGCCGAGACTCGGGTTTCGCCACTTCCCATTGTCGTGGCGTCTCAGCGTCGAGCGCCCGCCGCGACGTGGCCCATTACTCGTCCGACCGATTCCGCCAGACGAGCGCCAGCCCGGCCACGGCCGTCGGAATCGCCGCCGCGATCACGGCGAGGTGCCACGGGCGAAGCCAGTAGGGAACGCGGACGACGTGAGTCAGCGATTCATGGACCGCGCCGAACAGTGGGAGCCCGCCGTCGAACGGCGAAAACCCGTCTCGGCCACCGGATGACGCCTCGCCGTCGGACGCGACGGCGTCACCGTAGCTCTGCGCGCCGACTCGCTCCCCCTCCGAGAGGCGGTCGGCCTCGTAGACGAGGTGAGGACCGCGGACGCTCCAGACGGTCGAGCCGTCGGGCGCGACCTCGACGACGCGGTGGCGACGGGAGTCGGTGATCAGCGTGTTGCCGTTCTCTAGGCGGTCCGCGTCACGCGGCCAGTCGAACGCGAGCCCGTTGGCCGACGCCATGCTCCAGGCGATGGTCCACCTGTCGTTCTCGCGATGGATCTCGACGATTCGGTCGTTCTCGCTGTCGGCCACGAGCAGGGCGTCGTCACTGAGATACTGGGGATTGTGCTGCCCCTCGAACAGTACCCGGTCGGCTCGCCCGTCGGCGACGCCTTCGATCACCTCGACGACGCCCTCACCGCGCTCGACGATCAGAAGCTCGTCGGCGTTCCTGACCGAGACGAGGTATCGGCCGTCGCCGAGCGTATCGACATCGTTTACGTGGAGCCAGTCGGTCGCCGTGGGGTCCGCAGGCTCGTCGTACCGTTCGCTGGCGTTCCAGCGCCAGGTGACCGATCCGTTTTCGGCCACGGTAATTAGGCGCTCATACTCCATGTCCGCGACGAGGATCTCGCCGGAGGGAAGCGGTTCGACGTCGTGGACCTCGCTGTTCTTGGCACCTCTTACGGGAATTGTCCACTCGCGGACCACCCGCGGGTCCGACCCCGGATCGACGATCTTGAATCCGGTCCGTCCACAAGGCGGGTCGAACCGGCCGCAGTCCTCAACGTCTTCGTACGTCACCGCGACGAGCACGGTTCCGTCGTCGAGACGCGTCGCGTCGAACGCCTTATCGCCGACGTCGATGTTCCAGACGACATCGCCGGTCCCGTCAAACGCCGTCACGACGCCGTCGCTCTGCCCGGTGGCGAGTGTGGCCCCGTCACGCGTATCGTCGGTCTTCTCGATAGGTGGCGCCACCAGAGCGGTGCCGCCGAGTGAGAGTGCGACCGCGGCGACAGCGGCGACGACCAGCGTCCAGCCGACTCGGCGGCGGGAGAGCGATCGCATGACGTGTAGTGCCCACGACCCGCATAATAATCCTTCTCGGATATCCACCTGCTACCGTTCACACTCACGTGACGACGTGAAGGATGAGAGTTCAACAACCCGGCCGATCACGACCCGCGCTTCGTCACCGGACGACCGACTCGAGACCGCGCTCGAGCCTCGGCGCGGCGATCGGAGTTCGCGCCGCGAGAACGGATGGCGGTTTGTGAACCGTCCCGTCCGACGGCCAAGGAGACGGGGAGACGGTCGTTCGGTCGGTGTGTTCTGAGCGCCCGCGAACCTTCATACGCCGGATCGTCGTAAAGGCTCCATGTCGCTGTCCGCCGTGACTGAAGCGGCCGACGAGATAGTCAGGGATCGCTCCCTGCTGGGTGCACCGATCGAACTGTACCCGATTATTCTCCTCGCGGCTGCACTCCGACTGTTCCGGCTCGAGGCCGAGAGTTACTGGCTCGACGAAGCCTTCTCGGTGACCACTGTCCTATCGAATACGCCGTACGAACTGCTGGTTAGTGTGCCGGGGAACGATCCCCATCCACCGTTCTACTATCTCCTTCTGGCCGGCTGGACGGCGGTCTTCGGGGCGGGCGAACTGGCCACGCGATCGCTGTCAGCCGTCGCTGGTATCGCCACCGTCGTGGTCCTCTACGGGATCGGCCGACGACTGTTCGATCGGGAGGTCGGGGCGATCGCAGCGGTGCTCGTCGCCGTCTCTCCGTTTCACGTTTGGTACTCCCAGGAGGTGCGAATGTATAGTCTCCTCGGATTCCTGACCGTACTTTCCTTTTACTGGTTTGTGCGGATGCAGACGGAGAGTCCGCCCGACGGTACCAGTGTGCGGGCCGAGGTCGGATACGTCATCGCCACGGTTCTCCTCGGATATACCCACGTCTTCGGGCTGTTCGCGATACTCGCCCAGAACGCGTACGTCTTCTCTCGGTACCTCGTCCGGATCGTCCCCCGGTCGCGACTGACGGTCCGCCGATGGATCGCCCTCGAGGGGATCACTGCCCTCCTACTCGCCCCGTGGATAGTGCGGTTGTTCCGCCGCACGGTGGCTGCACATGGCGGTGAGACGAGCAACGTTGGATGGATTCCGCTCCCGACGGCCGCGACCATCAGGGAAACGTTCGCCGCGTATCTCGGCGGTCACCTGTTCAGTGAATCGTTTCCATTGCTGCTCTCGCTCGTCACCGTGGGCTGTCTAGTCCTCGCGTTCTCGAGCAACCGGTGGACAGCGACCGACCGTCGAGACGCATCGCTGAACGCCACGTACGTGGTCGTCCTCTGGTTCGTGGTGCCGATACTCGTGCCGGTCGCGCTCTCGCACGTCATTACACCGATCTTCGTAGATCGCTACTCGATCGGAGCGTCGCTTGCGTTTTTTCTCCTGATCGCAAACGGAGTGCGGACCGTCTCCCGGCCGTCGCTTCGGTACGTCATAACCGGGATGCTCCTCATCGGCCTCGCGTTGCCGCTTCCGGCGTACTATCAAAACGACCAGAAAGAACAGTGGCGGGCGGCCGCTACTACCGTCGAATCGAACGTCGATGCCGACGACGTCGTCCTCGTGAGCAGGCCGTTCACCGAGCGGACGTTCGGCTATTACTTCGACCGAGCGGATGTCCCCACAGTTCAAATCGCGCCCGACGCACCGCCGGACGACATACGAGCGTCAGTCGACGGGCACGACGACGTCTGGATCGTCCTCTCGTATACTGATTCGTCGACCAACCGACGTATCCTCCAAGCGGTCGCAAACCACCCCGAGTACGGCGATCCGGCGGCGGTGAACCGGTACAACGGAATCATCGTGATCGGGTTCGACCGGACGTCGAACGACGGCTGAAACCCCGTTGGCAGCGGCACTATCGGCGCACTCTGCGTCAGTCGCTATCGTAACTTTGCCTCGCCTATCTCGGGCGTTTGCTGCTCCCAGTAGATGGTCTGCACCGGCGGGACGTTTCCGTCATCCGGCGTTATTAGGAAGGGGGCCTCTCCCTCCACCTCTGTTTCCTGTTACAGCGTGCGGAGCGTCGACTTCGGAGGCGGGGAGCCGACGTGCCAACTGGTCCCGAGAGAATGGTAGTACTACGATTACGGCAACGGGGACGCCGAGCGTGACGAAGGCGAGCCAGAGAAGCACGTCTCGATACGCGGAGCTATCTTAGATCCGTTGTGAGACCTTCTTCGCGACGGTCAGAGCACCTTGGTCCCACGCAACGCGGTGGTCGAGCCCGGTCTCATCGGCCGCCTCGTCGGCCTCGTAGTGCTTGAGGTACCACTTGTACGTCTCCACGAGCGCCTCGCGGTTGGAGTACTCGGGCTCCCAGCCGAGGCCTTTCAGCTTCTCCACCGAGACGTAGGAGTCCTCGTGAGCCGTCTCGTAGACCCACGGATACAGGGGAGAGAGGTTCAGTTCGTCCAGTATGCGGAGAACCGCGACCGTGAGGAAGGCGGGCGTGCCGATGGTGCGTTTCCCGGTCCCCGCGTAGTCGATGGGTGCCTGGAAATCCGCCTTCATCGTGCCGAACTCGTCGGTTCCGACGTTGAACGTGTCGTTTACCGCCTCCTCGTCGCCGGTGAGCAGCAGTTCGATTGCAGTGACGAGGTCGTGGACGTGCAACAGCTGGTAGCGGTTGTTCCCCCAGCCGACGAGCGGGACGTTCGCGCCGTCTTCGATCCAGTCGAACAGCACCTGAAACACGCCGAGTCGCTGTGGGCCGATGAACGTCTTCGGGCGGAGGATCGGGACGCACAGCCCCATACGACGGAAGTCCTGACAGATCTTCTCGGCCTGAATCTTAGCCTCGCCGTAGGGGCCGACGCCGTCTAACGGCGACTCCTCGGTGATGGGATGTTCGTCGTGGGTTCCATACACCGCGGTCGACGAGATGTAACACACCCGATCGACAGCGTGTTCTCGCGCCGCCCACAGCACGTTCCGCGTCCCGTCGATGGTCGTCTCGCGGATGCGGTCGGCGTCCCATAGCGGGAGCGCAGCAGCCGTGTGCACCACCGCGGAGGCACCGCTCTCCTCGAGTGCGACGGCCACGGAGTCCTCGCTCCGGACGTCCCCCGCGACGTAGTCGATCCCGTCCGTGTCGTCGGCTCCTTCGAAGGGCTTGCGATCGAACGCGGTGACGTTCCACCCCCGATCACGGAAGTGCTGGCACGCGTGAAGGCCGAGAAATCCAGTCCCCCCCGTGACGAGGACCGAGCCGCTCGAGTCGTCGCTGGCGCTCTCACGATCGCTCATCGTGGTATCAAACCGGATGTCACTACGGCGCTACAATAGTGTATCGGCGTTTTGCAGGCGTGTATCGCCGAGTAACCTCGGCGATCGCGACTCCGAAGAACGACGGTGCGAGAGCGCGATCGACGTGTTCGACGAGTGATTGTTGTCCTCGTGACGTCAGTGCCGACGAACTAGCGGTCTACACCGTTAATAGCGTATTACAGACTCTCCCCGACAGCCCGCCGTCGCTCGATCAGACGACGCTGTGAGTCGTCGAACGGCGGTAAGACACTAACTCCCGTTCATCGTCCTAAAAGAGGCTATTGGGCTCATTAATACCTGTTTAGCCGCTACGCTCCCGGTACCCCATCGCCGGTTAGGAGTAGCGTAGCGTCGCCTGGCCGCTGAGAGCAAGTTGGCCCTTTTTGGCGTCCACTGTGGGAGGGTGGAGAGATGGCTCGCGCTCACACCGACGAAACCCGGTTCGTCGGAACCCTCTCGGGTCTACTAAAGGAAATGCGCCCCTGGCAGTGGTACAAACAGAGCGTGTTGCTGCTCGGGCTTGTCTTCTCGAGGAGTCTGTTCGACCCGGTCGCCGCCGCGAACGTCATCCTCGGTATCGTCGCTTTCTGTGCTATCGCCGGCACGACGTATATCGGCAACGACATCCTCGATATCGAGGACGACCGCAACCATCCCCGGAAGAAACACCGCCCCATCGCCAGCGGACAGGTACCGATCGCTGTGGCAGTGTCGTTTGCGTTCCTGCTTTTCGTCGGCGGGCTCGCCGTCTCCTGGTCTCTCGGTCCGCTGTTCCTTCTCGTCGTCTGTACGTACCTCGTCCAGAACACCCTCTACTCGTTGGTCTTAAAGGACATCGTCATCGTCGACGTAATGGTCATCGCAGTCGGCTTCGTCCTGCGAGCCATCGCGGGAGTCGTCGCCATCGACGTCTATCTGAGCCCCTGGCTCGTCGTCTGTACGTTCCTCGGGGCGTTGATGCTCGCCCTCGGCAAGCGCCGCCACGAAATGGTCGTCAGCGACGACCCGGCCGCATCGCGCGCTACCCTCGCCGAGTACACCGAGGAGACACTCGACCAGTTGCTCGTCGTCGTTCTTGCGGCGCTGCTCGTTTCCTATTCGCTCTACACGTTCTTCCGTGGCAACCCGTGGATGATGTCCACGCTCCCGTTCGCCTTTTTCGCGGCCTTTCGCTATCACTTTCTCGCTCACACGCGGGACGTCGGTGGTGACCCGAAGTTCCTCCTCGGGGATCGCCCGTTTCTTGCCAACCTCGCCGTCTGGGGACTTCTCGTCGTCGCAGTCCGTTACGAGATTCCGGTCCGACTCCTCGAGGTGATCGCGTGACAATCTCGATCGATACTGTTCTGTGATACCATGCCACGACGATACGATCTCCAGGTTCACACGGACGCCTCGCCCTGCTCGAGTACGTCTCCCGAGCGCGTAGCCGCTGTCGCTACCGCCGCCGGACTCGACGGTATCGCCGTCACCGACCACGATACGCTCGCCAACGTCGGTGCCGTCCAGAACGCCGTACCGGACGGTTTCGACGTGATCCCCGGGGTCGAAGTGACGACGACCGAAGGTCACCTTCTGGCGCTCGACGTCGCGGAGACGCCGCCTAAACGTGACCCGCTGACGGTGGTCGACCACGTCCACGCTCAGGGGGGCGTCGCCGTCCTCTCGCATCCGTTCGACGCGCTACGACAGTACTACGAGACGGATCTCGACGCCCTCGCCGACGCCGTCGACGGGGTCGAAACGATAAACTCCCGCTGCGTCCGCCACCGATTCAACCAGCGCGCGACAGCGTTTGCGGCCGCCCACGGCCTAGCGGCGACCGGCGGGAGCGACGCTCACTTTCCGATGGAAATCGGTCGCGCGTACACCACCGTCGAGGGCGACGGTTCGATCGTGGACGCCGTCCGCGAAGGGTGCGTGCGGCCGAGCGGTCGCGGACGGTACCTTTCGGGGCACGTCGCGACGAAGTTCCACCAATTCCGTACCGCGACCAACTACGCCGTCACGAACGTTCTGGCAGGGGGGCCCCTACGGAGATGAGCGACTACGGTGCGGCCGTCGCCGACTACGGCCGCACGGTCGTCCGCGACCACGGCGTCTGGCTGACGGCGCTGCTCTCGGTCGTCGCCTTCCTCGGCCTCGCCATCTACGCGAACGTCGGCGATGTACTGAGCGCCCTCGCCGCCGTAAACTGGAGAACGTTTGCGGTCGTCATCGGTCTCACGACCATCGGGTACGGCTTCCGGTTTGCCAAGTGGCACTATTATCTCCGGTATCTCGAGATGGGCGTTCCGCTCGACGCGAGCGCGATCACCTTCTTCAGCGGCCTGATGATGGTGGTCACACCGGGGAAAGCCGGCGAGATTTGGAAAGCGTGGTTTCTCAAGGAGGAACGCGGTGTGTCTGCGAGCGAGACCACCTCCGTCGTCGGCGCTGAACGCATTACTGATCTCATCGCGCTGAGCTCGATGGCTGCGCTCGGACTCCTGGTCTACAGCCGATCGTCGCTCCCTATCGCCGTCGTCCTCGCCACCATCGTGGTCGGGATCGGGCTGCTCCAGTGGCGACGAGCCTGTCTAACGATCCTCGGCCGACTCGAGGCACTTCCGATCGTCGGCGACTACGCGACCGAACTCGAGCGGTTCTACGAGAGTGCGTACCGCCTGTTCCAGGTGCGCCCGCTGATCGTCTCGACGTTGCTTAGCCTCGTGGCGTGGGGGCTAGAGGGCGTCGCGCTCTGGCTGGTCCTCGACGGGTTCGGCCTGGAGGCAAGCGTCGTGATCGGCCTGTTCGTCTTTGGTCTCGGGTCGGTCATCGGCGCGATATCGATGCTTCCCGGCGGTCTCGCGGCGGCGGAGGCGTCGATGGTCGCCGTGTTGCTCACGTTTGGTTACCCCGAAGCCGTTGCGGCCGCCGCTACGATCGTGATTCGCGTGGGGACACTGTGGTACGCCGCGGCGCTCGGCACGACGGTGTTCCTCACGTACACGACGACTCGCTGACCGCCCGCTTCTGCGACCCCCTCGCGGGCACCGCCGAAGCAGTGCAGGTACGAGTCCGCTGTGGGGTTGATTCGCAGTCATTATGACGTGTATTGCCGACCAGCCTGTCTATTCCGTACTATCTCCCTCAACAACAATAGGTGTCTGAGGTACCTATTGTAGCTATTACAGCTATCGATAGCGAAAGCCAGATTGTCAACATGAGTGGGTGGATAGGAATACCTACGGAAACTACATGGCGCTATCGTTGGAACAGGTGTCTTCAAGAGAGATCAATATCCCTCATAGCATATTTCAAGATAGTAACGATCGTAACAATATCTGGGAGTCAGACGTGAGTAACAACCTACAGAGTGATACGTTTCTGGCAGCAGTGACGACGCTGGTACTCGTCGTTTCGTCGGTCGCCGCAGTGGCGCCGGCGGGCGCAATGACCCAGCCACAAACCGTCTCTATCCAAGAGATTCAGCGACCGAACGGCAGTAGCGGAAGTTCACCCTACGCGGGGACCAACGTCACGACGACGGGCACCGTGACGGGAGTTACCGCCGAGAGGTACTATATCCAAAACGGTACTGGACACTATAGCGGTGTCTCCGTCTACACCGGCAGCCAACCGCAGTTCGAACCCGGTGACGTCGTGGAGGTGACGGCGCCGGTAAAGGAGTTCCACGATCAGACCGAGCTCGACGCGACGGTGAGCTCAGCGAGGCAGACGAAGACCGGAACGGCGTCGGTACCAGCAGCGGCCGACCTCGACACCGGCTCGGTCGGTCAGGAAGCCTACGAGGGCGTGCTGGTCGAAGTGCACAACGCGACAGTCACCGCGACACCGGGCCAGTACGGTGAATGGGCGGTCGACGACAGTAGCGGCGATATCGCCGTCGACGACGTGAGCGCCGGCGATGCAGCGACGCCGAACGAAACCGGTGGCACGGTCGATACACTCCGTGGACCAGTGTCATACAGCTTCGGCACGTACAAGATCCAGCCGAAACACGTCGGCACGACCACGCCACCCAGCGACGACGGGAGCAGTGACGACGGAACACCGACAGATAGCACCACGCTGACGGTGCTGTCCTACAACGACCTGCAGACGGCGGCGTCGAACCCCAACGCGACGGGGCGACTCGTCGGTGCGGTGAACGAGCGTCGCGCCGCCCATACCAACCCGACCGTGGTCGTCGGCGGCGGTGACCAGGTGAGTCCGAGTTCGCTCTCGCCGGTAAGCAACTGGACGGTCCCGGTCGCGACGACGAACGTCGCCGATCCGGCGGCCGACGTCGTCGGCAATCACGACCTCGACTACGGCTTCGCCGCCGTCGAGGAATACACCAATGCCTCAGAGTACCCGTGGCTGCTCGCGAACGTTCGCCACGAAGATGGGGGCAGCGTTCCAGGGACGCAGAACTACACCATCGTCGAGCGTGACGGCGTGAAAATCGGGATCGTCGGTCTCGTCGACGAGGCGATCAAATCAAAAACTGCGGTCGACTTCGATGCCAACGGCTACCGCGTCGCCGACTACAGCACAGTAGGCAGCGAGATCGCTACGAAACTCAAAGAGGAGAACGGCGTCGACGTGGTCATCGCCGCGGCCCACATCGGCGTACCCGGTTCGAAAGAACTCGCACGCGAGACCGAGCACATCGACGTGATCGTCACCGGCGATGACGAGGTCGCTTACTCGCCACAGAAGACGGACGAGACGGTCATCATGGAGGCCGAGGGCCGTGCCGCCTATCTCGGCGAACTCAACCTGACTGTCAGCAAGAACGGGTCAGTGGCGATGCAGGACGGTCGTCTGCTGACCGTCGCCGACAACGGGGACATCCCGATCAACGAGACCGCACATAGTATCGTCGCAGACGCTCGTAGCGAGTCCCTCCTGAGGGTTATCGGGAAAACCGAGAGTCGGCTCAACTCGACGTTCGCCGCCAACTACCACGATGAGACCGCCTGGGGAAACGTCATCACGGACGCGTTCCGGAACCAGACCGGCGCTGAGGTAGCGATCACCAACGCCGGCGGCATCCGCGGCAACTTCGTGATCGACCGCGGTAACGTCACCTACGACGACGTGTACACCTCCTTGCCCTTCGGCAACACCCTCGTCACGAAGCGGCTGAACGGCACGGAGTTGACAAACTTACTCGAGAGCCAGGTCGTCACACTGGACTCCGACACTGGCCAGCAACACGGCGCGGAAGCCTCGCTGCAGGTTAGTGGAGTTACGTACGAGTTCGTCCCGCACGAAGGCGCTGAGCCGATCATTCGAGACGTCTCCGTCGGCGGCGAACCGCTTCAGGCGAACGCGACTTACAACGTCACAGTCAACTCCTACATGGCCGGCTGGGACGACCTCGCGGACGAGCCCATGGTCAGCCAGGAGTACACCCTCTACGGAACGGCCGTCGCGAAGTACATCGAGGCCAAGGGAACCATCGCGCCCGAGGACACCAACCGCATTCGCCGCGTCGACCGCGAGGTTGGCGCTGAGTGGTTGTTCCCGGGCGGCGGCAAACAGATTCCGATCCACTACGAGGTGCCCGACACGGTCGACAGCGTCAATGCTTCCACCGTTCAGATCGAGAACGCAACGACCGGGACGCTCCAGGCAGAACGCGTCACCTTCACCGGCGACGATCTGGTGATGTACTTCGACCGCGAAGCGTTCGCCACGCTCGCTACCGGCAGTACTGATCTCCAGGTCTACGCCAAGTACAACGACTCTGTGTACGACTCACAGTTCGTCTACTTCGACAACGCCGTGCTCAACGGTGACCTCGAGAACTGGCAGCGCTATGCAGATGACGGTCGAGACGAGGACGATGACCGGTGCGGTCCGCCGTGGGCCGGCGCGGGCGACGAGGATCACGGGCCGCCGTGGGCTGACGATGAGGACGACCGTCGCCCGCCGCGGTCGAGTGGCGAGTAAGAATTAGAGGAACCCGACGTAATTTGCAGCTCACCCTGGCTATCATGGTAGCCACTGACCGTCACTGCACACCCGATCGCTGGCTGGCATTGCGATCAGTGTGTATCGTTTCAGTAGCTACTAGACCCCTTCGCCGCAGCACTTTCTTTCCGCGACACTCGGCGGCCGCCGGGACGGTCGTGATCGCCCACCGTGCAACGCCGCCGATCTCGTCGGCGATCTCCTCGAGCCGGCCTCCGTTGATCAGAGTCTCGACCAGGCCATGTTCCACGCGCGCTCGAAGATATCCACGCGTTCGTCGACGTGGTACGTGCCGAACCGAATCTGGCTATCGCCGTGGAAGTGTAGCTGGAGATCGCGGTCGGCGAGGACGTCCAGGTCGGGAATGACGGCCGCTTCGTCGAGCATGATCACGTACGGACCGTCGACAGCGGACTCGAGCGTCTCGAGTGGTACTGGTGGCCGTGGGGCTCGTGGAGTGGCTGTTTTGGCGTCGGCTGGGTATTCGGCCACAGGATGGCGTCGTCACGGACGGTTGGAATTTCCTCAGTACTAGAACTTTTGACCCATCCGTGAGATGGCAAACTATGGGTGCCAACAAACTCTACGTGGCAATCGAGTCTGTGTCAGAGGTTGATCCAGACGAGTTGCTTACGGCCTTACCGACCGGCAAATTCTTCCGGTGGGAGCGTGTTCGTGACGGCGTTGTGACCCTCTGCCGGCACAGTCACGACCGAGAGATCGTTCGCCGGATGATTGACGCCGAACGGGAGAAGGTAACCCAGGTTGCGATGGTCGAAATATACGACACCGCAATGACTGGGACGGGGTATCTCTACAAACGGGTGGGCGAGGACCTCGTCCTCGTTGATCAAACCAGCGGAGACGAACTGTATGGCGCAGATGTCGCGGATTATCTTGAACGGAGGTACGGGATTGATGCCAGACGGCTCTGAGGTGGGCGGCCGGATTGAGCGACTTCGGAGCAACGACACCGAAACCCGCCGGGCGGCAGCCCACGAATGCTACCGGAACACCGGGGAACAGACGACTCTTGACTGGTCGACTGCTCGCGCACTGGCGGCTCTAACCGCTGATCCAGACCATGCAACCCGAACGTATGCCCGAGGTGCGCTTACTGCCGGACGCTCGGAGTGGTCCGACGAGTCCGATCGAGTCGTCAACCTTCTCGAGGCAATCGTCGACGATGGCGGTGACGATCGCGAACGAGCAGTGGTCGTCGAGCACCTCGCCAGGACACCCAAGACGACGGTGTTCGTCGACGGCCCGGTTTTGGAGAACGCCCTCGCCCACGAAGACCCTGCTGTGCGTCGGTCGCTCATGAGTGCGGTCTTCGCCTGTTCCCGATATGATAGTAGTGCAGTACGCGAGTCTTTAGACGCGTTGCTCCCATCACTGAGCGACCCCGACCCCGCGGTGCGGGCAAGCGTGACCGCCGTAGTAGCGCTGGCAGTGCGCACGGACGACAAAGCGCTCTCGGCGGTCATCGACCAGTTGAACGACTCGGATCCGCTGGTTCGCCGTGCTGCGGTCCGTCCACTCTCTGAGGATCTCTTCTACGATGTCGACGAGGAGATAACTGACCGACTCCTGCCGACCTATGTCGAACGAGTGGCGGCCTGCATGGTCGATTCGGATCCTGAGGTCCGCCGAGAGACGGATTATCTCCTGAGCGCTGCAGACGTGCGCGACCACAACAACTGGCGCACCGCCGTCCTCCCGATCCTCGTTGAGGGGTTCCGGAAAGGGCATAGCGAGAGGTGCCGGCGTTTGCTCGAGGACCTGGCCGAGGTCGACCCAGATGCATTCGCGTCCCACCTCAACGACATGTTCGATCCTGAGGCCAGCGTTGCGGACCGGGTGACAGCATCTCGGGTAGTGACCCTGCTTTTAGACACCGACGAGTATCCCCTTGACCGCGCGGTTCCCTCGCTCTTTACTGCCGTCGAGGAAGGAACGGCCGTCCAGCAGGCACTGGAGACGCTCCAAGAGATCGTCAAACGCCATCCCACCCGAGTTCGCGACGAACTGGACACATTGTATTTGGCGGTAGCCGACGGCGACAGACAGGTCCGTTCGGCGGCGATAGACGTCCTCGCTACCCTCACAGAGGCCGACCCTGAACGCGTCCCGGCTGCTGTCCGCGCTCTCGCTGAGGAGGGGTCGCTCAAGACTATCGTGGATGGTCACCCGGACTTCGTTGCGGCGCGGGTACGCGAATTAGTCGGCCTTCTTTCCGAGGACCCTGACCGGCGCGAGCAACTCTACTGGACGTGGTGGATAACAGACATCGTCGAGGTCGATCCGACGATCTTAGACGCCGCGACGGAGGAACTCGCGGACATGATCGCGGCTGGCGGCGAGCGACGCACGGCAGCGGCTGATCTTCTGTTTTGGTGTTGCGACGACGCCGACCTTACACCCCTAGTTGCTCCTCTCCAAGAGACGCTGGCCGAAGATCCGGAAGCGGTTCCCCGCGGCGTCCTTTCGGCGTTCGAATCGGTTGTTGTCGAGCGTTCTGCCCTGGCAATTCCCGTCGTCGATGACCTCACAGCATGGCTTACCCACTACGAGGGGCGAGCGAGCGCCGCATCGGTCCTCGAGGCGGTCGACGAATCCACCGACGAGTCGCTCCCCCCGGTTGCACGGTCCCTGCTCGAGGAGGGTAATTGGACGAGTGCCGAGAGCGAGTCTAACGGGGTATCCACCCACCACGAGGACCCTCTCGCCGTCCTCGCCGTGGTCGACCCATCCTTAGTTGAGGACGAACTTCAGATGCTCATCGACCGACACTGTGAGGCAGGGTCTGGCGATGCGACCGACATCCTACATGCGATACGCGTCGTCTACGACACCGCTCCAGAGATAGCGTTGACGGCGGTTCGGCGACTCGATACGCAGCTGAACCACTACGGCCGGCGACTTAAAATCGCGGAGGTGTTCCTCAAACGTGTCGAGAATGGCCCGTCCGATCTCGCAGGTGCCGGACTCGGGTTACTGATTACTGCTCTCGAGTACACTCGATACAAATTCCGCGAGCGGGTGCCGCCGGTACTCCGCCGGGCTGTCGAGGCGGAGCCGTCGGCTGTCGCCGATCACGTCCGTGCGCTCGCCGACTATATCGACGACAACAGCGAGGCAGTCCGCGAGGCGGTCCACTACGCCGTAGTTACCGCCGCCAAAGATGACCCTGCTGCGGTGCGGGAACTGGCCGTCTCGGCAGGTGAAACCATCGCGAGCCGACCCGATGGCGACGAGGAAGCGGAGCGACTCCTGTCGGTGATTGAACTGCTCTACGACAGTACCCATGACTCGGCGGCCACCATCGTCTCCCCGATTGCACTCGACGCCCTACTGGAAGTCGCCGGCGACTTCGGGTCGCTGGATCCCGCAGACCTTTTCGTCCCTCTCGCACGAGCTGCGGTTCCTGACCCCGGTGAAGTAAGGACCGAGTCACTGGCGGACCTAACCGTGGTGTTTACCGGGTCGGTCCAAGGCTACACCCGCAAGGAGGTACAGGCCGCCGTCGAACAGATGGGTGGTCGGGTGACTTCCTCCGTATCCGGCCGGACTGATCTGCTTGTTGTTGGATCGGATCCGGGCGAGTCTAAGCGACGCGATGCCGTACAAGAGCGTGTCCCGATGGTCCGAGCGACGGCCCTCCAGAACGCGCTAGATGCGGCCAGTAAGTGATGTCCTTCGAGAGACCGAGAGTAACGACACTGGTCGAAATACGGCTGGGACACTAAGCTTTGTCAGGCGTTCCGTTCCATTCCATTCCCCAAACTAGTCTTTGCTTTGGTCAGGAAAAGCCAGTTGGAGATATTCTATGGCGGACTACGTTGACTTTGAAGACAGAAGATACCCCCCAGTACCGAACGAGACAACTGCAAGCAGAGTAGCCGCAAGGCGTAGCAGTTGCGGAGTCGCGCCGAGCGGAGGTGGCCCCTTTGAAATTTCCATCAAATCGTAGCGCTGCACTTGTTCACGGCGCTGCTCCTCCTCTCCATTATTTTCGCTTGGGACTCGATCGACCGGCTCATCTGCTGGCGGGAGAGTGGCATCGTCCGGTCGTTCAATCGCAACAACCCCGTGCCGATACTCCGGATTTTCTTCCTGAAGTTGTGCACGTTCTGCACTAGTCATATAGTCAAATTCAGGGACTCCCTGTTCTGTCGAGACGCGATACTCGCCACCATTTTTTAGCGCTTGAACATACAATTCTTGCCCCTTCTCGGAAAGATTATTGTATTTGATGATCTCGACACCTTGCTCTTCAAGCTTTTCTTGCCCATCAAATGTTGAATCCCTCGTATCGTGAGTGAGCATCGCCTGCATCGGGAAGAGGGCCGGCACGGTAAACAGGACGAGTGCGAGGACAACGAACGCCGTACCGAATTTGTTTCGTTTCTTCATCGGAATCATTCTAAGTCAGCTCCTTTGAATACCCAGAACCCAACGAGAAGCGGGACAACAAGCCAGAACGCCAAAATGACAAGCGAGAATTCATCAGTTAGGTACACCGGCAGGTTGAGATCGACGGTGGTTGCCCGCATCGATGTGCCTCCGTCCACGTTCGTCGCGCTGTCACGGAACAGTTGTTGTTTTAACTGGTCGGGAACCACGAGGTTGGTTGCTTTCTGATACGCGAGGAACGGACTCGTGTACTGGACAGCGTTATAGAGATCTGGATTAGCCTCCATTCCCAGGATTGACGTGTGTATCCCCCGAACCAAGCTTTTGACCTGAATTATAGGGAACACGTAAAGAATGACCAAGACAAAATACGAAGCAAGTGCATTGGCAATAGCGCGACTTCGAGAGGCTGCGGCTGCTGATACTGCGACGGCAATACTGACAAACACTGACCCGTAGATAATTGTCAATAGGAGTGTCCCGGCGATAACGCCGAGCGGGAACACACCGTGTTTCGTCAGTGAAATGCTACTGGCAGCGACATACATGAAGACAACACCTGCTGCGACGATGGCCAGTCGGCTCAGAAGCTTTCCAGTGAAGACGTCCCGTCGGGTATTCGGCAGGGAAAGTAAGAACTTGATTCCGCCACCCTCTCGTTCCCCAGCGATGGCCATGTACGTCGCAGTCAAAGCAACAATGGGTAGCAAGACTGCCAGTATCTGTGTCAACGTTCGGAACATGCCCTGGACAGCCTCTACCTCCGTTTGCCTATATGGTTGGTTGACGTAGGCCAGTAACACGGCAATCAGCCCGAGTAAGACAGCAGCAGCCCAGAGTGACTGGGATCGCCGTGCTCCCTTAAAGTCCTTCTTTGCGACAGTGAGCCAGCTCATACTGGCACCTCATTGGACTCGGCATCTGCCTTTTCCTGAGCCATTCCGTCACGCCCACCGCTGGTATATTGGTTAAACAGCTCTTCGAGCGATGTCTCATCGACAGAGATGTCCACGACATCGGCTTGGTTGTCAACCCGTCTGACTACATCGGCCTTGACCGCTGGATCCGCACAGTACGCGGTCAGCGTTGTTCCCTCAATGAGTACCTCACTAACGTCGTTGAGACCGTCGACAGCATCTGTCGTCGGCTGCGTTGCACACTCCAGTTCGATGCTCTCGCGGCCGCCCGCCTCTTTTCGGAGTTCCTCTATCGTGTCCATCGCCACAAGTCGCCCCTCATTCATGACGCCAACTCGATCGCAGACCGCTTCGACCTCCGAAAGAAGGTGACTCGAAAAGAACACGGTTGTTCCGTTATCAGCCCGCTCACGAATCAACGAGCGCATGCGTTGGATTCCGTTCGGGTCCAGCCCCGCGGAAGGTTCATCGAGGATGAGGAGATCAGGATCGTTGACGAGGGCCATTCCGAAAGCAAGACGCTGTTGCATTCCGGTGGAATAACTGGATGCTTTCCGAGCTGCGTCGTCACGAATACCGACAGTGTCGAGTATCTCATCTGGGTCATCATCGGCTGCTTTCGTCTCAATAGTCCATTCGATGTATTCACGGCCAGTGAGGTAGTTGTCAAACTCGTACCCTTCTGGAAGGACACCAATACGTTCGCGGATCGCGGCAGTATCTTTTTGGGCGTCCATTCCGAGGACCTGTGCAGCTCCTTCCGTTGGCCGGATAAAGTCGAGGAGCATGTTGATCGTTGTTGATTTCCCGGCTCCATTAGGACCGAGAAAACCAAATATCTCTCCTTTCTCAACAGAAAGGTTGAGGTCATCAACAGCGACCATGTTATCGCCGAATTGTTTCGTCAAGCCATTCGTCTGAATGGAGGGCATATTTCGGTTTCTATTGAATTACTATAGTGTCTAAATTCTTTCCGTTTCAATCGAACTTCATGTGTGGCTATTTTTGAACGCTAAGATGGGGGAAGAGGATCTTCTAATAGGTTATTCGTGGGAGGAGAGCTCGAGGAGGGGGCCGAAGGACGGGATCCGCTCGTTCCAGTCAGCACTTGCTCTCCTCCACCACAACCCGCTCTCGAAGCCGTCTTTTCGCGCTTGATGAGTAAAGCACGCCCACGCGTACCTCGAGAGGACATCCATGAATACAGATCGACTGACCCCAGATCCATCGGCTCCGCTCAAGGCCGTGGCTACTCGAGCGAGGATCCGCGAACCCGGCGTGCATTGAACGAGGAAATGGACATCCGGTTCGTCAGGGTGGCCCCTATCTACGAGATCGCCAGCGAGAGCAGGAATACCTGCGAGGTTGACGTTATGACGGAGACGTGTACCTGCCCAGATTGGGAGCGCTGCCAGCCCACCGGTGGTTGCAAACATCTCAGACGTGTCGATCTCGAGATCCGAACTGGGATCACCCCCGCTCCGAAAGGAACGGTCAATCGTACCAGTAGTTGGGATACAATTTCGGTATCGGGGTTAGACAGAAAAATCGCGTTTAGTACCGAGTAACGATATGGCACACCATATTTTGCTAAGTATTCACACCTGCGGGTGATAAAACGGTCAATTTCACGGTTTCACGAGGTGCCAGATTTTCACCGGATAGCTTTATCGTGCTACTTGATGGCGTCCCACATGGTGTTCACCAATGGTACAAGAATGGACCATCAAGGGAGACTACGTTGAAGCCTGTAACTGCGATGTTGCATGCCAATGTGTCTGGATGGAGTCGCCGGACGATGATGTCTGTACCGTCTCACTGGCGTGGCATATCGAGGAGGGAAACTACGGCGATGTCGACCTAGATGGGGTAGCTGTCGGCATGCTCATTTCGACCGATGAGGGAGTCATGTTCGCCCCCGAGACGGAGTGGGACATCGTGTTACTCCTCGACGAGACAGCCAACGACAACCAGCGTGAGGCCCTCGAGGACATCTACTCCGGCCGCGCCGGTGGCATCTGGGCGCCCGTCGCTGACACACACGTCCGATCCGTCGATGTCACGACCGTTCCGATCAACTTCTCGCGGGACGAGTCGGACTTCTCCGTCGAGATCGGGGACGCCATCGAAATGGATGCGAGCGGTGCGGTCGGATTCAACGAGGAAGTTGGTACGATCTCGCCCCATCCACTGACGAAGAGTACGGAGGTACAAACCGGGAAGTCGACCACGGCCACCGTCTCCTACGATGACCAGTTCACATGGGATGTCTCCGGAAACAACGCCTACCTCGGCGACTTCGAATTGGCGAACTCCTAAGGGTGGTAGGATAGCGACATAGTCGATCATGGGGACACATGACTCATTTCGAGATCGAATTACCCGCCGGTACACTCCAATTGTCGCGGTCGTTACCTACGTAATCGCGCTGCTCGCGTGGGCAGCAGTCATCGGTCGTTGGCTTCCGATGCCTGGCGGACAGATGGGCGTGAAAATGCACTTGTCCGACCCAGGAGCACCGGAGACGATGGCGCTCTCGAACGGGGTGACTGGTATCAGCCTGTACCTGCTCATGTGGGGGGTGATGATGGTCGCTATGATGTATCCATCGTCGGTCCCGCTCTTCCGACTATACACCGAGACACTTGAGGGGACGACAGTCACGGGTAAAGCAACGCGAGTTGGGGCGTTTATCGGGACGTACGCGCTTATTTGGACATTCACAGGAATTGTCCCGCTTGTTGTCAATGCGCTGGTGCCGATCGCCAGCCTCACGAACGCCCACGGTGGGCTTCTATTGGGTGGAGCGCTGCTACTCTTATCGGGGTACCAGCTCTCACCATACAAACACCGGTGTCTGCGGTATTGTCGGTCACCGCTCGGTTTCCTTCTGGGCCATTATCGGCCAGGGGTGCGTGGTGCCGTCCGGATGAGCTGGCAGTTCAGCAGCTTCTGTATTGGATGTTGTTGGGCCCTGTTCGCGTTTATGGTGATCGTAGGCACGATGAATATCGTCTGGATGGCACTCATCGCAGTTGTGCTCTCGCTCGAACGGACGGTTGCGTGGGGTGAGCGACTGGCACGTGGGGTTGGAATTCTTGCTGGTATCGGCGGCAGTGTTGTTATTGGAATCTCACTGGTCTAAGACAGCCTCTCACCTGATAAGCATGCAACTGTAGTTATTCGATTGGGCGATTCGGTTTCAGGAGTCGTTCTAAGAAAGAAGCTATGCTACGAGGTACTGACGATTGTACATTGAACTGGTCGTTTACTTGAGGTCATTTGCCCCCTAGAAGGGTCGCGTTTACCTTGTAATATTGTGCCCGACAGCGAAGGCATGGAGCAACGATTCTACTGTTGATGATTTCGCATGGTTAGAGCAGTTTGAGAACAAGGAGGTACAGCATTCTATCCTTCAAATGATATGTTCGGTTACATTCTAATTTCTATGTTTTTATATTAAAATTGGAGTCTAAATAGGCGGAGTGAAGTCTAGAGTTGTTTTGCAACATCGACGAGAAACATGGCATCGTTGAGGTCATGTTTCTCAGAGAGTTTCTGCAAGAATTGTTCTATCAACGCGGTTGTAGTCGTTGACTATAGCCATATATGGAGAATGTTGTTCGTTTGTGAGTCAACAGTAGTGTACAACCAATAACGGTGTGGTCATGTCGAATCACGGTCTCGTCAAGCGCGACGTGATTCGGAGGCTCATCAACTGCCGGCTGTAGATCACACTTGTGAACCTAATCGTGAGCTACTTCCGACTGTGTTCGATATCAACCTCTCTCATCTTTGAATAGTATTTGAAAAAGATAAATTAGCAAGATGGTATCGAATACCGAACTCCATCGGTTGACGCGGTATCTGCTCACGCTCCACAAATTAATTTAGCCGCTATATCCACTGATGTGGCCAATTTTTGGCATAGAGAACCAGATAATCATGCGCCTCACTTTTCATGCGTAACGAACCAGCACCAATAGATGTTGATAAAGGGAAAGACTAAGTAGTAGACCTCAACAGCACTTCGGAATAGCCGAAACGATCCCCTATTAATGGCTGTATTGATGGATATCAGTCATCTGCATACGATGTAGACGACGATTCGTCAGGAGTTTCTGAGTCGGCCTCATGTCGTGTGAATAATGAGTCTCGATCTGACCCATACACATCGTGATAGTGGTCTCGGATGGTTACGTAGGTTGCGTAGAGGATGACCAAGAAGAAAACCGTGAACGGAAGTGCTAACACGGCAGAGAAAGACTCAAGCGGTCGCGTCCCCGGCAACTCGAGCGTCATCAAACCGAGAGCAGCCAAGACGACGCCCCACCAGGCACGGTTTCGCGCGTTCGGATCCTCGTCGCCGATATTGATTGACGAGAGCATGAAGACTGCAGAGTCGAGCGACGTGATGACATAGCCCGTGAGCACCAGCATGAACAACAGTCCGATCAGAGGAGACATCGGCGTGATATTGATCGCTTCGGCGAGCGCTGCCGGTTCGCCGTTTTCGGTGAGGGCGGTCGTGATTGCGTCGACGTTCCCGGGAGCCAGCGTCCAACCACCGAGGATACCATGCTGGATGAATAGGAAGAACGCTGGGGCTATGCCGAGTATGATGAAGGTTTCGCGGATCGTCCGTCCCTTAGAGACGCGTGCCACGAAACTTCCAACGAAGATGCCCCAAGCCGCGAACCATGCCCACCAGAAACTCGTCCACTCATAGGCCCAAGTGGAATTCGCGGTGCCACCGGTGTATAGCATCAGTCTTGGGAGACTTCCAATCCAAATTCCCGCAGCATCAAGACTGATGTTAAAGATGTAGAACGTCGGCCCGACTACCAGTAAGATAGAGAACAAAATCGTGACGAGAACGACGGTCGCGCGAGCCATATTCCGAATGCCCGAGCGGAGGCCGAGCCAAACGTCGACCAGAAACAAGACGCCGATGAGGACGAACAGCCCGTACGTGATTACTCCTGTTTCGATGCCGTAAACGCTGGAAATGATCTTCGAGAGCTGTTGTCCTGTAAGTCCGAGCGAGGTCGCAAGACCGCCGACGATGGCGATCAGTGCGGCAAGATCGGTTACCCAGTAGACGACCGCGTATCGCTCGCGATCTAAGACCGGTTCGAGCATCGAACTGATTTTATAGCTCTCTGCACCCCGTGTGTAGAGGATGATCCCGAACGCGACTGCCAAAGGCATGAACCAAGCGACTAGTCCCGGAAGGATGTCGTGAAGGAACATAAATGCGAGCGCGATGCTCTTAGTGGATCCTTCCACCGGCATCGGTTTCGGTGGATTGTTGAAGATAAGCGCCGGTTCGGCGACGCCCCAGAAGATCACCGACGCCGCGAATCCGACGGTAAACACCATGGAAAACCACGAGAACGTATCGAATTCGGGTTTCGCATCAGGGCCACCTATTCGGACATTCCCGTACCGGGAGAACGCGAAGAAAACCATAATTGCAGACAGGAGGAAACCGAGTAACATGAACCACCACCCGAAGCGGTGGATCACGAAGTCGAACGCACCGTTCATCGTGTTGGCCAGAAGATCGGGATTGATGATCCCGACGCTCGCCAGCGAACACACGAACCCAATCGTCGTGAAAAACAGTAGTTTTTCACGCCAATCGGACCCCTCAAGGCCGAGTATGTACCATCCGTTCATGGTGTGCCAAATCAACCCAGGATAGAGCACCATATATATCTTTCCTTATCAGTAGTTCAGGGCAGCTATTATATCAGCGTTATTATGAATGCATTGGGCTGTGAACGGTATCAGTTTAATGCACTGACGAGTGAAAGACGAGTTGCAGCGATGCAATACTACGAAGATATCGAGGTTGAAGAGCCAGAATCGTTCGGCAGCATCTCAGTCCCGAAAGACGAGATCGTCGACTTTGCGACGCAATTCGACCCACAGCCGATCCACGTCGATGAGGAAGCAGCGCGCGAGTCAATGTACGACGGTATCATCGCGAGCGGACTCCACACACTGTGCCTTACAATCCGGCTCTATAGTGACGAATTCCTCCAGGACGTAGCGTTCGTGGTCGGACGTGGGCTGAAAGACGTTCGGTTTTTGGCACCTGTATTCCCGGGCGATACGCTTTCCATTCGTGTCGAGGTAATCGATAAGTGGGACTCTCCATCGGATCCCAACTGGGGAGAGCTCGAAGTAGGGATTACGACGACGAACCAAGCTGGGACGGAGGTCCTCTCGTTGATTGATCCGAGTATCGTCAAGCGGCGGGTTCCAAGCGACGGGGAACATATTACCGAGTAATCCACAACCGGCGCGAATCCAACGTTATCGAACGCAGAATTCGATCGTGACTGGTTGTCACACATCATGGTGAAGATGTATCTTACACTGGTATGGTTGTAATGAAGGGGCGTGAAGTGTACCACCTTGGATACAAGCATACGTTTGTAAATAACGGCTACACAGGATTATTGAACGACGAGCCGTGTTATTTGATGATTCGGGTCTTGATCGTCCGGTCGAAGCGGCCATCAAATACAGCGAAACCTCATCAACAGTCTTAGCACAACATTTGCGAATAACACGACCCGGACATCGTCTTCGATGATCGTTCTACATCGTTGAACCCGCTCAAACGAACACGAGAGGGATGAAAAGCGCGAAATTTAAGACCTAGGTCTCCTCTATAGATTTGATATGTGCCTGAAGACGGCAGTTGTCAGCGACAGAATCCGACGGATCACGCTGAACAGACCAGAATCGCTCAACGCGCTCAATATCGAGTTATTATCGTCTCTCGCCGAGACGGTTGACGAGTCGAACGACGAGTTCGATGTCCTCATCATTGAGGGCGCGGGTGCTGCATTCACAGCCGGTGCCGATCTTGACGAAGAAGACGACGCTGGCGATCTGTTCCAAGAAATTACGCGCGCCGTGCGTTCGTTTGACGGTATCGTGATTGGGAAACTGGACGGGTGGGTCGTCGGTGGCGGATTCGAGTGGACCCTCTCGTTCGACATTTGCTATGCGACGCCGGAGACGACTTTCAAGATGCCCGAATCGGAGATTGGCGTCACGATCACCAACGGATCGTCGATTCTCCTTCCACTTGCGATTGGAAGCGGGAAAGCGAAGGAACTGATCTACACGAGCAGGGAATTCGATGCGCGCGAGGCGGAACAGCTCGGACTTCTCGCCGGCGTGTACGAGTCCGACCGCCTCGAAGAGAAGGTTAAATCGGTTGCGAGAGACTTGATCGACTCGAAGTCGCAGACCGCTCTCCGCCTCAATAAGCACGTACTCAACCACGCCCTCGATATCGAGGATATCATGCAACAGGAAGAGATCGTCAACGAGTACGGACACGCTATCGAGGACGTAAACTGGTAGCGTAGAGTCGCTTCATACGCGGGACGATATGGTCAAGCGACTGGTGATCTTGTTCATATTCTATGATAGTAGTTAGCACAACCAGACTATGCTATGTGATGGCGGGACCAATACACATATTTACCTCCTAAGGAAAACAGTCGGCTGATGGCAGTACCCGACTCAGCGGAGATTGTAATCGTCGGCGGCGGCATAACTGGTGTAAGTATCGCGAACAACCTAGCGAAGCAAGGGCAGACCGACATCGTCCTCCTTGAGAAGAAACAGTTAGCCTCAGCGTCGACCGGTCGATCAGCAGGCGTCATCGAGACGCAATTCATGACCGAATTCGATGTCGAGATTCGTGCTCAAGCCGTTGCGGAGTTCGAACGGCTCGCCCAAGAGACGCGTGCAGAGTTCAATCAGGTCGGCTACGCCCGTCTTCTGATGGATCCTGAGGAAGAAGAAACATATCGCAAGAGCATCCGTATCCAGCGGCGATACGGTATCGACGACGCTCGGTACGTTGAGGGGGACGAACTCCAAGAGCTCGTGCCTGACATGAATACCGAGGATGTTCACGGTGCTATCTTCGGGCCGAGCGACGGATACGCAGACCCCTACACGATTACCCAGGTGTACGCGGAACGTGCACAAGAACGAGGCGTTGATATTCGAACGGGCGTCGAAGCAGAGACGGTCGTCACGCGAGGCGGTGATATCAAGGCCATCGAAACCAGCGACGGACGAATAGAGTGTACGTCGGTCGTTAATGCCGCCGGTCCCTGGGCACCCCAATTTGCCGAAGATGTCGATCTCGATCTCCCCGCAGCACCGTACCGACGACAGGTGCTCGTGGCCGAACCGCCAGCCGACTTCGAACTTGGCTACACCGTCCCGATGGTGATGGAGTACACACCTGCGGGGAGTAAGCCGGGACTATACTTCAGAGACGAGGGCGGCGAACAGGCCATGATGGGACTTCATCAAGAAGTAAGCGAAGACGAGCAGCCGGCAGATCCTGATATTTACGAGAAAAGCCACGATCAGGAGTTCGCGCTTGACGTCTTCGACCTTATCGACCACCGCGTTCCGGAATTTACGGACTTTAAGATAGCGAACGGCTGGGCAGGTATCTACACGATCACACCGGACACCGAACCGATCATCGACCGGCACCCGGATCTTCCAGAGTACTATATCGCAGCCGGGTTCAGCGGAAAAGGATTCCAAATTGGACCAATGGTCGGCAGGATCGTCGCCGATCTGATCCTTGACGGTGGGACAGATACCGTCTCAGACCTTGGTCCAGTTGCGCTCGATCGATTCGAGTGAGCGCTCTATCGGTCGTCGTCGGTCGGTAACGCGTTTCGCTTGGTCTTACCCGTCGCCGTTTGCGGGAGCGATTTGATGAATTCGAGCTCTCGCGGATACTCGTACTTGGCTAATCGGTCCTTCACGTGAGTCTGAATGTCCTCCTTCAGGCCGTCGGACGCCTCCGCCTCGTCGGTGAGGACGACAAACGCCTTCGGAACCTCGCCACGGACATCATCGGAGACGCCGACGACGCCCGCGTCCTGGACGGCCGGGTGACTCATGACCGATTCCTCGACTTCCTCTGGACCAATCCGGTACCCCGAACAGATGATCACGTCGTCCTTCCGACTGTGGAAGGCGATATAGCCGTCTTCGTCCATTACGCCGAGGTCTTCGGTGTAGAGCCAACCGTCTTGGACTTTTTTCGCGGTCTTCTCCGGCTTGTTCCAGTACTCTTTGAAACAGACCGGTTCGCTCGCCTCGACATTGACGGTGATCTCCCCGATCGTTCCGGCTTCAGTGATTTGCTCGCCAGTGTGGGGGTCAACGAGCGCGACTTCGACGCCGGGTGCTGGCTGACCGATCTTGCCCTCTTTGAATTCCATGAGTGCGTTCGAGCCGACCACGATCGGATCGGCTTCGGTCTGTCCGTACCAGTCGTTGAGCGCGGCTCCTTCGAACGTATCGTCGGTCCAGTCGACGATGTTCGTTCCGAGCGTCTCGCCACCGCTCGTGATTGTACGAACGGTCTCGGTGTGATAGCGGTCTGTTGGATCGTCGACTTGCATCATCATCCGGAGCGCGGTCGGTGGTGCGAAGAAGTTCGTGACCCCGTATTGTTCGATCAACTCAAAGGCCTTCTCGGGATCGAAGCTCCCACCGTTGTACCCTAAGATGGGACGACCGTAGAATAAAGGTGGGACGACGACGAGGAACAATGTCCCAATCCAGGCCCACTCGGTCGGTGACCAGAACAGATCCGACTCACGGATGTCGTTGTTCCCGACCGTCGTGACGATAGCTGGGAGGAAACCGAGAAGGATACGGTGGGCGTGGACGACGCCCTTCGGGTCGCCCGTAGTACCACTCGTGTACAGGATCAACGCGGGTTCTTCGGCGTCGGTCGCCACCGTCTCGAACTCGGCTGGCTGCTCCTCGATTGCTTCCCAGAAATCGACTTCGTCCTCGGTCGGCGTGGCCGCACCCGTCGTGAGGACCGTCTCCAGCGCGTCGCAGTCGGTCGCCGCCTCGCGGAGTGAGTCCACGTTCTCTTCGTCCACGATGCAGGCTTTCGCGTCCGCGTCGTCGAGACGATACGTCAACCCGTCAGGGCCGTACAGGGTACTGAGTGGAAGCGAGACGGCACCGAGTTTCCAGACGGCGACGTGAGCCATCACCGTCTCGGGGCGCTGTGGCAAGTTGATCCCGACTCGATCTCCCCGTTCTACTCCGCGTTCACGGAGGTAATGAGCGAGACGATTCGTGATTCGATCGAGCTGCCAGAACGTGTACGTCTCGGTGTTACCTTGTTCGTCCTCGTAGAAAACCGCGACGCGACCGGGATCGTCAGCCCAGCGTTCGCAGGCGTACGTTGCCATATTGAACGTCTCGGGGATGTCCCATTCGAACTGTTCTTTGAGCTGGTCATAGCTATCCCACTCCTGTCGATAGAAGTGGTATGCATCGAGTTCTCTCGACGAAACCATATAGCCCCCTTTCGGAAGGGGTTACAAATAATTTTTGTGACTATAGTTGACAGAGACGGTGCCTACAGGCGGTCACTTACGATGTCTGAGTTCATCATCTAGTAGGTACATATATTAATGCGGTTAGAGAACGTCCGTGAGTATGGTGTCGCCGTCGATAATACGACAGAGGAAGCATAGTAAACTCATCGGTGATATCGGCCCGTTGCTCGCATCTCTCATGTGGGGTGGAATGTACGTCGTGTCGAAGTGGAGCCTCCCGGTGATCGGTCCAATCACTCTCGGCTTCTTCCGCGTAACAATCGGTGCGCTGGCGCTCATGGTGATCGTTCAGGTGACGAAACCCACTCGAGCGGTTCCACGGCGAGACTGGATCGGCTTTGGTGTTTTGGGCATGTTCGTGACGATCACGATCGTTGGCCAGTTCGTTGGAACCGACTTCACAAACGCCAGCCAGGGGTCGATCTTTACCATGGCGACACCGATTTTCACGCTGGTTCTCGGCGTTCACCACCTGAACGAGACGATGACACTGCGGAAACTCGGCGGGGTTGCCGTCGCCGTCGGCGGTGTCGCCTGCATCGTGTTTGCGCAGTACGGAATGTCGTCGATCGCCGCATCAAATTACCTTGGCGTCGGCTTGTTTTTCACCTCCAGTCTGGCGTGGGCCTCGTTTACGGTCTTCGGGAAGTCACTGATCCAGCGGTACTCACCCGTTGAGGTAGCGGCGTACGCGGCACTTGCATCGGTGCCGATGATCGCGGTGTTTCTCCCGGTCGACTGGATACTCTACGAGCGACCATTCACCCTCGCAGATCTCTCCCCCTCGGTCGTACTAGCAATCCTCTATCTCGGTATCATGAGCACGGCCGCCGCGTGGTACCTCTGGTACACCGGTCTGAAGTATACGTCGGCCGGAACGGTCTCCATCTACCTCTTCGCCCAACCAGCTATCGGCGTCGGACTCGGTGTGCTGGTACTCCACGAATCAGTTGGGCCATTGTTCTTCCTCGGTGCTGTCGTCATGAGCATCGGTATTTATGCGGTGAGCACCGAACCCACCTAGTTATCCCAATAAAACTGCATCAAACGGCCCCCAGAGAGGGGACAGGCCGTCACGAGGGCGATGTACGTTTCCATATAAAACATAAACAACTAGATGGAAAAGGCTAAGACGGTGCCTTGGCAAGGCGGTACACACGAACTGGTGACCAACGTGTCTTCACAGTACTATACAGACGATATCGAGCAGAATCACGAACGCGCACGAGAAGATGTCGCTGCACTTGGCGAGTTTGACGCATGGGTCGACGGGGAATGGGCGGCTGTTGCCGACGGTGACACCTTCGAGACACGAGACCCGGTTGTCGATGAACCTATCCTCTCGGTTCCACGGTGTCGAGCCGACTCGGTCGATACGACTGTCGAGCACGCGGAAGCGGCGTTTGAGTCAGAGTGGAAGAGCACGGACGCCACGGAGCGGTCTAACCGTCTCCTCGAGTGGGCGACAGCGCTCAAGGAAAACGCCGATGACCTGGCACTAATTGAGAGCGTTGACGGTGGAAAACCGATCACGCATGCGAAAGCCGAAGTACAGTATGCGATCGAATTCCTCGAATACTACGCAAAGGTCGCACAAGCCGACGAAGGGTCGACTCTTCCGACCGGACCCGATACCCACGTCTATACGCGATACGAACCCTACGGCGTGGTCGGACTCATCGTCCCTTGGAACTTTCCCCTGATCATCGCGATGTGGAAAGTCGCGCCTGCCCTCGCTGCAGGGAATACGGTCGTCCTCAAACCCGCCGAACAGACGCCATTGTCAGCGCTCTATGCTGCCTCGCTTTCGAAGGACGTGCTCCCGGATGGCGTCTTTAACGTCGTAACCGGATTCGGCACGGAGGCCGGTGCACCGCTGACGGAACATCCGACGGTTCAGAAAATCTCCTTTACAGGCGAGGACGCGACCGGCGAGCAGATCATGCGAACTGCCTCGGAGAATATTACTCCCGTCACTCTCGAGCTCGGCGGGAAGTCGCCGTATCTTGTCTTCCCTGACGCAGACCTCGAGAAAGCCATCCGAGACATCTCTCACGGAATCTTCTACAACGCCGGACAGTCCTGCGACGCCTGTTCGCGAGTACTTGTCCACGACGATATCGCCGAGGAGTTCACCGAGCGGCTCGCGGACCGTGCTGAGTCGTTGACACCCGGTGATACGCTTCAGGAGGGCACCAAGGTTGGGCCGCTCGTCTCGAAAGACCAGTACGAAAAGGTAACCGAGTACGTCGAAGTCGGAAAAGAAGAAGGAGCAACGCTCGTCCGTGGCGGTGTCTCCGATGATGAATCGCTGGCCAACGGCTGGTACGTCGAACCGACGATATTTACGGATGTAGACAACGATATGCGTATTGCTCAGGAGGAAATCTTCGGTCCAGTCGAGACGATCATCACGTTTGATTCGTACGAGGAAGCGATCGAACTCGCCAACGATGTCGAGTTTGGACTTGCAGCAGGTGTGGCAACTACGGACACATCTATCGCTCACCGAGCAGCTGCTGATATCGAAGCAGGGTCAATCTGGATTAACGGTGGCTATGCTACGCCGATTCCAGGGGCCCCCTTTGGCGGATTCAAGCGCTCGGGAATTGGTCGTGAATTGAGTAAAGACGCGCTCCGTCACTACACCCAAGAAAAGGCCGTCTACCTCTCGACAGACGAGCCGGACCTATAAGAGCACGGTGAGTCGTCGCTGGTAAGACATCGGACAGGGAAGCGTCGATCAATTTTTAGAAACTCGTGCTGGACGTACTGAACACGCCGAGATACCTACATATAATATTAATTCTATATTCCCCACCGCGTCAAGTATTGTATCAAATGAGAAATACTGATAAAGAGGGGGAAACAAGTAATTATTTGATTCCTAATACAAATATGGGGAGTAGTTGTAGATGGGTATTCTGGAATTCGGGCAGTATCGGACTATTTAGAGAGCAAAATAATGCAAATATCCAGAAAAGACATCTTAGATCCGCCTTGTCCTAAAAGATCACTCTAGGACCAATCATCTGCGAATTTCTAATTACCTGTTCTGATCCCACCTGGCCATAATATTGCATATCTGAGCCAATACTACTGCAGGCATTAGACTGAAACACTAGACAAAGGATACTATCGCAGTCGGAAACTGACTATTATAGAATTTCTTAAAGAACGACGAGGTGTGAAGGATGATCCCAATGCGTAATAGCGTCAATTGGCGACCGAGATCGCAGGCGGTGCTTCGTCTACTGCAAACGAACTAATGCAGTGCTATCACTCGCTCCCGCCAATTCGTCAATCGTAGTCAAGTTTCAGGCTGATCGTGTTGCCGGCGGCAAGTACTGATTCTTGGACCATCTCTTTTTTCTCATTTTGCTTCATGCGATTCTCCGGACCAGACACGCTAACCGCCCCAACAACATCCTGGTTATAAAGAATCGGCGCTGCGACCGCGTAAACGCCGGGTATCTCTTCAACATCGTTCACTGCGTATCCGTTTTCGCGAATCGTTTCTAGCTCGTCGAATAATTGGCGTTTATTCGTAATCGTGTTCTCGGTCTTTTTCGGTAAGCCGTGACGGTCAATGATTTCCTCAACCTTTTCGTTGTTCATGTGTGCAAGTTGAACTTTTCCGCCGGAAACATAGTGCATCTTTTCCCGTTTCCCAACACGCCCACGGGCGCGGATCGACTGATCGCTCGTATGTAAGTCTAGGTAGACGCAGAGGCCTTCTTCTTCCGTGAACAACCAGACCGTCTCTTCCGTTTTCTCAGCAAGCGTCTCGAGTTCAGCATGAGCGGCTTCAACGATTGGAAGTCGCTCTCGCGTTTGAATTCCGATATCGAGAAACTTCAGACCAGTATAATAGATATCGTTTTCTTTAACGAGATATCTTCGATCGAGGAGTGACTGGAGATGTATATGTACTGTACTCTTGGGGATGTCTAACTCAGCCGCGATTTCAGATGTTCTTGCGCCATTTAACTCTGAAATTAAATTTATTATATCTAATGTTTTCTTTATAGATTTTAATCCCCTATCATTATCGCGGGCAGGCATGGCATCACCTATCCAAACGAGACGTAAATAGGTTTATTCTGTTGTGCTAGTTCGTATTCGTCCTCACGAATCGCCTTGAGTACGTCGTTGAACCATGGGTCGTCGTCAACGTCGTCCGGGTCCCCGTGTTCGTCCTCACGTAACAGTAGTCCGAATTGGCGAACTCTTTCGGGACCTGAACGACCCGCGCCGGCGCGGGGTTCAATGGGAGGAGATCTCGCTTGACGACGGGAGTATGGATGTCTATCGGAAGAAACAGCAGTGGGACGCCGCCAGCCATACTGACCCGGTGATTTCGCCGCTTCGGAGTTATCGAAAGCTGATGGATCCACCAATGGAGCGGTGGCCAGTGTTTCCGACGTTCGATCAACGGACGCTCGCGACGCTCGTACAGAATGAGCTGGCCGACCAAGGGGAATCCCCAGATGCAATCGAAAAGCGACGTGGTGAGTATGCTCGTGACCTCTTACTGGCGCTTGACGAGGGTGTGCGGCCGCCGTTGATCAGGACGGATGGCGCACGGGCGATCCTTCAGCGACTCACAGACGCAGCAGAGATTGATATCGACCATCCGAACCACGACTATCTCGCATCCCACGGCGGTCAACGTGGGATGGGCGAAGTCCTCGTACGGGCATTCGGCTACACGGTCGCGGCTCGATATCTCGATAATTCGGAAGAGATGGTCTGTGAACGGTATTCGCATATTGAGGCCGGGGAATTGGGCGATGTCGCTATGAAAGCTATAGAAGAAGTTGACCACCTTGGAAATAGGCCTCACACGGAGCAGTGAGGAAGTCGTTGCGGGTCATGGTGGATATCTGTTTGAATCAGAAGGCGAAAACAACGCTAACGACTGGTCTTTCGGCCCTATTTGTGTGGATAATAATCAATCCCCCAATAAATTTAATTCGAGCCTCGGAGGCCTCAAGTTGGAGTCTGTCCATGACGACAGTCAGCCTACCGGAGAGCACATGACTTTCAGATTCGGTGTGGCCATGAGGGGGCCATGTCCGTGGTCATTCACTGGTTCCTCCAAGTCGTGGTGATCGTGAACCACAGGAACAGTACTTAGCTATCACCTACTGTTTTGCTCGCCTCAAGGGAGAAACGATTGTAGTGGTTGCGACCGTGTGTGAACATATGAGCCTTTTCGAGGTAACCATCCCACTCGTCTTCCTTTTCGTCGTGTTCGGCTTGACTGTCGGAATCCTCTTTGGTTTCTTTGGGATGGGTGGGAGTTTCTTTGTCACCCCGGCACTACTCGTTCTCGGCCATTCCGCTCCCACCGCTGTTGGAACCGGTCTTGCGTTCGTGTTTTGGACCTCGCTTGTTGCTACTCTTGCTCATCGAGAGCTCGATCATATCGACTATCGGCTCGGTAGTCTGCTAATCGTCGGGATGACGGTCGGCATCGAAATCGGGAAGCGAGCACTACTCGTACTCGCTGGCTTCGGACTTGCGGATCTCGTAGTGAGCATACTCTATGTCGTCCTTCTCGCCGTAGTTGGCATATTTGTCATCCGTGACGGACGACATCCCGCACTCGAAGAAGAGACGGATGTCGTGAATCGAGCTCCACTGGCCCTCGAGCGAGTCTATTTACCGCCCATGGTTTCCTTTCACGGAAGCATCGATATCTCGATCTGGATCGTGTCCTTAATCGCAGTACTGATCGGAATTCTGTCCGGATTCCTCGGTGTTGGCGGAGGATTTCTAATGATGCCGGCA
The DNA here is from genome assembly GCF_046097095.1 of Natrinema sp. 74. Lineage (NCBI taxonomy): Archaea > Methanobacteriati > Methanobacteriota > Halobacteria > Halobacteriales > Natrialbaceae > Natrinema > Natrinema sp. 74. The sequence goes on from NZ_CP175699.1 coordinate 610,514, forward strand.
CTTGTGTACGGTCTGGCGATGCCGGGAGCCGTCGCGGTCGGAACGGATATCTTTCAGATCACAATCTCTAGTGCCTACGGGACGTTCGTGTACGGACAGCGAGGGGCGATTCATTTCGCCATGCTGCTCCCTCTGTTGATCGGCAGTACGGTCGGAACCCGCATTGGAGCTCTGCTGACTGACTATCTTAATGATGCAGAGCTCAGAACGAGCTTCGGTGTCATGCTACTCGTCGGAAGTGTGTCGGTCGCAAGTAAAACCATCAGCCATACATTCGATATCAAACTGTTACACGATCTCAGTTTGACCCTTCTTCTCGGCGGTGCATTAGCGATGAGCGTGGCTATTCTCTACCGCGGAATGCGAAATATACGTAACGAACAAACAGCTACGAGACGATAATCATCCCGTTGAACTGCTCTGCGCCTCGGACGGTAGACAACATCACGTTCCAGACGCCTACTAGATATCAAATTATTACGATAGTTCGTCTTCTGACCGAAATCACTGACTATCTTCAAGATATCCGTTACGTAATTGTATTCCGAGATCTGACCGCGCTCGCGCGTTCTCCCAGTTTGACGGCGTCAATCGTATCGCAGAACTCGACAAAGACGTGGAACGCCAAGCGATGTCCATGGAGCGTAATCGTCTCTCTACTCTGCCTACACAGACATGGAAGTAGTAGATATTGCATCTCTGCAGTGCCAGTCTCGATGAAATCGTGATCGAAATAGAACGCTATAGACCCATGTTATCTGATTACTGTTGCCCAACAGATATAGCGTCTAGCTACAGGTCATCACCCTTCCACGTGACGGTCCGCCCCCAGGTAGTCGCCTTGCCCCAGAGGCCAGAACGCATACATTCGAGTTCGACGATCTGGGAGTTATCCACGAACAGGTTGATTTCGGGGCCGAAGTTCTTGATATACCATTCAAACATTTCGGGGCCCGGCGCCTCGAACACGAGATTCTCGATCCCGAGTTCGTTCGCAATCTGGTAGGCGACATCGGTTCGCCACTCAGTCACCTCTTCAGTGATACCCTCGGCCTCAACCATCAGTAATTCGGCGCCAGCATCTAAGTGGCGACGGCCCTCCTCGATGGCCTGCTCGGGGTCCTGTTGGCCCTGCTCCTCGAGAATCTCGGGATCGGTAGCGCCGCCTGCTCCGAACTGGACATTGATCTCCGGTTTTGGATCGATTTCGTAGTCATTTGCCACGACTTCAGTCATCCGTACCATGTCGTCGGTTCCAATCGCGAGGAAACCACTCGAAAGCTCTACAATATCGAACCCGAGCCGTTCGGCCTCCTCAAAGTACTGCTCGACCTTGTCGTTATCGCGGATAAGGACGTTCTCGACGAACCCGCCCGTGGACACCTTGACGTCGTACTCGTGACAGACGTCGATTAGCTCCGTCACGGCCTCCTCCGGCATTAGGGCGAACGAGCCGCCGCTAAACTTGTAGATGTCGACGTATTGCCCCATCGTCTCGAAGATGTCGCGGAGCTCGCGGGGCCCCATGGGATCGTAATATGGTCCCCGAATCTCCGTGATACCTTTCTCTCGGGGCTTCTCTTCGCGCTCGTTGTGATGCAGGAACTCGAACGTGCGGTCGACCATAATCCGGTAGCAGCTTCGGTGTCTGTATCCTTAGTGCGGGGTGCAATGATCAGGTTAATCTGAATATGAGGAATACCTATGGAAAACTTAGCGACGCGGATAGTCCGTTTAACGAGACCCAACAGACGGGAAAACGGCCTACGTCAACAGGCTCACCAGGTCGTCAACGGTATGCGACTCTAGTTTCCTGACCGTCGCAACGACAGTGTCCCGACGATCTTCGTCGAGGTGAGTGCCAGCCGTATCGTGGAATTTGGACTCGATCTGGTCCCAGCTCATCGGGTTCGTTGGATGGCCTTGGAAGGCGTCCTTCTCGACTACGTGAGTAGCGCCGTCCTCGAGTTCGACCGTCACGCGAGCGGGCATCTCCCCGGCTTCGAACCGTTCAGTAAATGCCTCGTCCTCCTCAACGGTGACGTGCCGGAGGAGATACTGGACGTCATCACGGGTGATGCGTTCCGGCTCATACTGGGCGTTCCCCATCTCACGGTCGAGGAGTGCTGTTGCCAGCATATACGGGAGTGAGTGATCGGCTTGTGCCTTTGTCTCAACCGTGTGGCGATCTCCCTCGCCACCACCGATGATGAGCTTCGCGCCGGCGAACGTCTTCAGATCGATAAGTTCGACATCGCTCCCATCGAGATTTTCCTGTTCGGCCAGTTCGATGATGCCCTCGACAGCAGATTGGGCGTACGTTTCCGCAACGTATCGCTTCGTCATGACGTCATGGACGTGGGTGCAGCGTGGGTCAAGATCGACCTCGAACTCGCCGCTGATCACCTGCTTCCACCCCTTTTGTCCCTCGAAGAGGTTCTTCGGTCCCTCCATCCCATCACTGGCCAACAGGGCCGCGTAGACGGCGTTGCGGGCAGCATTGGCCGACGCGATACCCTTCCACTCGTTAATGCCACCCGTGCGGGTTACGCGGAGGGCGTTGTGGGCGGTTCCGGCGATGCCGATGGCGTCCCTAGTCGTTTCGACGTCGAGGTCGAGTACCTTCGCAACGCCGCAAGTCGCCGAGAGAACCGTGTGGGTCACGTGGTCCCAGCCCATGTCGCGGACTGGGGCGTTCCAGGCAAGTTCGCCCTGAACCTCGTAGGCGACGCCGATGCCCTCGAGAAGTTCTTCACCAGACGCGTCGGCAGCCTCGGCGACCGCAACGACGGCTCCGATGTTATCGCTTGGGTGGGGTGTCTCTCCAGGCGCGAGAAAAGAGTCCATGAAATCGAGATAGCGAGTCAACGCTGTGTTATGCATCGCAGCGCCTACCGGCGACGCAGTCTCATTTCGGCCCCAGAGTGTACAGTCGTCACCAGGGTTAGTTCGCTGGACAGTCTGGTGAACTACCTCCACTGGCTCCGCCCTTAAGGCATTGATTGCAATGCCGACCGAATCAAGTACCCGCTTTTTCACTTCCTCCTGTGTATTCTCAGAGAACTCTTTAGCAGAGACCTCTTGAACGAATCTGGCGAGTTGATCGGTCGTTGTCACGAATATAGATGCGGCTGCCCAGCGGAAATTTCTTTGCCTATCCTCTGAATCCTGTGACCATTCGGCTAATGGGTTTATCGTGGCGATAGACCATTTCCCGGACGGAAAATCGTACTTACCATAGTACGTCTAACAATAATTTAGTGAAAGAACCAAGACGCTCTAGATGATTTCAATCTTCGAACTATAGTAGCTGTTAGAATTTTCTGCCCATAAATTGTTACTGTTTGTAATAGACCATCTCGACGAAATCTCCCTCGAAGAGCTTCACGATGCACTCGACAACGTCGGGGGAAAGAAGCCGTCACAGCGGCTATTAGCGGCAATTGCGTACAAAACGGCGTCACGCAGACCGAACTTGCCGAGTGGCACAACACCGGCCGACGAACAATCTACAGTTGGCTCAAGCGACTCGACACTGACGAGTCGCTTGAGCAGGCTGTTACTGATGCTCACCGATCTGGGAGAAAGCGAAAGCTCTCAGAAAAAGAGCAACAAGAGTTCGAAGAAACAGTCCACGAATCTCCCGAAGAAGTTGGGGTAGACGCGTCGGCGTGGACGCCGGCGCTCGTCCAGCAGTATCTCAACGAGACCTACGATGTCAAGTACTCAATCTCGAGTTGCCGGCGGTTGCTCAAAGAAGCGGGATTGAGCTATCAAAACCACGTCCTACAGCCGTCGAATCAGATGCTGAGGAGCAAGAAACGTTCCGTGAGGAACTCAAAAAAAGCGGCGGGAGATGGACGCCACAGTAGTCTGTATCGATCAAACCAAAAATCCGTGCAAGTTGAGCCGCGTGCCGCCTAGTTTCCGCGCGGCACGCGGCCGTCCGTCGAACTGTCTGGACAACGCGACTGGACGTGTCTGTTGGGCGCGATCACCGAGGACGGTGATCTCTTTTTCTCTCGGTTCGAAGAGTACGTTACCGCCGCCCACGCAAAACATTTCATTCTTGCGTTATGGAAATAGTTCGAAGATGATCTAATCATCGTGCTGGATGAAGCGCCGTATTTTCAGGCGTCGGCCGTCACGGACCTGGCGGCCCGTGACGACCTCGCCTTCATGAGATTACCGGCGTATTCTCCCGAACTAAATCCGGTCGAGGAGTGCTGGAGACAGCTCCAAGCAGCCCTAGCAACTGGCTCTTTGACTCACTTCCTGAACTCACAGCAGCGATTGATACCGCTCTTGATCAACTCTCGCTTCCAAAAGTGAGCAATTACTTCTAATGACTACTATAGTTGGGAGTCGTGACACCCCGCCCGTGACCGCTCACGACGAGGTACGTGGGACCGACCAGTATAATCGTTCCGAGGAGAAACGATTGGATGATCAGTTGCAGTCGTTTTTCGTACGCTGTTAACTCGTCTAGATCTGCGGACACAAGTGCAAGCAATTGGTACCCGCGTACCAGTGGGTTTCGGGATCGTGGACGGGATCGTTCGATTGTCATCCCTCGAAGTTGCCAGAACGACCAGCCGCTGTACACAAGCGGTGACGCCCACATACCCACCCATGACCCGAGTAAGGCGAGAACGGGTGGGTCACCTACCGAAAACTCCGGTACGTCTGCGGGCAGCCACCAGCCCAGTACTATGAGGCTCATCGTTGAGAGCACGAATGAACCTATGGATGCGACGAAGAGGATTCCGAAAGGCCGTCCGAGTGAACCAGGTCGAAATCGAGAACTCACCCACTCCAATTTCCCGTCACCAGTAGATTTCCCACACATACCGTCCGGTAATAAATAGATGCTGTTTTATATATTTCTGAAACCATCATAATTTAATTGTTGGGTTGCAAGCGGGACTGGGGACTTCCTCGGGCTGATCAGTGTCGGGGCGACCGACGGCAGCCCCGACGACGAACACGAGAGACACCACGCGACCAACGAGACGCTCGAGGGAGAACCACACGATGCTGCGATCGAGCAAACCGTGACTATGAGTGGGAGGTGGAGGGTCTCGCATGAGGCGCATACACACCTGCGCGATAGCCGTCTCCGTACGGGTCCCCACCCCCTTGTATACGAACTGCACGTCCCGACGCCGTCTGCGTATTCACCGGATATGCAAATCGGGGTGAGCCAGTGATGGCCCGGATGGATTACGATCCCTCGAGTCGCGTCTCGTTCGGCTGTCCCGACGAGTTGCTCGAGACGCTTGACGAGATCGCCGACCGCGAGGACAAGAACCGAAGCGAGAAGCTGCGCGAACTGGTCCGGAACGAAATCGAGGCGAAAGGCGATCTGCACGAGTCCCAGCCGATTCTTCCCGACGACGAACGGCTCGCTGATGCCTACCGGATGCTCCACCAGCGCGCATCGGCTCCCCATAAAACCGAGCTTCGCGTGACCCTCGAGGCCGCAAAGAACAAGCTCTACGACAACGTCACGCCCAAGAGCGCTGTTCTCGACGAGATCATCAAGCCCCTCGAGAGTATCAACTACGCCTCAGTATCGTCGGGCAACGAGGTCGTGTGGGTCTACGTCCGACCGATGCGTTACACTGACGGTGAAGACATCGTCGAACCCGAAGAGAAGCAGTCGCGTAAGTCGGTCTCTTTTCGTCTCTTCTCGAGGATTTTATGATAATAGGGCTGAAACACTTGGTAGTTGATGACCTCGAAGAGAAGATCCGCAACCCTAAACACGTTGATGGAGTGCTCGCTGAGTTTCACACAGCGGCGGCACTGTCTAGTTACGCACTTCTGGCGTCGATCGACGCTTTAGCGGCTGTCGCAGCACTACTGCTGAAGGATGAAATACTCACTCTTTGTGAGAAGTATGCTGCGGTAGCTGAATGTTCGTTGCTCGTCGATCGAGTCCCACTTCTGTCAGAGACGAGATGACGATGTCACAGGAGCCATCACGTCTTCACTGGTTCCACGTCTTGCGGTTTCCCTTATCTAGACAGTGCCGGAATCACCTATTTGAACACTACGCGAACAACAACGTAGATCTACTTGACGCCAATTAATCAAGTGTGGTTTTATGAGAGTCCGTCTTCTCTACGAATCACGAACAATGAGAGGGAAGCGGAAACTGCCTTTCGAGGGTGATCGCACGTGAATCCAGCATCGATGGCAGTCGCCGAGCCGCTCGAGGAGTTCCTCCGGTCGAAATCGAAAGGCGGCGAAGACAGCGGGAACTACCGACGCAATCTCGAGCGCTGTATCGAAGATTTCCTCGAATGGCTTGCGGAAGACGCACGCTCGGACGGGACGTTCGGCGAGTTAGACGAACGGACGTTCCGCCGATATGCGCGAGAACTCACAAACCGAGACCTCACAGCAGGGACGGTGCTCACCTACTATGCACACGTCAGCGCCTACATCGGCTGGTGCGTTCGCGAAGGACTCCTCGAGGCGAACTACGCCCAGCGAAACGTCGCGAAGGAACCGCTCCCCGACAACGACGGCCGTCGATCGGGCGATCAGCAGGCCTGGACCGACGACCACCGAGCGCAGATTACGCGCTACGTCGACGAGCGGGCCCACGACGCTGCCGACGAGAAGGGGTTCGACGCTGTCCGAGAATTCCGTGACCGAGCGCTCGTCTACGTCCTCTGCTATTCCGGTGTCCGCGGCGGTGAGATTTTCGCAGATCCGAAAGACGACCGTCGAAACGGCCTCCGATGGGATGATGTTTCGCTCGAGGATCGGACGATGACCGTTCTCGCAAAGAAGCAAAACTGGTCCGATCGATCGCTAACGGAACAGACGATAAATCCTATGTCGCGATACAGAAAAATCCTCGATCCCGCGGGGGATGACTGGCCGGTCTTTCCGACATTTCACCTCCCGACGCTCTACGAGACGCTTCGGAACGGGCTACAGGAGGACCGCGGTTGGTCGGAAACGGAGGTCAAGGAGTACGTCGGCGAACTCACCGGCCAAGTGGACGTATTCGACGCGCTCCGAGCGCACGAGCTCACGCCACCTTCGATCAACACCGACGGCGCTCGACGGATCATGCGGCGTCTCTGTGAGAGTGCCGACATCGATCTCGACGATAAACACGGCTATCTCGCACCACATGGCGGCCGGCGCGGCGCGGGCGAAGTGATGGTTCGCCAACGCGGATTTACCGCCGCCGCCCGTCTACTGGATAACAGTGAAGAAGTCGTCCGAGAATCGTACTCGCACATCGAAGCGAAGGAGATGGCCAAAGACGCCGGCGACGCGTTCGCAGAGCACGATACGTGATCGCTTAGATCGGTTCCTTACAAAGCCCTCTCATTAACTGCTTCTGAGACGCGAGCCGACGCAGAAGCCGGTACTGAGAAACCATTGTAAAGGAAGGTTCGCGACTGAGAGTACCGGATGCCATAGCCGGCGACGAAAAGTGGACGGTCTGCGTGTGTTTCGTCGTTCACCTACTGTTTCGTGATTGCATAATTACCAATCAAACGTTTCAACTAACTTGCTTTGCGAGGTGCTAGGTCTGAAGAGTTAGTGCCCTACATCCAGAACGGGTAGTATATCGATTAAGCCATATGAAGATGAGAATAATTTTATGTTTTAATTCATATATTAATCGGTAGGATGAAGTCCGAAGCCGTAGCGAGATTATGCATGGTACAAGAGAATTCCCGAAACAGCGAATTGGAGGAAGACAGCGTTTCGCGACGTGATTATCTGCGAGCAGGACTTGTCACGACTGGGATAGCCGTATCTCCAGCAGTGCTCACTGAAGGAATGAGGACTGCACGCGCGGCATCGAACCCTCTATCTGACCCGGCACCGGTTGACTCCGCCATTGGTGGGGGGGAACAGTATGGGCGAAAAGTTTCTAAAGGAGACTATACTGTCTCTACAAAAGATCAGCTGGTCGATAAGCTAAGCAGTGCTGATTCTGGAGAAACCGTCTACATCCCGAATGATGTAGCAATCGACCTCGGAAAAGAGAGGAACATCCACATTAACTCAGGTGTGACCTTAGCCAGTGGACGCGGAATCAACGGTGCGCCCGGTGGCCGGCTGTATACGGACCATATCAATACAAATTCAGAATCGGGTACCCCTGTTTTCGAAATCAGGGGTGATAACGTTCGTATCACTGGTCTTCGGATGCAGGGGCCACGAGCCGACTATTTTAATCCAGGCAAATGCGAAGGCCAAACCGGCTTACAATGTCGAGATGACGAAGCTATGGGTACCCATGCGACACGTGGATTCCTGATTATGGGTTCTGAGGTGGAGGTAGATAACTGCCAAATGTATGGGTGGCCGTGGGTGCCGATCATGACTGGTGCCTATGATGGCTATGCTGTAAACACTCATATTCACCATAATAGCCTCCATAACAACCAAATGGAAGGATACGGATACGGAGTTCGAGTTACTGTGGGCAATCCGACAATCGAATGGAATTATTTCGATAGAAATCGTCATTCAATCGCTGCGAGTGGATCGCCAGGATGTAGTTATGAAGCGCGGTATAATTTGGTTGGACCGCATACGGTCAGCCATGCATTCGACATGCATGGAGAAGAGACTGGTGACGTAACCGGTGGCAAGCGCGCCGGTGACGAGATGCACATCCACCACAATACGTTCCAGTTTGAGGAAAGTTATGTCTACAAAACCGGACAAGAAGGAGTTACCGTTCGCGGTGTACCGGATGAACAGGCCATACTAGAAAACAACTGGTTCTACCACGATCTCCCGGATGGGCAGAACAAACCAGATAGTACTAACACTAGCGAAAACGGACAGCCGTTCCGTCAATACAAGACTCCCCAGGATAACTGGATGAATCTTACGTTCACCAATAACCACTACGGTCGTGACGAGCCCGCTTCGGATATCGGTCATCCGCGTTCCGGAGACGGAGGCGATAGGGGGAGCGGCGGGGATGGGTCGCTTACCGCTGAAATCGGAACAGTTTCACAGGACTCGGACATGTGGCAAAGTGTCTCGTTCGACGAGTCGTTCGCTGACCCGATCGTGGTAATGAAGCCGGTAGCGCAGTTCAACGGTGAGAACCCCAGTCACACTCGAATCCGGAATGTGACGAGCAGTGGCTTCGAGTACATGATCGAAGAGTGGGAATACACGGCGGATGGACACCGCCCTGAGACAATCAGCTACCTCGCGATGGAGAAAGGAACCGGAGTGACGAGCGATGGGAACAACCTCGAAGTTGGAACGACGACCGCTGACGAGTCATTTAGTACTCTTACATTCGAATCGAACTTCAATCAAGCCCCCATCGTGTTCACACAGACACAGTCAGTAAACGGTTCGGACCCAGTCGTTACACGCAACGCGCATGTAAACACAGAAGACTTCATCGTCCGACTCCAAGAGACAGGTAACAAAAGCCACCGTGGTGAGGTGACCGCCTATATCGCTATCGAACCCGGTGTGACGACCCTCGGCGGAGGTGAGGTCGAAATTGGGCGGAAAAGTGGTGTAACCGACGGCTGGGAGAGACTCGAGTTCAATGGTAGCTACTCGTCGCCCGAATTTGTCGCGGATATGCAGACAACCAACAGCGGCGATGTGGCAACCCTCCGATACAGAGATCCCGATACTAGCGGTGTGGACATCGAAGTCGAAGAAGAGCAAAGTAACGATTCTGAGAGCGATCACCCCGGCGAGACCGTTGGGTATCTCGTTACTACCACCGAAGGTAGCGGTGGAGCTGGTGGATAGGGTGCGGTTGGCGCATACAACGAACACGGTGACGAAAACACATCGCCATGACCAGCAAGAATGACGCCGTCGTCAAACGTGGAACGCCCGTAAGGGCATCCAGCGGTATTGACAGAATGTCATAGAATTCTTCGTGCCTCTCAGAAACAGCCTGAAAACCAGTGGCTGGGGAACAGTCGATATCTCGATCAGCAGAACCACTGAGAGTGGACCTCTTAACCGACATCCGGAAACGATGCCAACTGTTCTATGACTCCTTAGTATTGGTACAAAGGTTATATCGAGGGAGACCGTCACAGCGGGCATCTACGGGACTGGTCGCAAACGACCGGAACGGATCAACGCGACCCGGGTAACTGCAGAATCTCACTCGGAGCATGCTCACCGTCGTTCTCTATTAGTGGCCGATCGAGCGCAAGGTTGCACGACGAACTCGCTATTATCACCGGAGAGAGGGCAATTCAGTCACCGACGCTCTTTACACAAATACAATCGTAACACAGGGATCAACCCCGATTCTCTCCTCCGCCTGCTGTGGTCGGTTCGTTCGATCTCGAGTGGACGATCGGCTCTCGCGAGACATCGTGTGTTGAGGAGAGAACGCGGTTCTATGGCCGAGAACGACGAGGCACCGCCTCTGTTGACAAAGGTGTCGTCTTCGATGGCGAGGACGGTGATGTCTCGCTCGAATTCGAGCGAGACGCAAGCAATAGTGCTCCACTCGAGCTTCCTCTCGAACAGACTCATTGTCGAAGAATACTTAATAAATGGTGATGAATAATAGGTTCATGGTTCGTGGTAACAACCATAGGCCCACCAGCAGTCGTGGTAACGACGATGAACAGCGCGGGATCGTTTCGCGACGGCGTTTTTTAGCGCTCCAGTCGATGATCGTCGCCGGGGCTGCGACCGGAACGGCAGCGGCGGAGTCAGCTCCCGACGCCGCCGATGGCGTACAGAATACGGTCTCAGTGGATCCCTCGGATCGGACGGAGAGGCCCGTGTCGGATCAGATATTCGGTCGCCTCTGTGAGCACTACGAAGCGGGAACGATCTACCCCGGCGTCTACTCCGAGCACGTCAAGAACAACTCGTTTTACCCCAGGGAGTGGTCGACTGACGACTACTTCGGACCAAAGACGTTCTTCGACCCCGCGACGATCGACCGCCACGAGAACGTGCCGTTCCCGTGGGAACCCGTCGACGGCGACGGTGTCGCATTCGAACAGCGCGACGGCGGTGTCGCCGCGGTCGAGACGACCGACTACCAACGTGTCGTTCTCGAGGACGTCCGTGGGGGGATTTCGCAGAAAATCGTCCTGCCGGATTTCCGCACACTGGAATACGACCTCTCGTTCTCGGTTCGCGGCGAGGGGCTCGAGGCCCTTTCCGCCGCGATTACGACGATGGACGGCGAATGCCTCGCAGCCGCCGAGGTCAGCGTCGGCGACGGCTGGGAGCGCCACGAGGTCGCGGTCGAACTCAGCGAGGACAGCGGTGATCAGTACGTCGCCGGATCGGTCGCGAACGTCGAGACCCCCTACGGGGAGTACGTCCTCGAGTTCACCGCGGAGGGAAGCGGGCACGTCGATTTGGATTGGATCACGCTTCGGGCCGGCGACGCGATCAACGGCAAGTTCAACCCGTCGACCGTCGCGTTGATGCGAGAGCAGAACACGACCTGGCTGAAGTGGCCGGGTGGGAACTTTACGAGCCAGTACAACTGGCGGGACGGCGTCGGCCCGCTGGACGAGCGTCCGATGCGTTTCAACCACGCGTGGGGCGGCGTCGATCCGAACTACTTCGGCACGGACGAGTACCTCGAGTTGTGTGAGGTCGCCGATCTCACGCCGCGTCTCACCGTCGGCTGGTGGGACAATCCGGGGGAGTGGGCCTCGGAGCGACAGATCCTCCCCGAAGACGCCGCCGACTGGGTCGAATACTGTAACGGCTCCGTGGAGACGGAGATGGGCGCGCTCCGCGCCGAGAACGGGAATCCGGAGCCGTACGACATCGAACACTGGGAAGTCGGCAACGAGGTGTGGGGGCCGTGGCAACGCGGCCATACGGCCGATCCATCGGAGTACGCGAGCGGTTCTGACGAGCGGATTGGATTCAATGCGTATTACGATGCGATGACGGCGGTCGACGACTCCATCACCGTCCTCGCAGACGGGATGGATCCGGGGTACGACGAGGCGAACACGCCGGACCCGGACGAGTGGAACGGCACGCTGTTCGCGGAGTCGGGCGACCGTCTCGACGGACTGGATCTCCATCGCTATAACTGGGGAATCGAGGAGCAGGCGGAGCGAGACGCGTGGTACGAGGCAAACGACGCAGGGCCGATTGACTACAACGAGGTGCTGGTCATGTTCCCCACGCAGTTCGGGGAGTTGATGGACGAACTCAGCACCGATGCTGCCGAGGCGGGCATCAAGGACTTCCGAATCAACGTCGGCGAGTACGGGCTTTTCCCGACGGTCGACGAGGGCGCGCCGTACCCCGGACCGGAGACGATGCCGGGCGGATCGTACGTCGCAGGGATGCTTAATTCGTTCATCCGGCAAAGCGAGACCGTCGTAGAGGCGTCCCAGACGTGGGTACCCGTGCGTCTGTTTCCGCCGGAATTCACCGAGTCGCCGCCGGATCCGAACCCGCTTGCGCCGGCGGGTTCGGTGTTCGGCCTCTACTCCGCGGTGTTCGAGACCGCCGCCGAGTGGCACGCGGTCGATATCGACGTCGGCGGTGCCGGGCGAACGATTCCCGACACCGGCCCGCGCATTCGTCACATGGCGGACGTCCCATACGTCGACGCCGCCGCCATGCAAAACGAGCGCAGCAAGGAACTGTGTCTCTTTCTGACGAACCGAAACCTCCGGAAATACAGCGAAACAACGGTCAAACTCCCCCAATGGTACGCCGGGAAGCCGGTGGCGATCACCCGCCACCGCGCGACCGCGAGCGAACGACCGCTTCCCCACGAATTCCAGGAATCGTGGGAAGAACCGGATGTCTACGAAGTAGCCCAGTCCATCGAGCGCGTCGACCGGGACGGGACCCTCTCGATCGAAGTCGGTCCTGCGTCGGTGGTTCGATTGCTCGTCGACAACGATCACGGACGCCCCGACGTGATCGGTGACAACGGCGTGTGGTCCGGCTTCGGCGGCGATGAGGACGAGTGTCGTCCTGGAAGGAGACGGGAACGGGGACGAGGGAGGTCGCCCTTCGACGGAGACGACGAGGCGTGGCCTCGAGACGGATAGCCGTTACAGAATTTGGTAGCCACCGTCGACGTACAGGAGGTGGCCGGTAACGTAGGAGGCCGCGTCGGAGGCCAGAAACAGATACGACCCCGCGAGTTCGTCCGGTGTTCCCATCCGCCCCATCGGAATCTCAGGGTCGATCTCCTGGGCGTTGAGATCGGGGAGGGCCGCGTCCTCGAGGACGAATCCGTCGCCAATCTCACGGGCGAAGTCGGGGTTGCCGGTTCCGAACGTCGTCTCGATGATCCCCGGCGCGACGGCGTTGACCCGGATGTCGTATCGGGCGAGCTCGAGTGCTGCGACACGAGTGAGCATCATGACCGCGCCCTTCGAGGCGTCGTACATCGAGTGGCCGACCTGAGCGTACTCGGAGCTTATCGAAGCCGTGTTCACAATCGATCCCGGCGTATCCCTGTCGAGCATGTCCCTGGCCGCCGCCCGACAGCCGGCGAAGACGCCGCGGACGTTGATCGCGAACACTTGATCGAACGCGTCCGCGTCGGTCTCTACCAGGGACGCTTCGCGGTAGATCCCGGCGTTGTTGACCATCACGTCGACGCCGCCGAACTCCCTGGCGGCCGTGACGACTGCGCCGACTTCCTCCGGGTCCGAGACGTCGGTTTCGATGAATTCCGCGCGGCCGCCGCGATCCTGAATGAGTTCGTGTGTCGGCCCCGAGACGTGGTCCTCTTTGGGCGCTTCCCGAATGTCAGCCACGATCACCGTCGCGCCGGCCTCACCGAATCGACGTGCGACTTCACGGCCGATACCGGAGGTGCCGCCCGTCACGATCACGGTCTCATCAGAGAAATCGTACGCTATCTCTCCCATACGGTGCCTCCCTCGACCAGTCACTTAATTGTTGCTTCAGCTCACGGAGACCGAGCCACGATGGCGAACCGACGGCGATCGCACGGGGGCTCGCGTTCGCTCCCCTCACGGTTCGCGTCGATCACTCAGATTTATGTGAGCTCGAGCGAACGTGTGGTTCGTGAACAGACCAGTGAGACGGCTCGGTATCGAGCCGAGCGAATCGACAAAAGGACGGTGGGAACTCGAATGACGGCTGACGAACCTCGATCGCCGGCCGACGGAGGCCGACGTGTCCTCTTTACGCCACCAGCGGACACTCCCGGCCCCGGCGCGATGTACCCCCGCGTCGTGCGGTTGGCACACGACGAGTCCGCGGGGGAGACGCTGCTCACGACCTTCGAACAGTACGGAAGCGGCGACAGGGACGGGTCTGATCCGCCGGCCTTTCCCCTGTATCGCAGTCTAGATGGCGGACGGACCTGGTCGCGGTTCTCCGAGATCCGCGATACACAGAACGGGTGGGGGCTTCGATATCAGCCGACGCTGTTCGAGTTGCCCGAGTCGATCGGCCCGTGGGAAGCGGGGACGATACTGGCCGCGGGGAACGCCATCCCCGAAGATCGGTCTCAAACGAAGATCGATGTCTATGCGAGCGAGGACGGCGGCCGAACTTGGTCGTATGTGAGCACCGTCGCGACGGGCGGCAAGGCGGTCCCTCGAGCCGGCGAAACGCCAGTCTGGGAGCCCGAATTCGCGCTCGACGTCGACGGGAACCTCGTCTGTTACTTCGCCGACGAACGCCACCGTGAGCAGGGGTACAATCAACTCGTCGGCCACCGTGTCTCCCGCGACGGCGGTCGAACGTGGGGCGAGGAGACGTTCGACGTCGCGATACCCGACGGCGAAGAGCGTCCGGGGATGCCGGTCGTGACGAAACTCCCCGACGGCAGGTACGCGATGGCCGTCGAGATCGTCGGGCCGAAATATGAAGGCGGAATCTTCGTCAAGACCTCGCCGGACGGACGATCGTGGGGAGATCCGGCCGCCGTCGGCTCTCCGGTACGGACGGCGGAGGGGTACCAACTCGTGAACGGCCCCTACATCAACTGGACGGCCGCTGGCGGTGACGAGGGAACTGTCCTCGTCTCGGGGAAGACATTGCGCGATCAGGACGGAAATCAGGCCCCCGGAAGCGGACAGACGCTCCTCGCCGCGACCGATCTCTCGGAACTCGACTCGTGGACGACCGTGTCCGCCCCGCTTCAGTTCGACGACGCGATCGATGTCGGTCAGCAGACGGTCGGCTGGACGACGCCAATACTCCCGCTACAGGGCGGCAAACGGCTGCTTCAGTTGACCTCGACGGCCGTCGAAAACGAACGGTGTGAGATTAGCTACGCCACCGGATCGTTCGATCTATGAGGGAAACTGCACTGCGAGCGTATCGGGGGAACGTTTAATGTCGGTCTTCCTGAAGAGCCACTAATGACGGAACGAGAGGACGCGACAGACCGGGTATATCGATGTCCGAACTGTGAGGGAGACCTGACGTTCGTTCGGCAGTCGTGGCGTTGTCTCGACTGTGGCCACGTCCCAAATCACGCCGCCGATTGATGACGGTGTTTCGCCGACGCAACGCATCACCGTACGGCTTCGCCGGCCGCAGACGCCGGTGTCTCGACGGCGAGTCGGCCGCGGGAACGACACTGACTCGAGGCCGACGACCGAGCGTGACGGAATTGCTGTCCGGACCGCCGCGTTCCGTACACGTCCGTATTTCAGGCGGGTGGTTCGTCCGACACCATCGCCTGCTCCATCTCATCGACGAGGAGATTCTCGCCCGTCCGCGTATCGAACACGTGGACGTCCGACGGATCGAACGTCACGTGGAGCGTTTCACCGACGGTGGGTGTCACGCCGCTTGCGGCCCGTACCCGACACTCTTGGCCGTCGATGTCGAGGTAGAGGTAGTTGTCGCTGCCCGCGTTCTCCACGACGTCGACGGTCGCGGGTATTGCGTTCTCGCCCGTCGCTTCGATCCGGATGTCTTCCGGACGGATGCCGAGTTCGAGACCTGATGCCGTCTGTGTATCGCCGATCGTCTCTGCGACGGACGACGGGATCGAATACTCGAGGCCTTCGCCGACGAGCGTCGACCCGTTCAGTTCCACGTCGAAGAAGTTCATAGCGGGGCTCCCGATGAAGTCGGCGACGAATCGGTTTGCAGGGCGGTCGTACACTTCCTCCGGGGTACCGAACTGCTGGAGTTCGCCCTCGTTGAGAACGACGATCCGATCGCTCATCGTCAGCGCTTCCTCCTGATCGTGGGTGACGTAGATCGTCGTCGTCCCTAGATCCTCCTGGAGGCGTTGTAATTCCGTCCGCATGTGTACTTTGAGTTTTGCGTCGAGATTACTGAGCGGTTCGTCCATCAGGAAGATTTCCGGGTCGCGAACGATGGCCCGTCCTGTGGCGACTCGCTGTTGTTGGCCGCCGGAGAGGTTCGCCGGCTTGTCATCCAACAGGTCCTCGATCTCCAGCATCGCCGCCGTCTCGCGAACCCGTTGGTCGATATCGTCGCCGGAAAGGTCCGTCGTCAGCTTCAGCCCGTAGGCCATGTTCTTGCGAACGCTCATGTGCGGGTAGAGAGCGTAGTTCTGGAACACCATCGCGATCCCCCGCTGTTGGGGCTCGACGCCTTTGACGCTCTGTCCGTTGATCTGGATATCTCCGTCCGAAATCTCCTCGAGGCCGGCGACCATCCGCAACAGCGTCGATTTGCCAGAGCCCGACGGGCCGACGATGGTGATGAACTCGCCGGCCTCGATACGAGCGTTGAAGCCGTCGACGGCGATGAAGTCGTCGTACGTTTTTCTCGTGTCGTTGAACGTGACTGACGCGCTCGAATTGTTCTCGTTACTCATGGTGTATCCTCCGATCGTGGTTCGCGATATCGTCGGTTGTACTGCCGAAACGAGCGAGCGGTCGCTCGTTGGAGACTGTGCGCGGACGTCCGTATGCGACGTATCGGATCATGTGTCTACTGCCCGTTCGTTCGGCCAATCGGTCTCCGAGACGGTCGTGACGAACTCGACGTGGAAGGCGAAGGCGACGCCGGCAAACAGCAGCGCCACGGCGACCGTCAGTAGCGACGAGACGACGAACAGCGTACCTGTCACCACGGCAAGCGCCACTGCACCGATGGCATGGCGTGCGGTCCAGCGGTAGCCGGCCGTCACCGCGTTGACGACGGACTTGCCTTCCGCCAGCCCGACGAACGTCGGCACGGAGACGAGCCACAGGTAGATCGCGGTGTAGCCGCCGATCAGGGCCAGCAGGCCCGATATGAGCGTTCCTGTGGTTAGATACGTGTACGCGTACGTCGCCGCGATGGCGAGTATCACGAACGGAACGAGACCGATCAGCGTCGCGTGGACGAACTGCTCGCGAACGGTCGTCCACACCGCGTCTCGGTCGATCCCATCGATGTCACCTTCGCGGAGCGACAGCACCGCACGGTAGGCACCCACTGTCGCGGGCCCGACGGTGACGATCGGGAGCGACGCGAGGAACCATCCGAGACTGATGACGACCACCGAGACCAAATTGGTCCAGACGAACCGCCCCGTCGACTGTATCGTCGCATGCAGGGGGTCGTGCGTGTCGGGGTTCGTTTCGATCATTTGACCGTCCCCTGCGCTTCGACCGCCTTGACCAGATGCCGTTGCAAGACCAGAAACACCAGCAGCAGCGGCAGCGACGCGATCACCGCGGACGCCATCACGATGCCGGGGTTCACGATTCCCATGTTGTCCTGTAAGGTCACGAGCCCAATCGGGAGCGTATACAGGCTGCTGTCTTGCAAGATGACCAGCGGCCACAGGAACGAGTTCCACGTCCAGATGAAGATGAACAGCCCGAGGGCGGCCAGCGCAGAGCGCATTAACGGCAGGATGATATGCGTGAAGATGCGCAGCCGCGAGAACCCGTCGAGGCGTGCGGCCTCCTCTAACTCCTCCGGGATGTCCCGGAAGAACTGGTAAAGCATGAACACGCCCAGCGGGTTGGCGACGCTCGGTAATACGACGCCGAACAGATTGTTGACCAACCCGAGTTTCGCGACGATCATGAATACTGGGACGAGGTTGACGATACCCGGTACGAGGAACGACGCCACGATGACCGTAAAGACGATCCTTCGTCCCGGCCACTCGAGGCGCGTCAGCGAGTAGGCGATCATCGCGTCGATTACCAGTACCGTGACGGTCGTCAGAGTCGCGAGAACGACCGTGTTTATCGTCCACTGGACGATCTGGGAGTTCGAGAGCAAGATCCGGTACGCTTCGAACGTGATCTCGCTGGGGAGTAAGTGCGGAACCGACGAATAGATCTGCTCGCGTGGCTTGATCGACGTCGAGAACATCCACCAGTACGGAAGGAGAAACAGAGCGGCCGTGCCGTACAACGCGACGTAGAGGGCGATCGATCGAAGCCGCTGTTCGGAAAACGAGACGTCCTCGAGGAATCCGCCCGATTCGGTACTCATGACGTATCACCTCCGAGGATGTAGAAGTTAGTCGCGGACACCGCAATCAGGATCATAAACAGGACGTAGCCCACGGCGGCCGCGTAGCCGAAGTCACCGGTGCTGAACGCCGTGTTGTACAGGTACAGCACGATCGTCGTCGTCGAGAACGACGGCCCGCCCTGTGTCATGATGAACGGCTGGCCGAACACCTGAAACGAATTGACGAACGTCGTGATGACGACGAAGATGAGGGGATTCTTCATTTGTGGGATCGTGATGTCCCACATCATTCGCCAGCTGCTGGCACCGTCCAATTTCGCCGCCTCGTAGAGCCTGTCGGAGACGTTCTGTCTCGCCGCCAGCAAGACGACGAAGTTGAACGCAAGCGACCACCAGACCGTCGCGAGCATGATAGCGGGCATCGCGAGGGTCGACGAGATTAACCAGTTCCCCGTATCGACGGGGATGTAGTGAGTAATGAGTCCGCTGGCGCTGAACAGATCACTCCATAATAGCCCGATCACGGCGACGGTCAGCACGTACGGGCTAAAGAAGATCGTTCGGAGCAGCCATTGTCCCTTGATCTCGCGGTTGACGCCGAGCGCGAGTAGGAGCGACAGCGCGACGATCGTCGGTACGGTCAGCACTACGAAGTAGATCGTGTTCCGCAACGCCTGCCAGAACCGCGGGTCATTCAATAGTATCCGGTAGTTCTCGAGGCCGATGAACTCGGACTGTGCCGGGAAGACCGGATCCCACTCGTGGAGACTCATAAACAGGCCAAGTAGCAGCGGGCCAAACAGGAATCCGGTGGCGATGACGAGATACGGCAGCGCGAAGCCGATTCCTGCGAGTTGCTCGCGTCGCCCTCGAACTATCTGGTCGAGTCTGAAGCGACCGTCGTCGGTTCCATCAGAACGGTGTTTAGATTGTGCCATGGTCGTCAGTCGAACACCCCGCGGATGCCGTCTGCGGCCTGCTTGACCCCCGTTTCGGGGTCGACGTCGTTCAGCCGAACGGACTGAATTCGCTGCCAGATCACATCCAAATACTCCGTATTCGAGTCCGTCCGGGGTTCGTACGCGAACTGCCCGTTCTGGGACATCTCGTAGAACGTTCCCACCGACTTCGACCACGCGTCGCTGTTGCGGAGGTCGTCGCTCTCGAGTGCCGCCTTACTCGCGGGCAGGTGTCCCGCATCGGTACCCCATTTGACAGCGTGATTCTGGGTGAGTTCGCGGATGAATTTGATCGTCTTTTCTCGCCGCGCGTCGGTGCGGGATTCGTCGTAGGGTATAATCAGGGTGTGACTGCTCGCGTTGGTCATGTGTTTCTCTGCGTCGGGCATCACCGCCGGAGTCGTGAGTCCGAAATCGAAGCCGATCTCGCGGACGACACTGAGATGCCATGTGCCGTCGATGAGAAAGCCCGCTTCGCCGTTGTTCCAGGCTTCCCACCCGGCAGTGCCGTCCTGTGGCACCCAGCCGCGCTCGTTGATAATCTCGTCTAAGTACCTCGCGACGGCGACGCCGTCCTCGTTGTCGAAGCCCGGTTCGTTGTCTTCGGTCAGGAGCGGCCTGCCCATGCTCCTGACGAACATCTGGAACATCGCCGCCAAGATCGAATCACCGTGGATATGTCCGCCGATGTAATCGGTGTTCTCGGTGATCGTCTGACAGACATTCCGGAGTTTCTCCGGTGTGTTAGGCGGGTCTTCAGGATCGAGCCCCGCTTCCTCGAAGACGTCCTTGTTCCACCACAGCCCGTACGGATGCGCGTCGAGTGGCACCCCGAGGAGTTCGTCGTCGACCAACACCTTCTCCATGATCGCGTCGGCGTAGACGCTGGAGTCGATGTCATCGGTCATCGGGACGACGTAGTCCTCGTACTCTCGGAGTCGCTCCGAGCGGAGTATGGCCACGTCGGGGACTTCCCCGGCGGCGAGTGCAGTATACAGGCGGTTGTAGTACTCGTCCGGTGGAACTCGCTGGCGGTTGACGTCGAGATCGGTTTCGTCGTTGATGCTATCGACGATCGATTTCATCGTACTTCCGTCGCCGCCGCCAAACAGCGTCCAATACGAGATCCCGTCGTCGTTGCCGGCGGTAACGAGGTTTCCACACCCGGCTATCCCAGCGATCCCAGCGGTGCCCGCCGCCTGCAGGAATCGTCGTCGGTTCGTCGAACTACCTATGCCGTCGAGACGTACCATTACCGCTGTCACCTCCAATCATTATCTTCTATGTATGATGACTCTGCAATAACATCACATATATTTCTTGCCTAATCCGTGGTCTAATATACAGTCGGGGATCCCGATCGTCCAAGACCGTACGATAGTCGTGTTTTATACCACTATATGTGAATAAACGCGCGGTCTCTCCAGTAGAAAAGCCGCCTGCTTCAAAGACGACGTGACCGCTCGCTACTCCGGTACTATGATGGTATCATCGTGCTCCTCCCATGCCTTCTCTTTCCGACTCTCGAGTCGATAAGTCGGTGCGATAGCGCTGTGTATCGATCCGAACGTGCCGCATCCACAATGATTTATTGGAAGGCTCTCGTTGCGGAGGATATGACGGCGGTATCCGACCAGAAACTGACGCGTTTAGACGAATACATGGCCGAACAAGCGGTAACCGAACTCTGGTTTCTCAGGCCGGCGAACGTCGCGTGGTTGGCCGGCGGAAACTCGACCGTCGACCGCGCGGCGGACATCGGCGTCGCCGCGCTCGGCTACGACGGCGACGCAGTGCGAGCGCTCACGTCGAACAACGAGGCGGATCGGTTCCGCGAGGAGGAGTTGCCGCCGGCGGTGCCGATCGAGACGTTCGATTGGCACGAATCATCCCTCGAGAAGGCGGTCGCACAGGAGAGCGCCGACCGGGCCAGTGCGGATGTCCCGACGGTCCCGGGCGTAGCGCCGGTCGATGCCTCGCAACTGCGGCTGCCCTTTACCGAACACGACCGGCAGATACTCGAGCAGGCCGGCCGAGCCACCGCCGATGCGGTCGAAACGGTCGCGAGAGCAGTTTCACCGGGCGATACCGAGCGCGCCGTGGCAGGACGCCTCCGCGACGAACTCTGGGAGCGTGGCCTCGAGTCGCCCGTCGTTCTCGTCGGCGGTGCCGAGCGTTCCCAGCGCCATCGCCACTTCACGCCGACGAATGAACCACTCGGCGAGTACGCGCTGCTGACTGTCGTCGCGGTCGACCGCGGCGTCAACGTCGCCGTCACGCGAACCGTCGACTTCGACGCACCGGCGTGGCTGCGCGAGCGCCACGACGACGCGAGCCGCGTTGCGGCGACGGCAGTGGCGGCGACACGAGACGCCGCGACGGTCGATGATGGCACCGTCGGCGATGTCTTCGCCGAGATCCAGCGAGCGTACGCGGCCGTCGGCTGGGACGACGAGTGGCGGCGACATCACCAGGGCGGTGCTATTGGATTCGAGAGCCGGGAGTGGACCGCGACGCCGTCGGCCGACACGCCCGTCGAAACGCCCGCGCCGTACGCCTGGAACCCGACGGTGCAGGGGGCGAAGGCGGAAGACACCGTCCTGGTTTCGTCGGCCGGCGTCGACGCGGTCACCGACACCGGATCGTGGCCTACCAAGACGTACGAGGCCGTCGGCCGCGACCTGCGTGTCGACCTCCCGACGCCGCTTTCCAGATGAACACCGCGTCTACGCGGCAATCGCCGGTGCTCCGTGATCGGCGTGATAAATTCGGAGGGGCGACGGAGAAGAGAACTCGTTCGGGACGCGTCAGTCCAGGTCGGGCAGATACTCGGCGTTCGCGACCAGCAGGTCATCGACCAGTTCGTCGATCGTCTCAAGGTCGAGCGCGGCCGCCGTAAGCGGATCGAGTTTGACGGCCTGACGGAGCGCTGTCTCGTCGTGCTCGAGGATCGCGGTCACGGCGCGTTCTTGGACGGCGACGTTCGATCGGTTCAACGCCGCGAGCTGCGGCGGCAGGTCGCCGACGGAGCAGGGATGAACGCCACCCCCGTCGACGAGACAGGGGACCTCGACGCACGCGTCGTCCGAGAGGGTATCGATTGCGCCGGTGTCGTTCCGGACGTTGAGGTTCATGCGACGCTCCTCGCCGGTTTCGATCGAGTGGATGAGCCGGGAGCCGTACTCGGCGGAGCGCTCGAGCGCCACGTCCTCTGTGGTGACCTCGAACTCGCCCTCGCTGGTCGGCTGGTAGGACCGCCAGTGTTCCAGATACCGCCCGGTCGGCATCCACTCGCTCGTGTAGTGACCGAACTCTTCCTCGGGGGTCAGCTCGTCGATGACGTCCTGGTCCGTCCGGAAGTACGGGAGGTACTCGCTCAGGTGGTGGCTCGACTCGGTGATGAACGCCCCGAAGTGGTCCATCACGTCGAAGCGAACCGGATCTTGCACGTAGATATCGGGGTCGTCCGCGGCGTCGCAAAGTGCCGGATACAGATCCTCGCCGTCGCGTTCTACCTCGAGATACCACGCCATGTGATTGATACCGGCGACCCAGTGGTCGATCTCATCGCGCGGGATATCGAGGTAGCGACCGATGGCCGCAGTCGTGTGCTGGACGCTGTGGCAGAGCCCTACGACGTCGACATCGGTCGCTTCGTCGACCGCCCAGCAGAGCATCGCCATTGGGTTCGTGTAGTTCAGCAAAAGGGCGTCGGGACACAGCGCTTCCATGTCGTGGGCGATGTCGAGTACCGTCGGCGCGGTCCGCAGCGCACGGAAGACGCCGCCGGGACCGAGCGTGTCGCCGACGGCCTGGTTTACGCCGTACGCCTCGGGAATGCGGATCTCGTTCTCAAACGGCTCCTCGCCGCCGACGTTGATCATGTTGAGGACGTAATCGGCGTTCTCGAGGGCCGCTCGCCGATCCGTCGTGGCGCGGATCTCTCCGGGAAGGTCGTGGTGGTCGACGATCGCCTCGCCGACCTCGGCGGTCCGGGCCAGCCGCTGTGAGTCGATATCCATCAGCGTGATCGTGCTGTCCCGGAGGGCCTCGAACGAGAAGATGTCCGTCAGGAGGTTCTTCGCGAACACAATACTGCCGGCTCCAATGAACGTCACATTCGTCATCGTGTAAGACAGTGCTCGAGAACGGTTATACTTCGACGACCGTGTTAACGAGTTCGCCAATTCTGTCGATTGAGATGCGCACCTCGTCGCCCGGGCGGAGCGTGAATTCCTCCTCGGGGACGAGCGACGTTCCAGTGAGCAAAACGCCGTTCCCCGGAACTGCGTTGTGGTCGCGCCAATAGTCGACCAGTTCTTCACAGGTACGCTCCATCTTTCCAGTCGACGTCTCGCCGTCGTAAAGAACTGTCCCGTCGCGGCTGATCTCCATCGACATCGTTAGTTCGTGGGGATCGCCGACGCTCTCGGCCGACGCGACGCAGGGACCGATCGAACAGCACTTGTCGTATACCTTCGCCTGTGGCAGGTAGAGCGGGTTCTGTCCCTCGATTGAGCGGCTACTCATATCGTTGCCGATCGTGTAACCGACGATGTCGCCGTCGTAGAGGACGATGCCGAGTTCGGGTTCGGGCACGTCCCACGCCGAGTCCGCGCGAATGCCGACCGGCTCGTTGGGACCGACGGTTCGACTCGGCGTCGCCTTAAAGAAGATCTCCGGCCGTTCGGCTTCGTAGACCTGCAGGTACATCTCCGACATGCCGCTCTCGGCTTCGCGAGCCTCCTCGCTGATCTCGTAGGTGACACCGGCCGCCCAGACCTCGTCGGGGACCACCGGCACTGCGCTATCGGCAAGCGCCTCACGCTCGACGGTCGGCGCGTCGGCCATGAGCGCTTCTCCGAGCGTATCGATCCGCACGTCCGCGACGTTCGCCGCCGCCGCGAGGTCAGAGAAGGTGTCGAGTCGGGGCTTGACCGCCGTGAGATTAGAGGCGGCGTTCCCGTCGTCGGCGATCAAATTATACCCGTCTCCGCTGGGGAGTCGATGATACCGCATAAATAGGCTAATATCCTTATTGATAATAAAGCTCCCGTCCATGACGGGATTCGACGATCGGCGCGGAGAGACCGACAGCTCTCGGCCCTCCGAATGCGGAGTTTTGAGATCGGACGGCTGAGTTCCAGTCGACTGCCAAACGGAGCGGGTTACGAGTAGTTGTGCTCGAGTTCGATGACGTTTGCCGTGCCGAGGACGGCGTCGGGGAGTTCCTCGTAGAACCGCTCCTCGCTGATACGGTGGACTGGACAGGCGACGCTGATGGAGGCGATACTCCGTTCCCGGCCGTCCGTGATGGGAGCGGAGACACAGCAGAGCCCGGCGAGGCGCTCCTCGTTGTCGACCGCGTACTTCTGCTTTCGAATCTGGTCGAGTTCGCTGTATAGCTGGTCTCGATCCGTGATCGTCTGGTCGGTCAGCTCCGGCATCCCACGCGTATCGAGGATTTCGTCGACCTCCTCGCGAGAGCGGAAGGCGAGGATCGACTTGCCAAGGGCCGTACAGTGAAGCCCGACTTGTTTGCCCTCGTGGGTGTCCAGTTCTACGGCGTTTTGCCCCTGTGCCTGATAGAGGTAGATCCCCATCCCGTTTTTCTCAACGAGGAGGTTCGCCAGTTCGCCAGTTTCGTTGGCGAGTTTGTCGATCTCGGATCGCGCCGTCTCGTAGATACTGGTCCGGTCTCGGGCATACGCGCCGAGTCCGAGGAAGGACAGCCCGATCTGGTATTCGTCGCCCTCCTTGACGAGGTACTCCCTGTTTACGAGCGTGTTCAGGTGATTGTGGACCGCGCTCTTGCCGATATCGACCTGTTCGGCGATTTCTGAAACACCTGCGCCGTCGAGCTCTTGAACGATCTCCACGATCTCCATCGCCCTGTCGACCGTTCGGACCGGATGTTTCGGTTCTTCCATGCCATCTCTTCACAATCAAACACCATAATCTTTGTTCTGAATGAATCGCCGCTGCTTCTTCAGGAGTGATCACTGCTTCACTATCAGTAAACGCCGGCAACAGTACTCGGATCGGAGGAGGTCGGCTACATAGCGTTCTCTGTTACAGAATATGTTCGAGTGGGACTGGATATCGTTTCGATATAGAGAACGGAAGGCGAAGCATATAGCGCCCAACTATTACACCCATACAACTGTAAATAAGATGCTAGCTCTAGCACGGACGGCCGGTTCTGGACACCGAGGGCAGTTCAGGGCGATCACGTGCGTGACAACGGCATTCATAGGGCGGAACTGGTGGTAGCCGCGAACATCCTCGGGAATCAGTTCGGTGCTTGATCGGCGTGATTCTCCGTGTTCGACATGAGCGCAGCCTATGACAGAATTCGATTCTGTATGCGAGAACGTTGGGCCAGACCGGCTCGCGGCCTCGAGAGCACCTCACGACGATCCATCTGCGGTCCAGCGGGCCACGTTCTCGGTAACTTTTATGACCAGGTGAGTGATACGGGCTGTCACACGCATGAATCAACAAGGTGGGCGAGCAGACGGAATGTGGCTCTCGGACGTCGAGATCGATGACGAGTTCTGGACGCCGCGACGGGAGCGAAACAGGGACGTCACGATCGACTATCAGTACGAGCAACTCGAGGAATCTGGCACGCTCGAGAACTTCCGACGCGTCGCGGCCGGGAAGTCAGGCGGCTTTCAGGGGATGTGGTTTCAGGATTCGGACGCCTACAAGTGGATCGAAGGGGCCTCGTATGTCCTTGCACAACGCGACGATCCGGTGCTGGCCGAGCGCGTCGACGAGGTGGTCTCGCTGATCGCCGAGGCCCAGGGAGAGGACGGGTATCTGAACACATACTTCTCGCTGGTCGAACCCGAGAGCCGGTGGACGAACCTCCATATGATGCACGAACTGTACTGCGCCGGGCATCTGATCGAAGCCGCGGTCGCCCACTACCGGGCGACGGGAACGGAGACGCTGCTCGACGTGGCGATCGATTTCGCGGACCTTATCGACGACGTCTTCGGCGACGAGATCCAGGGAGTGCCGGGCCACGAGGAGATCGAACTGGCGCTCGTGAAGCTCTATCGAGTCACCGGCACACGTCGGTACCTCGATCTCGCGGCGTATTTCATCGATCTCCGCGGGAAGGATGACCGACTGGCGTGGGAAATCGACAATCCGGAGACGCTCGGCGGTGCCGAGTACGGGGACGGCTCTATCATCCCGGACGCGCGGAGCGTCTTCACCCGCGAAGACGGAACGTACGACGGACGGTACGCCCAGGCCCACAAGCCGCTCCGAGAACAGGAGACCGTCGACGGCCACTCCGTCCGGGCGATGTACCTATACGCGGCGGCGACGGATCTCGCCCTCGAGACGGGCGAAGACGAGTTGATCGAGGCCATAGAGCGCCTCTGGACGAACATGACGACGAAGCGAATGTACGTCACCGGTGGACTCGGCCCCGAGGCGGCACACGAGGGGTTCACGACGGACTACGACCTCCGAAACGACGCGTACGCCGAAACCTGCGCCGCGATCGGGAGCATCTTCTGGAATCAGCGGCTGTTCGAACTCACCGGCGAAGCGAAGTACGCCGACCTCATCGAGCGAACGCTGTACAACGGCTTCCTCGCGGGCATCTCGCTCGACGGGACAGCGTTCTTCTATGAGAACCCCCTCGAGAGCGATGGCGACCACCACCGCAAGGGGTGGTTCGACTGCGCGTGCTGTCCGCCTAACGCGGCTCGGTTGTTCGCATCGCTGGGTGACTACGTCTACAGCCGGCGGGAGTCCGCGCTCTACGTCAACCAGTACGTCGGCAGCACCGTCACGACGACGGTCGACGGTACGACCATCGATCTGTCACAGGACAGTGCCCTCCCGTGGTCCGGCGAGGTAACCATCGACGTCGACGCTGACGGAGCGTCGGTGCCGCTTCGGCTCCGAATTCCCGCGTGGGCCGAATCGCCGACGGTGACGGTAAACGGGGAAACGGTCGACGTTCCTACGGACGGATACCTCGAGCTAGAGCGGGCGTGGACCGACGACCGGATCGAACTGACCTTCGAACAGACGGTGACGCAACTCAAGGCCCATCCCGCCGTCAAGGCCGACGCCGGCCGCGTCGCGCTCAAACGCGGCCCGCTGGTCTACTGTCTGGAGGCGGTCGATAACGACCGGCCGCTCCACCAGTACGAGGACCCATCCCCGGTTTCGACGGAGCACCGACCGGAACTGCTCGAGGGAGTCACGGTCATCGAGGGAGCGGCGAGCGTGCCGGATCGGGATGGCTGGGACGACGACCTGTACCGACCGGTGAGCGAGACGGCCCGAGAGCGGATCGACGTCACCGCGGTTCCGTACTACGCGTGGGACAATCGCGCCCCGGGAGCGATGCGGGTCTGGATCCGGTCGTAGCGGCGTCCGATCACCCTGGCGGTGAGAACGGAATCGGTCCCGATCCGGCGGACCGCCTCAGTTGTTCTGCGTGATGCGATCGACGAACGCCTCCGGAAGCTCGTTGATCTCGCCGGCCTGTACCTTCCAGAGATTCGCGTAGAGGCCGTCCGCCTCGAGCAGCGTCTCGTGAGTCCCTCGTTCGACGATTTCCCCGTCATCGAGGACGAAGATGGTGTCGGCGTCACGGACGGTCGACAGGCGGTGGGCAATGACGAAGGTCGTCCTATCGGCGGTAAGCTCTATGAGCGAGCGCTGGATGAGCATCTCGGTCTCAGTGTCGACGTCGCTGGTGGCCTCGTCCAAGACGAGGATCCGCGGCTCCGAGAGGATAACGCGGGCGAGAGAGATCCGCTGGCGCTGGCCACCGGAGAGTTTGACCCCCTCCTCGCCGACCTCGGTATCGTATCCGTCCGGAAGCGCCTCGATGAACGCGTGGGCCTGTGCGGATTTCGCGGCCGCGACGATCTCGTCGTCGGTCGCATCGAAGGTCCCGTAGGCGATGTTCTCTCGGACGGTGCCGCCGAAGAGGTAGTGCTCCTGACTGACGTAGCCGATCGCGTCTCGGAGACTCGACAGCGTCACGTCGCGGACATCGCGGTCGTCGATCCTGACTGCCCCCTCGTCCGTGTCGTACATCCGCATGAGAAGTCGGACCACCGTCGACTTGCCCGCGCCGGTGGGCCCGACGAACGCGACCGTCTCGCCCGGTTCGACCGCGAACGAGACGTTCTCGAGAACGTACTCCTCGTTGGGATCGTAGGCGAAACACACGTCGTTGTACTCGACGCGGCCGTCGACGCCCGAAAGCCGGGTCGCGTCGTCCTTGTCTTCGATGGCGGCGGGCATGTCCATGAGCCCGACGACGCGCTTGCCGGACGCGCGGGCGTTCTCGTACTGTTCAATGATGCGGGCGATTTGCTTGAGCGGCCCGGTGAACCGCTGGCTCATAAACAGGAACGTGACGAGCGAGCCGACGGTGAGCGTCCCGCTGAACAGCGGCGGCGGCCCGACGACGACCCAGTACCCCCCGATGATGAACGTCGCCGCGAACGACGCGTTCGTGATGAGGTTGCTTCCCGGGTGATACACCGTGTTGAGCCTGATCCGTCGCCAGTTGGTTTCGAAGTAGCGGTTCGAGACCTCCTCGACCCGGTCGGACTCGTACTCCTCGGTTGTCATCGCCTTGATGAGGGTGATGCCGCCGAGATTGTTCTCGAGTCGAGTGTTCATGCCGCCGACGCTCGCCCTGATCGAATCGTAGACCGGTTCGACCCGGTGCATGAACCACAGCGTGAACGCGGTGAGCAGCGGCACCGCACCGAGCGTTACGACAGCGAGCTGCCAGTTCAAGTAGACGAGGATCGTCGTGATACCGACGAGCACCGTGGTGATCCGGACCGCTCGAGTGAGCGCGTCGTCGAAGAACTGCTCGAAGTTGGAGATGTCGTTATTGAGGATGCTCATAAGCTCGCCCTTCTCGTGGCCGTCGAAGAAGCGAACGTCGAGTCGCTGAATCTTGTCGTACGTCGCGGTGCGAACGACGTGCATCAGGTGGTGTGAAAAGTAGTCGACCGTAAACATTCGCACCGTTGCGAGCAGACCCGTAAGCAGGTAACAGCCGAGAATGATCCCGAACGAGAACCACAACTGTGCCTCCGGTGTCGACGGAATCACAGCAGAAGAGACGAACGGAAGGTGATACGGCGCCGTCCGTGTGAACACGGCGTCGATAGCGACGCCGAGGACGAACGGCGGAACGAGCGACGCCGCCCGCTCAACCAATGCCGCGAGGAGCCCAATCGAAAACCAGCGACGCCGGTCTTGGCTAAACCGTGCGAAGAGACGGAGTAACGGCCATTCGACTGCGTCTCGATACTCAGACAATCGGTGTTCGTTCCTGGACACTGTGTTCTCGAGGGTCGGACCCGGCAGTTCAAATAGTTTGGTACTAGATCACGGACCGCGCGTCGTGAGGGCCGTGGGACCACCGCCTTCGCCGTCGACCCTGATCGACAGTCCGACCGCGCGGAGGTCGGACGAGACGGTCTCGTACTCGGTCTATCGGTAACCCACATTACACAAACCGGGGCACTTATACTCCCTTACCGAAAATGAATGTGTGGATGGCTGACGCACGTATCACAGTTCATACTGCGGCACGTATCGATCGGATCGCGCCCGAAGTACACGGTCACTTCTCCGAGCACCTCGGTCGATGTATCTACGACGGCCTCTGGCACGACGATAGCGCCGATGAGGACGGGTTCCGCGAGGACGTCGTCTCGCTGCTCGCCGACCTCGAGGTCCCCGTGCTCCGGTGGCCGGGCGGCTGTTTCGCCGACGACTACCACTGGGAGGACGGCGTCGGCCCACAGGAAGCGCGACCGCGGCGACGGAACCTCTTTTGGGCACAGGGTCGAGAGGACGTGCCCGAGGAGTCCAACGCTTTCGGCACCGACGAGTTCCTCGATCTATGTGAACGGATCGGGACCGAGCCGTATCTCGCGGCCAACGTCGGGTCTGGCGATCCTCAGGAAGCCGCAAACTGGGCCGAATACTGTAACTACGACGGCGACACCGAACTCGCGGACCGACGCCGCGAAAACGGCCACGAGGAGCCCTACGGCGTCGAATACTGGGGACTCGGCAACGAGAACTGGGGCTGTGGCGGCCAGATGTCGCCTGAACAGTACGCCCGCGAGTATCGCCGGTTCGCCACCTACGTCGGCACCCAGTCGAACCTGATGTTCGACCACGACCTCGAGCTCATCGCCTGTGGCTTCGAGGGCCACGAGTGGAACCGTCGCTTCTTAGAAGAGATCAACGAGTCTCCGTGGGGTGCGGAGTTCCCGCTCGATCACCTCACGCTGCACCACTACTACGGCCGGGGGATGAACGTCTCCGAGGCCGACGAAGAGCAGTACGACCGCCTGCTCGCGGACGCCCTCGAGATGGAACGCCACATCGAGCGGATGGCCGGGGCGATCAACGCAGTCGCGACGACCCGCGATATCGGCGTCATCGTCGACGAGTGGGGCACCTGGCACCCCGAGGCGACCGCCGACAACGGCCTCGAGCAGCCGGGGACCGTCCTCGACGCCCTCTCCGCGGCGGCCGTCCTCGACGTCTTCAATCATAACAGCGACGTCGTGACGATGTCCAATATCGCTCAGACAGTCAACGTCCTTCAGTGTCTCATCGAGACCGATGGCGACGACGCCTGGGCGCGCCCGACCTACCGCGTCTTCGACCTGTACGCGCCTCACAAGGGTAGCGAGGCCGTCCGAACGTCGATCGAGACGCCCACGCGCGCGGTCGACGACGAGCGCGATCTGTCCTTGGTTCGTGCGTCCGCATCGGTCGACGATGGCGAGCCGTACGTCACCGTTACGAACCTCGACTGCCGCGAGGCCCACACGGTCGAGGTGGCCCTCGAGGGCACTGAACTCGACCCCGACGCCGTCGACGCCTCGGTCCTGTTCGCGGACCACGACCCCGACGCCGAGGTCGACGCTGACAACGCCGAGACGTTCACCGCCGACGATCTCGACGTATCAGTCGACAGCGGCTCCCTGATCGCCGACCTTCCGGCGTCGACCGTGGCCGGGATCTCGCTCCAGTAACCCGACACACTCCGACTCCCATAGCAACTCTCGCGGGCCGACGTCGTCTCGCGGTCGACATTGCTTTCTCGAGACCGCAAAACGAGCATCTCGTTTTCGACGCGATCGGACCGCTCCGCGCAGGTCAGTCCATTCTGAGCGTCACAGTGCCGTCGAAGTTGAGCAGGATACGTTGGGCGACATCGCCGAACAGCGCCTTCCCCGTCGGCGAGCGCCGTCGGCCGACGATGAAGACGTGGTCGCAGCCGAGTCGGTCCGCGGCGGCGATGATCTCGTCGGCTCGCTCGTCGGCCTCGACGACGATCCCCTCCGCCGTAAACTCGATCGAATCGTCGACCGATTCGAACACGTCCATCGCGAACTGGCGGGCGAACTGCGACGCGGTGGCCTCGTGATCAGGCTCGCTGTAGGACGTCTGCTCGACCTGTTCGATCGCCTCGAGATTCGCCGCTGTCTGCTCGACCTGTCCCGGCGTTATCCAGGAGAGGACGGTCAGTTCGGCGTCACTATCGCGAGCGAGTCGGCCCGCTTCCGCGAGCAGCGCCCGATGTGTGTCGGTATCGTCAATGACGACGAGTGCGTGCTCCATGATATCAAGTTGAACGATCACCTAGATAAGTGTACCGTCCGTCCGTCCGTTCAGTGTCGCTGTCCCCATCGAGTCCGACGGACCGCTGCCGGGTCCATCTGCGCGAAATCGGCCCGACGCCTTCGAAAGAGACCTGAAAGGGACACACGACCGATCGCGTCGAGCCGGGAGTACCCTCCTCGGTGGCCGCGATGAGGCTGTGTGTCGGTCTCAGTCGTCGGCGGCGATAGGACGATACGCTTCGCTGATCGACTTCCAGTTGTCGGTGCGAAACCGCCAGTAGTTGATCGCGGCAGGGATCGCGATCTCTGCCGAGAAAGCGAGGTACAGACCCCAGTAGCCGAGTCACGGTGTGTTCCCCCTTCTAAAAGGCATCTAAATGCGTGTTGTTGTCTCGTAATAGAATGATCGACGACGGAACGCAGCGGACGAACGGGAGCGGGTACGTATCCGACCAAGCGGCCGCTCGACCGGTCGCCGATATCGCTTCTGGGTCAGGCAGTCGAGTACGGTTCCGATATCGATCACACAGATCTCGACCGCAGAGTCATTGATCAACACTGAAACAGAATAGTAGTTCAGCACCTCAGAACAGTTCCGCATTACCAGGCTGAGAGCAGCGAAACCGCCCGACTAGCGATACTGGTTTGTCCCAATATTATTACATCTGTATGTGCGTAATAGATTCGGCCGAGCGTACCCATCGTCCGCCCGAAATCGACTCGTCCCGGAGCCGTCTGCTGGCGGTTGACAAGACCGCTACCGGCCGTTTCGCTCGAACCAATCGCGGAACAGGGAGACCGCCACTC
The DNA here is from genome assembly GCF_046097095.1 of Natrinema sp. 74. Lineage (NCBI taxonomy): Archaea > Methanobacteriati > Methanobacteriota > Halobacteria > Halobacteriales > Natrialbaceae > Natrinema > Natrinema sp. 74. Next base: position 643,323 of record NZ_CP175699.1, read on the forward strand.
GAGGTGGTATTCGAGCAGACCGTTTGCATCGATCGGCAGCACAACTCGTTCGAGACAGCGATATGTTCACACATTGCTACCCATAGTCCTATTCTCGTTTTGTTATCCAGAACAGGAATCAGATATAGCCGTGGATACACCCTAGCATGGATCGGAGGAATCAGCACGTTGATGGGGAGGACCGTAGCGGTCGTCGATCGAACGAACGCGCTCAAAGCGATGATCGGCCTCCGATCATGCTCAGCGATAGCGAAATCGGAGGAAGGCCGCACACGGAGAAACCGAGGCGGCTCGTTGGACATACTGTCCGACGTACCGTCATCGATACCTCATTATCTTTTCACAATGCTTTTTATCCCTTGTTGATAACGAGTGTGTATGCCATCACATGGCAGGGACAATACGGGTACGTTGAACCACCGGTCAATCTCACGCAGACAGCTCGTTCGCGGCGGCGCGATGGGGAGTGCGATGCTGCTGGCCGGCTGTATAGGGGGTGCCTCGAACTCGAACACGTTCGTCCAGCCGACGACAGACAATCCGACGAACTGGCAGTTCAACCATCTCAATTTGCAAAACCCGTTCTCGCACGAATTGCAAAGCGACCAGCTCCAACGATACTTCATCAACGACGAAACGTTCGAGCCGTACGCGGTCTCTATCGATACGTTCGAAGGTAATACCGCGATTTTGAAGGTTCGAGACGGGCTCACGTGGCACAACGGCGACCCGGGCGATCCGGTCAACGCCGACGACCTCTACACGAAACTCGTCACCGACGCGATCATCGGAGATACCCTCTCGACACTCTGGACGGACATCCAACGCGCCGGTGACAAGTCCGTCGAACTCACCCTCGACGGCACGGTTAACAAGCAGCTGTTCCAGGACGGACTGAACTACTACTGGCTCGAGACGCCGTTCCGAATGTACAAAGACTACGTCGAGCGGTGGGAAGACGCGACGACGGACGACGAAATCAGCAACATTCGGAGCGACCTCCGGAACGACTCGTTCGACGAGCCAAAGGGGAACGGCCCTTTCCAGTTCGAGGAACGAGACAACCGCCACCTCAGGATGAGCCTGTACGAACACCATCCTGACGCAGACAACATCAACTGGGAGGGCTGGGAGATTCACAAGGTTTCGTCCGACACTGCGAGCGTGCTACTCGGCGCCGAAGTCGACGGGCTCCGGAATTACTCCGCACCAGAAACGGTCTTCAATAAAGCGCCCGACGATCTCCTGCACGCGCAACTCCCCGCGCTGTGGGGACACTCACTTCCCTTCAACCACGAGGACAAAGACTTCGGAAACATGCGAGTTCGACAGGCTATCAGCGAGTTCATCGACAGACAGGCCTGTGCTGACAACTACGGTCGGCTCGGACAGCCGGTCGAGGCACCGAGCGGACTCGTCGGGAACATCGACGGCCAGAACGAACAGACGAATCGGTGGGAGAACAAGGTCTCCGACGAAATGGTCGGGCAACTCTACCGCTACGACGACCCGGAGCGCGGTCGACGATTGCTCCGCAACGAAGGGTACCAGAAAGACGGTGGCAAGTGGTACCGTCCTAACGGCGACCGGTTCGAGATGACGATCAAGGTTCCGGCGGGATACAACGACTGGCATCCGGTCTACGAGACGATCGTCGATAACCTCGGGAACGAAGGTATCGGTGCCGAACTACAGCGGATCGAGGCGTCGACGTACTGGGCCGACCACTACACTGCAGGGAACTACAAGGTGGCGTCAACGGGGTGGACGCTCCAGCGATCCAGTCCGTACTACGTCTTCGACATGTACTACAACATCGACACGGAGTTCATGAATCTCGATCCTGGGTCCCTCGAAGCTCCGCCAATGGGAGAACCCGATGGCGACCTCGAGTCGGTCGACCCACGCGGACTAATGGACGAGTTGCTCGTGGCACAGGACGAGGAAGAAGCGACTGACCTCACTGACCGCCTCGCGTGGATCACCAATCAGACGGTTCCCATGCTCCAGATCAACGAGATCAACGATCCGGTCTGGTTCTACACGGACGACTGGGAGGTTCCAAAACCGAGTTCCCCGAAATACCAGTCGAAGTGGCCCCTCTGGTGGTTCCCACGGACCGGTGAACTGCAGTCCAAGAACTAACTCATCACATACCATATTGGTCACTAAGATGCATGGAAATCGGCATGGTCCCACAGTGACACCAAATACAAACTAATGTACGTAATAAAACGACTTGGACAAGCGTTCGTCACGTTCATCGCGGTAATCACGGTGACGTTTGGACTGACACGGGCGATTCCGGGCGGACCAGCGGACCACATCAGGGCGCGAGTCATGCGGAGCCGAGGGTCAAACAGCGTGGACATGTCCCGGATCAACGAGCTTACAGAGACATATACGAACATCGATCCCTCAACCCCGGTGCACGTCCAGTACTTCGAGTACCTCACGAGCATCCTGCAGGGGGACATGGGGCAGTCGATAGAGTTCGGTGGCAAGAGCGTCAACACCCTCATCATCAAGACCGCCCCATGGACGATCTTCTTGCTCACGGTGTCGATCCTCCTTACGTTCGCGATCGGGATCGTACTCGGCGCAGTCATGGCGTACCGAGAGGGAAGTCAGTTCGACACCGGGTCGACGATCCTTTCGATGTTCCTGAACTCCGTCCCCTACTACGTCGCGGCGATCTTCTTGGTGTACGTCCTCTCCATTCAGTTGAGTGTCTTTCCGCAGTCGGGGAACTACACCGTCGGGTTAGAGCCGGGACTGTCTCCGCTCTTTATCGCCGACGTATTCTACCACGCGACGCTCCCGGTCGCGTCCCTCGTCCTCACCGGATTCGGCGGGGTCGCGATCACAATGCGAGGAAACTCGATTCAGGAGATCGGAGAGGACTACATCCGGGTGGCACACCTCCGAGGCGTCCCCGGACGCCGAATCGCGGTTCGGTACGTCGGTCGGAACGCACTACTGCCTATGTACACGAACCTGATGATCTCCGTCGGGTTCATGTTCGGTGGCTCGGTCATCTTAGAACAGATCTTCGCCTACCCCGGCCTCGGAGACTACCTCCTGCAGGCGCTCAACGCCCGCGATTACCCGCTCATGATGGGTATCTTCCTCGTCATCACCGCTGCCGTGTTGCTCTGTATCCTGATCGCGGATCTCACCTACGGGCTGATCGATCCGCGAGTCAGCGCAGGCGAAGGCAAGGAGGCCTACTGAGAGGTGACATGCGATGGCTGAAACCAATTCAACGTTCGACGCGACCGACGAGTACGAGAGCGCGAGTACCGAACCGACGGCGACCCGTGCGGAACTATACAAGGAATGGCTCGACGTGGCCGTCCTCGCCCCGCTACGAGTGGTCTGGAACGACTGGCGGACGAAGACCGGCTCGCTCATCATCCTGTTCTACGTCCTGATAGGAACGGTTGGTCCCTACCTCGTCCCCGCCCCGACACAGGGACAGGGGCCGCGGTATGCGGGTCCCTTCCAAAGTATGTCGTACCCGCTCGGAACAAACGACATCGGGGCGAGTCTTCTCTCAGAGCTCGTTTACTCGACACCGCCGGTACTGAAAATGATCCTGGCCGGCGCGGTGTTCTCGACGATCATGGCGGTGGTCATCGGAACCGTCTCGGGCTACAAAGGCGGAATCGTCGATAGCGTCCTCACCACCCTCACGGATATCGCCATGACCATTCCCGGCCTGCCCCTGATCATCCTCCTGCTCGCTGTCTTCGAACCGGAGAGCCCGTACTTGATCGGCATGTTCCTCGTAATCAACTCGTGGGCCGGTCTCGCACGGTCGATTAGATCGCAGGTGCTCTCGATCAGGGACCACTCCTACGTCGAGGTTTCCCGGATCATGGGTGCATCCACACCGAAAATCATCGCGGACGACGTCCTGCCAAACATCATGCCTTACGTGTTGGTCAACTTCGTCAACTCCGCACGCGGAGTCATCTTCGGCGCAGTCGCGCTGTTCTACCTCGGGCTCCTCACCGGCTTCTCGAACAACTGGGGGATCACGCTCAACGAGGCCTATACCGACGCAGCGATCTACTCGTTAGACAAAGTGTACTGGCTAGTCTTCCCGATGATAATGATCGTCGGTCTCTCGTTCGGGCTGGTACTCTTCGCACAGGGAACGGAAAAACTGTTCAATCCGCGTATCCGGGCGCGCCACGCGGACACGGTCGATGATACTGCGTCCTACGAGGAATAACAATGCAGCGAAAACGCACGAAAACCGTCGACGATCCGATCTTCGAGGTGCGGGACACGACCGTCTCGTTCGACATGGAACGAGGGGAATCGAAAGTACTGAGCGAGGTAGACATCGACGTGGAACGAGGTGAAGTCCTCGGCGTCGTCGGCGAAAGCGGCAGCGGCAAATCGATGTTCGCCTCCGCGTTACTCAACGCCGTCGTCGATCCCGGCGTCCTCACCGGCGACATCACCTTCTACCCCGAGTCAGGGACGGCCGTCGACCTGCTCGAGCTCTCTCAAGACGAGATCAAGCAGGTTCGCTGGGAGGAGATCTCGATGGTGTTTCAGGGGGCGATGAGTTCGTTCAACCCGACGATGTCGATCAGAGACCACTTTCGGGAAACGCTTGCCGTTCACAACTACGACGTCGAGGAGGGAATGGAACGCGCCACAGACCTCCTCTCGGATCTCTATCTCGAGTCCGATCAGGTCTTAGACTCGTATCCACACGAACTGTCGGGCGGCATGAGCCAGCGCGCGCTCATCGCGTTGAGTCTGGTTCTCGAGCCCGAAGTGCTGGTGATGGACGAACCGACCGCCGCGCTGGATCTGCTCATGCAGCGCAGTATCATCCGCTTGATCAGGGAGATCGCGGACAAGCGCGATCTGACGATCGTCTTCATCACCCACGACTTGCCGCTGGTCGCGAACCTCGCAGACCGGATCGCGGTCCTCTATGCCTTCGAGTTCGTCGAGGTCGGTCCCGCCTACGAGGTGTTGACGAACGCGAAACACCCCTATACGCGGGCGCTGCTCAACTCGACACCGAACCTGGAGACGCCCCGCGAACAGATGCAACCGATCGAGGGCGCTGCTCCGGATCCAGTGTCGGTACCGAACGGGTGTTCGTATCACCCGCGCTGTCCGCTGGCCGATGCGACCTGCGAACACGACGATCCGCCACTCGAGTCGGAAACGCCGGAGGACGGCCACGTCGCGTCGTGTCACTACGTCGATAGGGTGCCAGAGACGGTTCCACTGACCCTTCAGGAGGTGAAGGTCAATGAGTGAGGAGCACGTCGTTTCGCTGCAGGACGTGGAAGTACACTTCGAGTCCGAGCAGTCGCTCCTCTCTAAGCTCAGGGGTGAACGCGAAATCGTCAAAGCCGTCGACGGCATCTCGCTCGACATTCCCGAAAACGACGTCGTCGCGCTGGTCGGCGAGAGCGGATGTGGGAAGTCGACCCTCGGAAAGACCGCCATCGGCGTCCAGCGCCCAACCAGCGGCTCGGTGACGTACAGAGGGCAAAACGTCTGGAAGGCCAAAGACAACGAAGGCACCGTCGAGATCCCACACGACGAAATCCGTCAGTCCCTCCAGATCATCCCACAGGATCCGGGCGCGTCGCTCAATCCGAACAAGACGGTTCAACACTCCCTTGCAGCGCCGCTCAAGCTTCGACATCCGGAGATGGACTCGTTCGAGCGACGGGAACGAATTCACGAAATGATCTCCCGGGTCGGCATGTCGCCGCCGGAGGACTACGCTAAGCGCTTCCCTCATCAACTCTCAGGCGGCGAGAAGCAACGCGTGGCGCTGATTCGTGCGCTGTTGATGAACCCCGACCTCATCCTCGCCGACGAGGCGGTGAGCGCGCTCGACGTCTCCCTGCGGATCGACATGATGGACCTCATGCTCGAGCTACAAGACGAGTTCGACACGTCGTTTCTGTTTATCAGCCACAACCTCTCGAACGCCAGTTACGTCGCCGGGAAATCCAACGGCCGAATCGGAATTATGTACCTCGGGGAACTCGTCGAGATCGGTCCTATCGACGAGGTGCTGGCGAACCCAACACACCCCTACACGAAGGCGCTGGTGTGGGCGACGCCGAACCTCGACCCAGATATCGACGACGAAACCGAAACGCCGCTCCGAAAGATCGACGTTCCGGACCCGCGGAACCCACCAGCGGGCTGTCGATTCCATACGCGCTGTCCCAACGCGCGTGAGGCCTGCAAGCGGACTACTCCCGAAGCAGTGTCGGTCGACGGCGACGAGGACCACACGGTAGCCTGTTTCCGGGAACTCGACAACCACGAGTACTGGAATAGCCCGACCCTGAAAGACGAGCCGACCGAATCGGAGCCCAAACCGATGCAGTAACCGGGTTCCTCCAGTACTTCTATTACACCGTCGCCGAAACAAAGGGATAATGGATACGAGCGAAGCCGTCTTTCGCGCGCTCCTCTCGATCACCGTGACGCTGGCGATCGTCCTTTTGGTGTTTGTTCCGTTTCAGGAGCCCGGATCGGCGGGTCGCGTCGTGTCGATCCTAGCGCTGTCCATCCAGGCCGTCATGATCGTCATCGCGACGGCGGGACTCTACTTCGGCTGGGAGCCGTTCGCGTTTTTCGACGAGATGTAGTTTGACGGCGTGTCGGCTTCGCTGTCAGTTCGATCACGGTCCCCGGTCAGCCGGAGGACCGAGTACGGCGGGAGCGCCACCGTGACGGTGCCGTCGTCGACTGCCGTGCTGTCTGTCACGGGCGTGATCCGCTCGGGCTCCTCGAGCGTGTTCGTGTCGTACATCGTCTCCGCAGAGAGCCGATCGACCGTCACCGTGTCGAGCGATTCCAGCGGCTCGCCCGAGAGCGTCACGTCGATGGCCTCGGCCCCAGCGTCGCGGTGGACGAGTACGACCGCAAAATCATACTCGTCGGCGTCGGTCACCGCCATCGCATCGATCGCCGGTTCGTCGGTCACGGGCTCGAGTTCGCCGAACCACCGGCTCGTGTCCGCCCCCCACGTCGTCTCCGTCGAGAAGGTGTGACACGTCACGTCGACGCCGATCGGGGTCCCGCCGACGAGTCCCGAGCCGAGTTGCTGGCCGTAGTAACAGGGATCGGCCCAGACTCGCCCCCGCGATTTTCGAAGGCCGCCACCGTGGTTTCCGATGCCGGAGTGGGTCACCATGTCGACGGTCCCGCTCCGGATACACTCGTGGATGATCGTGGCGTCGAAGACGGCCTCGGTGATGCTCTTGTTCGTCGGGAGCGTCTCTCGACCCAGCCGGTGGTCCTCGATCTCCTCGCCCGCTGCCACGCTCTCGTTCGTTCCGTCGCCCTCGCGCTCGTCGAACCGGGTGAACAGCTGTAGTTCCGTGATCGCCTGCCGGACATCCTCGAGCCCAGCGTCCCGGCAGTCGGCCGCGACCGCCTCGTACTCCCCGCGCAGTTGGCTCGCAAAGCCCGAATGCGCGTTGAACAGTTCGACCGGATCGGTCTCCGAATCGGCGTGACACTCGACGAGGACGTGATCGGTGAGCCAGTCGCCGTCCTCGAGGTCCGCGAGCAGCGGTTCGTTCCAGTCGGTGTGGCGGTTTCCGCAGGCCATCACCTCGATCGAGTCGTCGACGGCCTCCATCGCATCCGTGAACCGTCGGTATCGGTCGGCGTTGCCCGCCGGCGTCGTCCAGCCGATCTGCCACGAGCCGTACAGTTCGTTCCCGACTTCCCAGTAGGTGACGTCGTACGGCTCGGGGTGTCCGTGGGTGGCTCGAAGGGCACCCATTTCGGTGTCGGTCGAGCCGTTACAGTACTCGACCCAACGGGCCGCCTCCTCGGGGGTTCCGTTCCCAGCGTTGACACAGATCATCGGTTCACAGCCCACCGCCTCACAAAGCGCGACGAACTCATCGGTGCCAAACAGATTCGTCTCGAGGCCGTCCCATGCCGGGTTCGGCCGTGTCGGGCGCTCCTCGATCGGGCCCACGCCGTCTCGCCAGTGGTACCCCGAGACGAAGTTTCCGCCGGGCCACCGGAGCGCGGAGAGGTTCAACGCGGCCAGTAAGTCGACGATCTCGGGATCGGCCGTAGAGACGTGATCGTCGGGATACAAGCACACTTCGTCGATAACGACGTTCGCGTCTGTGGCCTGCGTGGTCACGCTGAACCCGAACAGCCGCTCCGACGCCTCGAGTTCCGCCTCGGGGATCTCAAGCGAGAACGAGACGGACCGGTGCTCTTCGCGGGCGGTGACGACGGCCTCCGCGAGTACGTCCCCAAACGTCCCATCTGTGCGGTCGACATCGTGGACCGCGAGTCGCACCGGCGTCTCTTCGACGGCGCACAGCGTCACCGTCCCCTCGAAGGCGGTCGTTCGGTGGATCGGCAGGTGACACCACTGAGCGAGTCCGTCGTGGCCGTCCGTCGAACCGGTCTCGAACCGCTGTGCGCGGTCGTCGGCCAGTCCGATGTCCGGGCTCGTCCGTACCGCTTCCGTCTCTCCGTAGAGAACCCACCATAGCGCCGTTCCATCTCGGTATGCCGCCCGAAGGCGGTCGGCGTCCGGAACGCCGTGAGTCTCGGCGTACGTCTCGATCCGGTCGGCGACTTCGTCTGGGTCGCTGACGGTGCTATTGCCGCCGTCCGGGCCGTACTGCTGGCGTCCGAACTTCCAAGCGCCGAACGTGGGGTTGAACAGCACCTGTGCCTCGAGGACGTTCGCAACGTTTCGAGGCGTATAGAGGTGTTCGCCGAACTTTGCATACAGTTCGGGAGCCACCTCGTCGCCCCGCCTTGACGGATCGAGGTGGACGGTCGCTCGAGTGTCGGATTCGCCGCTCGTGTGGCGAAAGAGAGCAGTCATGGTCGTCGATGGCATATTCTTCCGTGGATCTGATAAACGTGCGGGTGACTACCAGGGAACCTGTTCACGAACGGGAGATCGGATTCAGAAGCACCGCTGCCGTGCGGAGATGGATGTTTCGAGCAACTCGTTAACGGTTTCCTCTCAAGGAGGTATAGAAAGATTGGAAGTTAGAGAGTTATATTCACCCACCAAACCAAATATATGTTCGATACAGCTCTGGGTACCCGTCGTTCGTCGTCGCGATCGACACTGTATTGCTTTCAGATACAGTTTCGTTCAATATCACAATCGACGAGAAATACGGCAGCGATGCCATCGATTTTAGTGAGTAGCAACCAGCGAAGGGTTCTAAGCCGAACTCTGACCGGTTCGAACCGTACGTGAATGCTTCGCTCGAGTAGGATGTGGTTTTACTGAAGGGATAGACACAGCCAATCGGACTAGTCGTCGCTGAATGTGTCGGTATTAGAAGTAGTGTCTGAATTCGATAGTAAACGAATAAATATCGGTTAGATCAAAACAAACAGCTATATCGTTTCTCCTGTGCCACAAATCTCGAACAGTCGGACGGAGACGCAATCCGAGCTGGGTTGACTGGTACGAGGTCTCCCGGCGCGCGTTTTCGGCAGAGAACACGGTCGACGTCCTGATTCGGCACGTCCAAGACACACTCGCATCGAGACGGGCAGTGCAAGTCACTCACGGACCGGCTGCTCCTCTCAGACGGGCACAGTGGGTTAAGTCCGCACGAAGGACGCTACTGATCGCCTCGCTTTCGCCGTTCCTCGAGGACGAGTTCGGCGACGCGTTCGGGTCGTTCGTTCGCGAGACGAAGAATCGCGTCGTGAATCTCACGGCTTTCTTCGTCGAGCACCCCAGCCTCGGCGAGCGTCGGAACGATCGAGGTCCGGATCGCGTTCTCGAACTCGTTTACCGTCTCGGTGCGAGCGTAGAACGGCTTCTGTTTGACCTCGCTGTATTCGAACGCCGGTCCCGTCTCCGCGGGCGACACCGTCTCGTCGGTGGTCTCACCGTCGTCGCCAGTGTCGCTAACGGACTCATCAGCGGTATCAGAAGCGACCGACGACTTCGGGCTCAATTCCTCACTTGGACTCGAGACGGACGTAACCGCTGTCGATGGGTTCTCGTCGGTCTCCGGATGGGGCTCCGCGTCGATCTCTGTCGCGGGGCCGGTATCGGCCGTAGCCTCGGTCTCGGCTGTCGTAGTCTCGGTCCCAGCCGAAGTCGTTGTCTCGGCCTGCGCGTCCGCGTCGTCCGTCTCGTCATCGTCTTTGAGGTCGTCGAACGGATTGCTCATCGCTCGATCCCTCCGGCGGCCACGATCCCGGCGAGTTCCTCGTAATAGGCAATCTGGTCGTTCTCCGGAGCGTACTCCTGTAGCGGCTGATTCTCCTGCAGCGATCGCGACAGCGCCGACCGGTGGCGGATACCCGGCTTCGGCGGCTCCGTTTCGCCGGCGTCGATCGCCTCGAACTCCTCGGCCGTGATCCGGGCGAAGTCCGGCACCGCCTCCTGCAATGGTTGTCCGGGATTGACCTCGTAGGTCGCAGTGTTTAGATTTTCGAGGAGCTCTCGATCCTCGGTCTGTTGGTCGATCCGATCGGAGAGTTTGTTCGGCACGACAGCAAGAACGTCAACATCGATGTACTCCCGGGCCGGTTCGATGAGTCGTTCCATCGTTCGCTTGTAGCCGCCGATCGCACTCGAGCCGGGTTCGATCGGGATGACGACGTTCCCCGTCGCGACGAGCGCATTATTGTTGAGCATCCCCGGGTACGCCGGGCAGTCGAACACGACGAAATCGTACTCGCTTCCCAACAGCGGGTCGACGATTTTCGATTTGATCCGTGCCGATCCTTGCATCGCGCCCGCGAGATCCTTTTCTACATCCTCGAGCGTGTTCGACGACGGCAGGAGATCGAACCCGTGTTCCGTCGATCGAATCAAATCGTGTGGCGTCGCGTCGCCCTCGAGAATGACATCGCCGAGGTTGACGTCGCCGTGATATGCGGCCTCAAAGCCGAGCCCGTTCGTCGCGTGTCCGTTCGGATCGAGGTCGGCGAAGAGAGTTCGGCCGCGCTCGGCGAGTTGGCGCGCGAGATTCATCGAAGTCGTTGATTTGCCGACGCCACCTTTCAGGATGACCACGCTGACGGCGCGTGGCTCGGTCGTTGTGTCGTTCATAGATGAATGCTCTCTGTGTGGTGAATTGAAATAGGGACCTATTGTTCCGATATATCCTATTTCAGCCGCTGGAGAATGTATTTTGGTGCTCGACCTTAATTCTACCTTTTGCAGGACCAATAGGTGGAGGAGGTGCAATAGGTAGAATAGCTGGAACAGGTGGGATAGCTACTATACCCACAATAGCCAGGGCAGGCAAAGTAGGTGAAGCGAGAAAGGTACCTATTGTAGATACTGCACCCAGTACAACTACGCTAACTACCGTAACTTCCGACCGGACATAGTCGACATCGCCTACCGGACCTGTTGCACCTCAGCAAACTCCTGGATCTATTGCAGCTACTCGTCCTGACCAAGCTATTCAACCTATTGTATCTATTGTGCCTATTATGCCCATCACACCTATTTCTACTATTTGACCTACTACACATATTGTATCCATTGAGGCACGTTCGCTGACTGTCCCTCACCTGTTGGAGTACAGATCTGCGTGATTCGCCACGGTGAAGACAATCGGTCACGTCCGAGACCGAACTCGAGTCCGAGTACGACTGTTCGTCGCGGCTCGCAAAACAGCTACTACCCAGTCACGAATTCGTGACTCTGTTTCGAAAGACGAGTCAAAGTGACGAATCGAGCACGGCAAGAGATGAAGACACGTTGTACTGTGCGACGTTAGCTTTCGACCGGCGTCGTCGCCGTCTCGGCCTGTTCGTATTTGGTTTCGAATTCCTGGATGAGCTGTCCCATCTTCGCGTACCAATCGTTCAACATCCGCTGCATGTCGTTTGCGATCTGGGACGGATCGGTCGGGTAGTACACGTGATAGTAGCCACCCTGGTCGTAGTTGATCTGGTCTTTCTGAATGAAGCCGGTCTGTAAGAGCCGCTGGACGGACCGATATGCGGTCGAGCGCTCTCGGTCGACGGTCTCAGCGATCTCGTCGACGGTCATCGGCTCTTCGGCGTCGACGAGGGCCTGAAAGCACTCCTTGTCGAGTTGTTTGAGACCGTGGAAACACTCGAGGAGACCTTCACACTGCATATCTTGCTGAAGTTGTTCAGACATCGAATCTGGCATTGGAATCAACGTCAGGTAGGGGCCACGCAGTTAAAAGATTTGTGCAGATGTCACACAATCTTGACCGACCGCTTCCGTTTCTGACGACGGATACTCGGTTCAGAGTCTGAAGAGAAGGGGTTCGCAGCGCAATCGGGTTCGGCGATCACGTCGTAGTCAACCGGCAGAGAGGACCAGCACTGTCGCGACGGAGTCGACAGACGGCAGCGAGAACGACCGCGCCGCTGACGAGTATCGTCGCACCGATGATGAGTGCGATACTCACTGTACTGAGCACGTCGATCCCGTATGCAGTGCCGAGTTCCTTCGTCGCAACCGCGACGCTCCCTGCGAGAAGCATCATCGCGAAGTACCCCTTGATCTCGCCCTCGTCGACGAGTTGCGTCGCACTGGCACCGATCCGAGCGCCGAGCGCGCTCCCGAAGAGCAACGACCCGACGACGGGTAGCGCGACTGCGCCGGACTGGGCGTAGACGAACGCACCGAACGCACCGGAGATCGTGATCTGGAGGATGTCCGTACCCACAGCGATGGCGGCGGGAACGCCGAGTCCGTACATCATCGCCGGCATCAGGAGGAATCCGCCACCGACGCCGAGGAATCCGGACAGAACGCCGACGACGAGTCCGATGGCGAAGATGAGGGTCGCGGACACACGGACGTCGCCGCGCAGCGTGACCATCGGGGGAACACGAAGTGATTGGACCCGTTCTGCGAGGCCTTGGCTATTCGCGTCGGCAGTGTCGTCGCTCGTCCATGCGTCACGCAGAGTGAATAGGCCGACGACGCCGAGGAGGCCGACGTACGCAACGCTGATGATGAGATCGGCCCGACCGGTCGCATCGAGGAAGAAGACGACGTGCTTCCCGCCCTCAATACCGATGGTCATGGCCGCCGTCATGATAGCCGCGAGCTTGTAATCCACCTGTCCGTGTTCGCGGTGGCGGAGCGCACCAATAACGCTCGTCCCGAACACAAACGCCAGTCCACTTCCAACGGCGATTCTCGACGGATATCCCATGACGAGCAGTGCGGGTGTAACGAGGAACGAACCCCCCATCCCGAAGAATCCGAACAGAATTCCGATGAGAAGGCCGAACCCGACGAACAGCGCGATCAGCACGAGGCTGAGTCCGAATACCTCCATCTCACTCACTCCTGATTCTGTCGACCATTCGTCGTCCGATCGACTGCTCGAGTGCACCGTAACCGACGTATAGCGCAATCGCCTCGATGAACACCGTTCCGATGAGCCCGGCCGCATCGACGACAGTGGCAATAGTTCCGCTACCGATCATCGATTCTCCCTGCTGGTTTTGTACGATCGTGGGTTGATCATGGCTTCCTCTTCGAGAGACCGTAGTCCGGAGACGGTATTAACAGTTTTGGGCCATTCTCACAATATTGGTGCAGTGGATCACAGGGCTATCCTACTGAGATATACGTATACGTTATCGAGATACCGGACCGTCGCTGTCCCCCTCGAGACTCGCTCGATCACGCGGCGTATTCGGTCGCGCGCGAAACAAATCGTAGACTGCCAGTGTAGCACGTAGGTGAATCTGATATCCGAACCTCGTCCGAACTGCCCGTATCGCTACCGGTCGGGACTCGTCAAATCACGATTTGGAATGTCGATCGTTACTGTCTCGTCTTCTCTTTCGAACAGACGGCGGGTAGTCCGGAGACCGGTCAGCGGCGAACACGTTCACGAACGTCGTTACTCGGAACTTTCCGTATTGGGCGCGAACCCCATTAATATGATGGATCAGGCGGCGGCGCGTACTCGTCCGAGAGTGACTCGACGCGCCCTGCTGGCGGCGGGAGTGTTCGGATTCGGGTTTAGCGGGCTGATCGACGTACTCGTGTTACACCATATCCTCCAGTGGCATCACCTCGTCTCCGGGATCTACCCGATGAACACGCTGGACGGCCTCCGGACGAACATCCTCGCTGACGGCCTGTTCTCGGTCGGGATGTTACTGATCATGGGCGTCGGAGCCGGTCTCCTCTGGCAGTCCGAACGCCGGACCGCCGTTCCGCTTGCCGTCCGGCCGCTGGCCGGCACTGCCCTCATCGGCCTCGGGGTCTTCAACGTGTACGACGCCGTCGTCGATCACGCGCTCTTCGGGCTCCACCAGCCCGTCGGGTCGGGCGGTCGGCCCCTGTCGTTCGGTGGAGAATACAACCCCCACTGGATCGCGGTCAGTCTCCTGTTCATCATTGCCGGCTACTACGTCTATAGAACCGGGATACGAGCGAGAAGCGGTAATACGGACGACCATGCGTAAAGCGTCCTCGTATCCTCGAGCGAACCATATCGGAGTGAGCCTATGGATACTCGCGGTGACCGCGGGGAGACTACAGGCAGGACCGCTACACGGCGCTCCACCGGGGAACCCGACGCCGGTGCCTCACTGGGTCGTGTTGCTCGCGGTCGTCCCGGCCCTCTGGTTCGTTATCGGTGGCACCGTCCTTGTCGTCGATCGAGTCCTACAGCGATTCGACGGCTACGGAAAGCGCTAGATCCGCCGCATAGCTCTCGCTGAGCAGATCTACGACCGTTATAGTCCGATTCACTAAACGATCTGTTCACTTCTCAAACTGCCCCAACTAAACAGTGCCATTAAGACCGGTTTACAGGCTGTCGAGGCGAATGCCACGGGGCTTGACCCCGAGCGGTTCACCCGGTGAGATAGGTGTTTCGTAGTTGATCTACGTACTGCCGATCCCACTGTTTCGTCTCGACATAATACGTCAATGCAGCGTCTACATACTGGGGAGAGAATAGTCCGCGATCGGCCAGTACGCACAGAATATGTAGGGTCGTGAATAAGACGTTTCGGTCATCTAATGCCAAGGAAACGAAGAGATAGTTCGTTGTGTTGAATTCGTCCGTGACGAACATCGCAGCGGAAAGCTCGTTTGTGAGCCAAATTCCGTGTGATTCACCCCGATCAAGACCGAAGGCGAGTGAATCGTCAATTTCGGCAGCGACATCATGAGTGGTGAGATGATGCGACGCTTGGAAAACTAGATCCGCAGCTGCCGAAAGGAGATCGTCGCTTCCCTGTGCCTCACTTACTTCGCCAAGGACACTCGACGGGACGTGGACGTCGTATCCTGTTAGCACCGCTTTGAGTGGGTCTTCACCAGTCGGAGCCTGAGATCGTCCGTCAACTACCGGTGTTGCAAGATTGAGGAGAACATTCGTATCGACGACGATGGCGGCCTGTTCACCCATCGCTATGTGCGTGACTCCGTCCCGTCTGTGTCGTCGTTAGGAGTCCACTCGGAAACGTCACCGTCGTAAAATTCCGCTGGTGGTGGAAGTTCGCTCTCGATTTGTGGTTCGGGTGGATCGCGGTTCAGTGAGGCTCGCAAGAGTTTCATCCGCATCGCTTCTTCTGTACCGAGGATCGATTCGACGGTCTCGAAGTCAATCTCGCTGGAATAGTATGCGTCACTGATCATCCGCCGGAATCCGTCATCGGTGGCGAGTTCTTCAATTTCGTCCTGAAGCGCCTCGATGAGGAGTTGCGTCCGAGAGACATCGAGAAGGTCAGCAACTACATCCGCTTGGTCTACGAGCGAAGCGGGGGCGTTGAAATTAACCCGGGTTTTCTCCTCAGACATCATAGCTATGTGTAGGATATACACATGACTAAGACTGGTGGTGGACCCCACCCACGCAAGCCGAACGCGCATCGGCGAACACTTCGATAGAGGTGTGTGGTCGGCCGCCCGTCAGAGATCATCGGTTCCGATCGGACAGACGGCATCGTACGAACGGATGATGAACCAGATCAATTCAATAAAGGAGTCGGAGACACCGTAAATGATTGCCTGAAAGCGCTGTGACGGCAGATCACACATCGATAAAGGTGTGTCGATGACCGAACAGAGACCCGACGAGGATCGGTCAGCCCTCAATTCTCGTTTCGAACCTGCGCTCTGACGACGGTCGCGACTTCGTCTGGAGAGACATACTGAGACGCGAATCTTCGCGAAGGGTCTCGAGGATCGTGTTGGGTCGCTCACCGAACTGGAACTCGAGGAACATTCCGGAACTCGGTCCGTGGCTCCGGCGCTCGAAATCGACGAGCGAGTACGTCGTCATCTCTTTCATCTTGTTGACGTAGGTTTCCTGATGGTACTGCTCGGCGTCGATCGCGTCCGTGAGGAACTGATAGACTCGGTATCCCGTCGTGCTACGAGCGGATTCGGTGTCCGTCTCGGCGGCGACGGACGCCGTCGCATAGAGACAGAGCTTCTTCTGTGTGCTAATGCCGCGGACGACTTCGAGAACCCGATTCTTCTCCACTTTGTCCTGCGCCTCGCGAACGTGTTCCTCGCGGACGTTTTCGTTACCTTCGCGCTCTGCGAGCTCGCCGGCGACGCGCATGAGGGAGATATTGAATCATAAACGATCAAGCGAGCCGAGTAATTCGATCGAAACACATCGAACACATCGATAGAGGGGTGTGGGTGTCTAGTCTAGAAAGTTAGAAGAAGTAACGTAAGCTATAGTAGCCACTGAACGTCACTGCACACCTGACCGCAGGATGGCGTTGCGATCGGTATGTGAATCGTTTCAGTGACTACTCTAGGGCTTATCTATCGGCGGTGCGTTCCTATTGTGCTTGCCTAATGCTTTTCTCTACTGCTTTCTACGGTTCGAGGGTGTGCCGCAGGTCTTCGCTGTCGGTACCGATCTCTCCCTCCCCCTTGGCAAGCAGAACACATCGATAGAGGGGTGTCTGTCTCTATAGGCGGGACGGACTGAGTACTCCAGGGTCGTCCGAACGGCAAAGCCGTCTCGTAATGACGAAAAACCGACGGTGATTCTCTTCGTCGGGATAGGCTACGACGGTGACGTAGCGCATGTACTAGCGATGAGACGCCGTCTTGCTGTCGCTGACTATAACTATCCGTGGATCACCGGCAGCACGTTCATCGCCTCTGGGTGCGGAGAAATGACCAATGGGGCTTGTTAATGGCGTCACGGAGATGCTAGGCTTTGGTCCGACATCGGGGCCGGTCGAGCAGTTCCTCGTGGCGCTCATCGGCGGGTTGCTAATCGCGAACATCCTCCTCGTACAGGTGGCCATCGCTGGACCGTGGGCAA
Source organism: Natrinema sp. 74 (assembly GCF_046097095.1). Taxonomy (NCBI): domain Archaea; kingdom Methanobacteriati; phylum Methanobacteriota; class Halobacteria; order Halobacteriales; family Natrialbaceae; genus Natrinema; species Natrinema sp. 74. The sequence goes on from NZ_CP175699.1 coordinate 660,614, forward strand.
AGCGAAAGATCACGGCGGTCTTCTGGGGCAAAATCGGCCCGAACCGCATCGGCCCCTACGGCCTGCTTATCATCGTCGCAGACGCGATCCGATTCCTCTCGAAGGAGATTATAATTCCGAAGGGAGCCGACCGGCCGGCTTTCGACCTCGCGCCGATCCTCCTCCCCGCGGTCGCGATCCTCGGATTCGCCGTGATCCCAATAGGGAACGGCCTCCAACTCGCCGATCCGGAGACCGGGCTCGTATTCGTCTTTGCCGTGGCGTCAATCGCGTCGATCGCGCTCGTGATGGGTGGCTACGCCTCAAACAACAAGTATTCCATGATGGGGGCACTGCGGGCCGTGGCCATGAACATCGCCTACGAGATCCCCCTCGTAGTTACGGGGGTGTCTGTAGTGCTCTTTACCGGGACGCTCCGAATGAGCGAGATCGTTGCCGCTCAGACCCACCCACTCCTCACGGTCGCTAACGTGACGGTCCCGTCGTGGTACGGGTTCGTCAATCCGCTTGCATTCGTGCTGTTTCTAGTCACCAGTTTATCAGAAGTCGGACGGAACCCGTTCGACACCGCTGAGGCGCCGACCGAGATCGTAGCAGGGTATATGACGGAGTATTCCGGCGTCCTCTTCGTACTGCTCTATCTCGGAGAGTTCCTCCATATATTTCTCGGCGGAGCGATCATCGCCACGATCTTCCTCGGAGGGCCGACTGCTCCGATCTCGACGCTCGAGTTCGTTCCCGGCATCGTCTGGTTCTTCGCAAAGGTGTGGGCCTACTTCCTGTTCACCCAATGGGCTCGAGTGTCGATTCCTCGCTTACGTATCGATCAAGTCATCGCGATCGGCTGGAAAGGGCTGCTCGTCATCTCGTTCGCGAACCTCCTTCTCACGGCAATTATCGTCGGAGTGGTCGCGTGAGATGTCGATCACCCGATGATTCAGCTGCTGGACTTTCAGGGGGCAACCCACCTTATCGAGGGAGTCGGGCGACGGAGGTATCGGCCGTGGTGTCAGAGAGTACTGGCGGTAGCCGCTCATTGCAATCGACGCCCGTACGTCGACAGTATGCCCCCGATCGGCGAATTGATAGCAGGGCGTCCGAATACGTCCATCGATCTGTAAATCTAGTAGACAGGTTGCGCTAGCAGTCAACTAGTTGCAGAGAAGTCCTCAGATTGGCTACACTCTCTCCGTTTCCGTTCACGAGTAGGGTTGGATAGCATTCAAATCGAGGACTGAAAGGGGGATTGCGCTTACAGTGAAAGAGATATCGCTCAGAGAGGGTCACACCGCATAACTTTCGATGACGCCCGTAGTAGAGGAATAGCATGACGCTCCCAGTGCAGGGCGTTTCTGAACTCGTCCTTGAAGTTGCGGACATGGATCGGGCTGTTTCATTTTGGTCAGAGACGCTCGGATTCCCCATTGTTGACCAGTGGGGGGACACTGATGGGCAATTTACAGGATCGGTCTCTGGAGACGAGGTTCGGGCAACGTGGATCTATGTCGGGGGGAATACTCGTCTCGGCCTATGGCTACCTCGCGAGTTTTCCGGTGAAGACGAGAAACGCAAAGCGCGGCCGGTTACTGACTGGCCCGATTCCGCGTTGTATGATGAAGGTGGCGACCACGTCCATTTCGCCCTCTACGTTGAGGAGAACGAATTTGACACTGCATACGAATTCCTTGAACAGGCAGATATCGCCGTGACAAAACGAGATTATGAGGCTGAAGCGCCCTACCAGTCACTGTACTTTAAGGACCCAGACGACCACGTTGTCGAGTTGTATACCCGCCCGATGGATGAGAGTTATCACTCTTACAAAGACAGGTAACCGTCGACCAAGTGTTCAGAAACCAACATTATCGGCGGCCACCGACGACGGGGACCGTCGGCTGCATCGGTAAGGTTTGCATGGGACGATGGATGAAGGACCATCGCAGGCAAACCGGCCGTATGCCGATCGCCCTGCGAACGCTCGACGACGGCGCGTGGATCAGCGTCAACGATAGCCGCCAGGTGAGCGTCAGCGACGTCTGGACTCTCTCCCATGGCGTGTTCTGTGACTGCGAACCCGCCTACGTCCTCTTAGAAGCGTTTATTGACGTCGACGTCGACGGCTCGGTAGTCGTCGCGTCCGCCGTCGGCCAGTGTCTCGAGTGTGGCACGCGAGAATCGATCGATCGGCTCCCCGTCGGCCGCATCGTTAACGGTGAGTTCCGCCCGTATGACCCGGCCGGCGTCCAATGGCGCAGTGAGCCCGACGGCGAGACCACCTGATCGATAGTGGCAACAGTGGCCGGTGCCGACGAGTACCGGGGAGAACTGACGAGATACGGGGAGGCTTATATACGCCCGCCATAAAACGGATCCAATGCCTAGCGACGTCGAGCAGTGGAAGGACGAACTCTACGGAACGGATATTCGCGCCGAGATCGAACGCTTCGCCGAGGAGGGATGGGAGTCAATTCCCGAAGACGAACGGGACGCCTGGTTCGAGCGGTTTAAATGGTTCGGGCTGTATCACCAGCGGGCCGGCCAGGAGTCGTATTTCATGATGCGGATCGGGCCGTCAGGCGGCGTTCTCGAACCGGGACAGTTCCGGCGGATCGTCGAGATCGCGGACGAATTCTCTCGCGGACCCGCCGCCAACCCCGAGTTCGGCAACGGCTGGATCGACGTGACCACCCGCCAAGCGATCCAACTCCACTGGATTCGACTCGAGGACGTGCCCGAAATCTTCGATCGCCTCGAAGACGCCGGCCTCTCGACGGTTCAGGCCTGTGGCGATTCGTGGCGGAACATCGTCGGCTGCCCGGTCGCCGGCAAGGACAAACACGAGCACATCGACGCCGGTGCGCTCGCGACCGAGCTCCACGACACGTTCAAGCAGAACGAGGCGCACTCGAACCTGCCGCGGAAGTGGAAGGTGTCGGTGACCGGCTGTGACGAGGGCTGTGGGCAGGGCGATATCAACGACCTCTCGTTTGAACCCGCTGAAAAGGAGATCGACGGGGAGACGGTGACCGGCTACAACGTTCGCGTCGGAGGCGGGCTCTCGCGGAACGAACCGCGGTTCGCACGAAATATCGACGTCTTCGTCACGCCGACGCAGGCCGTCGACGTCGCGGGCGGGCTCTCCGCGCTGTTCCGGGACCACGGCGACCGCGACGACCGCTACAACGCGCGAATCAAGTTCCTCGTCGACGAGTGGGGCCCCGACACGGTCCGCGAGACCCTCCAAGAGGACTACGTCGACTTCGAACTCGAGACGGCCGGCGACGACCTCCGAGAGTCGTACTCGTACAACGCCGGCGACGCCGACGGGAAACACGACCACGTCGGCGTCCACGAGCAGGTCGACGGGAACTACTACGTCGGTCTGAACGTCCTCGTCGGCCGAATCGGGATCGACGACGCCTACGAGATCGCCGACGCGGCCGAGGCTCACGCATCCGGCGAAGTGCGGTTGACGCAGCGACAGAACATTATCCTCACGGACGTTTCCGAAACGAACCTCGACGACCTGCTCGAGGAACCGGTCTTCGAGGAGTACAGCCCCGATCCGCATCCGTTCCAGCGCGGTTCGATCGCCTGTACCGGGACCGAATTCTGTTCGCTCTCGATCGTCGAGACGAAAAACCGGCAGGTCCGATTCGCCCGGTGGCTCAAAGCCAACGTCGACCTTCCCGACGGCGTCGAGGACTTCCACATCCACCTCTCTGGCTGTACGGCCTCCTGTGCCCAGCCCCAGATTGCCGACGTCTCTCTGCGCGGGATGAAGACGCGCAAAAACGGGGAACCGGTCGAGGCACTCGACATCGGGCTCGGTGGCGGACTCGGAGAGCACCCGCAGTTCGCCTCCTGGGTCACCGAACGCGTTCCGGCGGACGAAGTCCCCGGAGCGATCGCGAACTTACTCGAGAACTTCGCCGCCGAGCGCGACGGCGAGGAGAGCTTCCGGGAGTTCGTCCGCGAGCGCGATGACGACGAACTCGCCGCGCTGGTCGAACCCGAAGAGACGGACTACGAGGATCCGTATATGCACAACACGAAGCGCACCTGGTACCCCTACGCCGAGGACGACGACCTCGACGCGAGCCCCGCACCCGCACGGGCTGACGGCACTCCGATCACGTCCGACGACTGAGACCGGCCACTGGAAGTCGGTTTATCTCTACCCGCTTCCCGCCGTCACCGGCGGAACGACACGGTCAGGAACTCGGGTAGCCTAAGTGCGTTCGCTTCCTCCGAAGACACATGGCTGATCGCTTGATGACGGTCAACGCGTACACGACGCTCGATCTCGTCGACGCCGTCGCGAAGGGCCACGACTTCGAGACGGAATCAGTTGCGGTCGTCAACGCAACGACGGAGAAGACGGATCCCGACTGCGTCCGGTTACAGTTCGAACTGGACAACATGACGGAAGAACATCTGCCCGCTCATATGGAGGAACTCGAGTTGACGCCCGAGCAAGCACGAACGATCGCGGCCGACCTCGAGGACCACGCAGCGCGCGTCGAAGAGGAGAGCGAAACACGGGAGTAGCAGGATCGACCCTGCACCGGTGGGTCAACGTCTCCTCCGCTAAGTCGAGTAGCGAGGCAACGAGGGTACGCGTCACTCGCCGGTAAAAATCAGCGAGAGAAGCTTGTGCTCGGCCTTTCGAAGGTGTTCCGAGAACGTCGCGTACGAGACGCCGAGTTCGGCCGCGAGTTCCTCGCCTGAGTGGTCCCTGGGCCAGTCGTAGTAGCCGTTTGCAAACGCGAGCATGAGAGCTTCGTGTTGACGCGGTGTGAGGAGGCGGGTGATCGCGTCACGGAGGTCTTGACGCTGGAAGAGCGAGACGGGATACGCCCGTTGCCGGCGAGCGAGAACCGTCATCGAGGGATATGCGTCTTGAAAGTGAGAAATGACATCGGATGCCGAATACGTCGACGGGATTTCGGCGACGATGTGTGCGACACCGTCAGCGCTTTCCAGTTGCGTCGGGATCGCACCGGCATCGGTTAAGTTGGTCGTGAAAAACTCGCCGTCACTGCCGATTCGAAACTCGACGATGGCGCTCTCGTCGGTCGCACTCACGACGCGCGCCTCGAAGTCGTCGTAGCCGCGCGCGAACTCGAGGATGCGCTCGGGCGGTGCCCCGATGATCCGCTGAAACACCGTGTATTCCCCGTCGCTTCGCGGGAGGAGCTGAACGAGTGTCGCCTCGCAGCCCGTCTCCGCGGAGAGCGCGACGAGCGGGTATTGGGGATCGGTTACCTCGAACTCGACTTCGACGACCGTCTCTTCGAGCCCGGAACCTTCGGATACGGTCACGAGTACAGCGACCGGATCGTCGAGGGTAGCTCTTTTCGTGGCATGCGTAAGCATACCTCGAGGAGTGACGAACGAGGTCGTTCGTCGGCAGGCCGTACCACAGACCCGCGAGTTATCGGCCGCGACGCCGCCAGAGAACTATAGACCGCACGTCACGATGCGACGGCCGAAGACGGCGGTCGGGACGGTAGCTAAAAGACAGAAACGGCAGCACAGATACCGAAGCAGATATATCTAGAAAAATATCTACCAAAACCGGAAGCGTTTCTGTACGCATTAGCAGCTACAACACTACTTTCGTTCACAGTTCTATCCAATATCTGTCTGCTTCTGTCGCAGAATTTACCGCTACCGTTATATATGGCAACGGAATCCAACCTCATGTATGGTATCAAGTCACAATCTGTCCGACTACGAGGCCGAACGGAGGGGGTTCTCGTGGGACGACATCTACGCGGAGGCCGATTGGGACGCACCGACGGAGCTCAACATCGCACACGAGGTCGCCGACCGACACGCCACCGAGCGCGAGACGGTCGCGCTCTACCAGGTCGACACCGACGGGGAACTCACGAAACTGCCCTTCTGGGAACTTGCCGATCGCTCGAGCCAGTTCGCGAACGTCCTCGAGGAGTTGGGCGTCGAACAGGGGGATCGAGTGTTCTCGTACATGCCGCGGATTCCAGAGCACTACGTGGCGCTGGTCGGAACGCTCAAGCGAGGTGCCGTCTGGGGCAGCGTCAACGAGCGCTTCGGCCCGGATGGCATCTCCTACCGGCTCGACGACTGCGGCGCGAAGGTCGTCGTGACCACGACCGACAACCGCGACACCGTCGATGACGCGCTCGAGGATGCGCCGTCGGTCGAACACGTTATCACCGTCGACCGCGGCGGCGGTGCGCCCGTCGACGATATTGCGTTCACGATGGCGCTCGACGGTGCGAACACGGCATACGACGCTGCCGAAACCGGCGGTGAGGACGACGCGCTGCTGTACTACACGTCGGGGACGACCGGACCGGCGAAGGGCGTCCTACACAAGCACCGGTGGGTGGCCGGTGTCGCCGCGACCCAGAAGTACGCCGTCGACCTCCAGCCCGGCGACCTCTACTGGAGCACCGGCGATCTGGGCTGGCTGACGGGGGCGATCAACACGCTCGGGGCCTGGTTCTGGGGTGCCTCGCTGTTCACCTACGAGGGCGAGTTCGACCCGGCAGAGTGGGCCAACTTGCTCGACGACTACCCGATCACCGTCCTGTTCTCGGTCCCGACGGCCTACCGGATGCTCCGAGAGAAGGCGGACGTGCTGGAGGGCGTCGACCTCGACCTGCGCCACGCGCTGTCGATCGGCGAGCCGCTCAGCGCCGGCGTCGTCGAGTGGGGCGAGGCCGAACTCGGCGTCACCATCCTCGACACGTACGGCCAGACGGAGACCGGCAACATGATTATCAACAACTACCCGACGATGGCGGTCCGACCCGGATCGATGGGCAAGCCCCTCCCCGGAATCGAGGCCGACATCGTCGACCCCGACACGGGCGAGGTGCTCGAGCCCGGCGAGACCGGGGAAATCGCCCAACGGGGGGACTACCCCTGCTTTTTCGCCGGGTACTGGAACGAGCCCGAGAAGACCGCGTCGTGTTTCGTCGACGGTCCAGCGGGCGAGTGGTACCTCTCGGGCGACCTCGCGCACAAGGACGAGGACGGCTACGTCTGGTTCGAGGGGCGGGCCGACGACGTCATCCTCTCTTCGGGCTACCGGATCGGCCCGTTCGAGGTCGAGAGTTCGCTGGGCGAACACGAGGCCGTCACCGAGGCGGCCGTCGTGCCCAAACCGCACGCGGAGCGGGGGAACATCGTGAAGGCCTACATCGTCCCCAGCGAGGGCGCGACGCCCTCCGCCGACCTCGAGGAGGACATCAAGAACCACGTCAGGGACGAGCTGTCGGCCCACGAGTACCCCCGTGAGCTCGAGTTTCGGGACGAACTGCCGAAGACGGTCACCGGAAAGATCCGCCGGACGGAGCTTCAGGATGAGGCGGAAGCAGAGACCGAGGCGTCGCCGTAAGCGACGGCGCTCGAGACGACCCGGCTCCAAACACCGATCCGACACACCACACGATGAATTTCGAGTCCACGGACGAACGTGCGATGATCCGATCGACCGCGGCGTCGGTCGCGGCCGAATACGGACCGGAGTACTGGCGAGAGAAAGAGGAGAACGGCGAGTTCGCCCAGGGATTCTGGGACGAGCTGGCGGAGGCCGGCTTCCACGGCCTGCTGGTCCCTGAGACGTACGACGGGGCCGGTATGGGGATGCAGGAGATGGGACTGGCGATGGAGACGCTCTGCGCCGAGGGCTGTGGCATGGCCGGCACCTGGTATCTGGTGCTCACCGCGGGCATGGCCGCCGTTGGTATCCGCGAGAACGGCACCGAGGCCCAGAAGGAGACCTACCTCCCCGACATCGCGAACGGCGAGCGGAACCTCTCCATCGGGATCACCGAACCGGAGGCCGGGACGAACACGCTAAACGTCGCGACGCGCGCCGAGCGGGACGGCGACGAGTACGTCCTCAACGGCCAGAAGGCGTGGATCACGTTCTCGGACCGGGCGGACGACATGATCATCGTCACCCGCACGACCCCCTTAGCGGAGGTCGATCACGGCACCGACGGCATCAGCCTGTTCATCGTCGACATGGACAACCCCGGCATCGACGTCTCGCCCATTCCCAAACACGGCATCAACTACTCGAAGTCCTGCGAGGTCTTCCTCGAGGACGTTCGAGTGCCCGAAGAGAACCTACTGGGCGAGGAAGACGAGGGCTGGTGGGCGCTCGTCGACATGCTAAACCCCGAGCGCATCGGCTTCGCCGCGGCCGGAACGGGGATCGGGAAACTGGCCGCCGATACCGCCGTCGAGTACGCCAGCGACCGCGAGGTATTCGGTTCCCCGATCGGGAGCCACCAGGCCGTCTCGTTCCCCATCACGAAGGCCTACGCGCGGATGGAGGCGGCCGCGCTGATGCGCGAGAAGGCAGCCTGGCTCTACGACCGCGGCGAGGACTGTGGCTACGAGACCAACGTCGCGAAGGCGACGGCCGTCAGCGCCGGCATCGAAGCGGTCAAGCAGTCGATGCAGGCCTTCGGCGGCTGGGGCTACGCCACGGAGTACGACATCGAGCGCTGGTGGCGCGAGATCAACCTCACGCGCCTGGCCCCGGTCTCTCAGCAGATGGCGTACAACCACATCAGCCAGCGGCTCGGCTTTCCAAAATCCTACTGAGATGTTCGAGAACGGCCTCGTCGCAAACCGCGGCGAAATTGCAGTGTGCGTGACGGCGGCGCACGAGGAATTCGGCGTCAGAACGGTCGCCGAGACGATGGAGACCGACGTGGTCGCCGCCGGTGAACCGGTCGAATCACTTCCGATCGCTAAAGGCGGCTCCGTCGCCACGGGCGATATCCTTGTTTCAGTATAATACCAACAATGCGAGTGAAAATTTCAGACGACGCGACCGAAGCACAGGCGCGGGCGATCGCCGAGGCGATGGCCTCGCGGTACCGGGACGACGTGACCGTCGTTAACGACGGTGGTGATGAACTCGGCAGCGCGTCCTACGACGGCGAATCCGACGCGACGGCCGGTGGCGGGCCCGATACGACTGCCGGGACCGAACCGGACGCGGACCTCGGCCCGACGGCCCGCGAGGCGGCGCTGCTCGAGGAGATCGACGAGATCCTCGAGGGCGGCCCGGAGAAGTACAAAGAACAGTTACCAGAGGAGGGGAAGCTATTCGTCCGCGACCGGATCGACCTCTGGTTCGGCGACGACTTCCTCTTCGAGGACGGGACGTTCGCGGCGTTCGACGACTGGCATCCTAGCGGCGCGAACGCCGACGAGGACACTGACGATCGGCTGCCGGCCGACGGCCTCATTACGGGGGCCGCCGAGTTCGAGGGCCGGGACGTCCACGTTATGGCCAACGACTACACGGTCAAGCGTGGGAGCATGGCCGCGAAGGGCGTCGAGAAGTTCCTCCGGATGCAACAACGCGCCCTAAAGACGGGCAAGCCCGTGCTGTACCTGATGGACTCCTCGGGCGGCCGGATCGACCAACAGACCGGCTTCTTCGCGAACCGCGAGGGCATCGGGAAGTACTACTACAACCACTCGATGCTCTCCGGGCGGGTCCCTCAGATATGCGTGCTCTACGGCCCCTGTATCGCCGGCGCGGCCTACACGCCGATCTTCGCCGACTTCACCGTCATGGTCCGAGACATGAGCGCGATGGCCATCGCTTCCCCGCGAATGGTCGAGATGGTCACCGGCGAGCAGATCGACCTTCAGGAACTCGGCGGCCCGGACGTACACGCGCGGTATTCCGGCAGCGCAGACCTGATCGCCGAGGACGAAGAACACGCCCGGGAACTCGTCGCGAAGCTCATCGGCTACCTGCCAAACAACAGCGATGAGAAGCCGCCACGAACGGACGGGCGAGCGCCCGCCGACTCCCCGGCAGAGATCGACGCAATCGTTCCTCAAGAGCCCAACAAGGGCTACGACATGTTCGACATCATCGACCGGATCGTCGACGCCGGGTCGACGCTCGAGGTGCGGCCGGAGTTCGGCACGGAGATCGTCACCGCCTTCGCCCGGATTGACGGCCGACCGGTCGGTATCGTCGCCAACCAGCCCGCCCACCGCGCCGGCGCGATCTTCCCCGACGCGGCCGAGAAGGCGGCCCAGTTCATCTGGACCTGTGACGCCTACAACGTTCCCCTGCTCTACCTCTGTGACACGCCCGGCTTCATGGCCGGTTCGCAGGTCGAGCGGGAGGGCATTCTCGAACAGGGCAAGAAGATGATCTACGCCACCTCCTCGGCGACGGTCCCCAAGCAGTCGGTCGTCGTCAGGAAGGCCTACGGCGCAGGCATCTACGCGATGTCGGGGCCGGCCTACGACCCGGAAAGCGTCATCGGCCTCCCCTCCGGCGAGATCGCGATCATGGGTCCGGAGGCGGCGATTAACGCGGTCTACGCGCGCAAGCTCGCCGAGATCGACGATCCCGAGGAGCGCGAACGCGTGGAACGGGAACTCCGGGAAGAGTATCGGGAGGATATCGACGTCCACCGGATGGCCAGCGAAGTCGTCATCGACGAGATCGTTCCGCCGAGCAATCTGCGGGAGGAACTCGAGAAGCGCTTTGCCTTCTACGAAACCGTCGAGAAGGACCTACCCGATAAGAAACATGGGACCATCCTCTAATCACCAGCCATGACAGGACGCTACTACGAGGAGTTCGAGGTCGGCGAGACCATCGAACACGACAAGCGACGGACGATCAGCGAGCGCGACAACCAGCAGTTCTGCGACATGACGATGAACCAGCAGCCGCTACACTTGGACGCCGAATTCGCCGACGACACTGCGTTCGGCGAGCGGTTGGTCAACGGTCTCTATACGATGAGTCTGGCCGTCGGGCTCACGATCCCCGACACCACCGACGGGACGATCGTCGCGAACCTCTCTTACGACAACGTCGAGCATCCGAACCCGGTCTTCCACGGCGATACGATCCGAGTTCAGTCGACCGTGACGGACAAGCGCGAGACCAGCGACGGCGAGCGCGGTATCGTCACCATGCACGTCGAGGTGTTCAAGGTGAACGACCGCCCCGTGAGCGACGCGAACGGAACCTCGTCGGACTCGTCCGACGGTGCCGAGGAACCGCTGGTCTGCGAGTTCGATCGGACGGCGCTCTCGTTGAAACGCGAGCACGATACATGACAGTGTTCCAGCGAGAACGCCGGAACGACGCGCCTTCGAGGGTCGACTTCGCGGACCAGCACCCGTAATACGGACGGATGGTCACCGGTCGTCTTGTCTGATGTAGGCGGCTAGCTCAAGGTCAAGTTCCTCGATCCCATCGAGTACAAGTTCGGCCATGCGGCGAGCCCCGTACTCGCTGAAGTGCGTGTCATCGGCGACACCCTCGGGATAGTTGGGATGGTCACCCGGCGGCAGATGGTTATAGAGAGCTTTCGATTCCGTCGGCCCTAGTTCACGCAGGAGTGACCGACTCCGCTCGTCCGCGTCGATGAGCGGGACGTCACGTGCCCGTGACACATCTCGTACCAACTCCGAGTAGACCCGATGGGTGTCTGTTGGCGCTCCCTCCTCGTCGAAGTGACGGCGCGCAATGGGCGTGAGCAGCACCGTCTGTGCCCCGTTCCCGCGCGCCTCTTCGGCGAATTTCTCGAGGTTGGCGACGAACCGCTCTTCGGTCGTGTGCTGTTCTTTCGAGGGCACCTCGTCGTTGTGGCCGAACTGGATGAACACGTAGTGGGTCTCGGCTAAGCGACGGACCACGGGCTCCCAGCGTCCTTCCTCCAAGAAGGTGCGGGTACTGCGTCCGTTTCTGGCGTGGTTTGTCACGGTTACCGAGGCATCGAAGCGTCGGGAGAACGGCGTTCCCCAGCCCGTTTCGGGACGTTCATTCGCCGATTTCCTTGCCATCGTGGAATCTCCGATCAAATGAACGGTGATCGACTCGGGCAACATTTCGGTAGCGGTAGTCCGCGTTAATTAATATGCTGATCGGTGCGTTTCAGTCTGTGTAGCGTACGTCTTACTATCCTCAGAACCGGACTCACGGACAGGGAGCAGGCTTCGCGAACATTCAGCATTCACAGGCTGGATGACAACCACCTGGTCCGAGAATCGGAATCTACAGCGACGCGATGATCGTGCGGTCTCGAGAGCGATCTCTCGGCGGATTCGTGGGAATGGACACGGCCGACGAACCGTCGTTCGACACAGGGTCGACGGAATCGGCGGGACAGTCGCAACGAGAGCCCTCGGTCCCGCGCCGGCCGGGACAAGTCTCCGAGTAACGCGTTCGGCGGAGTTGCCACCAGAGTCGAATCGCCACTAATTAGGATCGTAACAGACGTTCATGGAAGCCGAACAAAGCGCTCGCGAAACTACAAGCAATGTCTGGAACTGCAAAAAACCACGAACGGGGAAGCATAGCGAACGGACCGGGGAACGAGCCGTTTATGGCGCTACAGTAGTGGGCATCTCGAGTAAGAGAGCGCCCAAAGAAGGAACAGCGTCTCCTATACGATCGCTTCCTCCGGTCTCACCGCGAACCGATCTCGAAAGAGTCGGTCTCGGCTACGACGTGCCGACGGCCGGCTCCGTTCCGTCTCGGTACTGAAGCAACGCTCGCTCCTTCGACTTGGCCTCGAGCATCACGTCCGCACCGTCGAGAAGCCAGTCGGGAACTGACGAGACGTACTCAGCATGTGCCTGTGGACGTGCGTCTTGCCCATACAGTTGCGCGGGCTCGGAGTAGTGTGCAATTGGTCGCACGTCGTTCCACGTTTGCGCGGCCAGTTCGAAGCCCTCTCTGTACGTGAGTCCTCGGCTCGTGAACTGGTGGTGGTGGTAATCGAAGACGACGGGCACCTCGAGCGGCTCTGCGACCGCCTCGGTTAATTCGGGGACGCTCCAGAGCCCCTCCTTGTCGTCGTTCTCGACGGTTAAGCGCTTGCGGGCGGCGGGCGAGAGACGGTCCACAGCTTCTCGGAAGCGAGCGGCCGTCGCCTCCTTGTCGTTGTAGTGAGCGCCGATGTGAACGTTGATGCTGTAGTACGGCGTTCGAGGGAGCCCGAGCAAGTCGAGCCACGAGCCGTGAATTTCGAGATCGCGAATCGAGTTCGCCACGGTATCGGCGGATTCGCTGGCGAGTTTGCACCAGTGACTCGGATGAAATGTGAATCGCACGTCGTTGTCTCGAATGAGCCGACCACAATCGGCGGCGATGCGAGCGATCTCGTCGTAGTCCGGCAGTTCGGTCAGTTCGAACTGGGAGTTCCACGGTACCAACTCCGACGTACAGCGATAGAAGTAGATGTCGTGGTCGACGTTCCAGCGCAGAATGTCGTACAGGTCGGCGAAGTTCTGCACAGCGAGTTCGGATGCGTAGTCTAGACCTCGAGATTCCCAGGTTTTCTTTTGCATCCCGCGATTGCATCGCAGCGGCGGCTCGTGCTCTCTCAGTGTGAGATTCATACAAGCATAGCCAAGCATCGATGTAATCGGTTCGTGCTCTATGCGGATAACCACACGGGTACACCGAAACCGATTACGTCAGCGTCAGTCTTCGGTGAGAGGGTAGCGGGACCACCGCCAGACTTTCGACTCGGATTCACGATGCGTCGGCCGGTTGCGCGTCCATCTTAGGGTGTCCCTGTGAACTGGCTCGGTCTCGAAGCTTAATCGAGACGGCATTCCGTGATAGAACGAAACTCCACGCCTCGCACAACGATTAGGTCTCGTACGACCCCGTCGATCATGCAGATGCGCTGTCGACCCTCGCACGGCGGTGCGTGGCCGTCCTAAGCCCTGCTGTCGGATGAGCGCTATTCGCGGTCGGAACAAAACGAACGGGACATCCCAGTAGGTGGCAGACATTGAGAGTCGTCTGGTTTTCCGTAACCGAGACGCTGTGCCCGGAGATAGGTATTTGTAGTCAGGCGAACAACATGAACGCGATGACGATGTCCGAAGATTACGGCTTCGTGAATGTCGAAACGGTCGCTCACGACTCGAACCCGGACCCGACGTCGGAGATGGAATTCGGGAAACTGACCGAGACGCTCGGGTGCGAGGAGATGCGCCTCAACACCTGTACGATCCCGCCCGGCGACGAGGGACCGTATCACAAACACGAGTCCCAAGAGGAGGTGTACGTCCTGCTCGACGGCCCCGGGCACGTAACCGTCGACGGCGACCTCGTCGACGTTCCCGAGGGTGGGATCGTTCGACTCCCGGCAGAGACCCCTCGAAAATTCGTCAACGAGACCGGCGAGGAACAGCGCTGGCTGATGATCGGCGCACCGCCCGTCGGAACGGTCGACGATATGGGCGAGTTCGTCATGGTTGAAGAGTGACGGTTGAGGCCACGAGCTTGCCGAGGGAGCCGACTTCGTGGTGTCCGACGCGGTGCTGAAGCCGAATGCCAGTATCACCACCGCCAGTCTGGTTCCGAAACTCCCCGCGTCTTCGACTGGTCTAACGGGGACTCACCTACCCGCGAACGGCACCGTATCCACCAGCCGATCAACTAGAGACGCGCCGTCGCCGAACGGCCGGAAGACGCGCCACGCGAGTCCAGGCCGCAACAGCGTGGTCGCCGGTTCCTCGAGTCGCGAGTCTGCGGGCCGAACGCCCGGGCCGGACAAGTTCGTCATCGTCACCGAACTCACCGTTTGGAGCCGATACCGAGAGCGAACAGAGTCGATCGGTTCCCAGCCCTACTGCTCAAAAAACAGTGTCGGTTTCGTCGGTCGCGGGCAGTGTCGTTCTCGAGTAGGGTCGTTCGACGAGGGAACGCCGAACCCCGCGCTACGGTAGTAGCCGAAACCGAGCACGTCCTGCCGTCACTCTGCGTCCGAGACCAAGTCGTCGATGTATTGGTCTTCCCACTCTCGGCGAGCCTCGAGTTCACGCCGGCCCCGCGCCGTGATCGTGTAGTAATTCGTCCGACGGTCGAGTTCGCCTTTTTCGACGAGTCCCTTATCGACGACTTCGTCGAGGTTCGGATAGAGGCGACCGTGATGGATCTCTTTCTCGTAGTAGTCCTCGAGTTCCTCTTTGATCGCGAGCCCGTGGGGGTCGTCTTGTCCGGCGATGGTGTACAACAGGTCACGTTGGAAGCCTGTGAGATCGTACATATTGGAGTTGCCACCGAGGGTCGTATAAGGCTACTGAAATAGCGCCGACGCTCTGGACCACGATCGTCCCTGGGTCGACCGAAGGCAGGCCGCGAGCGTGGTTCGAACGTTCGATAGCGCTCGCGCGGGGAAATCGAGCTGAGAACTCTGCTTTCGGCCGTGATAGCAATACGGCACCCCGCTTGCCACCGACGAGGTTGATTCGCAAACAGTGACTCGTCCGGAAGTGTGTGATACTGCATGACAATATAGGAAAACGTGATAGAAGTTGTTAGGACGAGCCATTCAAAAAGTGAACTAACAGACTATTCCATCATCACATTGACTTCCAAATAGACGAGATCCCGTATCACACTCGAGATCGTCCGTAGCGAGGCTAGGTCAACGTCGATGGAGCAACCCCCGAAATGCCGGCATTGATCGCTGCTGCAGTGCTATACATCGTACTTCCATCGCTATTTGCGATAGACTGTCGGGCGAGGCCATTGGCGTTCGTATGCGAGAGGTAACGAACGAACGCCACTGCTGAAACGGGATCAGAGGCGTCGAAGATGCATATTGCGTTCTAAAATCCGGTTTCCTTGTCCCCACGGCTCGAGTCGGTCGGATCTCATGGCTACTTCTAAATCCACCGGTTGTCCGGTTCGGTCGGCCAAGCAAGGCGGTGGCCTATCCGAATCCGTTCGTGGTATAAACTCTATTAAAAAGTGATGAGAAGGTTGCGATATCGATACTAAACTCAGTGGGTGTTTCTTAACCGGCCTGACCGATGGATAATGCATCGCCCGTATCATGCAGGCAGACACCCAACGAGCCCGAGCGCGGACAGCGAATACCGCGAGGAGCGCGAGTGAGGCGTACGATTCGGTAACTGAATACGTTCGCTCGACTCGTCGCTCTCTCACCACCAGCGAAATTGTTACACGCATACATCTGTAAACACCGCTCGGCGTCCGGCAGTTCTCAACGATTTCTCTCGTGATCGTTCTACAGTACACTGATAAGCGACGGAGGTCCGTCCGTGGTGGATATGCAAAGACGAGCCACCGGTGATATCCACAGTTCGACAATCGTATGCTGGCTGAGAACAGTGCGATGTATATTGAGAGTTTATTACGTATATTTGGAGAAGAGCATGTTTGAAAGGGATATACGAGCCGAAGTGTGGATATTACTATCAATCAATACATCCACATAGAATAGGATATGATCTAGAGCTGTCTGGAACCCCTCTGATGGAAACACCTTTAACTCACCCCTTGCTAGAGGGCGTAATGGCTGATCGTACCGCTTCTGCGGACACCGAAACACCGTGTGGGTGTAAGATCGGGCGCGTTACTGAGGGATACGGACTGGTAGACCTCGACGACGACCTCGTTGCGTACTGGACCGGCGACGGTGACGAACAGCGGAGTACGCGCGAACTCGCTACGTACGTGAATCAGCGAATTCTGGAAGAAGCGCTGACGAACGCGGACATTCCACCGAAGGAGGGAGAGATCGAAAACACGTACCGACTCCTCACTGACGACGACGTTAGTAGCGGGACGCGAGTACAGACGCGGAACGAACTTCAACGCGATGGCGTCCCAGTCGAACAAGTCGAGTCGGACTTCGTCTCCCACCAGACGGTCTATAACCATCTAACCGGCTGTCTCGAGGCGTCCGTCGAGACGCCGAGCGACGAGGAACGACTCGAGCGGAGCGAAGAGAAACTCGGTGCGCTCCAGAATCGAACCGCAGCGGTCACGACGGACACTGTCGACCGACTCGAGCGCAAGGATATCCTCGACATCGGGGAGTTCACCGTGAACGTCTCCGTCACGGTGACCTGTGAGGACTGTTTCCGGGAGTACACCGTCAGAGATCTCCTCGAGAACCGGTCCTGTGACTGCCAGAAAGAGAACGTTGGTGGGGAGTAACTGTCGGTTCTAGTAATCGAGTAGGTGCGGAAACGGGATGCAGTCTTTAAATGAGATGAGAACGCCTATGTAAGAGGAGCGACTACGGATATCCATGGAAAGCGGATTAGAGTCAAGTAGCCAAGAGGTTCCGCGGGAAGCGACGCTTTCTGCGACCAATATCGGCGGCATCGATGACGCTGAGGTCACCTTCCACGAAGGGGTGACGGTGCTCTCCGGACGAAACGCGACCAACCGGACATCGCTGCTGCAGGCAATCATGGCCGCGCTCGGAAGCGATCAGGTCAGCCTCAAGGCGGACGCAAACGAAGGGCGTGCAACGCTCGAGTTCGGCGACGAGACCTACCGCCGGACGCTCGAGCGCCGAAACGGGACGATCGCCACCGACGGCGAACCCTACCTCGAGGACCCGGAACTCGCGGATCTGTTCGCCTTCTTGCTCGAGTCCAACGAGGCGCGCCAGGCCGTCGCTCGCGGCGACGACCTCCGCGAACTGATCATGCAGCCGGTCGACACCAGCGCGATCAAGGCCGAGATCGAGCAGTACGAACAACGGAAGCGACAGATCGACGAGCAACTCGACGAACTGGAAGAGCTCGAACAACGGCTCCCCGATCTCGAAGCAAAGCGGACACGAGTCACCGACGAGATCGAGACGCTCCGAGACGAACTACAGACGGCGCAGGCAGATCTCGAGGAGACGAACGTCGACGTCGAGGAGCGCCGAGAGGAACAGTCCGAACTCGAAACGAAACTCGAGGAACTCCGCGAGACGCGCTCCGAACTCGAGCGCGTTCGCGACCGCATCGAGACCGAACGCGAGAGCATCGAGGCGCTAAAGGAAGAGCGAAGCGACATCCGGGAGCGCCTCGAGTCGCTCTCGACGGGCGACGAAACCGATGTCGCTCGGATCGAAGACGAGATCGAAACGCTGCAAGACGAGAAGGCGGAGCTTTCCGAGGAGATCTCGCAACTCCAGAGTACGATCCAGTTCAACCAGCAACTCCTCGACGAACAGGAGTCGATGCTGCCGGCCGAAGAGCGAAACGAGGAGGGGCCGATAACGGACCAGCTTTTGGAAGACTCCGAGACGGTCACCTGCTGGACGTGTGGCTCGTCGGTCGCACGCGAACAGATCGAAACGACCATCGAGCAACTCCGGAGCACTCGACAGGAGAAACTCGAGGAGCGATCCGAGCTCAACGGCGAGTTGAGCGACCGGCGAGAGACGGTCTCGACGATCAACGAGAACCAAACCGAGTATCGCCAGACGCAGCAACGCCTCACGTCGACCGAAGACGAGATCGAGCGCCGGAGTGACCGCGTCGAGGAGCTCACCGACGACCGCGAGGAACTCACCGACGAGATCGACGACCTCGAGGCCGACGTCGAGAGCCTCGAGACCGAGGATTACAGCGATGTCCTCGAGCAGCATAAAGAGGTCAACCAGCTCGAGTTCAAACTCGAGCGCAAAGAGCAAAAGCGAGAGGAACTCGAAGAAGAGATCGACACGATCGAGAGTCGGCTCACCGAGCGGGAAGACCTCAACGCTCGTCGCGAAGACGCCACCGATCAACTGACGGATCTACGCACGCGAATCGATCAGATCGAAGCGGACGCGGTTGAAGCGTTCAACGAGCACATGGAGAACCTCCGCGAAACGCTCGGCTACGACAATCTCGATCGGATCTGGATCGATCGGACGGAACGCGAGGTCCGCGAGGGACGCCGAAAAGTATCGAAATCGTCGTTCGACCTTAAGATCGTGCGCAGCACCGATGACGGCGCGGCCTACGAGGACACGATCGATCACCTAAGTGAAAGCGAACGTGAAGTGACGGGCCTCGTGTTCGCGCTCGCGGGCTATCTCGTCCACGACGTCTACGAGACGGTCCCGTTCATGGTACTCGACTCGCTCGAGGCGATCGACTCCGAGCGGATCGCGGCGGTCGTGGAGTATTTCCACTCGTACGTGCCGTATCTCGTCGTGGCGCTGCTCGACGAGGACGCGCAAGCTATCGAGGGGGACCACGCCGTTATCACGGAGATATAGGCGGCAACGACGGGACAGGGGGAGCAACTACATGCCCTCGTTCGGTCCGCTCTAACGGAAGCATAAGCGGGAAACGGAAATCGGTTCAGGTGCATCTCCGACGGCAACCCTGTACGGAAGCGGACGGTCGACGCGGACTTGCCGACGGCTTCGAACTGTCTGGCGTCTATCTCCGTCACTGTCGATGTATAAACACATTCTCAGAATGCTATTTCGTTACACTTGGACAACTACACAAGAACAACGGTTATGACAGAGACGGTCGTTGTTCGGGCGACGTAGCGTTCGGAGCGGTGCGATACGCCATCAAACCCGCATAAAAGCCCTCGATCGTGGCGTTTGTGTCTCGCGTCGCGACCAGTCTCCGCTTACGTATCGTTTGTAGCAACTAGCACGGTATCTCCCGACTGAGCGAGAGACAGTCGCATCGTCGTTCGAAGCGGTGATTCGCCGTCAAAGGTCGCCGAGACGATCCTGGGGCGCGATCCCTCACCGACCGACGTACGATCGAGCCCGACGAGAGGAAGCAACACCGATCAGAAGTGCGCGAGCAGTTCGGTCGTGTCCTCGACGGTGCGAAGGTCGGAGAGCATCTCGAGGGTCGCTTCGGTCGTATCAGAGTCCAGTACGCGGTCGGCGCACATGCGGTACTTTTCGTGGAGTTCATCGACGGTGAGCGGGTCGGCGTGTGTTCCCGGGGGACGATCTCGAACGCGTTCGTATTCCGTACCTGACGACGTGGTGAGAGTGATCTGTGCGGCGTTCGAATCGTAGTCGACGGTCGGATCCGTCTCGAAGGAGACGCGCTCTCGGACGCGCTGTACGTCGGGGTCGTCGATTCGGTCGTCGTCGAACGCAGCCAAGCCGACCCGACCGTGGACGAGCGCGCGGGCGACGACGTATTCCATCGAGAACTTGGCCTCGAGCCCTGTCGAGGGGTCCGTGTGGTGGAGTGCGTCGGCCGCGCCTTGCGATGCCGTCACGTGTACCGTTTCGATCTCCGTCGGGTCGACATCTCGCTCCGCCGCGAGTTCGGCCGCACCGTAGATCGCGGCGTGCGTGTAGTAACAGCACGGGTATTTCTTGACGTCGATGCCGTCCTCGACCAGCGCCCAGTCGGAACCGAGGTCGGGAAGGCGGTCGACGGCCGGCTCGGTACTACTATAGAGGTCGTGGAACCCGCGGTCGCCGCTGATGGCGGCGTCATCGGCGGTGACACCCTCCGCGGCGAGCAGCGCTGCGGTCGTCCCCGATCGCGCGGCCTGACCGACGTGAATCGGCTTCGTCATCGAGCCGAAGTTGCGTTTGAGTCCTGCGGGCATCGAAGCGGCGACGTTCAACGCGTGAGCGACTTCCGCGTCGGAGAGCTCGAGTAACCGTGCGACGGCCGCGGCAGCCCCGAAGGTCCCGACGGTCGACGTCGCGTGCCAGCCGTCTTCGTAATGTGTGGGGCTAATCGGCCGTGAAACGTATCGTTGCGTCTCGAACCCGGCGACGTACGCGGTAATGAGATCTCGACCGGTCACCGAGCGTCGCTCTCCGACGGCCAACAGCGGTGCGACCATCGGAACGCTCGGGTGGCCGTCCATCGCTGCTAGCGCGACATCGTCGAAATCTAGACAGTGGCCGGCCGTCGCGTTCACGAATACCGCGTCAGAGAGCGGTCGTGATCCGTCACTGCCCAGCACGGTCGTGTCACCGTCGTCGAACCCGACCGCTGAGGCGGCTCGCGCCGCGGTATCGGTACCGGTGCCGGCGAGCGTAACACCGACCGTATCGAGAGCCGCCCGCTCGACGAGACGGACGGCGTCATCGGGAATATCCTCGAAGGACAGGGCGGAAACGAACGCCGCAACGTCCGAACACTGCATAGTAGCGGATTCCGTCGCCATGGTCACATAGGAGCGAGACGGCCACATATACCTTCCCCTCTGGGCGTGAGAGGTTCACACACTGGCGATCGAGGTGGACACGATCCATCGATCGAACGCGCGGACGAAGAACGACGGAACGAATCGTCTACAGCCGGAACAGGCCGGGTCGAGTTACGAGTACTGAATGTTGAGCTCGAGTTCGTTCGCGGTGCCGAGGAGGAGCTTCGGGAGCGTCTCGTCGAACAGAGTTCCCCGGAACCGATGCGTCGGTCCGGAGACGCTCAACGCGCCGAGCGGCTCGCCGGTTTCGTATCGAACGGGGACGCCGATCGCTCGCAGTCCGTTCGTGTTCTCTTGGTCGTTGATGCTGTAGCCTCGATCGCGGACCTCCTCTAGCTCCGTCCAGAGGTGTTCCTCGTCGGTGATCGTGTGCTCGGTCAACGACGGTAATCCCCGTCGGTCGATGATCTCCTCGATGCGCTCGTCCGAAAGGCTGGCGAGGATCGCTTTCCCCGCCGCGGTCGCGTGGATCGGGATCCGCTTCCCGATTTCCGAGTCCGTGTGAACGGCCCGGTCCCCGGTTGCTCTGAAGATGTAGACTCCCTCACCGTGCTCCTCTACAATGAACTGTGACCGCTCTTCGGTCTCGGCGGCTAAGTCCGCTACGTTCTCTTCCGCCAACTGATACGCGTCGGATCGCGTCCGCGTCTGTTCACCGATCTCGAGAAATCGCAATCCCGTCCGATACACGTTGTCCTCCTTCGTCACGTACTCGAGCGCCGTCAGGGTCGATAAATGCCGGTGAGCGGTGCTCTTGGCGAGATCGAGCTCTCGAGCGAGGTCGGACAACCGCATGCCGTCTCGTTCCGTGAGCAACTCGACGATGCGAAAGGCGGTTTCGGTCGTTTTCACCCGCTCGCGATCGTGGGACTCGGTCATGCGAACCGCTATCGCAGTTACCGCATTAAGCGTTCCGGATAGCAGAACGGGTCGCGGCCCCACCGCCCTCGTCTGGTATCCTCCGTTGGCGGCGAAGGTAGCTACGAACTTCGGAAACTCGCTTGCAGCCGGCTCGAGCCGTGCGTTCCGAATGGTCGAACGACGCATCCGCTCCGCTTTCAGGAGAGTGACGGTTGCTTACGAACGCTGCGAGCCCGCCCCGGCCGTCTGCGCTTTCACATGATTTATGGTCTCGCTCGGTCGTGAATTGGTATGGTTCACTCGTGGCGGGATAGCATACCGCTATCCGACGAACAGACGCTCGTCCGGGACAGCATCCGGGAGATCTGTCAGGAGTTCGATGCGGAGTACTGGCGGAAACGAGACGACGCCGAGGACTATCCGCATGAATTCGTCGAGACGCTCAGCGATCACGGCTGGCTGGGAATCCTGATTCCAGAAGAGTACGGCGGTGCCGGCATGACCACGTCGGAAGTTGCCGTCATGATGGAAGAGATCGCCGCGAACGGTGGCGGATTCAGCGCTGCGCAGGCGGTTCACGGCGGGATCTACAACAGCACGCCGCTCGTCACGTACGCCGACGAAGACCTCAAATCGGAGCTGTTGCCCAAAGTCGCCGATGGCGAGGTCGCCATCCAGTCGTTCGGCCTCACGGAGCCAAACGCAGGCTCCGATTCGACGTCGATCGAGACCAGCGCCGAACGGGACGGCGATGAGTACGTCATCAACGGACAGAAGATCTGGATTTCGCGAGTCGACGCGACGGATTACCTCGTCTTGATGGCCCGGACGACGCCGCGCGAGAACGTCGACAAACGAACGGCGGGTATCTCGATGTTCCTCGTCGACATCGACGACGCGTACGATCAGGGCGCACTCGAGATCCAGCAGATTCCGAAGACGGCCAGCGGTTTCGTCCACTCCTACGAGATGTGGTTCTCGGACCTCCGACTGCCCGCAGACCGGCTCATTGGCGAAGAAGGGCGCGGGTTCTATCAGGTCTTGGACGGCCTCAACGAGGAGCGACTGGCCATCGCAGCGGAGTGTGTCGGGCTCGCCGAGGCCGCGCTCGAGCGCGGCATCGAGTACGCAAACGAGCGGGAAGTCTTCGGCAGTGCGATCGGGTCGAACCAGAGCATCCAGCACCCACTCGCGGAGGCCTACACCGAGACGCTGGCGGCGAAACACCTCTTGTACGGTGCTGCTGAGACGATCGAGACCGCCAGCCAGAAGGAGACCGGCGCGATGGCGAACGCCGCGAAGTACCGGGCGGCGGAGGCGGCCTTCGCCGCGGCGGACGCCGCGGTCCAGACCCATGGCGGGTTTGGCGTCGCTCGCGAATACGACGTCGAACGGTACTTCCGCGAGGCCCGGCTCACGCGGATCGTCCCGATCACACAACAGCTCGTCCTCAATTACATCAGCGAGAACGTACTCGGGCTGCCCCGCTCGTACTAAAACGATTCCCAACCGTCCTAAAACGACCCCCAACGATTCACACCGATGACGAACGACACTGACGACACCACCGAATCGGACGCAGCGGCGGACAAACGACTGGTAGCGGGCTGGCACGGCCGCTACTACGAGGACTTCGAAGTCGGCGACATCTACAAGCACCCCTTCGGCCGCACGATCACCGAGACGGACAACGTCTGGCTGACCAACGTGACGATGAACCTCAACCCGATGCACTTCAACGAGGCCTACGCCGAGCAGACGGAGTTCGGCGAGCGCCTCGTCAACGGGCTCGTCGTCATTTCGACGGCCGTCGGAATGAGCGTCGTCGATGTCTCGGTCAACGCCACCGCGAACCTCGGGTACGACGATATTCGCCACCACAACCCTGTCTTCCACGGCGACACCATCTTCGCCGAGAGCGAGGTCCTCTCGAAGCGCGAACTCGAGTCCCGCGATCACGTCGGGATCGTCGAGACGGAACTGCGGGCGTACAACCAACACGACGACCTCGTGTTGAGCTTGGAGCGCACGCCGATGGTAGTAAAACGCGAGTACGCTGAACCCTCCGCGGCGAAGCCGCCGGGGTGGCCCGAGGGAATGGGTACGCAACCGGCGGAAACGTCCGACGGAGACGCTGACTCGGGCGATTAACGCCGCTGCCGAGCGAGAGCGCTCAGTAGAACGTCTCGTCGTTCTTCGCCTTCTCGACAAGGAGATCGCAGGGAAGCGTCTCGGCGAGCTTGTTCGTGTCCTCGTGGCGGCTGGCGACCTCGGTCAGCTTCTCGAGGACGACGTCAGCGCCGACCTCGTCTGCTTTCTCAAGGGGGCCGACCGGCCAATTGCCGCCGAGGCGCGCGCCGGTGTCGATGTCCTCGGCGCTGGCAACATCGTTCTCGACCATCTTGGCGGCCTCGTTGACGATCGGTGCCCAGACGAGTAGGGGGTCAAAGCCCTGCCCCGCGTCGACCGGGATCTGTGGCTCGTCACGTTCGTCGTAGTCGTAGTAGCCAGCATCGGCCTTCCGGCCGTACCGCCCCTTGTCGTAGAGCTGGTGGACGAGCGGACAGACCGTCGTGTCGTAGGACATGGGCCGGTCGTCCTCGAGGTGGTCCTGCTCGCCTTCGACGCGAAGTTGGATACCGCCCGTGAAGTCGGCGAGTTCGAACGGTCCCATCGGGAAGCCTTCCGCGTACGTCATCGCGGAGTCGATCTCTTCGATGGTGTGTTCGCCCCGGTAGACCATCCACGCCGGCCCCTCACCGTAGGGTCGCATCAGCCGGTTGACGATGAACGAGGGGATATCGATCTTGCACCGAATCGGCGTTTTGTCGAACGATTCGATCAGTGCCTCGGCGGTGTCGGCCACGGCGTCGGGCGTGTGTTCGGTCATGATCACCTCGACCAGGTCCATCAGCATCGGCGGGTTGAACCAGTGCGTGCCGACGACCCGTTCGGGGCGATCCGTCGTCTCCGCGAGTCGAGTGATGTTGAGCCCGGACGTGTTCGTCGCGAGGAGTGCGTCCTCGGGAGCCGCTGCGTCGAGATCCTCGAAGATGTCCTCCTTGACCGCCTGCTGTTCGACCGCCGCCTCGGTGACGAAGTCCGCGTCACCGACCGCTTCCTCGAGCTCGGTAGTAAAGGAGAGGCGCTCGAGCGCATCGTCGGCCTCCGATTCGGTCGCGGCCCCGTTTTCGACGGACTTCTCGTACGACCATTCGATGCGCTCTTTTGCCGCCTCGAGTTGCGATTCGTCGATATCGTTGACGACCGTCTCGTAGCCCGCTAACGCGGCGACGGCGGCGATGCCACGCCCCATCTGTCCGCTCCCGATCACCGCGACGGTCTCGATGTCGTCGATAGCTACGACCATAGGGACACCGTCTCAAACGTCGCTGAAAAGTGTACCGTTCGAACGGAATCGTGTGACGGAACCCGCGCCGACCGAGCGGCTACCGCGAGGTCGGTAGCGGGATCCCCAGACAAAGCCGGTACGGGTTTTCGACCGCCCAAATTGAACGTAACTGATAAGTTCCTTGGTGGAGAGACGTGAGATGATGGACGACTACACTAACCTCGACGTTCGGCACGACGACGGAACCGCCTGGATAGCGATCGAGAGCGAGAGTTCGATGAACTCGCTCAACGACACGCTAGTGACGGAACTTACGCACCTCGCAACCGACTGTGCCGAGGACGACGACGTGCGCTGTATCGTCCTACAGGGATCTGACGGCGTGTTCTCAGCCGGCGGTAACGTCACCGACTTCGACGAAGAGAACGAAGCCGCTGCGGCGGACATTCGCCGTGGCGCGTCGGCCCTCCACGACGTCATCGTACAATTGAAACGGGGAGAGACACCGCTCGTAACAGGGATCAACGGCCCTGCCGTCGGTGCCGGCTTCAGCCTCGCGCTGCTGGGGGACATCTCTGTCATGCACGAGGACGCGTACCTCCAGTATGGATATCCCGGCATCGGACTGCCCGGCGACGGCTCCTCGACGTTTTATTTGCCGCGGATCGTCGGGCTACAAGAGGCAAAGCGCATCGCCCTCCTCAACGAGCAACTCCCACCGGCAGAGGCGGACGAACTCGGCCTCGTGACGGAGGTCGCAGACGCTGACGAGTTCGACGATCGGCTCGCCGAGATCGCCGACCGAATCGCGGACGGGCCGACGAAGGCGCTCGGTCGCATCGCGCGCCTGTTCGACGAAACGTACGCCCGACAGTTACCGGCTCAGCTGGCCGCCGAGACCGAGGCGATGGCAGCCACTGCGAGGACCGACGACTATCTCGAGGGCGTCTCTGCCTTCAAAAACGAGCGAGAGCCCGAGTTCACGGGGCGCTAGCACACCGGCTCGGGTACGCTCGAGAGACTCGAGGATGTCAGCCCGTGCCCCGACATCGGATCGACTGGCGGGCTATGGCGATAGCGGCCGCGGGGGCCGAGACGTGATATCGTCCGATAAGAATATGTACGCCGGTGAGAAAGCGGAGCTATGTTCGACCGCAGGAACGCGCTCACACGGACCGTCCCGACGGACGAGTGGCCGCCGGCACTCGATTACCGATGCTCGCGCTAGACGATATCACCGTTGTCAGCCTCGAGAGCGGTGTCAGCGCTCCCCTCTGTACCCGAATGCTGGGCGATTTCGGTGCAGAAGTGATCAAGGTCGAACGTCCCGGCGTCGGCGACGTCAACCGGCACTGGGACTCGGCCGTCTACGGGGACTCGTCGGCCCACGTCTGGGTCGATCGAAACAAACTGAGTATCGAGCTCGATCTCAAGTCCGATGAGGGCTCGGAAATTTTCTCCGAACTCGCCACCGAGGCGGACGTAGTCGTCCAGAACTATGCCCCGGGTGTCGTCGAACGGCTGGGCGTCGATTACGAGACCGTCTCGGAGTACAACGAGGACGTGATTTATCTGAATATTTCCGGATACGGGCGGACCGGGCCGTACAGCGACAGAAAGGCGTACGACCTCGTCATGCAGGGCGAGACCGGCTCGATCCTGATGAACGGCTCACCCGACGAGCCGGCGAAGATCCCGATCAGCATCTGCGACATCAACGCTGCGACCTACGGGACGATCGCCACGCTGCTCTCGCTGTTCCACCGCGAGCGGACCGGAAACGGTGACGAGATCGACGTGACGATGTTCGGTGGGATGCTCTCATGGCTGGGCTATTTCCCCCACAAGTACTGGCACAACGACGAACTCCCCGAACGGATCGGAATGCGACATCACCTGATCACGCCGTACGGCCCGTACGCGACGGCCGACGACCAGTACGTCAATTTCGCCATCCTCAGCGAGACCCACTGGAAGGAGTTCTGCGTCGATATCATCGACCGCCCTGCCCTCCTCACGGACGAGCGTTTCGAGACGAACGAAAGCAGGATCGCCAATCGAGCCACACTCGAGTCCGACATCGAATCGATTATCGAAAGCGAACCCCGCGATCACTGGGCCGACCTGCTCTCCGAAAGCGCCATCCCGTGGGGCGACGTCAACCAGCTCGACGAGGTGCTAGACCACCCCCAGACGGAACACCTCGATCTCGTACAGGAACTCGAAACCGAAGACGGTCCCATCCCGTACGTCGACAACCCGATCTCGTTCGCCGACCTCGAGACGACCGCCGATCGAATGCCGGAGCTCGGCGAACATACCGACGACGTCCTCGCAGCGATCGGCTACAGCGCCGACGAAATCGACGACCTGCACTCGAAGGACGTCGTATAGGGTGCCCGCGCTAGTAACTGGAACGACATCGCGCTCGCCGGGCCGCCGATATGACCCGTGAACGCGACGCCGTCTTCTCGTAGGGCACACAACCGCCACGCATAGCGCGTCTCGACTCGCGATCCCCGTCGGGCGAGCGGAGAGGTACGTGGTCGGAAGTGAGAGCGTACACGGTCGATAACTTCCAGGATTACGTGATGCAGCGCCCTTTGATCTCTCGTCGTCATGAGACGGCAAAGCCGTCTCGGACGGTCCCGAGCCGCTTGGCCGGTCCTGTCCGTAGCTGCCTCCGTCAGTTCGCCTCACTCGAGCCGACTCGCACTGACTCAGGTCACCGCCGTTCTGATATACGGAACACCTCCACTCGAGTGAGAGACGGGAATGCCATCCAGC
Source organism: Natrinema sp. 74 (assembly GCF_046097095.1). Taxonomy (NCBI): domain Archaea; kingdom Methanobacteriati; phylum Methanobacteriota; class Halobacteria; order Halobacteriales; family Natrialbaceae; genus Natrinema; species Natrinema sp. 74. The sequence goes on from NZ_CP175699.1 coordinate 688,594, forward strand.
GACGGCTCTCAAGAGAACCGACTCAAGCCCTCAGCGAACGGGTAGCGACCCATCGTCGCAGTTCGTATCGCGGAGACGGCTCGCGCGAGGGCGGTGGACGCGCGTTTCGCGAATCGAGTCGAGAACCCCCTCCAATCGTTCGTCTTCTGCGAGCGGGTTCTAAAATCCCGCTGGCCACTGTCAGCCGTCCGAACCCGTCCGGGGAACCGCAGCGTTCCGTAATTCGGGAAGCCGATTCTCATCCAATATATTACGATAGTACCAGTGTAAATTTACATGAACGATCCGGTCGTCCGACAGCACCAGTAGCGGAACAGTCAGTATCTATTGTGGAAACCAATACCGCGTGATTCGACGATGAGCCGATTATTCGTGGACCGACAACCCACCCCGTTATCGAATCGGCGGTTATCGAACTCGAACTGGTTGCGTAGCCAAATGAACTCATTCTAAATTTATTCCTTCGAATTCGGTAGACGGACAGATGACCGTATTATCTGCACCACTATATGAAATCGGTATGAAATTATAGTTGAACGGGTCAGCACGTCCGACTGTACGGGATCATCGATTATTCCGATTAGAGAGAGCGAGAACGACGGTATTCTACCGTAGTCTGTTGCCGTCGAATAGGTTGAAAGGAGTTCGTGAATCGTCCTTTCTTCCCTCTAATATTATAAAGTGAAGATAGCACTTGATGTGGTACAACGAGGACTATAAGCGGGTTGTTCTACTATCGTGTTATCGCATGAACTCATGAGGGGTTTATATCTCCCCGTGCGTCCGACGGCGTATCACGGGATATTGGCAGAATCAAGGTCCAACTAACTGCTCAGCACGTCTTCTCCCGTGGGCCAATCGATAGTGACCGACTGTCAGACTAGCTCCGCCCAAATCCACGTCGATGTGCCGACGAACTCACCGCGCGATCGCAGTACCCTCGCTTTAAGATCACTAGATGGCACCGAAATGCTCGACGTACCCGTCATACCGCGCTCGAATAGTCGCCTCGCTGATGCCGGTATGCGATGCGAACTCGGCGACGGTGAGACCGAGATCGTACCGTCTTGCCGCGTACATCCACGCACCGGCGACCAGCCCCAGAAATCGCTTGTTGGCGGCCCAGTCGGCCGTTCGAACGTCTCGGAGCAGCGACTCGACGAGGTCAACCGCGTCGCTGGTCACGTCCGGGAACTGGCATTCGAACAGCCGGCCTCCCGTCGCTTCGAGCAGGTCATCTCGTCGATCGCGAAGCGTCGCGGTCGAGACGTCGAGTTCCGAGGCGATCTCTTCCTGCGAGAGATCGATATCGGAGATCGAACAGGCGACGTAGATGGCCGCCGCAGCGAAGGTATACGGGGAGACGCCACTCGTGATAGTAGCTGTCTCGTCGAACTTGGCGAGGCAGATCGCTCGCTCTTCGGCGGCCTCCGGAAGCTCGAGGGTTCGACACGTCGCTTCGATGATCGTCGTCGCCTCCTCGAGGGGGATCGCGATATCGAGTTCGTTCGAGAGGCGTTGCATCTCGCCGAGGATTTTCGGTTTCTGGATCGACGTACGCTCGGATAGCACGGTGGCGCGTACCGGGTTCTCTCGGAACCGGCAGGCCATGAGCAGACACGCGGCGGCCGTTCGAGTCGCTGATTGGATTGGAATCGTTTGCGTGTCTATTTCCGTAGCGAGTAGTATCGCGTACTGCCGACTCGTATCGTCGATACCGACGTGCGCCTGTATTTCCGTTATCTGCGTTCGTAGCTCCGTGTACGATGTCACGCGGTCACTGGTTTCGATAGCCATTGTTCGTACTCTTTCCTGATTTCACACCGAAATAGAGAGGATATGTACGGTAGTACTTATTTCGGTCATCGATTCGACGCGAACGGCGTTCAGCGTCACGACTGGCCGTTCTCGCGAGATGGATCGTTTCGGTCAGTCTTCGAGTCATCGGGGCCGACGAGCGTTCGAAGCGGTTCCGCGTCCACGCGAGCCGAAAGCGTTTGAAGCGCTTGACGCGCATCGTCCCGTTTCTGTCGGGCGTGCTCACGAAATCGCTGCTCGTTCACGATAGGGGAAACGACCTCGGTCGTTCCGTTCTCAGGATCGAGAAACTGATCGATCTCTCGCGCCGTGCTGAACCCCCGTCCCAACTGCGCCACGGTATCGCGTTGAGCACCGTCCGCGCCGGCCAGCACGGCACCGAGCGCGGCAGCACCCTCACCGATACTTCCCGCAGTCTCGTCGAAAAATGAGCGCGGGGGTGACGTCGCCGCTGGCTCGACCGACAGCGTGGTGAACGCTTCGGTGATCGTCGTGAGCACGCTCGTGACCGTCTCGAAGCACTCCGCGAGGTCGGTGTGAGCGCTCGAGCCGAGACTTCGGTACGCCGCCGAGTACAGATAATCCCCGGCCAACAGCGCTGTCGTCGGATCGCGAGTGAGCGAGTGTGCTCGCTCGTCAGCGAGCTGTACGAGCAACTCGCTTCGGAGGCGGAAATACCCCCGAAGGAGCTCGATCGCGACCGCCGCAGAGAGCGGTGCCTCGACATCGCCGGTGTCGGCCATCGAGTCGCACGTCTCCGTTACGAGCAGGCCATACCACCGATCGTCCGGTTCTTCGATCACTTCTCGAGCGACCGCCAACCCGTCTTCGCCCGTGGCTGGCAACACCGCCTCGAGTCGGGCGTCGATTTGCGTTCGGCGGGTCGCAAGGGATCGGTCGTCTCGCATCGTGCTCAGTCACCCCCCGAAGAGGCGTCGACGGTGGTTCGATCGAGGTCGACTTTGCCTTCGGTGAGGTCGCCCTCTCGCCACGTCCCACGTTGATACCACGCGTAGGTGATTACCGCACCGACGACGTTCGAGACCGCAAACGACAGCCAAATGCCGGTTTCACCGAGCGGATCAGCGGCGAACCACGCGATCGGGAAGCGGATGAGGCCGAACATCAGGACGGAAAGCGCCGCCGCGATGAGCGTTTTCCCGGCTCCGCGGAAACTCCCCGTGTAGGCCCGCATGATGCCGATGAACCCGAACGTCAATGCGACGTAGCGGAGGAACTGAGACGTGATTTCGACGACAGCAGGATCCGTCGTGAACAGTCCGGCGATCGGGGCTGCGGTGAACCAGACGAGGACTCCCACGACGGAGAGTATGATAAAGAGCACCGTCGCTGAGAGCTTTGCCGCCCGCTCTGCGCGGTCCGGCTTGTCGGCACCCACGTTCTGGCCGGTCATCGTCTCGACGCCGCGGGCGATCGCGATCGCCGGGAGGAAGACGACCGAGAACACGCGCGTTCCGATTCCGTAGGCGGCGACCACCGTGTCCGGAAACAGCGCGACGATGACCAACAGGAGGTTCATCGACAGCGCTCGTCCCATTCCTTCGACCGACGCGGGCGCGCCGATTCGGACGAGACGGCGGAGGTAGGTACGATCGGGGGCCATATCACGGAGGTGTATCTGTACCCCGCGATTCCCACGGAACATGATCGCCAGTCCGACGACGAGCGCGAGGGCGCGCGAGAAGACGGTCGCGATCGCCGCCCCTTCGATTCCGAGTTCGGGGAACCCGACCGTACCGACGAGCGGCGCATCCTGGACGACCGTCCAGCCGAAGATCAGGAACGGGTCGAGGATGATATTGAACACGACCGATCCGAACATGACGAGCATCGGCGTGATCGTGTCTCCATAGCCCCGCATCAGCGAGACGAATACGGCGAATCCGAACATGAACAACAGCCCGAGCGAGATAACCTCCATGTAACTCGTTGCGAGTGGCAACACGTCCGTGGAGGCACCCATGACACTCAGGAACGTCTCGACGGAGAAGTAGCCGATGACGCCGAGAACGATCGAGACGAGAACGGCGAACGTCACCGTCTGCGACGCGGCGTACTCGGCTTCGCGTTCCTTATTCGCGCCCGTATACTGGGCGACGAGAACGCTGCCGGCAACTGAGATGCCCATGCCGAGCGAAATCAGCAGGAACACCATCGGGAACGCGAAGCTGATCGCCGCCAGCGCGTCCGTATCGTACTGGCCAAGCCAGAACGTATCCGCGAGGTTATAGGCCGTCTGAAAGAGGTTGGTGATGACGATTGGCATCGCCAGAAAGAACAGCGGCTTCCCGATACTGCCACTGGTGAGATCAAACTCGTCGGGTCCTCTGAAGACTGACTTAATACGATGATACACCCCCATCAGTGTACCGCCTCCGTCGTCTCATCCTCAACTAACTGGGCCTCGGCGTGCTGAGCGACCGTTTCGGAGAGCCGTTCTGTCGAGTGATCGACCGTGACTTGCCGAACGTGTGCACCCGTGATCATCGTAGTGAGAAACTCGGCGGCAACGGTCGGATCGACGCGCTCGTTGAACTCGCCCGCATCGACGCCGTCCGCGATCGCTTCTCGAAGGTGTTCGAAGAGGAACTCGTCGAATGTACGTAACTCCTCCTGGATTGCATCGTCGTACGGCGCTTGCGCTGTCACTGCGAGCATCGGCGTTCGAAGCTCCCGTCCAGGGGCACTCTCCTCGGCGGCGAACGTTTCGATGGGCACGAACAGCCGTTCGCGTGGAGTGGCACCACCTGTTGACGTCAGTTGTGTCGTAAACCGATCGTACAGAAAGTCGAGAAACTCGGTGAAGAGGTTCTCCTTGCTGTCGTAGTGGTAGTGGACAAGGGACTCGCTTCTGTCCGTCTCGGTGGCGATATCCTCTATCGTGAGATCCGCGTAGCCGTGCCGGCAGAGCGCCCGGTAAGTCGCTTCTAAAATTTCGGTAGCTGAGTCGTCGTCCATAACTGTCGATACCGTACTTACTGACTGGTTAGTCAAAAACGTTTGGGAAGACGACATTCCGGATTGCGAGCGGTGATACCGACCGACATGCTGCTGAAAGGCTAACCGTCCTATAACAAGGAGACCTGTCAGTTCTGTCGTCAAAACCGTTATCTGACCAAAGGCATACGTGGGGCACAATGGCCGAGCCATCGGAACGCACTTTCTCGGAGCCCAACGAAGAGATTATGCACGCGACCTATCGGGCGCTTCGGGACCACGGCTATGCCGATCTCACGATCAAGCGAATCGCCGATGAGTACGGGAAATCGACCGCTGCGGTTCATTACTACTACGACACGAAAGACGAACTCCTCGCAGCGTTTCTCGATTTTCTCCTCGAGCGGTTCGTCGATTCGATCCACGACGTCGAAACGACCGATCCGGAACAGCGACTGGAACTCCTGCTCGACGAGCTCCTCGTCGTTCCCGAAGACGACCGAGACATACTGATCGCGCTCCTAGAAATGCGGAGTCAAGCGCCACACAAGGAGACGTTCAGCGAGCGCTTTCATCAGAACGACGACTACATCCGGTATATGCTCAAAGCGGCGATCAACCATGGTATCGACGAAGGCGTGTTCGACGACGTCGACGCCGACCACGTGACGCGTGCACTGATGACAATCGTCGACGGGGCTCGCACTCGAGCGGTGGTCCTGGACGACACGAAGGCGCTCACGACGGCGAGACAGACTGCGGCAGAATACGTCGATGCGATGGTGATGTAAACCGGAGAGCCGTCCTCGCGACAATCGCCGGTCAGCCACGGCAATCAGAGACGTGAGCCAACACTCAGTGCCATTTAGTAAGCGTGACCAGCAGGATGGCATAACGTTCCGCCGATCACTGTCAGGAATCGACCGCTTCAGTGGAGGTCGTAACTGGACCGGTTTGAGTGCCGTGTCCAGCATTTATAATAGGTGGAATAGGTACAATAGGTTCAATATGTGAGCCAGTCACCTATTGTATACACGGTGGCCGAACGTCATGTGAACCTCGAAATGGGGAGAAGGTGGATACAAACGGACGTTCGAGGGACAATAGGTACCTATCGCTCTCGTCCAGAGAGATCATATAACGAGATAGCACCGAATTCGTACGGGAGGTCGTCGGAACCGACTACCGGGACGACGCAAATCCGCGATATAGTACACGAGGGGTTGACGATAACCGTCGGCATAGACTGTTCAACCCCTCAAATGAAGAGTGTTCGGAACGACAGCTCTCCGCGAAGGTGTTGCGAGAACGTTCTAATCGCCGCCCGATTCCGCGGTACTCGAGTCCCCCCTGATAGAGCCGTTCGCGAGCAACGAATAGCTAAGTCCCGATGCGAGGAGCGCGAATCCGGCGAGCGTCGCGAACATCGCGAATACACCGATTTCTTCGTAGATCAGCCCGGTGATTGCAGCACCCAATGCTCCGACTCCGAACGTTCCGACGTACGTGAATCCATATGAGAGGCCGCGAGTGTCCGCTGGGGAGTACTGCGCGATTGTCGCTTGATAGAGCGGCTGAATCATAAAGAGGAGAAATCCGAGTGCCGCGCTGACAACTACGAGGGAGATGATACCGGCCCGTGCTGCGGGGATGAACGCGAGAGCGGTGATCGACAGCGATGCCAGGACGACCATGAGTCCCCGTTCGGTCGCTACTCGTTCGGTGAGTTTACCTCCGACGTACTGCCCACCGATGCCGACCATCAGGAGTCCCGTATAGAAGAACCGTGACGGTTGGAACTCCTCCGCCATCGGGGAGTTCGGGGCGAACAGCTGCAGATCGCCGACAACGGGCTCGAGAAACGTGGCGAGTATCTCGGGCAGCATCGTCAGTGTCCCACGGTAGAAGAGCCCATTGAGCATGACGATCATGAAGACGACGCTGAACCCGGTAGCGAACAGCGCTTTCGAACCGGCCCACAGTTCCGACAGCGAGGTCGCCGACGGCTCGTCGCTCGAGTCGGGCTCTCCCTGTCGGTCTTTCGTCCCCGCGGTTTCATCGAAGCGAGCGCGAAACGCGTACAACGCGACGAGCAACGCGGGGATCGACAGGATAGCAGTGACGAGCCGCCAGTCGACGACGAGCAAGAGCAGCGCTGTCACGAGTGGGCCAAGCGCGATGCCGGCGTTCCCCGCCATGCCGTGGTATGCAAACGCCGTACCTCGATCGACGACGCCGGTACTGATCAACGACAGCCCGGCTGGATGGTAGATACTCGCAGCGATCCCCCAACAGACTAACGCGAGGACGAGGACGGGGAGACTCGGCGCGACGCTCAAGACGAGAAACGACACGCCCATTCCAACGAGACAGCAGACGATGAGTAGTCGTGAGCCGTAGATATCCGCGAGGATACCCGTCGGAAGCGCACCCAGACCGAACATCGCGTAGCCGGCAGAGACCACGACGGCGAGGAACCCGATCGAAATCGAGAACTCGCCGGCCCAGAGCAACATGAGAATCGGGATCGAGAGTTCGTACGTGTGTACCATCGCGTGGGACAGCATCGCGAAACTCACGATGGCACGATCGTTAGAATCCATGGCACTGCTTGACGGTTCGGTGCCGCTCGAGTAAAAAGCATCTCTTCGAATTCGATCAGCCGTTTGCGGCGGGTAAGCCACCGATCGTACACCCCATCTGAACGATTCGGAGCAGTTTTCCGTCGCTGGTAATCTCGTAAACGGTAATCGGCAGTGATTCCGTTACGATTTCTCATTCGGAGTGTGTTGCCTGCAACGTACGGACATCGATTCGGCTCTCCGATGGATACTCGACAAGGGCGAACCGTCGGATCTAACGCCGGGTGCTCGTCAGCCGGCAGTGTCCTGTCGTGGCTAACACAAAATTGGCATTGGGCCAATACCTATCAGGAATAATCAAGGAAGAGAAATGTGTAGTTCCGCTTAGTTGTGTGGAGGTCGGACGCTTTCGAGAAAGCGGCCGCCGACTCTACGTCATATTGTATTATCGGTTATCGGCCGACCAATCACGGGAGAACGATCGGTACCTGTTATACTGCTTGTTGACTTCCGTCAAAACGCCCCTGAGAAGGGGACTACCGAAGTGAGGGGAGCATGAGTGAACAAGAGACGATAGGCGACACGAGGCGGTCGTTCATGGCGAAGAGTGCCCTTGCCACCGGTACACTCGCACTCGGAGCGGGCGCATTCGGCACAGCCACGGTCGGTGCCCAGCAAGATCAGGTGGCGGTCTTCGCAGACAGTTACTATCCCAGGGCGGATTTCGACGTCGTCGCACAACTGCAAGCAAGCACAACGGTCGATATCCTGCAAGTGGACGACGAACCGGTCGCGGAGATCGCCCAACCCGACGAGTGGTCCGGACACCTCATCCAGTACGACATCGGCCAAGGTGCAGGGATCACGACGTTCCTGTTCGTCCGCGGCCAGAGCCTCAACAGCGGTGACAGCACGACGATTGGACCGGAGGCATCGGTGCTGAGTTCCGAACTCAACCTCCTCAATACGTCACTGGACGACAGTGGCGAACCGAGAGACAAGCGGACAGCCGAAGGGAACCAGACGGCAAACGAGACAGCCACCGAGAACGGGGGTGGATAACGATGGTGCAAGAGCAAGAAGAGCGCGTACTGCTTTTCACCTACGATTACGAAGCCGGTTCGACGTTTGACGTCATCTCGACGCTGGAAGCGGAGACGACGGTGCGACTGCTTCAGCCCACCGACGGAGAGACCGTTCCGGAGATTCCACAACCGGACGAATACAACGGCTACGTCGTCCGGAACCAGACCGGCAACGGCCCGTTAGAACCCACGACTGTCCTGTTCGTGCGTGAGCGGAACCTCAGTGACGGTGACAGTGAAACGCTCAGCGACGAAGCGTCGATGTTCAGTTCACGACTGAACCTCTTCTCGACGTCGCTCGAGTGATGACTCCGGTATTTATCTTTATAGCATTTTAACCACCGATATGAAAATGTAGATAGATCGAGGGGGTTCGTCTTCCGAGTGATCCATGCTAGAACTGACTGGCTTCGAATGGGTGGACGAGACTAGTTCAAGTTATATGGATTGAGGATACTTCCGTAGTTGATTTGACTCGACACGCAGTTCTATCTATTCGGTTATCACTTTTGAATACAGTCGCTATTCTCAAGGCGTTCGGTATTGAGCGAGCACATCCGATCGGTCATAGTGGTTCATATACCTAATCTACTGCCCAGAACGGACGAAACCGTGGACCACGTTGTGGCCGATGAGACCGTAATTACCTCGATGACCAATGATATTGCTGTGTGCCGCTGTCGATCCCAGTTTAAATGAATAACTCTCTATAACGCTTGATCCCGTGAGAACGAACTGCTTCCACTCGCGCATTTTTCGCCGAATTACGCGAGGAACACGGTGTCGGTGACGCCGTTTGTCTCGTCGACGGGACGACGTTACTCCAAATACCTGCTTTCGACACGGCTCGATTTTAGATACGAGCGCCATAGACATCTAATACCACTAATAGTGCCTTGTCAGACATATATCTAGAATGCTCTGATTACAGACTGTTCTAGAAACGCCAATATAGAAACTGTCGGGGAGTGGATAGGATCGCTTGCCTTCGTACGAAATCAGGCAATTTGGACACTACTCGAACTCTTGTTTAGCGACGACAACTAGTGCGAGAAGCGCGAGGAGATCCCAGTGCGGTGAGGCAACTACGAACCTAATAGATGGAACGGAGGAACATCGTTACGAGTGCCCTTGTGGGTGGACGGCGGTGGTGATACCTGCATGAGTGGCAAGGACGAGATTACCGTGTCCGTGGAGGATAGAGAGAGGTCAGAACAGGGCGTGAACAGCGTGAGCAAGAAGCTCTACGAGAGGAGGCCAGTAGCAGCATACGAGGAGCGCCAGTACGCCAAAGAGATAGTCGAATCCTGGATTGAAGCCATCCGTGTAAACAGTATGGATACGTACTGGCGTCGCATGCCGATTCTAAAGAAGAACTCGGTCGCAGATGCTCTGTATTGCCAACTACTGTTCTGAGAGATGTTGAAGCATCTCTTCAGTTACTTCTTCACGCTCATGATGGACCCAATGGGAAGTATCAGAGAACATCCGTAGCTGACCATCTTCACAGTAGTCGAGACTCTTGGTGGCCATTGAGGGAACGAGGGCGATATCATCTTCTCCCCAGCAAATCAGCGTCGGCTGGCTAACAGTGTTGCGCGGTGGGGCGTCCGAACGAAGGAACCCGCGATACCAGTTTATCCTCGGGCCGACACCGGTGTGCCTCCATGCTGCCTTGTAGCGACAGATCGTTTCGTCGTCGAACGTTCCAGAGTTAGAAGATACTTCAAGCGAAGCAACCATGTTTTCCATGTCATTCCGACCCAGCACCCATTCAGGGAGCGTCGGTATCTGATAGAACCAGGCGTACCAGCTCCGGAAGATCTGCCGGAGGCTGGAACGTACGGTCTCTCGGTACACCGTTGGGTGTGGGACGTTGAAAATGCCGAGCCGTTCGATTATCGAAGGCTGGTACAGTGCTAGGTGCCAGGCGACGAATGCGCCGAAGTCGTGTCCAACAACGTGTGCCGATTCCCGGTCCTCGAGATGAATCAATTCACAGATGTCATCCGTCAGTTTTGACATCTGATACGAATCGATCCCGTTGGGTGCATCGCTCAGATTGCAACCTCGCTGGTCCGGTACGATCACACGGAAACCAGCTTCGACGAGCGGGATGATTTGGTCACGCCAACCGTACCAGAAGTCCGGATGGCCGTGCAGTAAAACGACCAGAGGATCCTCGGGATCACCCGCGGTCACGACGTGCAACCGAACGCCGTTGACGTTGTGATAGGCGGACTCAACACGGCGGTCAGCGAGTAACGATGCATCCGTTTCTGGGTATGGTTGTCGGTCGGACATTAGTAGCGAGGTAGGGTTCTAATTTGATTCAGCGTTTGACCTCCCTGCTCTAGGGTACCCCTTTGAGCGCTCGGCATCCGCGACATGTGCTATATTCAATAACGGATGTCGTAAATACTTACGTGGTCCGTTGAGCAAGTGAGGTTGCAACCGAAATGATGAAATGATTTGTATTCCTAGATACTGAAAGTATTGTGGACTAGCAACGTGTCGGTCGAAGCCTGTCGCATCGATAGCCGTATGTCATGTCGTGTGAAGATTTATAGAGAGTCGAAGGAGAGCTCGTTGGACCCTATCTTGACCGCATCGGCCGCTCGACGTTCTTCCGTCGAAGGAGCGACCGAACCGGACGGTCTCTTTTATCCGGTGTTTTTCATTCCGGCGGCGATACCTTTGACCGTCAGCCGCAGCGTCCGCTCTTCGATGTCAGTCCGATCGGTTTGATTGAGCAGGGAGATCTGCAGCATGTTCAGCGGGTCGACGTAGGGATTGCGCCGCTCTAAGTTTTCGCCGAGCCAGTCGCGAGTGTGGAGGCGGTCGCGTCGACCGATCTCTTGGATGAGGGCGGCCGCCCGCTCGTACTCGTCGGTCAGCCGCGGGAAGAACCGTTCGCGAAGCTCCGTGTCGGCCATATCCGCGTAGCGGTCGGCGATCTCGAGTTCGGTGCGGGACAGCGAGAGCGCGGCGTTGTCGAGCGTCGTTTGGAAGAACGGCCACTCGTCGTACATCTCCTGGAGGGTCTCCATCGAGCCGCCCGCTTGCAAGAACGCGTCGATTCCGGTCGCGATGGCATACCAGCCCGGCAGGATACACCGCGACTGGGTCCAAGAAAACACCCATGGGATCGCCCGGAGATCCTCGACCGTCCGCTCACCGCTGCGAGAGGCCGGCCGCGAGCCCAGATCGAGGTCCTCGATGACCGTAATCGGCGTCGCCTGTTCGAAGTACCGGACGAATCCTTCACTCTCAAGGAGGTCGCGATACTCCTGCCGGGCAGCGTCGGCCATCGTCCCCATGGCCTCGAGCCACTCCTCGCGGACTGCTTCCTCGGGCTGGTCGATCGCCTGTTTGCGCGCCCGGAGTTGGGCGTTGAGCATCTGCTCGATGTTGCGCTCGGCGATACGGGGGTTGCCGTACTTCTCGGCGATGGCCTCGCCCTGTTCGGTGAACTTGACCTGTCCCGTCACGGTCGAGTTTGGCAGCGCCAGCAGCGCCTCGTTCATCGGGCCGCCGCCTCGCGAGATCGAGCCGCCGCGGCCGTGGAACAGCCGCATCGTCACGTCATGGTCGTCGCAGATCTCCCCGAGCCGGCGCTGGTTTTTGTACAGCGACCAGTTGGCCGCCAGAAAGCCGTTCTCCTTGTTCGAGTCCGAGTAGCCCAGCATGATCTCCTGGGTCTGCCCGCGGGCCTCCAACGCCTGGCTGTAGGCTTCGTTCTCGAAGAGCGTGCCCATGATCCGGCGAGCGCCGGAGAGCGCATACTCGGTTTCGAGCAGCGGGACGATGTCGATTCCGGAGTGTTCGGGGAGGGAAACGACGCCGGCCTGATCGGCCAGAAATAGCACCTCGAGGACGTGGCTGGGCTCCTCGGTCATGGAGATGGCGTAGGTGTCGATGGCCTCGACGCCATACTCGGTCTGCCAGTCGGCGAGGCTGTCGAAGAGCTCGAGGACGCGCGCCGAGTCCTCGGAGAGCCCCTCGGTCTCGCTCAGGTCGACCACAGGCTCGTCCTGCAACACGGCGTCGGTCAGCAGTTCGACGCGTTCGTCCTCTGAGAGCGACGTGTAGTCGATTCCCTCGCGCTCGAGGGCTTCGGCGATGGCGTCAGTGTGTTTCTGCTGGTGGTCGCGCAGATCGAGACTGGCCAGCGAGAAGCCGAAGGTGGCGACCTGCCGACGGATCGGGTCGACGTGGGCTTCGACGACGCTCTCGGCCCCGTTGGTCCGCAGGCTCTGGGCGATCCCTTCGAGGTCGGAGAGAAGGTCGTCGACGTCGTCGTAGCCGCCCGGGCGGACGTCACCGACGCGCTCGAGGCGCTCGCGCATGAGTTTGAGCTTCTGGCGGTAGGGTTCGTCGGGGTAGCGCTCTTGGGCCGTGCGAGCACTGCCGGGGAGGCGCTCGCGGTCGCGCTCGAGGGCGGCCTGGAAGGCCGAGCCGGGGTCGATCCGGCTGCCGTCCTGGCTCAGCACGCCCGAGAGTCGCTTGAGTTGCTCGCGGTACTTCTCGAGGATGACCGACCGCTGGCGTTCGAGCGTATTGGCGGTCACCTCAGGGGTGACGTAGGGGTTGCCGTCGCGGTCGCTGCCGGCCCACGAGCGGAACTCGAAGAGCTTCGGAATCTCGATATCGGCCGGCACTTCGGCGTCGATGGCGTCGTCGAGTTCGTCGTAGACTTCGCCGACGACGTCGAACAGCGTGTTCTCGAGGTACCACTGGACGTTGCGCGCTTCGTCTTCGGGTTCGGGCTGGCGGTTGCGTACCTGCGGGGTCTGCCAGAGGCTAGTGACTTCGGCGTCGATGTCCCGCCAGACTTGCTCTTCTTCCTTCTCGGTCAACAGCCGCTCGTCCAGCGTCTCGAGAGAGGTCGAGATGTCTCTGAGTTTGGCTTTGACCGTTTTGCGCCGAGCCTCGGTCGGATGAGCGGTGAACGTCGGTTCGATGAGGACGTCGTCCAAGATCTGTTGGATGGTCTCGACGTCGGCCTCGCCGAGTTCGTCGGCCGCGGTCTCGAGGCTGTCCGCGAGAGTGCCCTCGTGAGAGTCGGTGCGAATCGTTCGTACGCGCTCGCGCTCCTCGGCGAGATTGATCAACTCGAAGTAGGTCGTGAATGCGCGCGAGACGACTCGTTGGTGATGGGGCGAGAGCCCCTCGAGGTCCGCGACCAGCGAGTCGCGCGAGTCGCGCTCACCGGAGCGGTACTCGATCGCGGCTCGCCGAGACGATTCGACCGTCTCGAACCCCTGTCGAGACGTCTGCTCCTCTAATACGTCGCCCAGCAGCGCGCCGAGTTCTCTAACATCCTGCTGGATTTCTCTGTTATGGGATTGCATAGTCCACCTATGCTGAGTAGAGAGAACGCCCACATAAAATCGCCGGTTCCGGTGATCGTCCGACTCATACAGGCGGAAAGTGGAGTCCGCTCTCATCCCGAGTATCGGGCTCGTGAACGCTAACACCGTGATCGCGGGTTCGTCGGCACGAACGCCGCATTTCCTCGTCTTGATATCGCCGGTGGTCAATCGGCCGAGACGATTCGTTTCGATATACCGAGTTCGCTCACCGCTTAGCGGAAGCGATTACTAAGCAACGCTAACTCATTTGAGAGTAAATTTATAGATGTCGGCACCAAACAGGAATTTGATAGTTTAAAGACGACGGATTCTGCGGTGGCCGAGAGGGTGCCGTTCAAGGATGATCGAGAACCAATAGATAGGTGAACAGGTTCGACGTTCTACAACGAGTATTGACGTTTCTCGCTGAAGGCCTTCTGTTACCGAACATACGTCTCGAATACTACCGAACAGACGACAGAATCGGAAAAGCAAAAGACGAGTGAGGTCACGAAAATTGAGGTCGACCGCTATACTGATATCTCTCAAGGTCGGCGAAAGTCGGCGTGATAGTCCGTAACTTCAGATATATTATGGTGACTCTCCGGAATCACGAACAGTTGACAGTGCTAACGAACAACTACGAGAGAGGTGAGTGAAATCAGTTGTCTATCTTTTTGAGTCAGACTCGAAAACCGCCTTCGAAACGGCCGATACCCACTTGTGAACGACGATAGCCGATAACTCGTTCAGAGAGGTCCCGTTTCTGTTTGCGGTCGTCAAACGCCAATGCGGTCGCATCCACTCCCGTTCACGGAAGTGTCCAAAAGAACCTACTCGGCCGCTACTGATTTACTGTTGTATGGGTGTAATCCACCGGTGTCTACCTTGCTAATCTGGAACCGGTAGCGATACGTGGCTCCCAGAGAGATAGTTGCAAAGGTCACTCGATCATCACAAGGAGTTCTACCGCCGATATGACGTCTACAAAGGGATCAGTGAATTCGTTCGTGAGATCCAAACGGTCGATCGAGACGCATTTTCCCTCTCTCCGACAGCGAGAACGAGGAAAGCCGGAACGAACCTCGGCAGCGATGGAACGGTAAATCCCGGTTCAGCAATCTCTTCTCACGGCCGTTTGCGTCTCGAAAACAGTCGGAAGCGGAATACGAGACCGAGAAGATAGAACCGAAAGAGCGGACCGTTCGGTCGGTTCGACGCCGACGCGGTGTACTCCCGCCAGAGACGAGAAGGTATAAGGACGGCTCGTCCGTTAATCCGACTATGCTCGACGAAAACCCATACGGACTCGGATTCGGGACGTACAGTCTCACCGGAGAGGACGGCATTGACGCTCTCGTGACAGCAATCGAAGCCGGCTACCGCCATCTCGATACCGCTCGCCTGTACGGGAACGAGGAGGAGGTCGGCGAGGCCATCGAACGAGCCGACGTCGACCGAGACGAGCTCTTCATCGCCACGAAAATCGCTCACTTCGAGGAGCCGGAAAAGACGCCCGAATACGTCCGGACCGGCGTCCGGGAAAGTCTCTCGCGTCTCGGCATCGAAACGATCGACCTGCTCTATCACCACTGGCCCCGCGGGCGAGACGACATCGAGTCGGTGTTGCCCGTCTTCAACGAACTCGTCGAAGCGAACCAGGTCGAGCGTATCGGCGTGAGCAACTATACGCCGGCCGACCTGGAGCTAGCCGACGACCTGCTCGAGACGTCGCTGTACGCGGTTCAGGCCGAGATGCATCCGCTTTTGCCACAGCGTGACCTCCGAGAGGCCGTTCGGGGCAGAGACGCGTATTTCGTTGCCTATTCCCCGATCGCACAAGGGGAGGTGTTCGACGTGCCCGAGATTTCGGACGTCGCAGAGAACCACGACGTCAACGAGGCCGTAGTCAGCCTCGCGTGGCTGTTGTCGAAAGACGGTGTCGTTCCGATTCCGCGCTCGAAGACGCCCGCACATATCCGTGGGAACCTGAACGCACTCGAGACCGATCTGGACGACGAAGACATCGAGCAGATCGACGGTATCGAGCGCCGCCTCCGGTGCGAAGACCCGTCCTGGATGGAGTGGGAGTAATCGAGCCCCGCGGCGACGTTACCGCAGGGCCACCCATACTACGACGGCCGTCCCGGAGACGTTCCGTCCTCGCAGCGGCGTTCGACGCTACTTCGAGAGGGGTATCGAGCGTGGGTCTCTAGCGGCAGTCGTTGTGAGTCAGTTCAGAAGGCGACCGCGAACCCGATGCTTATCGACTGGTACTCGCTACACCGTCACGGTCGTACGTTCGGAAGAGGTCCGCGATGAGTTCGATATCCGCTTTGGACTCTGCTGGCGGTGTTCGTGGTTCAGCTTCGCCACGGATACACTCGAGGAAGTGCCTGAGTTCGCGTTTGAACGGCTCGTCTGACGATGGGGTGTACTTCGTCTCCGCTGTCTTTTCGGTGCCGAGTTTGGCGCGGACGTCCGACGGCGTGTTTTTGATGAACGCGTTCGAGAACTCGATTGATACCGACCCTTCGGGGGCGTCGGCGCGGATCCGTTCGTCGTACCATTTTCGATCGGTCGCACCGGACTCTAGGAGACACCGGCGGTCTTGTTCGTATCGGAGTTGCGCAGTAACGTACTTCCAGTCTTTGAACACGTCGACGTGGTCGATCCGTTCGACCGAGCCGAACACGGATCGAAGCGCGTTGATGTCGTGACAGATGCTCTCGAGGTGGTACTCGTATGCCTGCGTGAGCGTCTCGTCGTTGGTTCCGATAGCGGCCTCGACCTGCTGTTGGCGTTGTGCGTTGCTCTCCTCGAGGAAGCCATCGTCGAGGTCGGCGTAGACGATGTCGTAGCTCTCCTCGATGACCGCACCGACGTGAGGTGGAATGACGGCGCTCGTCACGAGGTCGATCTCTGATAAGTCGTTCACCTCAGACTGGAAGCGCTGGAAACCGGGGTCGAAGCGCTTCATATAGCCGACCATGCAGACTGCGTCCGTCTTCGCGGCCGCATCGACGACCCGCTGGGCGTCGTCGGGCGTCACGGCTACCGGTTTTTCGACGAAGGTGTGGAGATCGGCCTCGAGGGCGGCGACGGCCACCTCCGCGTGGGTGTGCATCGGCGTCGTGACGACCACTCCGTCGAGGGTCTCGGCGTGTTCTTCGATCAACGCCGTGCTCTCCGTGTATCGATGGGAAACGTTATACCGGTCTCCGAACGTCTCGACCACGTTCTCGCCCGGATCCGCGATCGCGTGAATGTCCGCCTCGGGTAGTTCCGCGAGGTACGGAACGTGCATGATCTGTGCGATAGCTCCGACACCGATGACTCCGATTTTCATCTCGTCGGACGATTGTTCGGCCTCCCACAAATAGCTTGCTAACAGATGGCACTTGCCGACCGCCGTCCGGTAGCGGGACGGTCGAGCGAGTCCCGGTATCTATTTGCACGATGCGACAGACCGAGTTAGTATGCGTTCCGTCAGATCACTCAGGCCCAGTCCTGAGGCCGGAATGGGTGTACAGCTGCGCGCCTGGTTCGAAGGCGCCCGAGCCGATACGGAATTGAACGCTCGTGTGACGTCCGCTCGCGGAGGCGATCCCCGATGACCCATCGGATCGGCTTCATCGGTTATGGATTCATGGGCCACGCCCATGCGAACGCCCTGGCTCGACTCCCGATGTTTTTCCCGGATGCACCGGAGACGGACCGACACGTCCTCTGTGGGCGCACCGAGGAGCGCGTCGCCGAGGCCGCCGATCAGTTCGGGTTTACGCACACGACGGACGATTGGGAAACGCTCATCGACGACGTAGACATCCTCTACAACCTCGGCCCGAACGACCTTCACGCCGAACCGACGATCGCGGCCCTCGAGTCGGACGTTCACGTTCTGTGTGAGAAGCCGCTCGCGAACTCGCTCGAAGATGCAGAGCGGATGGTCACGGCCGCACAGGAGAGCGACGCCGTCGCCGCGTGTGCGTTCAATTATCGGTACGTCCCTGCGCTTCGACTGGCAAAGGAGTTGATCGAGGACGGTGCGCTCGGTGAGATCCGCCACGTCCGCGGGACGTACCTCGTAGACTGGCAGACCGATCCCGAGCAGCCGTGGGTCTGGCGTAACGACGCGGAGCGAGCGGGATACGGACAGGTCGGTGACCTCGGCTCGCATACGATCGATCTCGCACGGTGGCTCGTCGGAGACATCGCCGATGTTAGCGGACGGCTCACGACCTTCGTCGACGAGCGGCCCGCACCCGACGGAGACGGACGACTGCCGGTGACGACCGACGATGCGTATCTCGCGACGGCGTCGTTCGAATCGGGCGCGATCGGCGTCTTCGAGGGATCGAGCATGGCCGCCGGACACAAGGCGACGAACGCGATCGAAATCATCGGCTCAGACGGAGCGATCCGGTTCGACCTCGAGCGACTCAACGAACTCGAGGTGTACGACGCCGACCGCCGCGGGTACGAGCGGATTCTCGTCACCGGCGAGGACGACCCGTACGGCGACCGGTGGTGGCCGGCCGGCCATACGATCGGCTGGGAACACACCGTCGTCCACGAGAACTACGAGTTCCTGCGCGCGATCGACGGTGAGAGCGATACTATCGTTTCCTTCGACGATGCGCTGGCAGTGCAGCGAATCGTCGATACACTCGTCCGCAGCCACGATCGAGGACAGCGGCTCGCGGTCGAGACCGACCGTTGACCGCCGGCCGCTCTCTGCTGGCGAGTCACGACGTCGTCGCATACCGAACCGCTACCTCGGTCGTTCGTGCATACTACTCGCTCGAGTAACGCCGTGAAAATGTGGAAGCCAACTAAAGACGTGTGTGAAACCTCGACGGTGTGGCTATCGAGAGTGGCTCTGTTTCGGCGGCCGGGTCGGCCTCAGATGTCAGTCGCGTCGTTCCAGTGGTCGATATTCTGTTTTGCGTGGACAAGCCTGTCGTTGCGCTCGTTTTCGATCTCGATCGTGAACTGGCCGTCGTAGCCGATGTCGTCGAGCGCCTCGTCGACGGCGTTGAAGTCGATGACGCCGTTGCCAAGGTCGACGAACGAGGTGAGGAACACGAAGAGGCTGTCGTACTGTACCTTTCCTGCGGTGAGGGTGTCGACGTGATCCTGAAAGTCGACGGTCGGGTCGATGTCCTTCAGGTGGACGTACGCGATATCGTCCGCGAATCGGTGGATGCCGTCGATCACGTCCCCGTAGGGATAGTAGTGGGCGGTGTCGAACAGCAGTTCGAGGTTGTCGGGCGCGCGCTCAAGCCACTCCTCGATCTCTTCGGGACCCTCGATGTGTGCGGCTCCGTGGTGGTGGATAACCGGTGTGACGCCGGCATCGGCGGCGGCCGTACAGATCCGGTCGAGCCACTCGTCGAACGTCTCGTCGCTCACCTGGTCCCGCGGCGGCGGCAGAATGCCGAGAAAGCGCGCATCGAGTTCGGCCGCGATCCCTGCACCGTCGACCGCTGCGTCGACATCGTCTTCGTTGTTGAGCCAGCCGGCCATGACACAGTAGATGTCGAGGCCGCGCTCTTCGAGCGAGTCTTGGAGCGAGTCGACGCCGATGTAATCGACTTTCCCGAGGCCGATTTCGACGCCGTCGTACCGACACGCGGCGAAGTCACCGAGGCCCTCGGACAATACCTCTGCTGGGTCGTACATGATGGTCGTATATCCGACGCCCATACATGCAACCGTGTGGGCAATGACCATAAATCAGTGGGGTTTGCTGACGATTCGACGCACTCGAGGTCACCGTCGTACGGACTACTGTGATCGTACCGGAACTATCCCGAGAACGCAGTCTTCTGCCGGCGGCGGTGACGAACGGCCTCGAGTACGACCGCGACCTTATGCTGCAGCTATATTTCGATGAGCACCTTCCCGTCGACGCGTTCGGCCGCTCGTCGGATCGCATCGTCGGCGTTCGATAGCTCGAACGTCGACGTGATGATCGGACGGGTATCGAGCTGTCCCGCGGCCATCAGTCTGATCACTCGCGGATAGACCTGGTGCCCGGTGTGTCCCTCTGAGCCGTAGAGCTGTGCGCCGTTGCCCTGGTATTTCCGCAACGCGATTCCGGGGTCCGATCCGGCGTTGCTGATGTGGACGACGTTCGCACCCTCCGCCAGCGCGTCCTCGATGACGGGGTACGTCTGCGAGACTGCGCCCGCGGTCTCGACGTGAACGTCAGCGCCCTCGCCGTCCGTGAGCGACAAAATCGTCGCTACCGGATCGCGGTCGATCGGATTATACACGTGGTCGAACCCGAGTTCGCGGGCGACTTCGCGGCGGTCGTCGGACGGTTCGAACGCGATCACGTCGCCGGCACCGGCGGCTCGCGAGACGTTCATGCCCGTCAGACCGATCGGTCCCGCGCCGTGGTAGACGTGATAGTCGCCGGGCAGGATTCCCTCGGCCCGCGCAAACAGGCCGTGGTAGGTGATGGTGCTAGGCTCGATCGTCGCAGCCGCCCGAAGAACCTCGTCGTCCGAGCCGTATGCGTCTCGCAGCGACGAGACGTCCCAGCAGAGCTTCTCCGGCACGGCGACGTACTCTGCGAAGGCACCCGGAATCGTGAATCCGAGTTGCTCGAAGTTCTCGCAGTGACCCATAAACCCCTGGCGGCACATGTTACAGCGCCCGCAGTAATCGGTGACCTCCGCGGTGACCAAGTCCCCCTCGTCGAATAGCTGCGCGTCGTCGCCCGTCTCGACGACCTCGCCGGCGAACTCGTGGCCGATCACGTTCGGAAGGCGAAGATACGCGGAATAGTGGACGTACCCGTCCTCGTCCGTCTCGAGCATCGACACGTCGCTACCACAGACGCCGGCATAGCGAACACGGACGAGCACTTCATCGTCGTCCGGCGTCGGCCGGTCGCGGTCGGTCACGCGGAGTTCCGGATTACGCCACACCTGCGAGGCGTTCATCGCTTTCCTCGAGTCTCGTTCGGCGTCCGAGACGTTGTACTCCGATCGCGGATCCCACTGTGCGTCTGCTACAAGGGATTGCATACCACGACGTTGACCGGCGTCTGGTATAAGAATACCGGAGCGATCCCGCGGTAGATCACAAAAATCGACGGCGTTCGCGGAAGCGTCGAGGAGTCCGTATCGCCGTTACCGTTCCGTCTCGAGGTCGGCGAGGTCCCAGTTCCCGGTCACAATAGCGCCGGAGTCGGCGTTGTCCGGTTCGACGACGGCCTCGACGAGTGCAGGACCGTCGTAGTCGATGGCCTCCTCGAGCGTCGCGGTGAGAGTTTCGGGTTTAATGACGCGTTCGGCGAAGTCGACGCCGAACGATTCTGCCAGCTGCACGAAGTCGGTGCCTTCCTCGAACGGCGTGTTGAGGACCCGATCCCAGCCGTACTTATCGACCTGCAGGTTCCGAATCGACTTCCAGCCGTCGTTGTTCACGACGAGCCACGTGACGTCGACGTCGTGCTCGACCGCACATCCGACCTCCTGGTTGCACATCGTGAAGCTACCGTCGCCTTCGACGTCGACGACCTGTCTGTCTGGCCGCGCGAGCTTCGCACCGATGGCCGCCGAGACGCCGAATCCCATCGTCGAGAACCCGCCACAGGAGATGTTCGTCCGCGGTTCGTACACGGGGAACTCTGGATTCGTCACCTCCTGGGGCTGGCCGGCACTCGAGACGACGATGCCGTCTCGGTCGAGCGCCTCCCGTAAACTCGCTAGCGCTCGCGAGATGCTCATCGGTACCTCGTCCGTGTGGCGCTCTTCGACGCGTTCGCGCCACTCGGCCCATAGCCGCTGGATCTCGTCGTAGTACTCGTTGTCCTCGGTGCCGACGGGGTCGATTCGGTCGGCCACGGCCTCGTGGAGCTGTCGGGTGACGACCTTCGAGTCGCCGAGGATGCCGACCTCGACGGGGTAGTTCTTGCCGATCTCTTCGTTGTCGATATCGACGTGAATCAGTTTGCTTGGCGGAATCTCGAAACTGACGCCCTGTTCGAACGACGACGTATGCATATCCGTGAACCGACACCCGATCGCGAGCACTACGTCCGCGTTGCTCGCGAGTTCGTTCCCGGCCGTCGAGCCGATCCAGCCCGCATAGCCGACGAACAGCTCGTGATCCTCGGGGATGATCCCCTTCGCCTGAAACGTCGGGATAACGGGCGCTTGGAGGTGTTCAGCGAGTTCACGGACTTCGTCCCAGGCCTCTCCGAGCATACAGCCGCCACCGGGGACGATAACCGGACGATCAGCGTCAGCGAGTAAGTCGGCGGCCTCGGTGACGGACTCGGGGTCACCGCCCGGACGGCTGTAGGTCCGCGTCTCCGCCGGTTCCGGAATCTCGACGTCGGCCGCACCGCCCTGTACGTCCATCGGCAGGTCGACGTGTACCGGTCCCGGTCGACCCGTCGTCGCGACTTGGAACGCCCGACGGAGGACTCGAGGCAGACGCTCGACGTCGTCGACGACGAAGCTCTTCTTGGTTACCGGTTCCATCACGCTCGGGAAGTCACCGGGCTTTTGGCGTTCGATCTCCTGGAGAATTCCCTGGCCGTACTCGTGGGTCTGGGGTGCACCGGTGAAGACGACCATCGGAATCGAATCGACGTAGGCCGTCGCGACGCCCGTGACCGTGTTCGTCGCACCGGGGCCGATCGAGGTAAACACCGCGAGCGGATCGCCGCTTGCGCGCGCATAGCCGTCTGCGAGGTGAGCCGCACCTTCCTCGTGTCGCGGCTGGATGACGTCAACGTCCGAATCGTTGAACGCATCGAGGAGGTTGGTGCTTCCGTGACCGGGGATACCGACCAAATACTCGACACCCTCCTTTTCCAGATACTCGGCAATAATCTCGCCGCCGGTAAGCGTGGGCATACACAATAGATTACCACGGTGTGATATAAATATTCGGCCTCGCTATCGGTCGAGCCGAGCTACTGGCCGAGTACACACGGCGCTTCGAGTCTCTCCGACGACTCGAGATCGTCGAAATCGGCGATCGAATCGCCGTCTGAGCGTGGCAACCAGGTGTCCCGTCGCGAGTGACCGTGAGCGGCCGGCCGAACTCGAGGACGAGTGCGATCCGATCGAGCCGCCACGCTCGAGGGGTGAATCGCGAAGACTAATCGTCTCCGTGCTCGACGCGGTCGGACTGATCGGCCTGCTCCGTCATCGACAGCTCCTCGTCACCGACTCCGGTTTCGCGCAGGTCGGCCTCGATCTCTTCGAGGGACCGGCCTTTCGTCTCGGGGACGAGTGCGTAGACGAAGACGAAGCCGGCGACTGCGATTCCGGCGAACACGCCGAAAGCGACGGTGGGACCGATCTCGAACAGCGACGGGAAAAACTGTGCGACCAGGAAGTTCGCAAACCAGAGGACCAGCGTCGTAACGCCCATCGCGGCTCCGCGAACGTTCAGCGGGAAGATTTCGGAGATGACCAGCCAGACCACCGATCCGAGACTGACCGCATGGAACGCGACGAACAGCATAAGACTCCCGATCGTGAGCGGACCGATGATCCCGCCCATTCCGGGGAGTATGTACGCCCCGGTAAGGAAGGTCAAGGAGACGAACATCCCGGTGAGGCCGCCGAGCAACAGCGGTCGGCGGCCGACGCGATCGACCAGGAACACCGCGACGATCGTAAACAGCACGTTGATCGAGCCGATACCGATCGTCCCAAAGAGCGAGGCGATATCGCTGTATCCGGATGCCTCCAAGATCGTCGGTGCGTAGTACACGATCGCGTTGATTCCAGAGATCTGTTGGAGGACCGCGAGGCCGAGGCCAACGATCAGGACCGGACGAAGCCAGGGCTGGAGGAGGTCGCGAAAGCTCCCTTCCTCGCGGTTTGACATCTGCATGATGTCGTCCATCTCGGCGTCGATGTTCGCTCCGTTTCGAATTCGGCTCAAGACGGACCGCGCCTGTTGCTCTCGGTCTTGTTCGACGAGCCAACGAGGGCTCTCGGGCATGAAGATGATGCCGACGAACAGGATCATCGCGGGCACCATCCCGAGACCGAGCATGACGCGCCACGAGAGGCCGGCGTCGATAGCTAAACTCGCGATGAACTGATTGGTGATGTACGAGACGAGAATGCCGCCGGTGATCGCGACGTTGTTGAGCGTGACCAGCGACCCGCGGATCTTCGCCGGGGCGATCTCCGCGATATAGAGGGGACCGACGACGGAAGCAAAGCCGATCCCGACACCGTCGAGTACGCGGCCGGCGATCAGGATCGGAACCGAGGGTGCGACCGCCATGATGAATGAGCCGACGAAGAAGAGAACGGCACCGATCAGAATCAGCCGCCGCCGGCCGAGACGATCTGCGAGCCGTCCACCGAAGGCCGCACCGACGATCGCCCCGGCCATCGCCCCGCTGACGACGGTCCCTTGTAAGAACGCGTTCGCCTCGAGCTGGGGAAACGTCTCCGACATGTACAGTAACGCACCGGAGACAACGCCGGTGTCGAAACCGAACAGCAGCCCGTTCAATGCGGCGAGGGCCGAAATGACGACGACGAAGAGACCGACGTCATCGTCATCGGTCGGCAACAGTCGGTGAACCAGACTCATATATCGAATCCGCCTCCGGCGATGCATGTCGGTTTGGGGCTCGAATTCACATCACATGCGCTACCGCTGGGCATCTGTGTCACGCGTCGCCTTCTCATACTACTGGCTCATGATTATTCCTTCAATAAAGCTTCCGATGGCCGCTCAGAGAATTTATCGCTCCGCGAGTGTCTACTTGACCGATACATACGAGAATCGTATCGCACGGCATCGACCGTCGCGCGATCGGAGCGGGACGATCACACGTAACGGCGGTCTCGACCGGGCGTTCGCCAGCGGCCGGCAGTCACAGCGACGGGATCACGTCGTCGTTCATCACCTCGAACAACCGTTCGGGTTCCGGACTGGTGTTGGCGACCGCAATCCGGTCGAATCCCATCTCGGCGTACTCCTCGAGTTGTGCCGCGATCTCCGAGGGATCGTCGGCGATCAGGAACTTCGCTTCGATCTCCTCGCGGGTCGCCTTCTCACCCTCTTGCTCGATGCGCTTTGGATTCGCCATCGCCCGGTCGAAGACGTTCTGGGTCGTCGCGTGCCACGGCCGCGTCGCCTCGAGCGCCCGGTCGTAGTCGGCGTGGTAGGACGCGGTCACGAGCAGCGTCGTTTCGATCGCATCCGGATCGTTCCCCTCCTCCTCGGCGTACCGACGGATCGCGGGGTAGAGCCGCTCGGTGTACTCGTCGCCCTTCTTGACGGTGACGAACCCGTCTGCGTATCGCGCCGCAAGCCGGGCGGTGCTCGGCCCGTTGGCCGCGATGTGGATCTCCGGCGACGCGTCGGACATCGTGTACAGTTTGGCCTCTTCAAGATCGAATCGGTCGCCGTCGTAGTCGACAAATCCGTCTTCGTCGATACGCTCCCGGACGGCATCGCTGACCCACTCCTCGTCGCCCCAGAGGGCGCGGATGATCTCGAGCGCTTCCTCGAGCCGATCGCGGCGGTCGGGATACTCGGGCCAGTCGAAGCCAAGCGGCGTCTCGTTCATCGCTTCACCGGTAGAGAGGCCGAGCAGTACGCGGTCGTCGTGGAGTCGCTGGAGCGTGGCGAACGCCTGCGCGATCATGCCGGGGTGGTAGTGTCCCGTCGCGGGCGTCACGCACGTGCCGATCGGACCGTCGAGTCGCTCCGTGGCAGCGCCGAGCCACGACCACGCGAACCCGGATTCCGCCCCCGTGTGAAACCACGGGTGGAAGTGATCCGACGTCCAGACGGCTTCGTAGCCGCCGTCGGTGGCGCGTTCGCCGTACTCCAACAGCGTCGACGGCTCGTACTGCTCCTGATGAGCCATGTAGTCGATTTCGACCATCGTCAACTGGCAGTACGAACGACCGCACATTAGGTTTTGTGCTCGGCCGACGCGACACGGCCGAGCCAGCACGCGGATCGGCTCGAGAAAGCGCGCGTGATGATCCGAGAGCGTCCACTAAACGGCGAAACAACCGAATTGCGAACGGCGACGGCGTCCTGCCGTCGTGTCAGGACCGCGTTTTGCGGTGTCGCTCGACGACGTCCCAGTCGAGTTCGATGCCGAGCCCCGGCTTATCGGGGACCGTGAGGCGTCCGTTCTGGATGAGCGGGTCGTCCCGTGCGACGAGGTCGTCCCACCATGGCACCTCGCGGGCGTGGTACTCGAGGGCGACGAAGTTCGGGACCGTCGCGCCGACGTGGGCGGTCGCGACCGTGGCGATCGGACTGCCGATGTTGTGGGGGATGAGCGCCTGATAGTAGGCCGCTGCCATGTCTGCAATCTTCTTAGTTTCGGCGATACCGCCGGTTTTCGGAACGTCGGGCGCGAGGAAGTCGACCGCTTGCTCTTCGATCAGGTCGCGGAATCCGTGACGGCCGTACCGGTTTTCGCCGGTCAGCAGCGTCACGTCGGTCGAGCGTTGCAGTTCTCGCATCGCGTCCGTGTTCTCGGGCGGCAGCGGGTCCTCGACCCAGGCGAGGTCGTAGGGTTCGATGGCGCGACAGAGCCGTTCGGCCGTTTCGGGGCTGAAGTTCCAGTGGAGGTCGACCGCGACTTCGGCGTCATCGCCGACCTCCTCGGTGACGGCCTCGACGACGGACCGCTTGTGCTCGATCTCCGGCGGATCGAAGTGACGCGAGAGCGTGTCGATGTCTCGCCCGGAGGGGACGTCGAGATCGAATTTGATCGCGTCAAAGCCGTCATCGATCGCCAGGCGTGCGGCTTGCGCGTACGCTTCGGGTTCGTACGTCGCCTCCTCCTGTCCCTCGTCGGCCGAGGAGACCATCGCTTCACCAGCGTGACAGTCGGCGTAGACCCGGACTTCTTCGCGAGTTTTCCCGCCGAGTAGTTGGTAGATCGGCTGGTCGAGGAGCTTCCCGGCGGCGTCCCAGAGCGCGATCTCGACGCCGCTGATGGCGATCGTCCCAATGCCCCACTGCGATCCGCGACCCGAGAGGCTCTCGCGCATGAGGTTGTAGAGTCGCTCGACGTCGAGCGGATTCTCACCGACGAGTACAGGGCGGAGATAGTCCGTGACGACCTCGTGGACGCCCGGCGAGGGATAGGCCTCGCCGATCCCCGTCACGCCCTGATCGGTCTCGAGCGTGATGATCGTCCACGGGAAGTTCCCGTCGATGACAATGGAGTCGACATCGGTTATCTCGGCCGTCGGGCCGTCTCGTGCGGGTGTCTCGTCGAAGTCGGTCCACATCGTCGCTGCGAGCGTGGATGCAAAGTCTTCGTACATGATCTGTGTTAGCTGTCGGTGTGTATGGTTCGTCGTTCGTCCGTCTCAATATCGAACGGTTCGAGCCGTCGATCGCGGAGCGACTCCGCGACGAATCGGCCGCGTTTCCGGACCGACGGGACATGGCACGTCGCGTCGGTCTCACTCCGTGCGGCCAAAACGGAGCGGTGCAACTCGCTCCGAACGCCGTCGGAGCCGTGACATAGCGTCGGGGCGCTCGAGTCACAGCGGGTGATAGCGAGTCGCATTATCAAGTCGATTGGGGAGACGCGTGTTATAATTTCCGGTGACCGAAACCCGCCGGCGTCACGATGACGCGACGAGTCGGCGTCGGACGAAGCGCGAGGATCGAATGGCTATCTGCCCATGGCCGTTCGCCAACGGTCGGCCGTCTGATCGCGAGGTTAGCTGTACCAGCGTTCGATCTGGATCGTTTTCTCGGTATAGAAGTTCACCGCGTCTTCGCCTTGCGCGTGGAGATCACCGAAGAACGACGCCTTGCGGCCGCCGAAGTGGAAGAAGCCCATCGGTGCACAGACGCCGACGTTGACCCCGATATTCCCCGCGTCGACCTCGTACTTGTACTGGCGGGCCTCGCTTCCGGACTCGGTGTAGATCGACGAGGCGTTGCCATACTTCGTCGAGTTGACCATCTCGATCGCCTCGTCTATGTCCTCGGCCTCGGCGAGACACAGCACCGGCCCGAAAATCTCCTCCTGTGCGATCTCCATGTCGGTCGTGACGCCCTCGAGGAACGTCGGCCCGAGGAAGTGGCCGTCCAGTTCGTCGTCCGGGTGGTCGAAGTCTCGTCCGTCGAGGACGAGGTCGGCACCCTCATCGAGTGCGTTGTCGATCAAGTCGAGAACGCGCTCGCGCGAGTCGCCCGTGATCAGCGGCCCGACGTCGGTATCCTCGTCGACTCCGGCACCGACGGTCAGGTCCTCCGCAGCATCGATAAGTTGCTCGCGAAGGTCGTCGTAGACATCGCCGACGCCGACGACCACGTCGTTCGCGAGGCAGCGCTGACCGGCGTTACCGTACACGGAGCCGATGATGTTCGGAACGGACTCCTCGACGGCCGCGTTCTCGGTGACGACGGCGTAGTTCTTCGCGCCACCTTGTGCTTGAACGCGTTTGCCGCTCTGGGCGGCGGTCTCGTAGACGTGCTTGGCGACGGACGAACTTCCGACGAACGAAACGCCGGCGATGTCGTCGTGCTCAAGCAACGCGTTGACGGTGTCAGCCCCGCCGTTGACGAGATTGACGACGCCGTCCGGAAAGTCGACCGCGTCGATGGCCTCGAAGATGAGCTGCGAACTCAATGGCACCTTCTCGCTGGGTTTGAGTATGAACGTGTTTCCGGTCGCGACCGCGTACGGCAGGAACCACAGTGGGATCATTGCCGGGAAGTTAAACGGCGTAATAGCAGCAAAGACGCCCAGCGGTTGCCGAACGGCGTACTCGTCCATACCGGCTGCGACGTCTTCGACGGTGCCGCTCCCCTCACGCATCATGTCGGGCATGCCACAGGCGACCTCGACGTTTTCGATGCCGCGCCGAATTTCACCTCGCGCCTCCGCGACGGTCTTTCCATGTTCGCGAGATAGCGCGGTTGCGATCTCGTCGATCCGGTTCTCGAGTTCGGTCTTTAGATCGAAAAGGTACTGTACGCGTTCGACCACAGGCGTCCGTCGCCACTCGTCGAACGCCTCGTCTGCAATCTGTACCGCTTCGTCGACGGTCTTTACGGTCGAGAACTCGACCGTCGCGAGTTCGGTACCGGTGGCGGGATCGACGACCGGCTCGGACGTCTCGCTGGCAGGCGTGGTCCACTGGCCACCGACGTAGTTATCGACTCGACTACGGATCGCTGGTGAATCGACTCGCTCTCGTTGCTCGGACATACGAATTGGTCGTTGCGGTACGTATACAAATACGTTACGTTCACCGACCTCATCGGTGCTCTCGCTCGGTGGTCTCGAGCGACTGCATCGTAATCGCGCTCCAATGAGACTGCGTCGGAGAGAGCCACCGGTTCGTTTGCGAGATCCAAACGACACGTCCGTTCGTCACATACAAACAATTTAGTAGCCATGCGTGCTTGACACAGCCATGGCAACGACGACGGAGCCGCGAACGATTCAGGCGGTGGGGATCACGCTCGAAATCGTCGACTATCTACACGATCACGACAGCGCACGGATCACCGAGATCGCAGACGAACTCGGTCGGTCGAAGGGGACGATACACTGTCACCTGGCGACGCTCCTCGAAAAGGAACACGTCGTCAAGAACGGAGAAACGTATCAGCTTAGTCTCCGCTACCTCGAGCTCGGCGAGGCGGTCAAGAATCGGCTGGGGATCTACGACGTCGTGACCAACGAGCTGGCCGATCTGGCCGAGCAGTCCGACGAACTGGTCCAGTTCGCGACGGAAGAACATGGCCGCGCGGTATACCTCCACAAGACGGGCGGCGACCGAGCCGTCCAGACCGCTTCGTCGGTCGGAAAGCGGGAATATCTCCACTGCATCTCGCTCGGAAAAGCGATTCTCGCTCATTACCCGCGCGAGCGCGTCGAGGAGATTATCGACCGACACGGGCTGCCGGAATACACGCCGCAGACGATCACCAGCCGTGACGACCTCTTCGACGAACTCGAGACGATCCGCGAGCGCGGGTACGCATTCGATGACGAAGAGAAGATCGAAGGGCTGCGCTGCGTCGCAGCGCCGGTAAAAGCCAGCGAGAATGACGTTCTCGGGGCCGTCAGCATCTCCGGTCCATCGAGCCGAATGACCGGCGACCGATATCGCGAGGAACTTCCGGACATGGTCACCCGTTCTGCGAACGTTATCGAAATCAACGCGCAGTTCTCCTGAACCGTCTCGTTTGCGACCCTCAAACGACGTATCATCGGCGAGATGCTGCCCGAAACCCCGTTTATCTGCGTCTCCGATCGGTCAGCCCAAACGAACAGCGTTCTTCGGTTAGCCGACGAGGAAATGTGCTCTCTCCGCCTTAGAGAAGGTCACTCCTCGCCACCTCCATATATTACAACTGTATGTGTGTAATCACTAGGCGGGTACGCAGCCTCGACTCGAGCACGGACGACGTAGCGTACCGTTGAGGACGGGCGCAGTTTGACGCTTTCAAACGCCAAACGGTACGGCTCACTGGACGTCAGTTCGGAGAACGACTATGTGTGCTGAGTGCGAACAAAGGGTGTCCCAATGCGTGCTGTCGCCTTGCATTCCGACGAGACGGAACCGCGCGTTATCGAGAAAGAGCGGCCGGTCCCCGACGACGGCGAAGCGCTGATCCGAACGCTGGCGGTCGGAATCGACGGCTCGGATCGACGCATCGCGGCCGGCGAAATAGGCGGTGATTGCCCCGAACACGAGGACCACCTCGTCATCGGCCACGAGGCGGTCGGCGTCGTCGAGGACCCGAACGGGACCGACCTGTCAAAAGGAGACGTCGTCGCCCCGCTCGTTCGCCGTCCGGTCGACGATCGCTCGAGAGCAGCCACCACCGGCGAACTCGATATGGCACCGCCCGGCCGCGTTCACGAACGCGGAATCACGGGGGCACACGGATACATGGCTGCGTTTTTCACCAGTCGCCCCGAGTATCTCGTCTCCCTCCCCGAATCGCGTGCCGAATACGGGTTCTTCGTCGAACCCGCGAGCATCGTCGAGAAGGCACTCGATCAGACGTACGCGGCCCGGTCCGGGTTCGATTGGAGTCCGTCGAGCGCGTTCGTTCTCGGCAACGGCAATCTCGGACTGCTCGCACTCACGCGCCTCGAGACCGGCGACGAGTTCGAACGGACGTACTGTCTCGGTCGGCGGGACAGACCGGACCCGACGATCGACGTCATCGAAGGCGTCGGTGGGACCTACGTCGACTCGAGAGCGGTCTCGCTCGAGGCGTTCGCCGAGGTTCACGAACCGGTCGATTTCGCCTTCGAGAGTACGGGACGACCGAACCACGCCATCGAGGCGGTGGGCGCGCTCGCCCCCAACGGTGTCTTGACGTTACAGGGCATACCGGGATCGTCGTCGACAGTCGCAATCGATGGGGGCGCGTTCCACTCGGACCTCGTCGTCACCAACAAGGCCGTCCTCGGTGTTGTCAATTCTCGGAAATCTCATTTCGAGGCCGCCACAGAGTGGCTCGCGAACGTTCCGGAATCGGTACTCGACGATCTCGTGACCGGCATCTACGGGCCGGACGAGATAGACGAGGCGCTCGCCGACTCCGAGGAGACGATAAAGACCGTCGTCTCGTTCGATCGCTGATCTCGGACGGGTCGCGCGTTCGATACGGTCGTCGTATCCGACCGGACGGCGACAAAGCAGAGACGAGACGGCCGAAGCCGAGACGCCTCGCTCGAGGAGATCGGCGTCACCTCATCGCATACGTCGTCCGTCGTCTCGAGCGTGTTTTGCCCCTGTGGTGAGACCGGCTGCTCGCGTGTGGCGATCGCTTTTTGCGAGACACGAACGACAGTGCGCTCGAGAGCGTTTGTCACGTCCATCAGGGCAACACGGGCGCGACGAACGGCGTGTAGCGTCGAACCGGTCTGGGTTCGGTTACGCCAGTTGCATTAGCGTCGCGCCGGCGATGAGTATCGTGATACCGCCGAGGAGACGCGGTGATCGCGGGAGCTGTCGGACCATCGCGTAGGAGAGTCCGACGACGACGAGCGGATAGACGTTCGAGAGCGGAACGACGGTGATGACCGTTCCGCGTTGAAGCGCCGAGAACCAGGCAAGCCAGTTCGCCGCGACGAAGACCCCGGCGAGCACGAACGCTGCCAGCGCAGTCCGATTACGAATTCGGACGCGGGATCGCAGTTCTGACGATACCCCGAAGAGGACGACGAACGCGACGAGCGCTGCCGTTTGGCCGACCGCCGTCCCCATCAACGGATCGGCATACTCGTCCAGACCGATCGCAACGAGAACGAACGAGGCACCGAGTACGACCATTGCACCGGCCGGAGCGAGGAGATCGCGCACCTCGAGTCGCGTAAACTCCGTGACGAGGAGATCGTCCGTGTCGTCACTCGCCGTTTGCGAGACCTGCAACATGATACCGCCGGCGACGATACACAGTAACCCGACACCGGAGGCGACGGTAAATGACTCGCCGAGAATCGGGACGGCCAACAGCGCGGCGACGACGGGGTTCGCTCCGACGACGGCGGCCGCGACTCGAGCCCCCACGCGATCGATACCGCGGAAATAGAGCAATCGAAACGCGGCCGGGTTACCGAGGCCTGCGATTACGAACGGCACGAGCCGTCCGGCGGTCACGTCGTTCAACGAGGCCCCGCGAACGAGGAGCAATCCCTAGAAAATGACGACGCTGACAACGATAGTGATGACCGTCGCGGCGAGCGCGGGTGACGTTCGCTCGTTGCGGGTACTGTTCTCCAGTCCGTATTCGACCGAAACGGTCTGTAGCCCGGAACACACTGCTGCGAGCAGTGCGAGGACGGCGCTCGCTTTCAGAAGCATCGTTGACTCGTCGTCGCATCGGTTCGCCTATCGGACCCGTCGAATTGCGATCGTCTCCTCGATCGAGATCCCGTCGACATACGATCTCGTCGTGAACGACTCTTCGTCATAGCTATGTCGATGTCGAGCGTCGCGTCACTTCGTGTGGCAGTGACGGCCGACACATCACAGACGAGCTGTTACTCCCGAACGAGCGTGACGGGACAGACGGTTCACGGCCCGACCGAACGCGGATACGGCCGACTTGAACGCGGTTTAATCCGACGGCGATTGAGCGCGACTGTCGACCGCTTTCGTCCGCGAAACGTCACCGTCTGCGAGGCGAGACCCGGTTCGGCTATCGAACCCGTGGACGAGCGGATCGTCTATCGTGAGCCAGATATCTTCGCCGCGAACGGCCTCGACGGTGCTCGGCGCTTTCACGGTAAGCTCGATGTGATCGCCATCCTCGTCGCCGACGAGCACATCGATGATCTGATCGTCCCCTTGCGGTTCCGTCACTTTGACCCGTCCGCGAATCGCGTTGTCCACCGGCGTCGTATGGGCGGTGAAATACTGCGGCCGAACGCCCAGGGTGAACTCCTCGTGCTCTCGGTACCGGTCTGCGACGTTTGACTCGAGGCGGTAGTCGAATCCGTCGGCAGCGTTCGTCGGCTGAATCGTCCTCGAGTCGTCGATCTCGACGTCGATGAAGTTCATCGACGGTGACCCGATGAATCCGGCGACGAACCTGTTCTCCGGTTCGTGGTACACCTCGTCGGGAGTCCCGATCTGCTGAATATGTCCGTCGTTCATCACGACGAGCTTATCGCCGAGCGACATCGCCTCTTCCTGATCGTGTGTCACGTACAACGTCGTGATACCGAGTTCGCGCTGGAGCACTTTGATCCGACTGCGCATACTGAGTTTCAGCTTCGCGTCGAGGTTCGCCAGCGGCTCGTCCATCAGGAACACGGACGGTCGGCGGATGATCGCCCGGCCGAGCGCGACGCGCTGTTGCTGGCCGCCGCTGAGATTGTCGATGTCTCGATCGAGTAGCTCCGGAATCTCGAGCATCTCGGCGGTTTCCTGAACGCGTTCAGCGCGCTCATCACTGTCAACGCCCGCAACCTTGAGCGGGTAGCCGATGTTTTCCCGGACGGTCATATGCGGGTAGAGGGCGAAGTTCTGGAACACCATCGCGGCGTTCCGGTTTTTCGGATGAACGTCGGTGACGTCGTAGTCGCCGATTGTGATCGTGCCGTTCGTCGGTTCAGTGAGGCCGGCAAGACAGCGGAGCGTCGTTGTCTTGCCGCACCCACTCGGGCCGAGGAGAATAGCGAACTCGCCGTCTTCGACGGTGAGATCGATGTCCTCGACCGCGATCGTCTTTCCGTATCGCTTCTCGACTGAGTCGTATTTGACGTTAACCATCGTTGTAGACCTCCGTAAGTTGGTGTGTGCAAGGTGCGTTCGTTTGTGTACTGTGATTCATTTGCCGACGGCCCCCATGCTGAACCCGCGAACGAGTTCCTGACGCGCGACGAACGCGAACAGGAGGACCGGAATAAGCGCGATCGTGCCTGCGACGCTGACGTTGATCCACTGGACCGAGTACTTCGTGACGAACGACGAAAGCCCGACCGGCAGCGTCATCGCGGTGGCGTCCTGTGTCAGGATGATCGCGAACAGGAGCTCGTTCCAGGTGACGATCGTCGTGAAGATCGCCGATGCGAGCAAACCGGGCTTGACGAGCGGCAAAACGACCTTGAAGAACGCGCCGATGTGCGTGTGGCCGTCTATCATCGCAGACTCAACGAGGCTGTCTGGAACCTCCTCGAAGAACCCCTTCATCATCCAGACTGCAAAGGGGATGTTGAACATCACGTACACGCAGATCAGCGCGTACAACGTGTTCACCAGCTGGAAGTTCCGGAAGATCACGAACAGCGGGATGATCGTTACGATCGGCGGCATAAAGCGGGTCGAGAGGATGTAAAACGGCAGGTGAAAATCCAGGTTGTACGGGAACTCGAAGGTGACGAACCCGTACGCTGCCGCCGCACCGATCGTCGTCGCGATGACGGTCGTGATGATCGTAACGACAACGCTGTTGAAGATGTATTGGTAGAACTCCGACCGCTGTGCGAACAACTGAACGAAATTGTTCACCTGGAACTCGGTTGGGATCCAAGCCGGTGGGAACGATAGCAGCGTCTGCCGTGACTTGAGCGCGCCGGAGACTAGCCAGTAGACCGGGAACAGCGTCCACGTCAGGAAGACGCCGAGTAACCCGTAGATGACGACCGTACTGATTCCGGTCTCCACCAGTCGCTCGTGGATCTGTTCGACTCGAGACGGCTCCGTGAACGGAACGTCTGATTGGTTTTCTGTTGCCATGGTTAGAACTCGATATCGGCGATTTTGACGAAGCTCATCGCCAGGATGAGCACGACGACCAGTAACGATACCGCCATCGCCGATGCCTGGCCGAAGTTGCTAAACCGGAACGCAGTCCGGTACATTTCCATGCTAATCACGTTCGTCGCGTTCGACGGACCACCGCGGGTCAGGATGTACACCTTCGCGAACACGCGCAGCGCGTCAACGACGCGAATGATCAACACCAGGACGATCAGCGATTTCAGGTACGGGAACACGATGTCGATGAACCGCCGCCATCGGGGCGCACCGTCCATGATCGCCGCTTCCTGTATGTCACTCGGCACCGACTGTAGACCCGCGAAAATGACTAACACGACCAGCGGCGTCCACTGCCAGACGTCAGTCGCGACGACGGCGTACAACGCGACGTCGGGATCGCTGATCCAGCCGACGTTGTGTCCGATAAACGGCGCAGCCATGTAGTCGAGGAGGCCGTCGGGCGTGTACATGAGTCGCCAGATTAGCCCGATGACCGTCGGCGAGAGGATCATCGGGACCAGGATCAGCGTCTGCCAGAGGCCGCGCATCTTGATTTTCTTGTTCAGTACGAGTGCGATTGCGAACCCGAGTACGAACTCGATGCTCACCGCCAGTCCGATGAACTTTCCGGTGACCACGAGCGACTGGAGGAACGCATCGTTGTTCAGCAAGCCGACGTAGTTCTCGATGCCGACGGAGACCGTCCGTCCACCGGGCAGATACTGTTTCGTCGACATCTGAATCGCACGGAGGAGCGGGTAAAACGTCAGTGCAAAGAGGAGGAACACGGCCGGGAGGGTCAACAACCACTTTAGCCGGTCGTCGACCCACAGAAGCACTCGCTCCCGCATCGAATCGTCTGCGCCCAGCTGTTCTTCGAAATCGGTCGTCGGACGTACGTCAGTCCCAGTCTCAGTTGCCATTGTTCGATGTCGTTTGCGTCACTCGTAGTAGTTCGCGTTCTCGAGGATCGATTCCACTTCACTCTCGACCTCGCGTAGCAGCTGTGACGGACCGATCTCACCCGTCAGTGCACTGTTAAGATACTGTCCTTGCGTCACGTCGATTTCGTTCCAGAGCGGAGTCCGTGGCCGTGGCTTGGCGTTTTGCAGGCTCTCGTACAGCGCCTCGAACCACGGCTGTGCGTCCATATTATCCTTGAACGTGTCGTGGCGGAAGGGAACGCCGCCGAGTTCCACGTAGCGGTTTTGCGCCTCCTTGGAGATGATGGACTGGATGGCCTTACCGGCGTTTTCCTTCCGAGTGTCTGCGACGCTCGAGTTGATGGTGAGCATCCAGTTGCCCTGCATCGGCGCTTGGCGATCACCCTCTGGAATCGGAATGAACTGTAGGTTGCCCGATTCCTCGACGTCGTCACTGAGTAGCGTCGACGCTGCGGCCGGCCACGCGAGTCCCTGTGCGGCGGACCCGTTACCGATTCGGGTGAGGACCTGATCGCTGTTGAACGACCCGACACCCTCCGGTGAAATCGATTTCAGGTCTTCGACGAAGAAGCTGACTGCCTCCGTGCCAGAACTGTTATTCCATTGATATCGCCAGTCATCGTCGAACATATCGCCGGCGAGCGACCAGCCGAGACTCATGAAGTTCGTGTTAGCCGGATTACCGCGCTGGCCGCGGATCACGTACCCACTCGTGCCATCGACCTGTTCGTCGATAGCCTGACCAGCGCGGTACATGTCGTCCAACGTTTCCGGTTCCTGCTCGCCGACTTGCTCGTAGGACGACGTATTGTAGACGAACATCTGCGTGTTCCCGACGACGACCTGACCGCGAACCGTCTCGTCCATCCCCTCGGCGGACGGCACGGGCGGTGCTCCCGGCGTCGGCCACGTGGCGATGTCGACCGTCGTATCGATGAGTTGGTCCTTGGGCAGTCCGTCGGGAAGCCACTGCGGAAGCGGATCGAGGTACGTCGCGAACTTGGGGAACCACGTGTCATCCATCAGGATCGCATCGTACCCCGTCCCGCCGGTCGTGAGAACGCTACTGACTCGCTCGTAGAGGTTCGCGTACGGGAAAATCGTCACGTCGATTGAGAGGCCCGTATCGTCCTCGACGTAATCGTTGATCAGTTTCTGTACGAGTTCACCTTCCCCGGAAACGGCGATGATGCTCACATCGCTACTGTTACTGCTGCCACCGAGACAACCGGCTAGTCCAGTGACGGTCGCCGCACCAGCGACGCCGGATAAGAACCGACGACGCGATTGGCGGCCTTTGACCG
This sequence comes from Natrinema sp. 74, assembly GCF_046097095.1. NCBI lineage: Archaea > Methanobacteriati > Methanobacteriota > Halobacteria > Halobacteriales > Natrialbaceae > Natrinema > Natrinema sp. 74. The sequence continues at coordinate 725,872 of NZ_CP175699.1, forward strand.
GTGAAGTGACGCCGCGCTCGGAACTACCGCTACGGTCCGCTGGGTTGCCAACAGTTGGCATGTGAACACGTGGGATGCCTCCTACCATAAATCATGCGGTAACTGATGACCGAGAAAGTCATCCGAATAAGCGGTCACGACTTCGTGACGACGACCTACAACAACAGCACGGACGACGGCGATGACGTTCGTAGACGCTTTCTCAAGACGAAGGAGGTTGCCGGGCGTGCGGTCGCGTCAATGCCGAGCAGAGGTCGCGAGAGACCGTCTCCGGCGAAAGCGGTTCGTCACAGGGATAAGTATTTATACCTGATTCACCAAAACAGGGTCACGCTGATCAACTATGCGCTCTCGAGCGGAGTCGACGGGCGAGTCCCGGTCGGCTGTCCCAGGGAGCGATACGTTACGACCTATGACAAACCTCAATCGCAAATTCCGAACCGCAACGAATATCGCCGGTGCGTGGCTCTCGATCGGCCATCCCACCGTCGCCGAAGTAACGGCTACACACGACTTCGACTTCGTCCTCATCGATACCGAACACACGCCGTTGAGCTTGGAAACGGTCCAGGAGATGTCCCGTGGTGTTGATGCCGCCGACGGCGAAACGGAAACGATCGTGCGGGTCCCGTCGGACGATCCCGTCCGTATCAAACGGGTATTGGACATCGGCGTCGCCGGAATCATGGTTCCAATGATCGAAACGGCCGCAGAAGCGCGCGACGTCGTCCGGGCCGTTTCCTATCCACCCGACGGAATTCGCGGTGTTGCGTCGGGTCGTGCGTCCGCGTACGGCGATGACTTCCAGCAGTACGTCGAAACCGCGAACGGATCGATTGTCACCGTCGTCCAGATCGAAACGCAGACCGGTCTCGACAACGCCCGAGAAATTGCTTCGGTTGACGGGATCGATGCCGTATTCGTCGGTCCAGCAGATCTCTCCGCGAATCTCGGCATCTTCGGAGACTGGGAGAACGACCGCTTTGCAGCCGCGATCGAACGAGTCGTCGACGCCGGTGACGCCGCTGGAATTCCAGTCGGGACGCTCGTCGTCGATCCGACCGACATCGAGACGCGGGTCGAACAAGACTTCGACTTCCTCATCGTCGGAAAGGACACCAGCCATCTTTCGTCCGCCAACGAGCGAATTCGCCAACGCTACGAGGAAACCGTTTCACAGCAGACGGCGACCTCTATAAGCGAGGATTGACGGCCGTGTCGCCGTGACTCCGCAACGGAGACGTCACTCGAGTGACTGCGTGAACAGCGACGCGATGGTCTCGATATCGTCGCACGCCTCGGTGATGGGTGTCGGGACATCTCGTTCACCCCGTACGCAAGCGATGAACGCGTCAAGTTCACGCTTGAAGCTCTCTTCGCGGGTCGGTTTGTACTGACAATCGACCGTCTCCGCCGTTCCCTGCTTGATAGAGAGCGTCGCCGAGTTGTATCTCACGAACGGGTGATCGAACTCGAGTCGAAGCATGCGATCCGGAGTATCGATCCGAACGAACTGCTCGTGCCAGTGGCGCTCAGAATCCCCCGTCTGGAGGAGACATCGTTCGCCGCCCTCGAAAACGAGATGTGCGGTGCCGAAATAGCCGTCGCGAACGAAGTCGACGTGATCGATAGAGATGAGGTCACCGAACAGACCGCGAAGCGCGTTGATGTCGTGACAGACGTGCTCGAGTTGGAAGCCGTACGCCGCCGCGAGGTCATCGTCGTCGGTGCCGATGGCTCGTTTACACTGCTCGAGCCGGCGATCGGCACTCCGTTCGAGGAACTCCGCGTCGAGGTCCGGTTCGACCACGTCGTAGATATCCGGGAGCGACTTCGAGAAGTCCGCGTCGACGGCATAGGCCGTTACGCTGTCGATTTGTTCGACCTCGGAGAGCTCGTCGGCCAACTTCTCGTACGCCGGTTCGAACCGGCGATTATACGCGACCATCGCCGTCGCGTCGCTTCGCTCGGCCGTCTGAGCGAGCTGCTCGGCGTCGTCCGGTGTGACGGCGAGTGGTTTTTCGACGAGGGTGTGCAATCCGGCCGTGAGCGCGCTCTCGACCACGTCGACGTGTGTCTGCATCGGCGTAGTGACGATGACCGCGTCCAGATCGGTCGCTAGATCCTCGATCATGCGATCGGGATCAGTGTAGCGCCGGTCCGATCCGACGTTGTAGCGTTCGCCCAGTGCACTGGTGACGTTCTCTGCGGGATCGCACAGTGCCGCGAGCGTTCCGCCCGGGATTTCAACGATGTTTGGGATGTGCATAATCTGTGCGATGGTTCCGCAGCCTATGACGCCGAATTCCATGGGAACGAGTAGCGGTGAGAGACGACTAAAAGGTTTCCTCTGACCGACTCCTCTCACTGACAAATCATCTCGGAAAGCGGGGCCAACTGGGTCGGTTCTCGGCCGCCTCCGTTTGTGAGACTCGAACGAGCCGTCAAACGAGGGGACAGAAGGGTCCAGACACTATCGAGTGGAGATGAGAACTCAGCGCAGTTGCTACCGTGCCCGAAGCTGACACGACAACCGGAGTCGAGACTGCAGTGTCCCGACGAACGTACCGTGCGCAGTCGGCTCGACTCGATGGTTTGCGACGTCCGAACGCGGCCATGTGACTACACGGCGGTACTGACGGTCGTCGAGAGACCCCGACGATCGCCGGTTTTCCCTACCGTCTCCCGCTTAAATGGCAGACACCGACGAGTTCGCCGACGAGGGCACGACGGCTCGCTCGGAGGAGTTCGATGAAAGTGACGCTGCACGCCTCGAGACGGGCTGGATGCGTCTCGGCCTCGAGTCACGGTCGAAGCATCGATCCACATCGTCCGATAGTAACGACCGAAACGATGTACGTACTGATTGTACGACGGCTAGTCGGTATCCAACGGCGGACGCTCAGATGAAAGGTCGACAGAGACGTCCGGCCCCATGCGACGTCTCGAACCGAGCGCAATCCTCGGCCTGTGTTTGGAAGGGTCAAATGAACGTCGGTGAAAACACCGTGTTCCATGCGTCCGTCGGCATGCTCGTAACGGTCTTCCGGCAGCGATTCCGACCGTGCTTGGAGAAACCGCTCTCGAGCCTCGATAAGTCAGAGTGGCGGTATCTGACGGATACGGCTTCCATTGTTCGCTCTACATTGGGAGGGCGGCCGAGTGGCGGTCCCCGGTCAACCTCTGCCCGTCCCCCTCTATCCCCACATCCTATTACAGCGGTATGTGTGTAATAATTCGGTTCACGTTCTCGGTCACAGTGCTTCACACATGTTCTCATTTCTCTCAATAGTGTTTGATCAGTTCAAACAGTTGCTCGCGATGTCGGGTCAGCGGTCCGTTCTTCCCTCACCGATACGGGACTCCTGTCGTGACGACGGGGAAAGAAAGGCGCTTCCAGTTACCGTCAGTGCCGAGCGTGATCGACATTAATCAGCCTGACGGGGCAGGTCGACTTCGTCGAGAAGCCGAAAAGTCCTTCATCGAGCAGAAGCGCTATCGGCCCACGAACTCGAGGCGTTCCGGCGGCTCTACGAGATGGGCTACGACAACGTCGAGATCATGCTCCCGCTGGTCAACGACGCCGAAGACGTCTATCGAGCGAAAGAGCTGATGAAAGAAGCCGGGATCGACCCCGAGAAACGCAAGTGGGGTGCGATGATCGAGACGCCGGCGGCCGCGCTCTCGGTCGAGGAGATGGCCGAAGCGGGCATCGACTTCGCCTCGTTCGGCACGAACGATCTCACCCAGTACACGCTCGCCGTGGATCGGAACAACGAGAACGTCGCCGACCGCTTCGACGAACTCCACCCGGCGGTCCTGCGGTTGATCGGCGACGTCATCGAAACCTGCCGCGACCACGATGTCGACACGAGCATCTGCGGCCAAGCCGGCTCCAAGCCCGAAATGGTCCAGTTCCTCGTCAACGAGGGGATCGGTTCGATCTCCGCGAACATCGACGCCGTTCGCGACGTCCAGCACGAGGTCAAGCGCGTCGAACAGAAGCTCCTGCTCGACTCACGGTTGGCGGAATAACGTGAGAGAAGCAGGTGGCAGGTAGAGACCACTGACCATCATCACGGACTAGTTCACGTAGCCGTCGATGGGCGAGGTAGGCTATAGCAGCACACTCCCCCGTCGACATCGTCTTTATTCCAGGATCAAACGTTCAAGTACGCATACGATCGTGCCGTGCGATGCCAGTATCAGGGCCTATACGGGATAACCGAACAGGCCGATCAACGGTAAGCCGACTCCTCCACGAGAGGTCATCGGTGCTATAGTCGGCAAACTGTCACTCTTGGTCGCGAACGAACGTCACTGGACAGGGCGCGTTCAACATCACGGTCTGAACCATGCTTCCGAAGATCGCTTTGCCCGTCGGAGAGCGTTTACGACCACCGACAACGATACGATCAGCATCACTGTCCGTAGCTATCTCTACGATCCCTTCGCCTTTCCTGCCAGTCGTGGCGCGAACGTCACAGGTGATCGGTTCCTCTTCAAGTCGATCGGTGAGTTCCCGGACGACAGACATCCGTGCGGCTAACCTATCGGGATCGATGCGCTCGTTCGCTGTGTCAGATACGTTCTTAATAGTTTCGTTGTATGAATCTCTGTCAAAAACGTGGACAATGATGACCTCGGAAGTGGTTGGACTGAGAACCCTCTTGACAGCAGTGGCGAGCGCGTCGACGCGGGACTCGTCACGTCCACCGACGGCGAGGAGAATAGTTTCGAGTCCGATATCGTCCGTCGTATCGTCCGAATGAGCGTTCATCGTAGTCTATGGCTGACCATCAGGGCATAAATAACTATCTACGGGCGGAGCAGGCCGAGTGCCTCGGGGTCGTACGGAAGACGTAGTCTTCTGTGATGACGAGACGCTCCGCGTCTCGAACCACTTGACCTCGAGGCGGTTCACGGAACGTTCGTTGCGCCATCCGGATCGGGCAGAAGGGTGAGGCGCTGTAGCACTATTTGATTCACCATCACCTCGGTCAGTTGCTTTCCGTCGAGAGAGTAGCGTGGTCGCTGATGCTCGCAGTAGTGTACCAAATACTCAAATCTGATTGGCAAGAGCCGTTACGTCGAATCGACCGCATTTCACTAATGAAGAGGTGCTAAATTTAGCCGCCAGATCGATACCGTGTCGTTTGAGTAACGCGATATCAAGGACCACTCTGTCCCCAGTGTCATGCAATAAGAAATCAATATTCTCTCCGCTGAGCGTGATAGCAGGTTCGGCAACAACCCCCATGACGGTGACGTCGTCTTATAACGCGAAGGTTCAGTCTCGAGGCGAAGCAACGCTTCACTGACCGTTGGATGGCCAAGGTTTCCAAAAATCTATACGAGGTGTCGCTTTTATGTACATCGGCGGGTCGATGTCAGATGCGCCCGGACTTAACGGCATAGTATTGGTTGTATTGTGAAAAGTGTGGGAGGAAAGCTATTCAGTGATGTCGTGTCAGACCTCCGCCATAGAGTTGGTCAGACAACCGTGTTTCACCATCTCCTTGCGAGGAAAAATGCCTTATGGAAGCTAGTACTTCCATTTATCGATTTGGTTGTCGGACTACCTCTTACTCGACTCGAATCGGACGGTAAAAGAGACTACACCGATCGAATCCCTGTTAAGAGTAAGATCATACTCCGAGATATTTATCTTATTTTCATAATATATACCGTAAATATTGAGGGTTTTCTACAGTGCTATTGTCCGACTCTCACACCACTAATCATCAGAGGTTAGTTCTGGTTCGAGATTGAAAACTATCTGATTGCGTTTAGGTCGAGGACCATCACGCCCGGAGTCAGGGCCGTCCCCCCGTGTGCGAAATGAATTCAGTCCGTTTCCAGTACGCTCTCGAGGATGAGCGTCAAACGTACTGATATATCGACCGGACACCCCATGTGCGAAATGAATTCGACGATAGAGATACCGGTGATTGTATTTTCTATAGCGGGTGTAGACCCCGTGTGCGAAATGAAGTCCGTGTGGTCCGAATGGGCCGTGTTCGAAATGAAGGTAGCCGAAAGTCGGCTTGACGGGGAAAGGGAGATAGACAGTAAGTGACTCCTCGAAAGAGAACCGAATGAGCCGGAATGAGCCGTTATTTTCCCTCGAAGAAGTCGTCGATCTGTGCATTAACGACGGATTCAATCAGGTCTTCGTTGTTCTCAATCTCCTCGAGTCGGATGTCCTCTTGTAACGTCTCTGCCACGACTTCCGGATCGTCTACGAAAGTGTACTCCTTGTGAACGCCGCTTCCGTATCCTCTCCCTCGCTTCTCGGACGTGACGAAGTTGTACGTCTCCGCTTCGGTCATGTACCGGAGATACGAATCGCGTGATTTCTTGTCCGCGTCCAGGAGATCCGCAATGTACTGGTAAACGCGAAACGCCACCGTGCTCGGTATGGCATTTAGATTTCGACGGGAGTTGACGGGAACAATAGCGGTCGCGTAGAGTGAGAGCTTCTTTTGCGTCGACAGCCCTTGCATCTGGGTGAGTGTGCGGTCCCGTTCGGCTTCTTTCTGGGCGTCACGAACATGTTCTTCACAGACCGTCTCCTCACTCCGGCGATCCGCGAGTTCACCCGCTTTTCGGAAGAGATCGATCGCCTTCCGTGCGTCCCCGTGGTCTTGGGCCGCGAACGCCGAGCTGAGCGGGATGATTCCGTCTTCAAGGACGTCGTCTCGATACGCGTCGCGTCGACGATCCAGAATCGATTGAAGCTGGTTCGCGTCGTAATCCGGGAACACGACATCCTGTGGGTTGAACGAGCTTTCCGCCCGCCCGTCGAGATTCTCCATAAATCGGGGGTCGTTCGTCAGTGCAGCGACCGAGACATCGCCCTCGATCCGGCCGAGTTGCGAAGCTCGAGAGAGTTGGTAGAGGAGCTTTGAATAGGCCGGTTCGTCGTTCGGATCCCGCTGCCGGCCGACGAGTAGATCGACTTCGTCGAGGATGATGATGACCGAATCGAAGTACTCACTGAGAAGTTCGTAGAAACGACGAAGTTTTTGGTCCGTAGAGATGCCACTTTCGGGAATCCCGGCGGTGACGCCGGCTTCGGCGGCCGCGTTTTCGACGAGTCGGTAGACGGCGCGGTCGTGTGATTTGATCGTCTGGCAGTTGATCTGGACGACGCCGAACCGAATGTCCTGTGTAGTCGCTAAATCGGACACCTGTTCGCAGACTGCGTTGATGATCAACGATTTACCGGTCCCTGACGGACCGTATAGCAGCATGTTCGGCGGACGGTTTCCCTGTAGGATCGGTCGGAGAAATGTGATAATATCGTCAAGTTGTTGATCGCGACCGACAATTCTGTCTTCGTCGATGACTGTATCGGGATCGAGCAACGCTTTATCTCGAAACACGGAGTTCTGGACCCCCTCCTGGAGACGCCCTTTGATAGATTGGGAGAGAGATTGTTGGTCGTTCCCATCGGCCATATTATCGAGGTGTATTTCGGCCCATAAATAGATACTGGATACCGCGTGCGATATCAAATATGGGCTTTTGACGGAGTAGAAACTCCTTTGAGCGGAAGTTACGAGAGTAGACGACGACCGTGGGCAAAGTCAAACCGGGAGGACACACCCCGTGTGCGAAATGAATTCGAATATGTATAGATATCCACATATGTGCTGTTCATGTTACCGCTGGATCAACGACGGTAAAATACACTACCTAGTCAAATATATTCTTGAGAAATAGACAGAGCACTACCATAGTCACCTCTACGAAGGTCATCGTGTGATTTTAGTCAAAGAAGGAATACGTTTCGAAGGAGAGTGTGGTGATATTGAATTCGTGAAAGTCCCGTGTGACTATATGCCAAGAACACCCTCCCCCCGTGTGCGAAATGAAATTCCGTTTTGAGGGTGGGTGGGGTGAGCTCCGATTTGCCGCCATCTAGCACCGATATCGGGGATTTTGTGCGATAGATGGTCTGTAAGGCCAATTAGCGCGGAGCCTATTATATAGGGGAAGATTTATTCATACAGCACAGAAACAGCAACCGCACTGGGCGCCTAGCTCAGAAAAGAATGCTAGTAGATCATACGTGGTCATTCGAAGTCGGTCTTACGGTCGTACTCCACTAATTCGGCAAAACACTTCGGTACAGACTCTTTCCTCTGGGATTTGTTCCTCTCTCTTACTGGGACGACTGATCACCCCGCCCTCACAATTTGCGAATTCATTTCGCACACGGGGTGTGGGTGTGTCGCCCTTCGTTTCCCGTTCGAATGTAGTCGCGAGGAAACCGCTGAAATTCGTCTCGCCCATGTCAATATTATTTCACCCTCGAAACGTCAACCGTCTCGGATGTCCCAGTTGCGAGTACCAATCACCCACGGTCAACGGGTAACTTTCCCGCTCATAATGTAATAGTCGTGATGAGGTTCTCGGCCCCACAATATCGATTCCGTGAGCGGTTCATACGTGACTGCGGAGAGGCCTTGTTGCTCGAGTACCTCGCGCAGTTCGTCTGGCGGACGGCCATTGTACATCGGGAGATCGTCGTGCATTTGCTCGTACTCGTCCCACGGCTCGGAGTGGTTCCAGTATCCCTCGATCAGGAGTATTCGGCCGCCCGGCTCGACGACCCGTTGCCACTCCTGAATCGCCACTGTAGGATTCGGAAGCGTCCAAACGAGGTGGCGAGCAGTGATCAGTTCGACGGCATCATCCAGCACACCGAGGACTTCCGCATCTCCTCGGTGAAATCCGATTGAGTGGCCGGTCTGCCGGGCCTTTGCTCGAGCGCGGTCGATCATCTCCGGAGCGAAGTCTACACCCACGACATCGTGGCCGAGCTCCGCCAGTAAGAGCGAAATGACGCCCGTTCCACAGCCGATATCGAGTATACGACGGCGACCGTCGCCCGTCCAGTTCCGTAGAACCGTGAGCCATCGGTCGCGCTGTTCGCCGGTATGAATTCCGTGTTGCGGTTCCTCATCGAACGTCTCTGCACGGCTATTCCAATGTCGTCGAACGAGATCCTTGACGGAATTACCATCTCGAGGTGGCCGTGTCACGAACGAAATCCTCCATCGTTCGGTCCTTCTGTCCAGTTCGACATAACTCTATGGTCCGAGACGCTATTGTTTGAGCAGCTGGCGCCAGTCGTTTGCGTCGCTCTGAAAGCGCGTTCTGACGATTGATGGACCAGCGCTCCCAAACCAATACGACCGTCCAACGCCGGAGTTCCACCGTGCCGGGGACGGTAGGGTTACTGACCGTCACAAGCCCGAGTGTGGCGAGGATAACGACGCCGAGACCGATACTGCTCATCCACGTCCAGCAGATAGTTCGGTCGGTAACTACGGTGCTGGTGACCACTTGATGGACATCGTAGTCCCGCTCCTGTTTGAACGCAGTCCCGCTTTCAACTCAACGAACACAGCCGTACTCGCTCCGCGGACGTTCGTCAAGGTATTGTCGCCCTCGATCTGGTACGCGAGTTTGATCTATCTGACGTTACCGAGATCAGCTGAAGAACACGACGATGGCAAGGACGACCAGTAGCTGACGTGACTGCACTCGCTGTTGCATCCCGCCGGAGAACGTCTCGAGTTGCGCTCTCGAACGTCCGCGAGATTCGTGAGCGCGATAGTCGTTTCGCCGATACGGGCGCTGGCGGTCTCACTGTTGGGTCCACGCAGCGCAGCGACGTATTTGGTATTCGGCTCCACCTAGCTGATTTATCGATTCCGAATACAGTTCGAGAATGAGTGATGTTTGGTTCCGAATGTGGTCGAAAGGCGGGCTACGATTAGGTTCATATATGAGGTCTACAACCGGCAGTTGGTGCGAATCCAAATCACATCGCACCCGACGGGACGGTGTTCACCGTGACGAACACCGCTATTGGCAGAACATTGCTGTCAATCATAAATAGATAGCCTTCTCCACAGACAGCTGTGTTCGACGGCTATCTCCGATTTAACAGAGCAGTTCCTATAAGAACTCCCTGAGAAATATGGCCTCGATGATGCCGTGTTTCTTATTGCTGGCGCAAATATTTTCAAACTCCATGCCGTCAAGTTTGTCTCTGATTTCTCTATGAGAACACGGAAATTAGAACGGTTCTAAACCTACTCTCCATATGATAATATATTGAACTTACCCGATATCAAACTATTTAATCACGCAAAAACCGTCAACAGCTAAATCGTGGCTCCACGCCTTCGCTGTCTGGTACATGCTACAAATAAACGCGCTCCTAGTATGACGCACAAACGATGCACAAACTAATTACCCTCATCTATTCTCGTCAAGCGGTGGCGAGAATATCTATCCCGAAGAGGTCGAGGAGGTCATCGGAACGCATTAAGACGTCGACGAGGCCGTAGTCGTCGGTCTCGAGGACGAACAGTGGGGTCATTGTGTCGTCTGCGTCGTCTGTTCTAACTCGGACGAACTCACGGAGGCCGATTTGGACAGTTTCTGCAAGGAACACGATCAGCTCGCAGATTTCAAACGCCCTCGCGAGTACGTACTGACGGAGGGGAGGTTACCGCGGACCGACACTGGGACCATCGAGCGAGAGACGGTTTATTCCGAATTCCTCGCCGAATAGTGCACATCGATCCGTTATCGATACGGACGAGAATCAGTCATAGGGTACGACTGGGAAATCAACAGTCGCCGAAATCCTACGGAATGTGGGCCATACCCGGTACGGGTAGAACCAAACGAATCGAAGGATCTACGTCCGTTACTCCTCTTTCTGACTCTTCTGGACGTCGATATCCTCGAAGGCAACGTCGCGTTCCGTGACGTCGACGGTCATCGCGCCGACGTCCTCGATCTCGGCGTCGATGGTGTCGCCGCCGGAGATCGCGCTGACCCCTTCTGGCGTGCCGGTGGTGATGACGTCCCCAGCTTCGATCGTCGCGCCGATCGAGGCGTACTCGACGATGTCGGCGCAGCTGTAGATCATGCCGCCGGTGTTTTGCTGCTGCTCGGTCTCGCCGTTAAGCTGTAGTTCCATCTCGAGGTCGTGGGGATCGCCGACCTCGTCAGGTGTCGTGACGCATGGGCCGATGATGGTGAACGTATCATACGACTTGCGGTTCGAGCGGTCCTGATCGCCGCGAACAGAGACGTCGAGTAGGATCGTATAGCCTAACACGGCGTCCCAGACATCGTCGGCGTCGATGTCCTTGACGTCTTCGCCCATGACGAACGCCAGTTCGATCTCGTGGTCGACGCGGCGGTCGTTGAACGGTAGTTCGATGCCGTCTTCGGGGCCGGCGACGCTCGAGGGGGCCTTGAGGAAATAGCCCTTGTCCTCGATGGTGAACCACTCCTCGGTGACGATATCCGTGTCGGCCAGCGCTTCCTCGACGTGATTCTCGTAGTTCAGCGGTGCGGCGATGACCTTGCCGGGACGGCGGACGGGCGACTCGATGGTGACCTCCTCGCGGTCGTAGTCGGGCTCGTCGCCCTCGTACTCGCTTGCGTCGAAGTCCTTCCGGGCGTACTCCTTGATCGGGTCGTTCGTCTGGAGGTCGAGTCGATCAGTGACGTCGACGATACCGTCGTCGGTGAGCAGTCCGAGCCGATCGTCGTCGAATCTGACGAGTCGCATAGTAACCCTACTGCGATCCGTCTACATAAATCATCCTTTTTAGACCTGAGTTTGTTCGAGAAGTAATCGTTTATTCTGACCGGAATTCGACAATCCGACGCTACAGTCGCCTGTTGGGAGATTGGATTAGTACGGATGCAAGCGATGGATGTCAAATCAGCCGTTAGTCACTGGCCGCAGTCTGGTCATCGAAGATTGCTTCCGAGTCGAACACGCTTTGACAGTCTTCGCATATCATCTGCCTGTCGATCGCGTACTCCCAGAGCTTCCCGCCGCAATCCAGACTGTTGAACCGCGCTGCGCAACAACATGAAGTTACTCCGCAGGTGCGTCCGAACGACGGCATCCCAGTCTTCGTCGGATAGCGACCAGAACATCCCATCGCGCAGGATGCCCGCGAAGTTTGCGATCCTGTCGAGTCTCAGGATCCGATCCGCTCCCGTCGACCGCAGTACCCAAATCGGAGATGACGACGGCCGCGCCCTCACGGGCGAGTTCCGTTGCGGTTGCTTCGCCGAGTCCGTTTCCACCGCCGACGACGAGGTACGCCGGTTCAGTCACGCCGATCACCTCCGCCGAATTGCTGGCCGCGTTCGCGTCGGTGTCTAATCGAGTCACGGGCGATCGTGAGACGTCGATTCGTCATCATTCGTGGTCACTGTTTCAGTACACAGCCGCTGATACCGATGATTTGGGACTTGTCTCTCACTCGAGCACTGTCCGGACATCCGCGGCCAGTTCACCGCTTCGCTCCTTGAGTAGGCACTCGCGACGAAAGTCGCAATCGGTGAGCGTGTGCTCGAGAGCGTTCGCAGACGCTCAGTATCGGCTGTTTTGTTGGCTGGAGTCGGTGAATACGGGAATATCCGTCCTGCGTTGAGTTTGCCCGCGATACCATACAGCTATAAATGCACGTCATACACTCCGTCGAGGTCTGCTCGGCGGTGTCGCAGATCTCCTTACGAACGGCGTCTCCGACCATTGGAATCTCTGTCTGCCCTTATATCGACCAAAAGGGAATGGATTTACGTATTCGCGCGACAGAATGTGACCATGGTACTCGACCGAGACCTCGAAACCGTCGCAGCGAAGCGAGATGAACTGCCGAACGCCGATGCCGTCTACGAGGACGGCGACGAGATCCCCATTACGGACGTATTCGACGATGCATTCGTCAGCGAACGGACCGAGTTCGACACGTTCGACGAACTGATCGCGGCCAGCCCCAGCGAAGCCGACTCTGCCGAAGACCTCGAGACGGTCCCGCACGGCGCATGGGACGAGTTCGTCGCCGAGTTGACCGAGTTCGACGATGAGGAGGCGTTCGTACTGGCCGCCCGCGATCACTGGGTCGCCAAGCAGTTAGAACTGGCCTGATCCGACTCCCCCTTTATAGGTGACGACTTGCGGGACGCTGGTAAAGTGGGGGATGTCGCCCGAACCGCCTGGCGAGTCGTACGTCCGCTTGAACACTTCTGTTCCCTTGTACAGTGTTCGCCGCGTCGGCCAGACGAGCCCTTCTTCGACGAGGTCAGTGCCCAGTCCCGGGCAGATCCGCTCGAGCGTTCGAAGCGTCGAGCCGTGGACGTAGATCGCACGGCTTCCGGCGCGGTCCCGGTCTTCCGGTCCTGCTTCGAGAATAGCCGTTTCAATGCCGCGTGCGTGCGATGCGAGCGCTGTCGTCATTCCAACTGGCCCGGCGCCTGCAACTACTACTGGTACGTCAGTCGTATCCCGCTCATGAGGGATATTGATGCAGCATACCACCATGGTGTTTGTTGTGTTCACTAACACCTCAGCTTAGTGTTACAGATACTGACAGCCGGGGGAATAGTATTATATGAAATTGACCGTCGAGGCACATCGCCTAGTCCGAGAGCTACAGTGAAATGCAAAAGGTCGTGTAGAGATGGAATTACGGCAGATCACTGCTTGATTCTTGGTAGCGGCGAATTGCCGACGGAAAAGAAGAGACAGTGAAAGTGCAGCAAACGATGACCGGTAGATTACGGACGGCTGGCAGTTGTCTCCGACAGTTCCTAACGGTAGCTATCTCTCATTGCGACTGCGTTCGGACTATTATCGAACGATATGGTCTTTATCTAATTTACCACGTTACGATACTCGAGCAGATATGGAGAGAAATTACATATTGATGGGGCGGGTGCCGTAACGAGATCATTGTAATTTATTACCTTGGTTGTTAGGTGATACCAGGTTAGCGGGTGGTGAAAGTCTAACATACGTCCATAATTTACAGTAGTATGCTCGTAACGGTTCCTGAGTAACAGCGGACAAATCGGATTGTATTCTGAGTCCCAGCAGATGTGTTCAGTAGCGCGTCTGCGAAGACTCGAACGGGAGGTATTGAGATCGGATGCGAGCGACGGGCCTAGATGAGACCTACGGCGGAGGCTCCGTGAGTCAGTGCGGCCGCGATAGGGACGAGCAGTGCGGTCCGAAGGATAAGGAGGAGTGCGAGATCGCGAAATCGCATGGGAATATCGTCGAACATATCGACCATCATCGGGGCCGATGCGGCGAGGAAGATCGCCTGCGCGCTCGTGACGATCACGACGAATGCTTTTGTGATAATGTCCGCCCCGACGGCGACCGTCGCACCCACGAAGTACTCGCCAGCGCCGGCGAGAACTGCTACCGCAGCCGTCTCGGGGTTCGGGATCCCGAGAATGGTCATGAGTGGGACGAACGGGGCTGCGAGGTACTCGAAGAAGCTAGTGTATGCCTCGAGCATGAGGACGCTCGTCGCAATCGTCATTATGGTACCGAGGATCGTGGCGGTGAGTTTCGTCCCATCGACGAACCCGTTGAGCGACGCTCGTGGGATTGATTCGCCTTTCTCTGCGGTTTTGACGCCTTCGTTGAAGGCAAACCGGAGGTAATCGGTGACGGTTCCGGTAAACTGCGGTTCCGGATTCGGTTCCGCGATGTACTCCTCAGGGACCGTCGAGAGCGGTGGGATACGGACGAGAATCGCGGCGACGATGAGCGTCGCGATCAGATACAGCGCGATGAGAACTGGGAAGATATGTAGCACGCCGAGAATAGCAGCGACCGCTCCGACGCTCCCGAGGTTCGCGGTCGCAAAGCAGGTGCAGATCACGAACACCTCGCGCTTGTTGTAGCCACCGCGGTCGAAGACGTTTCGGGTGAGATAGTACCCGATACTGAACGATCCGAGCCATGACGCCGCGCTGTCGAGGGCCGATCGGCCGGGGAGATTAAAAAGCGGACGCATGATCGGCTGAGCTAACGTGCCAATGAACTCAAGGCCACCGAGCTCAGCCAACAGGTTGACGAAGATTCCGCCGACTGGGATGACGAGCACGATCGTTATCATGAGCACGTCCCAGGAGACGCCCGCGATCGCGTCGGAGAGTAACCACTCCGGACCGACTCCGAGGAACATCGCGATCCCGAGGGGGACCGCGATTACGCGGAACGCCCAGAACGGTTCCGATGTCCGCCAGTACTCGGGTTGGACGACATCCTGTAGCCGGTCGTTCAGTGTGACTACGCCCCGGAAGTACAGCATGGAGATCGTCGTCAGGATCGCACCGGTAAACAGCACGAACAGCACGAACACTTCGACGGCAAGCAGTGACGTCGATGTGATATATCCTAATAAGATGTCGAGCGGGATCGTCGTCTGTCCTTCGTACTGGATCGGAAAGAGAAAGAAAAACGCGCCGGTCGTGAACGCAAAGAGGAATTTCAGCGTTGATCGCAATCGCTTCTCGACGATGTTTACATCGTCTATTGACTTCTGTTCGGGCGCCACTGATTCTCCTGAAATGTGATCGTCATCCTCCCAACGCTGACTGCCGAACATAGTTCGACAAGAACTGGCATGTGTCATAAAAACACCGATCATATGTCGCCATACGTACTATTACAACAATAATAATATACATATTATTACTATTGAAAAGGGGTAAATAATTCGAGTGATGGTGTGATTTGGACTCCGTCAGGGATTCGATTCCGACAACGCGGCGCGAGCGGTACGGACCCGAGATATTCGAGGTCGGCGGGCACTCGAGTAACCGATTCCTCTCTGCGGCCAACGAGGCAAGAGCACCCTAGACGCCTGCTTCTAGCGCGTTGCGAAGGTCATCGGGTATCGGGATGCCCCTATCGCCGTCAACGGGAACGCAAACGCGGAGTTCGGTCCCGTTAAAGACGACTTCGCCGTTATGGGTCGCCCGATAGTTAAATTGCACACCCGATTCCCCAAGTGCCGTCTCGAGTTCAATTTCGACCTGATCGCCACCGGTAACCTGTCCATCGAACTTAAAGTCTATCGAAACGAGCGGCAATCCCACGCTGTGTTCCTCGGTCAGTTCCCAGAACGGCCATCTGATCTCCTCCATGAAGATGTCCGACGTTTCGTGGATGACGTCGATCAGTCGCGGATAATGGGCGATGGCGAACGGATCCGTATCTGAGAATCGAACGGTCCACGTGCGTATGAAACACGTAATATTCTGAGACGAATGTAGTGGGTGATATAAAGATATCGCTCATTTCGCGGTCGACCGCTCTCTCGGCCGTTGGTCGAGGGTGATTGATGTTGGAATTCAAACCTCTGATTACAACTAGTACCTACTGGTATGGATTACGAAGCCATCGAAAGACAGGTTTTCGTCTTACGGAAAAACATTCATGAGAGTGGCGTCCGAAAGGCGGTCACGAATGACTATCGACACGTGGGTTAGTACGTGCTGGACGGGGGACTCCGGCGACGTGCCTGCGACTGACACCACCACCGGAACCTATGCCGTCTTCACACCGACCACCATGAATTGTTTCCGACGGAACGGGCCGACACGATCTCGGATACTCGGTCGTTGCAAGCGTTCCGATTGGTCCTTCGAGACGATTGCCTGACTATCTATGACTGCGAACGC
>NZ_CP175700.1:0-118290 GCF_046097095.1 Natrinema sp. 74
TCTTCGTCGAAGCAGACGTAGTAGTCGAACACAGCGCCGGCGTGTGGCACGGCGTCGACGAGTCGATCGAACACCGTCTTTCCGGTGGCGAGTGCGTCATCTCGCGTCGATGCCTCAACTAGCGTGTAAATGACCATGTGCATCGGTTTTCACCTCGGTCTGCCGACGCACGCGACTCCGCTCCGCGTCACTGCTCGCTGCGCCGGCACCCATCGCCGGCGCACAATAAACACCGCCGGAATACGCACTCGCTAGGCTTCGTCTCGCTCTAACTCAGTGACCTCCGAGACGGTAAGCGTCAGGTCACCGGATTCGTAGTCGGCCTCGAAATCGACCGCAAACGCCTCTGACTCGTAAGCCACGTGGTAGGCCCGATGCCGTTTGAGCGACCCCGTCGCTTTGAAGTGGAAGAACGCCGCTGCGGTGTACGGTTTGCTGGCGGTTTCGATCTGTGTCTCGACTGACGCTTGCAGCGCGATTTGCGGAGTGTCGCTGTCGATTTCGGCGGCAAAGGCTCGAGCCTCGTCGACGGTCGCTTGCGAATGCTCGGGCGTCTCACCAGTCAGTACGTTCACTGGGGTCTCGGTTTCCTCGGTGAACAGGACGTCTTCGAACGTCTGCGTACCGAGAATTGCGTCTGGGTCTAGCTCACAGTCGTTGAGTGGATCGTCGATAGGTTGCTCGGACATGGTATCACGAAGCCCCGAGTATGGGGCTCAGGCCATCTAGCCGCCGAGAAACACCTCCCTGCGGCACACACAGCCGCTTCTACGATGGGCAGTCTGCTCCCGTCATTTCTTTCCGACGCCACCCCATACCCGTACAGCAAGAGCACTCCGATGCACAGCCAGCTAGCCGAGTCCCCCCATTTCCAGACCCAATGACTGACCGCACAAAATCTCGAGATACCATCTCGGGTGGTGGGCAGCCGGAGCATCGCTATCAGTTCTATTACGACGCCGATGAACCAGTCAGCCTGAGCGAAACCATCGTCACTGCGATTGCCGACATCGCGGCCGTCGACGTGACGGATCTCGATCCGCTGTACGAGCAGGTGGATCCGGACAGTTTAAACTCGATTTTCCAGCCCGCAAGTGACGACACTCCGCGTTCCGGTGGTGAGATTCGCTTTGTGCTGAGCGACTACGAGGTGACCGTCTCCGGGAACGGTCACATCGTCATCGACGCACCCACCGACGAGTAATAACGAGCTGGTGCCGGGCCGGAGCGGTCGCTCGCCTCATCGACTGCCAGGGGCGTCTCCATCGTTCTCGACATCCAGATACGCGTTGCCCTCCGTCTGTATCGAGAACTCCAGATAGGGCGAGAGCTGGTCGCCCAGCTCCGTGAGCGTGACGCTCCCACTCTCTTCGTCGTAGTCGACGAGCCCGTAATCGGCGAGTTTCGGCAGGTCGGCGTGATAGAGGCCGGCACGCACCCGGTTTTGCATCTCGTTCGTGGCCAACTCGACCGTCGTCCGGTTCTGCCACGCGGCGACCTGTTCGGCGATCTGTTCGAGGCGGCCCTGCCCGTCGTGTGCGTCGAGGTAGTAGAGGACGTAGCGCTCGCGTTCGTCCGCGAGAATACCGAAGACGACGCTCGACGAGATGTCCGTCTCCTGGGCCATCTCCGGGTCAATGACTCGACGGTCAGGCGACGTCTCCGTTTCATCCATCGCGGCTGCCTCCTCGGCCGCTGGCTCCTCGGCTGCATCCGATTGTGCCTCCACCTCATTGGGCATCTCGACGTCAGGCACCTCCTCATCGTCACGTGGCTCGTCTGGAGCGTCAGTCATCGTTTGTTCAGTCCGTCCCAGATCGCGCTTGGTTCGAGCCGTCGACGGCCGTGTTATCATCGAGTTGCCTCGCAAAGTCGACGTAGTGGGCGACCTGGGCTGCGGTCTCCGTCAGCGTGATCGTCCCCTGCTGGAACTCGTCCTCGATGAGCCCGTGGTCCGCGAGCTTCGGAAGGTCAGTGTGATACAGCCTAGTGGACACCCGCTCGGTCATGTCCTCGGTCAGCAGTTCGACCGACGTGTCATTCTCTCGTGCCGCGACGTGCTTCGCTAGTGCAGGAAATTCGGCCTGCCCGTCCTGTGCGTCGAGATAGTACAGCACGTACCGGCGGCGCTCGTCGGCGAGAAGCCCAAAGACGACACTCGGCGACAGTGATGATTCCTCGCTCATCGCTGCGTTCGTGTGTTCTCTCGTTGACTGCGAGTGTTGATTTTCAGACGACACGTTTTTGTCTCGGTTCTTCTGGCGTTGGTGAAGCGGCTCGTCACTCATAGTTACTCCCTGGTATGGAGTAGCACGTGGCCCCCGTAAGCCCTTCACCTGAATAACCGAAGCAAACCACTCCTCCTCCCTTAATATTAAGATGAGTGCAGAATACGGCTGTTCGTTACGGAGCGGGCGGATCGGAGAGTCAGTAGCTCAGGAAGCTCACGGACTTCCGAACAGGGCGAGAGATTCGCCCTCACTAGCTTGACGAGGCTGCAGCCTCGTCAAGCACGTGAATGACGTTCAGCGGGTACGACAAGGCTTACGCTTGGTCGAATAGCAGTTCGAAGAGATCGTGTTGTCCTGCGCGTAAATGTTGGGTGAATGTTGTCTGAGAGATCTCCAGTAATCCAGCAATTTCCTGGCCTGTGCTTTCTCGCGGCGACTGGAAGAAGCCGCTCAAATAGGCTGTGCGAAGGGTTTCCTGCTGGCGAGCGGTCAACCGCTCCTTGACGGCCGTTTTGAACTCGTGCGGCGTCTGGATGGCTCGCTCTCGCGTCCGGCGCGTGAGGAGGTCGGTGTCCGAGTGTGTGGTCTGGATCGCCTCGATGAACTCCCGGACCGTCGCCGTCGACGGGAGGTCAACGACGGCCGTTGCACCATCGGGCTTGAACGTGAGCGTGCGCACCACCGCGTCTTGCTCAACGAGCAGCGACGCGAGTGTCGGGCCGGACAACCGCGCCTTAAACAGGGAGCTATCCTCACGGTCGGTGATACGGGTTAGCTCCTTGACGGCAACGGCCTCCGACCCAGCAGCCAGTATCTCATCTGACGTCGCATCGTGCGCGGTGAAAAACACGTGCGACGAGTCGTCCGCTTGGGGGACGAGCCCCTCGAACTCGAACCGGCACCCTGCCTGCTGGGCGAGCCGGCCCAGGATCGAGTTCGATGGCTGGATGCCGAGCGTGAGTTCGACGACGCTGTCCGTATGGAGTGTCTCTTTCGTCTCGATGGCGTTGATCGCGTGTGCGATCGTCTCCCCGAATTCGTTCAGGACGCCCCGATCTTTCTCATCAGTATTGAGCGGCCCGGCATAGACGGTTAACACACCGTATAGAGCGTCTTCGTAGACCAGCGGAATACTGATGCAGGAGCGCACGCCCTGTGCGAGCGTCTGTTCGCGCCAAGGACCGAAACGTGCGTCAGTGGCGATGTCCTCGACGACCTGCGTCTCGCGTGTACGCACGGCGGTTCCGACGGGGCCCTGTCCGGTCGGCGTGTCGTCGGTCGTGATCGTTAGCTCGTCGACGTAGCCGCTGTCGACGCCAGCCCACTCCTGGGGGTCAATCGTGTCGGCGGCTGCGTCGTGCTCGCCGATCCAGGCGAACTCGTAGAGGTTGGAGTCAGCCAGTCGCTCGCAGACGACGTGGTCGATCTCTTCGCGTGTGTCGGCCTGCACCAGTATCTGATCGATCTCTCGAATAATACTATTGAGTCTGTCGAGACGAGTCAATGCCTCGTTTTGGCGCGCTAATTGTCCTTCGCGATCGGCGCGATCCAGCGCGGTTTCGACGTTCGTGGCGACCGTTTCTGCAAGGTCGACCGTGGTCTCTTCGAACTCGTTCGGGCGCGTCGAGCCAGCGCACAGGACGCCGTGTCGCCCGAGCGGGACGATCACCTCGCTTCGAATCGGCGTCTCAGATGGCGCGATCTCGGGGTGAGGTGATAAGTCGTTGTCGACGTCCCGGTCCTCGCTGACGAACGTCTGCCACGCCCGCTCGTCGAATCCGTCGGGATACCGGATATCGTCACGGTCCGGCGGATCGGTGCTCTCGTCTGACTGGTGTAACTCGCCGGTATCACTGTCGTAGCGCCACAGTCCCGAATACTCACCGCCCAGCACCGTCTGCATGAGTGAGGCGGCCTCGTCGACGATCTCTTGCTCGTCAGCGTTCATCAGTTCTCGGCTCGCGTCGTTGAGGTGATCGAGCGCCTCGGTGGCCTGCTTGCGATCCGTAATGTCCTCGAGGGCAACCATGACCTCGGTCGCCTCGTCTGAGAGGCCGTCGTATAGGGGGGTGGCGTTCACGGAGAGCCAGACGCGCTGCCCGTCCGGCTGAGTTGCACCGACTTCGATACTGAAGACCACGTCACTGGTTCTCTTGATCTGCTCGTACGGCAGTTCCGCCTCCGGTATCGGCTCCCCGTCCGGGTCGACGAAATCGAATTCCGGCGCGTTGTGCGCGAGACCGGTGAGTTCTTCGACGGACCGTCCCAGAATATCCGCTACGCGGTCGTTGGCGAACGAGATTTCGCCTGCGTCATCGACGAGCAGAATCCCCGTCGGGCTGGTTTCGAGCAGGCGGTCTTTGAGTGATGAAAGTTGCTCCTCACGCTCGTGCAGTTCCTCTTCGGCCTGCTTTTGCTCGATGAGATCGGCGGCCTGTCGCGCCAGCACGTCGAGCGAACGCAGATCCCGCTCCGATGGGTCGTGCGGTTCGTTCCAGTGTGTCGAGATCATCCCGAGTAACTCCCCGCTGCGGGAGACCAGTGGCGTGGTCTGCACCGCCTGAATGCCCGTCTGGCGAAACATCTCGAGGTCGCTTGTGCCAGCCATGAACGCACTCGTCTCGACGTCCGGGACGACCACGCGGTCACCGGTTTCCAACGCCCTGGCGCAGGAGGTGCCCTCATCCGGGTCCACCCACCCCCATGCCTCCTCGGCCTCCGGACTGAATCCCTGGTGGGTCAGCAATTCGAGTTCGCCCCGGTCGGCGTCGAACCGCTGCATACTCGCGAAGTCGGCGTCCATGATGGTGACCGCGGCGTCGAGGACCTCCTCGTCCAGGGTATCGATGTCGTCCTCCTGAATTAGACTGGTGCTGGTGTCTTGTAACTGCCGTGTGGCGGCCAGGTCACTTGCCAGCTGCTCTTTCTTCTCGCGCAGCGCCTCCTCGGTTTGCTTACGCTTTGTGATGTCCTGAACGGTTCCAATGGCACGAACCGGCTCACCCGAATCGTCATGGACCTCGCCCTGCGCCGTGATCCACCGTTGCTCGTCGTCCGCTCGAATGATCCGACAGTCGACTGTCCAGTCGCCCGTTTCAAACGCGTCCTCGAAGCTCTGTTCCACCTGTTCGCGGTCGTCTGGATGGACGTGATCGAGGAAGGTTTCGAGGCTCCAGTCGCCGGGCTCCTCGTAGCCGAAAATCTCGTCGTGCCGTGGTGAGTGGTGGGTAAAGTCGTTTGTCTGGAGATCGAGTTCCCAGACGCCCTGCTCCGCGGCGTCCGTCGCGAGACGCAACCGCTCTTCTGACTCGCGGAGTTCACGATTCGACCGCTCGCGCTCGAGCGCGATGCTCGCGACGTGCGTGCCGAACTCCGCTAGCAGCTCCCACTCGGTGGGCGTCCGCGGCTCGTCGAAGCAGAGCATGAACGACCCGAGGGCCTCGCCGTCCTCGTCGTGGATGGGGACGGAGTGGCCTGCCAGGACGTCATTGGCGAGACACAATTCCCGCCAGTCCTCCGACCATCTGTCGTCGGTTTTGACGTCCTCGCACGTGACGGGGTCCCCGTGGAACACGGCCTCGCCGCACGTGCCGATCTGACTATCGTCGATCGGTAACCGCTCTAGTTCCTCACGCCATGCCGGGGACAGATCTGGGGCGATGCACCGCTCGAACGACTTGTGCTCGTCGTCGGTGAGCACGATGCTGGCCCGCGTGGTCGGATCGAGCGTCGATACCGTGGTGCACAGCGACGAGAGACACTCTTCGAGCGGAGCGCCGGAGGCGATCACTTCTACCAGCCGCTTTTGCTCCTCCAGCAATCGGTCCTGACGCGTGCGGTCGGCGTTCTCCTCAAGCGCAACCCCGGAATCGTGTCCCTCACCGTCCGCGCGTACACCAGGCGGCCGCCACCACACTCGTCCGCGAGCACCGACTTTCTTCGTCTCAAGCGAGCCCTCATCGACGAGCGCGTCCAGTTTGTTGTAGATGGTTCGGTTGACGCAGTCGAACTCCTCGGCGACTTCAGGGGTCGTCAACGGTGTGCCCGGCGAATCGAGTGCGTCGAACACCTCGAGCACGGTCGCGGGCGCTGGTGCGGACGAACTCATACGTCGTGGTCATCGCGTGAGATGCAAAAACATTCCGTCAACAGAACTCCCGAGAACACGCAGGAAAACAAGGGGAACGATTACTGTTGTCAGGTGAGGCCGCGACGTCAGGCCTACCGGGGACGGTCAGTGGCCCACGGCCGTCAATCGCGGGCGTCCCGCCTCGCCCTGGGCTACCCCGCTCTTCCAGCGTCACTCCAATCGTCGTTACGATGAGGGCGAACGAATCTAGGTCTCGAAGCAGCCACGAGTCACTATCGAAACGTCCCGCTTCTGGACGACTGCTTCGAGAGGGCTAGCGATTCGTATCCGGATCTGGCGGTGTGGCACTCATCCTGTGCTGGAATCACCCCCCTTTCTTCTTCCGAAACGTCGATGATTATTTCTCCTGACGCGTGTACCGTGACGTCGTGGCCCTCGTGTGCAAACGAGACGGTTCCCTGTGGTCGCGGTGTGTCGTTCGAACCCGGCTGGAAGAGGGCATCGAGTGCGTTCGGCTCTAGCGTCTTGTAGAGCGGTTGCATGGACTCTGGTTCAGTATCGGTGACGGCGGCCAGGCTCTGGACGACGGCGTAACTGGCCGGTTCGGGGCCTGTCCACGCGAACTGGACGTGATACGTTTCTGTCTCGGGGTCATATCCCACTCTGTCAGCGAGGGGCGTGTCGGATATTTCACTCATGAACGAAGGCGACACGAAGTTCTTGTTGGCACTACTGGGCAGATGTAAATAAGCGTTGTGTGAGCAGTACGGCTAGCGCCACCCCCGCGTGTGAGTAGTGTAATTCGCCCTAGTCTTTATCTCCCCGACGTGTGGATGCGTTCAGCGGGGTTGGTGACTGGTGATCGGTTCGAGCCCAATGAGGTCGGCGTGAAGGACCTCACCGTCGCGAACGACGTATCGATTCGCCAGTACCGGGAACCGACACTTCGTGTACCCGGCTGTCTGGATGTCGAGTTCCTCGTCGACATCGATGTACTCGGCGAGCTGTCGGAGGAACTCGTAGGTCACGATCCCACCCTCGTAGTCGGGAAGACCATCCTCACGGGATTCGTACACCTCGAAGCTATCGTAGCCCCAGATGATGAGTTCTCCCTCCTCGTCCACTTCCCAGTTGAGAGTCCCGAAGCAGTGATTCTCACAGAGCTGGCGGACTGCTTGTGCGTCCGATACGATCGCGCCGGTCGACGTCGTCGCTGCTTGGAGTGTTGCCATAGGTTGTACTCGGGGGCGTTCTCCTGCCCCTCACCCTTCAGGGGATTACAAACTCCCCCTCTATGGTGAATCTGGAAGAAGCACCGCTCGACGGTTTGTGTAGTCAGGACTCTATCTGGATGTTGGCCTCTTCCGTGGCAGCTGGTCGGGTGAGGAGACTCACCTGCTCCAGGAGCGTCATCGCTGCGTCGATCCGCCTTTGATCGTCGGAATCCAATTGATCGACGTCGATACTGCTGAGATTGCTGAGAGCGCGGTGCAGCCGGTAACCCGGTGTGTCTCGTGGATCCATGTGTACGCCTCCGCCGATTTTCGGCGTTCGAAAGACCGGAGGTCTTTCGCAGCCCATCAGAACGCGAAGCGTTCTGAGGACGCAGAAAAACGCAGACGAGCGGATAGTAGGATACCTCAGGTTTCGATTCTCCATCGAGAGATCATGGGTGTGTCTCGGTTGCACGACGATCCCAGTGTTACATACCGGTTGTCCCTGCCGTTTCGCTGTGAATTCAACTTCGGAGTCGGTTTTATTGCCCCTGTAGTGAGATGTTCCCTCTATGTACCCGACTCCCCATCGCTGGACGACTGACGACGGTCTCACGCACGTCTTCTACAACAACCATATGCCTCCAAGCACGGGATTCGGATGGTCAAGCCTCTGTAATGAGGTGCGAGTACCGATTGAGGGAGAGCACTTCGAACTAGATGAAGACGTGATAGAGGAGGACATTACGTGTCGACACTGTCGGGACAAACTCGGTCGACCATACGTGACCCTCGACGACGATTCAATCGCCGGCATGAACGGCTGTCTGGTTCGCGTCGAGAGGGATGCGGGAGGCGTGCTCACTCGGGCTGAACGTGTTTGCAGAGGTCAACTCCATCATTCCTTACCGTTCGAACCGGACTCGTTCAGCGGGGAGCTAACGGAGCAGGTCGAAGCGGTGTGTAGCGAATGCTGGGAGACATACGTTGATCGTCAGTGGGGCAGTGACGTTGAGGGCGCAGAGTTGCGCGTCGAAGTATGGGGTGACGATGGTCGATCGGAGTACTTCGCGGCGCGTGCCGAGGCGATTCGTGGTGGTCCTGAGGGCGCAGTACGGTTAGTGAGTGAGAATGGGCTTGAGAAAGACGTCCGTCGTGAAGAGCTCGAGTCTATTACGCTTACGCCAGCTCAGAGGGTCGATTACTAAGGCCCTGTTGAACCTCTCAACGACTGACCATACTGGTGTGCTGGATGCAGGGAGGTAGCAACAGACAGCCCTTGTTCGTTTCGCTCAACCACGGGCGAAATAGCTGTTAGATCGGCACATCTACTGTACGGTTGTCTCCTACTAAACGAGATGAAATATTCCCTACTGTGTTGCTTCAGGTTCCGGCCCGTATCGAGGAGTTCCGCATACTTGGCACTCCCACATCGGCTGCCCGGCCCACTCATCGTCAGGCACGTCTTCGTATTCGTTGAATCGATGCTCGGTCTTCCGGTTGCACTCCCGACACTCGAGGTGATCTTTGTTCGGGCGCTCATGTCGCGGGCTCCCGGTACTGGCGTCGGTGACGGATCGCTGGAGTGCAATCGCCGGCACCAACCAGATATCGTCGTCTGCGTCCTCACGAAGGGCCGCAAGACGAGTCTTGTCGCAAACACTGCTCCCGGTTTCGTCGTAGAAGAACGTCGCGCGCTCGATGTCGTGACGAGACTGCGTCGTGTCTGTCCACGTCGTCCGCTCACGAGCCGCCGTGAGCAGCTGCTCACCGCTCTCTGACGTGACCCGTGCCGCGGAGGGAAGTGCGGGCCACCGGTCGGCAAGCTGCGCTGCAGGTTCCTCGTCGAGATTGTAGATGAGATGGCAGTCGTCGACCGCAGGATCGGAATCACCCTTCGCAAGGAGGTTGGTTGCAGCAGCCCCCTTCGCGACGGCCCCGTAGAACGTCCGCGACTCGACGAGCATTTGGACGATATGGAGGATATCACACTCCGAATCAGGGGTGTCCTGGTCATCGGTGGCTGCATTGAGGTGATTCACGAGACAGAACCGGCACTTCGTTTGTCCAGTGGGGATCGATGTCCCGCAGGAGGTACACTCGGCCGCGGTTGCTGTCGTGTCGTCTGGATAGCCTGCGTCGACTCCACCCGCTCGTTGACGTCGGGGCTCTCCGTCGCCACTACTGGAGAGTTTCTCGTCGGGGATCTGCGTCGCTTCGCCGAGCGGCCGGAGTTCTTCGAAATCAGAGTAACGCCCGGTCATAGAGTAATCTGGTAGTAACATTGCCCGTCTTCACTTTTAAACGATGGTCCGATATTCAGTTCCGCTACAGCTACGGAACTATAGGAGAGGACCGCTTTTACACAGCCAGTTCGTCTAGCGCGTCTCGATGCGTTCGGACGGTTACCGGAGAGACGTTCGCGGCCTCCGCGACATCCGACTGGGTGAGACACCAGCCGTCTTCGTGCCCCGCCTTATACAGACAGGCCGCAGCGAACCCGGACGGGCGGACACCCGTCGTGACCGCCTTCGATTCCGACTCTTCCGCCAAGTTTCGCGCCCGCTGCCGGATCTGATCGGGGACATCGAGTTCTGACGCGAGCCGTGGGACGAAGGCACTGGGCGTGACGGGCTGGGCCGGGAGTCCAAGTTCAGTATTCAGCGTCTTGTATGCGTTCGTCACGCGCGATTGCTCGACGCGCGCCGGGTCGGTGACGTCGTCGAGCGTTCGCGAGAGTCCGTTACACCGACAAGCACCGTAGACGCTCGCAGTGGCCATCGCTTCGATCGACCGACCGGGCAGGAGACCCTCGTTCTGGGTGCTCCGGAAGAGCTGGCACGCCTGGTCACGAATCGTCTCGGACAGTTCAAGTGCGCTCACGATCCGGCGGACCTCACCGAGGCCGTGAGCGAGGTTGCGTTCAGATTTCGATTGAAATCGACCGCGTTTCTGCTCCCGTCGCATCCGGGCGACCTGCTGGCGCTTCCGCCCGGAGAGTGTGCTCCCATTCGCGTCAGTCCCACGGCCGATCTCGGTCGACAGGCCCCGGTCGTGCCGCGCCGCCGTGAGCGGCGCACCCGTTCGTTCACGCTCGTCCTCGTCGAACGTTCGCCACTCTGGCCCGTGGTCGATGCGCTGCTCGTCGATAACGAGGCCACAGTCCTCGCAGATAGTCTCGACCGCGTTGGTGGTGACCCGACCGCTACACTCGGGGCACTGGTTCGATTCAGTTTCGGTCTGGACGTCTTCGTCGAACGTCGTCGCATAGATGTCTCTGGTTGCCATGAATACGCACGAGGGGATCACGCGGATCGCGCCTCTCGGAGCGCCCCTCACCCACTACGGGGCAAATAAACACCCAGCGGAGCGGCGACGAGCCGGTCTCCTGCTGTGGCGAAAGCCCGGCAGCGGTCTCGTAAGTGGAGCGAACGAGACCTCGTCGGACGCAGTCCGACGGCGCAACGGCGCTGCAAGCGCCGTGAGCAGCCCGGACCGTGGAGGTGGTGGGAGGTGGCGGTGACTCGTACACACCAGCAAAAAAGGGGCGTCGCCCCGGCTATTCCCACCAGCGGCCGCGCTCCGAGAATTCGATACGACTCCAGGCTGTCACGGCTATCGAGCACCGTCTCTTGTACCAGTTTTTCTTCGCTGTCCAGGCCCTCCCTATGGACCCTTGCCGCACCACGGTTTGCCGAACTTAATGATCACCCAGTTTATATATAACTCATCCGCGAGTTGACGACCATGAACCGGCGCAGATTCTTGTCGACCTTGAGTGGTCTGCTCTTCCTCCCTCTCGCGGGTTGTTCGTCGGACTCAAAAAGTACGGAGACTACGACTAGTACGCCTACGTCTACCCCTACGCCTACCCCAACACCTTCTCCCCAGCTGACGAGCGTGAACGCATCCGAAGTGATGGTTCCCGAGAAATTGAACCCGCTCACTGTTACTATCCATTATGCCCATTTAGTCACTGACAAGAGTTATTCCATTGAATTCATCACAGAATCTGACGGTGGCACTAAATCGATTTCCCGCCCAATCAAGCGGCAGTATGGTTTTTATCCAGGGTTAACGGGATTCCGTGCGGATGCGCCCGAGGGCACCTCCACAGAGGGTACGATTCTATCGTACACTGCTATGCTCAAGGAAGAGGGTGTAGAGGTGGACTCATCCGGGGGCATCGTAGCCTCCTACGAGTAATAATCGGTCTGTGTGACTCATTGGGGCTGGAAGCGAGGGAACAGCCCTTCTCAGCAATAGATATTTGGTTGTTTCTGATAATATCACCGTATGCAGGTCACAGGGGATATAGCAGTAAAATTTCAGGACTGGTTTACTAGACTTTTCGCCCGCCTGTATCACGGCCCGATAGAATCGGTCGGCACTTTCAACGGAGATTCATCGGAGGATGATGTCTACTGGTTCTCCAGTGACTCAGCTGCGTTTGGACAGACAACGCCTGTCGGTACGATTATCCTGAACAGGAAACGGATGGAGAATCTGTCTGACGAAGCTGCAGAACTCGTCTACCGACACGAGCGGGGACATCTTGACCGTCTACCTGTGTTCAGAGGATTGTTCTATGGGATGGTTTTCAACGGTGTGTTGGGGATTTACTACCTGCTGAAGAGCCTTGGTTACTCACTCTTGATTCCCTTTGGAGTCCCGGTAGAGCCAGTTGCCCTGCTTGCCGGAGTCTCCTTGGTGATGGTGCTTACTTTTGTGCTGACGGTTCGGGTTGAAGAATTGGCTGCTGATCTCCACGCGCTTCGGGAGTACGGCGAGCAAGAGTTCCTCGATGCGTACGATGAGATCTCTGAGGAGGGTAGTGACTCGATGCACAACCAGATAGTAACCGCGCTACTGTATCCCAGATTGAATAATGTCGTCCGAGTCCATCGGTTCTTAAATTGGGCGAAGAGCCTGTCAACCAGGGTTTAGAGAATTCTGCGGCGAAGTTCTCAAGGTCGTGGCTGCGCGCGCAGCGAAGCGAGCACGGAGCGGAGGGTGGGGTGGCGGGGTCTGGGTCTGGTCCGGCACACAACAAAAAAGAGGTCCGCACTAGCCAGCTATTCTTCCCACCAGCGGCCGCGCTCTGGGAATTCGATGCGACTCCAGCCCGTGATAGCGATGCTGCAACGACCCTGGTACCAGTTCTTCTTAACCGCTCTGAACCTGACCGTCTGCCCTTCTCGAACCACCGTTTTCCCGCTCTTCTCCCAGACCGTGAACTTCGTTCGCCCGCTTTCGTCTTCTATCAGCCCGACTTGTTGGATGTTCGACGCCGAAGGAGTCCAGAGCTCGGTGATTTCGCCTTCGACCGTCACCTCCCCAACCGGCACGTCCGGCACATCCGCGATGGGCACGATTGCGCCCGGCGCCGCCTTCAGCTCTTCGAGCGTCTCCAACACCGCCGACGTCACGTCCTGGCCACGTTGCAACTTCTCGGCCAACTGCTTCGCGACGACCGCCCGCGACCAGCCGCCATCAACGCGCTCACTGATCCGCATCGCCTGCTTGTTGACCGCCGCGAGTTCCTCTTGCGCGAGTGTCTCCCGAGGATCCACGTCGGTCTCGGGTTCGTCCCGTCCACACTGCTCGACGACGACCTCCCGCGTCCGCTTCGCCCGACCGTCCTGCCTACCGAGTTCCGCCTGAGCACTGATGCGCTCCAGCTCAGCTTCCCGCGCCTGGATGCGCTCTTCCTGTTCGAGGGTCTTCCCGAACATGTGATCCGGACCGTCCTCGACCCGCGCGTCCGGATGGTTGGAATCGACCTTCGCCTGTACTTCCATGTCGACTGTCGCCCGGAACTCCGGGGTCTCATCGACGACCTCGAAGCCATCCTCGTCGACTGCCGCTTCGTCGTGTTTCTCGAATGCCTGTTCATCGACCGAAACTACTTCACTGGAGACGTTCTTACTTGACATTGCAGAACCTCGAAGGCGCTCACTCGGCGTCTTCTTCCGACACCACGACTCTCCAGCCGTGGCTGTCCACAACGACCTACTCATCCATCGCGCGCTCTCGCTCGCGCCTTCGCGAGCGCCCTACCGGGCGCGAGCGAGAGCGCGCCTCCATGAGGTGGCCCCAACCAGCACCGCGCGCCGACCCGCCCGGAGCGAGCGGCCAGCGGAGTAAGCGTGGGGGGTGAGCAGCCACGCCGCGCAACCCCTCGCGCTTACCCGCTGGCGCCGAGGGCACATGCACTTTAGCCCGGAACGGGCGCGGGCGGTGCGGAGAGCGCCCGCATGCCCGGAATGGTCGGTCGCGAGCGACGCGGAGGGCGGCAGCGGCGCGCGGGGCGGGCCGTTACGTACACACAATGATGAGACGTGTCTCAGTACGCCTGCGTCCCAGGCCCGCTACCCACGGTGTAGTCCACAGGAATTAGAGGAAATCGTGCGCTGAATACACAGCGCGTATCCTGTAGATGTCTTCTCGATGGATTTGCTGTTTGGGAGTTGTACGTATATATCGACATCAGGGCGGGATGGGGCGATCATACGGTGTGTTCAAGATAGTCCTACCGATAGGCAGCCCTACAAGAGTGTCATACAACTCTTCACAAGGTATTTTCATACAGTAGAGAGTGAAATGACTGGTCGGTAAACTGCATAGTTGCCAATCTGGTGCGGTCAAACGTACGCCGAGCGAAGCGAGGCGTTTCACCGCCGGAGCCGTCGAAGATGGCGGAGACGGTTTTTTCACCCGTGGTTTTGCCGCGAGTGGTGCCCGCAGAGAGCGCAGCGACCGGGGACACCCGAGCGAGAAAAAGAGGGTCTATAACTCTTCTATGATACCCTGAGATCTGGATGGCTGTACTGGACGATCTCTCGGGGTTCAAGTTCGAGGACGTGTTCCGCAACCTCGGCTACGAGGACGTCCGCTAGGCCGAACGAACGGCCGACGGCCGTTTTACTCACCCTCGTCGCCGACCTCCTCGCTCTCCCCGCTCTTCGCTTCGGTGTCGCCCCAGTCGAGGTCGCGGGACCGGTCGGTCTCCCGGAGGATGAACGGCCCGATGGAGAGGGTGCGCTTCGTCACGGTGACGATGCGAAGAATGTAGGATAACAGGAACGCGAACGGTAGCAGAGAGACGGCCACGCCCGCGCTCACCACCACGACGAGCGTGCGCACGCCGAACACGGTCCCCGGGAACAGCGCCGGTTCGAGGTAGACGACGCCCGCGACCGCCGTGAGGAGCGCTGGGATGGACGCGTACAGCATCGTCCGGGAGAGATCGATAAGCGCCCACTGGAAGTACAGCGTCTTGAAGTGTTCGCGCGCCGGTCCGAACAGTTCGAGCGCGTTGATGAGTTCGTCGAACGCGTGGTGCGCTTCCTCGGTGAGCACGTCCTCGTTCTCCGCGCGGATGCGGCGTGCCGCGTACAACTTCCACGAGTAGTTGAAGTTCAGCGCGGAGAACACCACGTCGAACTCGCCGAACTGGGAGCCTTCGAGATTGCTCTGGACGGCGTCCGCGTTCCGCTTCACGTTCTCTGTGAACGCGACCACCTGGTCGTTCAGGGTGTCGTCGTCGATGTCCGCGATGGCGTCCTGGAGGGCGTCCGTGTGGCGCTTCGTAAGTTTCACGATCGACCGGAGGAACGCTGAGGGCTGGGCGGGACTCACGGGCTCCTCGATGACGTCCTCGACGTCTTTCCGGAACGCCATCGCGCCCTCCATGCGTTCGCGCTGGTCCCCGACCGGCCCCAGTTCCTGAGAGAGTACGAGCTGACTGAGCGCGAGCACGAGCGTGACGCCGGTAATGATGGATGTGAGCAGTCCCTGGAATAGCGTCTCGATAGGGTCCGCCTGGCTGAACAGCGCCGGCGTCCCGATCGGATGGAGTTGTCCGATGATGGCGAGCGCGAGGAACACGCCGCCCGAGATCCCGGCGGCGACCAGCCACCGGTTCGCGTTCAACAGCAGCCAGAACTTCCGATTGTTCTCCGGTACGCGCTCCCGCATCGTGTCGCTCGGGCGACTCCCCTCACTGTCGCTCATACGAGCCGTCTTCCGCTCACAATTGTAAATGCTTGAGGACGCCATAGCAGTGGAGAAAGCCACGCATCAAATTTGGTGGTTCGTGCTCTCGTGTTCGCCCCGTCTCCGCCGGGGCGAACACGTCGAAATCTTCGAGAACCCCGAAGGAGAGATGCTCAAACAACGCTAACGTTTCGGTCTCCACGACATTGAAGAACGACTTTACCGAAGGATCATCTTGCAGAGTCGCTGCACTCATTCTACCTTAGCGTTCACCCTGCTCTTTGGTGTGGTAACTGTTCTATGACACCTCAGCCCTACTGTTATCCGCCTGGCTCTCCTACCGCGGCATATGGCAGATGATAAACAGGGCCGAGATGAGCAAGCGGATGACGAAAAACGTCGCCAGCGAGAGTGGATGCAAGAGGAGGCACGTACCCGATCCGATGAGGAAGAGCCGATGCGCGTCGACCCTAGTGAGCGGCTTGGTGATCTTGATGAAGCGCTCAAATCGCACGACTATCCAGCCACGACAACTGAGTTGGTCGAGGCCTATAGCGAGTATGAACTTGAAACTCAGGGCGGCAAGAAATCCCTGGAGGACGTACTCTCTGCAACTGATGACCAAATATACGACTCAGCCGAGGACGTTCACAGACGGATACTGGGGCTCATAGGGCGATAGCACAACGGCTCAACACACTCATCTCGCAAATTGGACCGCCTGTGCTGAGATACACTTCATCTATAGGTACCTCTCTGCTGAATCCACTCTCTACTCTCTGTATGCAGCAAACTCCCGAGAATATGACTGAATGTAGTGAGACTATTCAGAGCCGTTCGGGTATGAGCTGTTGAAGGCTTCAACAGAGCTGTTGGCCTCACTGAGAGCGAAGTCCGTGGCATGGTTGCGGTCGTGTATGACGGCCACCGGGTTCACGGGAGAGTGGCGAAAGTACGGCCGGATATCCAATAATCATATCAGTACGACTGCTATATCCTATAAATACGACCCCCATAGCTACCGAATGAGTGGATATCTGAAACCCGAACTATGAGTCTCACCTTGCTTCCAGCGCAGGCCGGGACGGTCCCGCCGGTCACGACGGACATGCTCGTCGTGTTTGGTGTCGTCCTCCTGGCGCTTTTCCTCTTCGTCACGGAACTCCTCCCGATCGACATCACGGCGATATTCATCATCGTCGTGCTCACCCTCCTCTCACCGTGGACGAACATTTCCGTCACGGAGGGGATCTCCGGTTTCTCCAGCACTGCGACCATCGCCGTGCTCGCGATGCTCATCCTCAGCACCGGCATCAGTAAGACCGGTCTCGTCCAGATCATCGGCCGGAAGATGGCGGCGTTCGCCGGTAACAGCCAGCGCAAGCAACTCGGTGCGACGATCGCTGTCGCCGGCCCGGTCTCGGGGTTCATCAACAACACACCGGTCGTCGCGATCCTCGTCCCCGTCATCTCCGATCTCGCCCACAAGGGGAACACCTCTCCCTCCAAGCTGCTCATCCCGCTTTCGTTCGCCTCCATGTTCGGCGGGATGCTCACGCTCATCGGAACGTCCACGAATCTTCTCGCCTCCAGCGTCGCCGAACGGCTCATCGGTCGATCGTTCTCGATGTTCACCTTCACCGCCCTCGGCGTCATCGTGCTCGTCACCGGGTCCGTCTACCTCATGACGGTCGGCCATCGACTGCTCCCCGAACGCGTCCCCGCCCGAGAAGACTACATCGAGGAGTACGAACTCCAGAACTACGTGACGGAAGTCGTCGTCCGCGAGGACGCCGCTATCGTCGGAAAAACCGTCGGAGACGCTATCGACGAATCCCAATTCGACGCGGACATCATGCAGATCCTCCGTGGCGGGGAGACGTACTTCGAAGGGATCGGAAGCAAGCGCATTCGCGCTGGCGACATCCTGACGATCCGAACTGACCGGGAGACGCTCGGGTCTCTCCGCGAGCTCAAGGGGCTCAACCTCGTCGGCACCCCGCCCACCGACTCGGAACTCGAACCCGAGGGGGACGCACAGGCGCTCGTCGAGATCGTGATCCAGTCCGGTTCATCTCTCCTCGGCGAGACGCTCACGACCGCCTCGTTCCGTGACCGATACGATGCGAGCGTTCTCGCGTTCCGCTCCGGCGGGGAGACGATACGGAGTCGGCTTGATAACGTCGAACTCCGCGTCGGTGACACGCTTCTTGTCCAGGCCCCGTCGGACAGTATCGACCGTCTCTCATCGAATCCGGACTTCATCGTTGCTCACGAATCGGAGACGGCGGACTATCGCACGGAGAAGATCCCGTGGGCTGTCGGTATCATCGTTGCCGTCGTCGGCCTTGTCGGTATCCCTTGGGGCACAGTCGCTTCCATCACTGGTGTTGGCGCGTTCGCGGCTATCGATTTGACTATCGTCCAGACCGCGCTCGCCGGCGTCGTTACCATGGTCGTCACCGGCGTCATCAAACCCGGGGAGATCTACGACGGTGTTGACTGGAGCGTCATCCTCCTCCTTTCGGGAGTGATCCCGCTCGGCATCGCGCTCGAACAGTCGGGTGCAGCGACATACATCGGGTCGATCATCGCCCTCACCGGGACGTTCCTGCCTGTCATGGGTGTTCTCTGGGTGTTCTACATCGCCACCGGCCTCATCACGAGCGTCATCTCGAACAACGCCAGCGTCGTCCTCATGATCCCCGTCGCTGTCACGACAGCACAGGAAGTCGGCGGTAATCCCTTCGCGTTCATCCTCGCGGTCACCTTCGCCGCGTCCACCGCGTTCATCACACCGGTTGGCTATCAGACGAATCTGTTCGTCTACGGGCCTGGTGGCTACAAGTTCACTGATTACGCCCGCATCGGTGCTCCGCTCCAGCTCCTCCTGTCGATCGTCACAGTCCTTGGAATCGCGTTCTTCTGGGGACTAACCTGACAGCGCCGAGCAAGCTCCGAGGGACCGATCGGTGACAGCT
This sequence comes from Natrinema sp. 74, assembly GCF_046097095.1. Lineage (NCBI taxonomy): Archaea > Methanobacteriati > Methanobacteriota > Halobacteria > Halobacteriales > Natrialbaceae > Natrinema > Natrinema sp. 74. Next base: position 18,515 of record NZ_CP175700.1, read on the forward strand.
CTCTCATCGGTTCGGGAAAGAATTTCAACGCAGATGTGCACGTTGAACGAGGAGCGTAACGTAGGGGGTAGCAAGGACGGATGATGCAGTGTGGGTAGCCACCAACGTGTCCCAATTTTGTATGGATTGCTGCCCCGTTGCTACTGTACCTCGATGAGTAGACCCCATACCTTATCCGCCCCCATACATAATGATTGATAATGGTAGAAACTGATCCTGCCCCCGCCGAGTCCACGTTGTATGTGTGTCAAGAGTGTGGAACTGGTGTCGAAACCCTGGACCATGAAGATGAGTGTCCCGACTGTGGTGGGCCAATGCGAAACACAACTGTCGCTCACGACTAATCCCAGCCGATGGCGTAGCCGATGACGCAATAGCCGTTAGGTTGCACCAGTATCAACAACTCCCGACACAAGCAGACGGTACCATTAGACGAGTTGGTCCCCGAGGAACAACGGCGATAGATACGCAAATCTACGTACCAGCGCGTTCGTTCAAATCTACAGTGAAAAATAACTACCATGTGAACAGTGCTATAACTCTCTCAGTCAGGAGTCTACCAGTCGGGGGTGAGCAGCCACGCCGCGCAACCCCTCGCGCTTACCCGCTGGCGTCGAGGGCACATGCACGTTAGCCCGGAACGGGCGCGGGCGGTGCGGAGAGCGCCCGCACGCCCGGAATGGTTGGTCGCGAGCGACGCGGAGGGCGGCAGCGGCGAGCGGGACGGGCCGTACCGAAGCACCTGCTCATCCGAGTTCGACGCTCGGTGACCAAGCCGACGTCCTGGTGGACTTAGAAAGGGCGAGGCCGTCTCGGTCGTCCCCCGACCCCGCTACACCGCAGGAACGAGGAGCGCAGCGGTGGTCTTCGTGAGCGTAGCGAACGAAGGCAGGGAAGTCGCAGGCCGCGCAACGGAGTGAGCAGGACCGTCTTCCCGTGGTCGCGGGATGCCGAGCGGCCGAGGGCTTTCGCTGTACGAGGAACAAAGCGCAGCCAGTAGATCCAAGTCCGCCACGTCAGCACCGATTTGCGGCCTCAAACTGTCGATCACCACCCAAAGTCGCCTTCCCACTCGAAGATGTCAGCCGTCAAGTACGCCGATGGACTCGAGATGATCCCGAACCGCCTGCACGAAGGCCCGGTAGCGGTCGAGGTCCTGGAGCGCGTTGTAGACGACGTCGTGATTGATGATGTTGCCGTAGGTATGGGACAAGACGTTCCGGAACCGTGCACCCTGCGCCATCTCTTCGGCCAGTGGCCCCGAGAGAACGTCCATCTCACCGAGCGTGCGCATCGATTCGGGATTGCTCGCTGGCGGCTGCCCGCGCTCGTGTTTGACCAGTTCTTCAGCGATATCGATCGCGGCTTCGGTCATCTTCACGAACCGGCGCTCGACGATGTCGCGGGTATCCGAGTCGGCCTTGTAATCCTCGCGGCTGACGCACTGCTTACGTGCGAGCACACCGAGACTCTCCTCGATGGTTTCGACAGCGGTCAGAAGTCTGTTGAGGCGATCCGCCGGGAATGCATCCCCATCGCCTGTCATCCGTCGTCCTCTGGGCCGCCCGTGGCTGGCACCCCAGTGTCACTGTCGCCGAGATGCGCGTCGATTCTGTCTAGAGCCGCACCGAGCCGTTCGCGGGGTGATGGCTGCTCGGAGTCGGCTGCCGTTAGCTGGCGACGAAGTTCGGTGGCATGTCCTTGCTCGCCGACGAGGAGCACCCCATTCTCGAAGATCGCCGTCGCGAGTGCTGGCGAGAGTGCGTGGAGATCCACGAGATCCACGTCATCCGTCTCAAGCGCGTCACTGAGGTCGGCACTCAGCCCGAGAAATACATCGTTGTAGCTCGAATCGGATGGCCGGTGGGCGTCGAATTCGACTGCGAGATCGATATCGCTCGTCGGGTGTGTCGTCTCGGTGGCGTGTGAGCCGAAGAGAATCGCGAGCTGGACCGGGTGCTCCCGAAGCACTGCCTGCAGGGCGTCGAGATCGAGGGACGCATCGAGAGCAGCCGACGCAGTGGTTCTCATTGGTCGAAACCAAGTTCTCGGGCCATATAAAAACGCAGGTAGCACACAGGCAATTTCACTCGTGTTCGTCCTCGTCGACAGCGTGAGGCTCCCAGTCATCGATATCCTCCCTTCCGAAGCGCTCGTTCGCTGTACGCGTACTTTCCCGGAGATTCGCATCCGCGACGGACTCTGTATCCTCGTCAACATCCTCGATATCTGCGACCGACGCACCTGATTCCTCGATATCGAAGTGTTCGTAAACGACAGGGCGGAGCGCCTGCAGGACGATCTCGGCGGCGAGCGGCGAGATATCGAGATCACGCGCCATTAGGCGATGAGTGATCTCGCCGCGTTCTCGATCGACAGTGTACGTGAGCGCCGTGGCGAGCCCGGCGATGCCGTGCCGGTCGATGTAGGTGTCGATGTCGTCGTCGGTCGTACGATGAGCGACGGCGTCGATGAGCGCGGGCGTGATCGTGTACTCGCGAGCGCCGTCAGCGGCCGTGATGGTCAGGTCGATCTCGCGAGCAACGTACGTCCGGGGTTGCTCGTCAATCGTTGCCTCGATGACGCCGGCGTCGACGAGCCGGTTCACGTAGGTGTAGGCTGTGCCCTGCGCGAGCTCGAGAGCATCCATGAGTTCTTGAACGGTTGCTTCCCCCTCTCGGGCGATATACGCGTACAGCTGGGCCAGCTGTGGCTCCTTGAGGAGGTCCGCGACCGAGAGGAAGTCGCGGATGACATCGCCGTTGGCCCGGTTTGACGTGCGTGACATAGGGAGTTGGAAGTTTACAGTTTACAGCGAATCAGTAAAGAGTATTGCGGTCAGTCTATCCGGACTGGGAGCGAGCGACGAGATGATCATCGAGATCCCGTGTCCAGTACGTCGCAGGCCCACCGGGACTACACCGGGAACAAAGCTGCAGCGGTCCCTCGAGATGGCCGAGTTTCACACGGAACCGGGTGAGCGCTGCGAGCGTGTCGACGACGAGCCCACACCCGTCGCAGGCGTGGTGATCGTGCTCATCGGGTCGTGCCTGAATTGCACAGTCGACGCAGATCTGGTGGGTGACTCGTTCATCTTTCCCCCAGGTATGGGCTTCACCGGCCTCGGCGGTGGGCAGTGCGTCGCAGAAGGAACACCCGGCGAGTGTCTGTTGCATCAGGCCGTCTCCTCGCTGGCGTTGCGAGCGGCCGTCCAGCCGTTGTGGAAGACGGCGAGTTGGGTGATCGAGTCGAAGGCCTCGCCGCTCGGTTCGTGGACCAGTACTCGGCCGTCGGGGACAGGGGTAACGACGTCCCTGTCGACGAGGTTACTGACCAGGTGACGGGCTGCGTTCCCGTCGATGTCCGCCGTCGCGACGCGAACGGCATCTTGATCGTGGGCGACGAGTTCGGCTTCGAACTGTTCGTAGTCAGCTGACGTATCGTCGAACATATCTGAGCCAGTCATGGGAATCACGAAGGGCACGCGAAAGCGCGCCTCACGCCTCTTGGCGCAGAAAAACTCCTCGGCGGTCAGTCGATGAAGTCACCCAGATCAGAGTCAATCGATAGAGGGAATCCGATACCCGATGACAGCGACATCGTCGATGAACAGAACGCCCTTCATGAAGTCGAGCTTGGTCAAGCTGTGCTGGTAGATGTTCTCTGAGCCTTTGTAGTTCACAGGGACGACTAAGCAGCCGAACTCGATTTTCGGCCGCCCATCCTTCTGTGTCCGATATCCCTTCTGGAACTTGAGGAGGTCGTCACTGATGTATTTCCGTTCACTCTTCTCGACTTCGATCGCGATGCGCTCGTCTTCATCATACAGATCGACACTATAATCGAAATCCAAGTGCGTCCAGAGCTTGCAGTTGGGGTTATATCCACCCGCTCGGCTGCCTTCATACTCATATTCTGGAAGGCGGTCGGCGATCTGTGCGTCGAACTCCCCGATCTCTGTGTGCTTCGTGGGGTCCTCGAAGACGCTCTTCGGGACAGCTTCGACGGCCGACCGAATCGACTCCAATGCATTGCTGGGGAATGCCTCCGACGAGGTTTGCTCTCGCCGGCCGCTTAACCGAGTCACGTCCTCTATCACGACCATGATATCTACCGAGTCACCGCTCGCCCAGCAAAATCCTTCGCAACAACCTGCGCATCTACTCGTCCCATAACTGGATAATTCGCTCTTCGACCTCGTCGAGGACGAGCCTCAGTACATCACGGTGGTCGGTCGGCCACGAGGCGTCATCGCCGGGCGTCGGAGCGGTGGGTGGGAAATGGAAGTGATCTCGCGTATTGTGGGGGTTCGGGTGTCGATCCCACCGGCACTCCCAGGCACGCTCCGGATGTACCTCTCGATAGTGGATTTTGAAGTCGTCATTCGTGTACCAGCGGACAGTCAGGGTTGCTTCGTCGATGGTCGCTGGGTAGTACGACGACGCGAACCGAACGTGAAGTTCGAGATGCCCGCTGGCGTCCGTGATGGTCGCCTGTTCGACTTGGTTCGTGTCTCTGAGGCGCGTCTGTAGAAACTCGAGGATCGGGCGGTCGATGGGGGCGGGGCTGCCCCCATCGCCAGTTGGCGGCACCATCGATGGTTCTACCCGGAAGCCTGTTCGCCCTCGGCGCCGGCACATTGCTGGCGGGCGCGTTCGTAGCGCTCGCGTTCCTCGCGGGCGGTCGCCCAGTCGCCGAGGTCACTGTACACGTCGTCGATCGTCCGCTCGTCGCTCCCCTCCGCCACGGCGACGGCGTCGACCGCGGCAGGTGTCGCGGCGTCGTACGCGTTTTCGTAGTCGATGATTCGCGTCGTCAGCTCGCGAACGCGCTCTTGGAGGTCCTCGACAGAGTGGTCTGCGGCGAGCTGGTTGATGCGGCGCCACTCGAAGTACGCGTCGTTGCGCTCGTAGGTGGCCGGATGCCCGTCGTGGCGCGTGACGATGCCGAGGTCCGCGAACCAGTCGAGGTACTTCCGGGCAGTCTTCGGGTCACAGTCGACACGCTCCGTGATCGCGCTCGCGGTGGCGGGCTCGCGGGTCTGGAGGATGGTTCCGTAGATGCGTTGTTCGACATCCTCGCCGCTGAAGGCGTCTTCAAACGGTGGAGGTCCATTCGTGGATTCTGAATCGGCCATACGTGTTCTTGCGCCTCAATGGATATAGTTCTTGCTTCAGGGAATAGTTTCCCGATCAACGCGGCACATGGGCTACCCGCTGGGTAACGTTGAGCGGGACACCATATTAACCAACAACTCCAGAAGGCCGGCGCGAATGTTGGTTAACCTGACGGGCTCAATCCCGTCGGAGCTCTCGAGCTGGTTTGACGCTAAACGTATCCGGGTCGTCGACTGGGGCGTCGTGACTACGATCCGATGCCAGCGATGATGACCGCGTGAGTCGGGTGATAAGATACTCGCGAACAGCCTGCCGGCTGACCGTCGACTCGTGCCACCCGAGGCGCTCGTCGTAGTGGCGTTTCTGGAACGTTTCCCCGACGTCGTCGATGGCGATGAACTGCGTTCGCTTCGCTCCCCACACGTTCGCGGAGACGTACTCCGCACCGACCTTCTCGTGGGTGAGTTCAACGAGGACGCACTCGGCGAGTGAGACGATGGAGAGCTGACTTCTGTCGTTGGGGACCGTCAGTTCCAGATCTGCCCACGGTGCTTCACTTGGTTGCTCTGTCTGCCTGGTACGTAGTCGTGATTGCTGACGCTCGTGTTCTGAAGACATGGTAGTTCAGTGGGCGCTCACTGCGCCCCCTCACCCCTCTTGGGGGTGACAAACTCCACCGCGAATCGCTTCGCGAGTGAATACTAGGGTCGATACCACGGTCTCGCTGGTGCTGTCGCTCAGAAGGCGTACGTTGCTCCAGGTAGTTCGAAATTCCGTCACTCCTCTCCGGGATGAGAAACTCTACGTGGCGGTCTCGGCGTTACTTTGAGCCACTCCCGAACAACCGTTTCGTCCGGTTCCACACGGACGTTGCCTCGGACTTGTCATCGTCCGCACCAGCATCCACGGTGTGCTCTTCGTGAGTCCGATTTGTCTCTCGGTCACGATCTGCAAGTTCGGCCGTGAGACGCTCGATCTCTGCTTTGAGTGTCTTAATACGCTCATTCTTCTGTTCGAGCGTTGCCTCGAGTTCGTCGACACGATCGGTTAACAGCCGATTCTTCTCGGTCAGATATGCGCGACTGCGGTTCGAGTCGTCACGTCCGGCATCGGTAGTCGACGTACCCGAACTGGCGTGGGATTGCGTGGACTCGTCTCCGGAGTCTGGATCGTAGAACTCCGAGGTGTTCGCAATCGCTCGCTCGATGGTCTTCTCTCCGTACGTCGACCCATCGGCGTAGTGGACTTCATCCCACTTCTCCCGGAGCAGCCCTGACTGGCGAAAGAGCCGATCTACCCGCGTGTGGTCGCCGCCGGTCCAGAACGCCAGCAAATAGCACAGTGCCATATCGGCTTCCGACTGACTGTCGTATCCGACCGTGTTCCCGTTCCAGAGTCGCTCGAACTTCGTCCCATTCGACGCGTTCGTTGCCTTCTCGAGGAGCTCCTCGTCCTCGAGGTCAACGTCAACCCCGCCTCCACCGTTCGTCTCTGACTGGTCGTCAGTAGCGCCACGTTGCCCGGACTCGGCCTTCACATCGCTATCAGTGTCTTGGACGTACTCGCGGTGGAGCGCCACGAGCGCATCTTGTCGGCGCGCGACGTGGGTTGGTGTCTCCTCGACGTGGTCGCCAGTGACAGTGAAAAAGCGCGCGGTATCGTACAGTTCGAAGCTTCCGCGACGGTTTCGGCCCTCCGGTAATTCTCCGGTGATGAGCACGTGGTAGCCGGTTCCGGATGGTGAAATCTCCGTATAGGAGTCGAGTCGTTCGATGATGTCCAGCGCCGCGTCGTTGACGTCCCCGGTCTCGGGATCGCGGCAGTCATCGAGATCCACGCCGACAATTGGATCATCGTCGGTAAAGACGAAGCCAACGCCAGTAGCGCTCCCTGTTTTGACGTACTCGAGTGCTGTCTCAAAGCTGGCCCACGTATCTGGATCCGTCGACGAGGCGAATGCTCCCGTCCCTGGTGTCACCGGTATCTTCGTCGGTTTACCATCGCGCTCTTCTTCTTTCCAGCATACCCACTGCTCGCGTTCTCGCAAGCTAGCTGGCAGCGCTGCTGTGTCGATTGAGCTGTCAGAACTCATCGTTGATCTCTCCGAGGACCACCGACTGAATCCTCCGAACAAACTATATCATAACCTCGAAACAACTGCCGATAATCGATAGGCAGTCCGATCTCCTTGTCCCCGCATCGTTCTGCGGATGGAACCCAGTGTATACTAGTTGGTTTTGGTCGGGGATGTTGCGTGGACAGCACCCCCGTCATGCGATTTTGCGTGGACAGCTGTGTCCGTGGAGATTCCTTGGATGGACAGTCTGCGTGGACAGGTGAAGCAAATGCTGGATTCTGGCTGTGTGAGGGGCTATTTCGGAGAGAATCGCAGACTAGATGCCATCGAACAGGAATACCCTTAGAATCGCTATTACAGTATATCATATTTCTGGTGTATATCATTGGTCGAGGAGTGTCTTCCCCTCTGTTGTCAGGGTGAGTCCGATGTAGAACTGTACGCGGTCACCGTCCACTCTGGACCGGTCGGTATCGAGGTCGACGACGTTCCGCAGCTTCCGGGTGAACCAGCCCTTGGTTGTCCCGTCGATATCGTGCTGGTCAGTCCAGGTGGCGTACGCCTGAAACAGATCATCCTGTGGAACTTTGGCCTCATCGGCCTGCCTGACGTACATCGATGTAAACGCTTCAACACCGTCGCCGTCCGGGTCGATGTTCACCGACTCGTCTTTCGATGGCGAATCAGATGCATCAGCATCTGACGGAGCATCCCCGCCAAGGCCGGTTGTCGAAATCTCGACCCGGCCCAAATCACTGGTGGAATCATCCGGCCATAGCTCCTCGGGGTCAGTGTTCTCAGACAGCGCATACGTCTCTCCATGCCGGAAAAGCATTGGACTACCGTCAGCTGGCAGAATCAGCACGATATAGCTGTCACGCGAATAGTCTGCATCTGGTAGGTCGACATCGGGAATGAACGGTCGTTTGATCGGCGTCCAATCCGCTTCGAAGCCGTCTTTCGAGTCATAGACGCAGGTCTCTCCAGGTTTGTGGACCGTGTACTGGCCGGTTTCTCGATCGTGGCTATAGTAGGACGGAACACTGTCTTTAGAGAGCGTCCCCTCGTCTGGAATGCGGGCGAACTCCGTTTCGCCGTCTGAAAGCACGCGCTCGTCGTCATCGCGTGTCCAGACAGTTCGATTTGTGTCTGCGGTGTGTGGCCGAACTGCGGTTACTCCACCGTGAGCGGTCGCACCACCGCCGAACATCACGATCTCGTCACGATTATAGAACTGCTCGGTGCCGTCGGCCCGCTCTTGCAGCGGCGGCGAGAGGATGTTCTCGATTCGCTTGGCCCACTTCGTGTCGGAGTCACCAGGACGGACGACGAAGAGCGGTATCCGGTCGACTTCATGTGCTCGTTTGAGGTTCTGCAAGACTTTTGCGGGCCGGTCAGGTGTCGTCGTCTCGGCCTCGATATTGAACACGTCGTCGTGGTCCGGGTGGGTCGCGGTGGCGTCGGGTTGCTCGCTCCCGTCCTGTTCGAGGATATCGACACTGAACCCGCGTTCGGTGAGTGCCGTTTCGGTATCCATGAGTACTGCATCGTGGCTCGTTCCCCCTGCTGATCCGACAGCACCTGTCTCAGGCTGGACTGTCGTTTCTCCTTCGTCAGTGAGCCGAGTCACGATGTCATCCTCCTTCAGATCGACCTCGATCAACCGCGACGCTTCACGCACGTCCGGCAAGTCTTCGTACTCATAGTCAATGTCGGGGTGATTCCTCTCAAGACGGGCAGAGAGTTCCTCGTCGACGGCGGTGACATCTACCCAGCCGTTTTCCGTCCGTACGTCCTCTCGTATTTGCACTGCACGAACCGCGGCTGCCATCGTTTCATCCAGTATCTTCGTCGGGTTCGCTGCCTCGTTGGCGTCACTGTAGATGAGGTTCTGCATAATTTCAGCGTCAGTTAACGGATCGGTCCCGTAGCGATCCAAACTCTGCTCGATGATGTCGTCGACCGCATCAGTCGACCGAAGCGGTGGATACGGAGGAAACGTATTGAGGAGAACTGGTTCGGAGTACCGACCGCCGTCAAGAGGCAGTTTCGTCCAGGCTTGATACTGGTCCGTTGAGATGAGGTCTTCCGCCGTGTAGTCTCGGAACCGCTTCATCAAGAGCTGGGCGTCGTCGACGTCGTTCACCGAGAAGGCGATGAGGTTGTCGCAGTTGTTCTGCATTGCCTTGCGCGTGTCCTCGTCGAACTGCGAGGGGTACTGGGAGGCGAGCGTCACGGAGAGACGCATTGACCGGGCACGGGCGAGCATCGACTCGATATCGAGATTGTCGCTCGCGATATCGTCGAATTCGTCACAGAGGACGAAGTAGGGGTTTGGGTCAGTATCACGTTCGTACGATCGCTGTTGAATGGCGCTCCAGAGGTTCCGCATCAGGCCCAGCGTGACCATCTTCTTGATGTCCGTATTCTCGACGGGCGTGCGGACGATGACAATCCGGTCGTTGTCGATAATGTCGCGGAAGTCAATCGTACTCTCGCGATGGGAAATGATTCGCCGAATGACCGAATTTTCGACCCACGATTTGATCCGCTTGAGCAGGGGCCGAACTGTCTCGTCGTCCATCCGTGCAATCTCGAGACAGAATTCGCGCACGTAGGGGTCGTCGACGTCGAGGGCAAACTCCTCGCGCCGTTCGGCGTTCAACAGTGTGAAGTACATATCGATCACCGAGAACGGTTTCTCGGACTGCATCATCGCCCGGCCCATCGACTCGGTGATCGACTCCATGTTGATCCCCCAGTATTCGTCCGTATCGAAGATCGCCTTTAGATTCTCGATGCGATTCTCGATCTCGTTTTCGCGTTCCTCTTCGGTGTTGCAATCGGGAATCTCGAGGAAATTCAGCCCGACCGTCTTATCGTGTTCTGACGATCCAGGTTCGATCCAGACGACGTCGTCCAGACGGTCTTCGGGGAGTTTCCGCAGGAGTTCGCGGGAGTCACGACCTTTCGGGTCGAAGTATACGAAACCATAGCCTGCATACGCCCACTGGACCATCATATTCAGCAACTCTGTGGTCTTCCCGTATCCGGTGGTGCCCGTAATCCAGATATGCCGGAACAGCGACTCGAAGCGAAGCGGTGCTTCACGGAATCCACGTTGGGCGTCCTCGTCGTAGCCAATCCAGAGCGGGGCAGACGAGGTGTCGACACCTGATTCGAACATCTCGCGGACGTGCGAACCTGCGACAGTGCCCTCACTGGCCGTTTCAGTGATGACGGACTTCCCACCGACGTAGGCCGTGTCTCGCTCACGGATATTGTATGTCTCGCCGAGTCGGGTTTGGGAAGTCGATAGTGAATCGGACGTTGAACGCTCGTCTTCGTTAGTTTGTGAATTGGAATCTACTTCCTCGTCTTCTAAGGCCTTCTCGGACGGGGAAGGCGACTCCTGAGAGTCGCTACGGTTGAAGAATCGGTCAAATACCATTGTGTCCTCTGTTGTCGGCGTTGCGTTCGTTGGTATCTCCGCTGTCGGTGGGCGGTTCGTATTGGCCTGCGTCGGCGGGCACGCGGTCACCGCGTTGCGTGTAGCGCCAGTCGATGTTCGGCGTCTCGATCTCGTTGTTCGGGATGTGTGCGACGCCAGCGAGCTCGTCGACAGTCATAATCATCCGCCGGTCGGTCCACTCGCGGTCGGCCATCCGGGTGACGTGCTGTTTGAGCTGACTCGCACGCTTGGCTTCCTTCCGATGCCACACCGGCGTATCGTCGAGACCCTGCTCGGTGATCGCGTTGTAGTACTTTCTGAACATCCCGGCCACCCCACGGGCACGGGCCTCGGCTTCGTCCTTATCTACTGAAATTGCGACCACACGGATGTTGACGTGGAATGCCTGTTGGCCGCGCTGCTGCTCGATAGTTTTCGCCGCCTGCTTGTCCTTCTCGCTTGCTGGCCGCGTGCGGGGATTGAGCCAGCCGACCGACGTTCCCTGGCGGAGCGCGTGGGCGAGGTCGTCGACATTGTTGTGCTTAAACCGGTCGCCACCGGTCCAGGACTGTTTCGCCGGTCGAAAGACGACCTGGGTAACGACTTTGCTGTCGTCGAGAGAGAGCATCTCGCTCGTGATCTCGCCATATGGATCCGTCTCCCACTCCTCGCTGTTGTGGTGGCGAATCGGGTAATAAGGGAGCTTCTCCATCTCTAGCCACGCACCGGCGACGTACTCGTCGCGCTCGATGACGGGGAAGGCAGACCCTCCTTCAACGGGGAATACTTCGCTGTTAGCGTAGTTGTTACCCACACGACGGCGGAACTTGTCGGCGGCCGCCTCGGTCGCGGCGTGCATGTAGAACTTGATCTTCCCCTCGTCGAACCAGACCTCGAAGGTGTGATGGTCGCTCGTGTTCTTCCCCCGGAAGTTCGTCGTCACGTCGTGGACCGACTGGAGCAGTCCAGCACCGTCGACGACTCCCTGATTCTCTTTAAAGGGCCGGATTCTGAGCAGAATACCGGGCGCACTCTCCGGGTGCTGGACAAACGGCTCTTCGAACTCTACCCGTGTTGCGTCGTACTGTGGACCGCCGCTGAACAGCCAGCTAACCATCGTCATTCACCTCCTCGTCGAACCATATTGCATCGTCACCGCCGTCGGCGAGAGTGGATGTCTCCATCGTGTCGCTCTGCCGCGCGGTCGCGACGATCGCCTCGAGGATCTCGTCCTCAGTGAAGCCACTATCGAGAATTCGAGTTGCCTCTGTCTCGCAGAGTCCGTAGCGGCTGGTGAGTGCGTTCATCCGCGCCTCATTTTTCACGAACTGTTCGAAGTCGACGAGCTCTTCGGGCTGGTCGCTAATTGCCTGCTGGATGAATGTCCGGTCGTCGGGTTCGTAGTTGATGACGCGCTTCTCGAAGTCGTCAGCAACGACGTGCAGCGGATACGTTCCGTGTTCTTCGACGCGAACAAGCGATTGACTGTATCCGAGGTCTTCCTTCCCTGCATCAGCCCGTCGAACGTACCGACGTTGTTCCTCTGTTAGGCCGATTTTGTCGGCTGTCTCGTCGTCCAAATCGGGCAGTTTGTGAAAGACCTTGATTGGACACATCCCGATAATCTTCTCGGCCTGCTCGGTCTCATAGAACTCTTGGGCTGTCTGAGAGAGGAGGACCATTCGAAGGCCAGCGTGGCGCTGGTGACGGAACGCCGTCTCGAGAAAGTCGAGGTTGGCCTGGTCTTCGAAGAGGTAGTGCGCTTCGTCAATCGCGAGTTCGACGTTCCGCTGGGTGTTCTTCGCCTGCTGATAGATCATCGAGAGGAGGAGTTGCATCAGGAACGTCTGACGGTCGATTCCTGATGCACTGCCCTCGATCTGACCGAGATCGATGTAGACGACCTTGTTGTCGCCCTCGAGGATATTGATCTCCGAGCGGTGTGAGAGATTTTCGTAGGCACCGCCCTCTCGGAAGGGCTGAAACGCGATTGCGAGTTCGTCTGCATATTGTGCAGCACGCTCGCGAGCGGATTCGGATGCCGCAATATTGTGATCATCTGGATTCTCGGCTATATCACAGAGAATCCGATGAACGTCCTGCATCGTCGGTGAGTTCTTCGAGGTATGCGTCGAGACATCATCCCCGACGATCCCCGCTTGTCGGTAGGCCTCGTCGATGACGTACGAGAGGACACCAGTCTCAGCTCCGAGGTCGATATCACGAGCGTCGAGGAAGTTCTCGAGAATGGCGTAGACCTCGTCTTTCTTCGCCGAGAGGGGAGAGATGCCATCGCTGGACTCGAGGACGTGCTGTGGCGTCTCTCGGATCTCGAGCGGGTTCAGCTTCGTGTCGCCGCCGACGGTGATCGTCTTCGCGTTCAAAGCGTCCGCAATGCCACGGAAGCCGCCGACTGGATCGACGAGGACGAGCATCGTGTCGTTGCGCCGTTTCATCATCCGAAGGTGGCGCATGATGTCGCCGAATGTCTTCCCAGCACCCGGCATTCCGACAACGAGTTCGCTATGCCCAGTCTCGAGTTCCCACGGGTTGATTCGGATGGGGGAGCCGTTGTGACCATGATAGCCGTATTCGATGCCGTCGTCCATCATCTGGTAGTTCGACGAGAACGGGAACATCGCGCCGATCGCCTGATTCGTCAGTGTGGACATCCGATCGCGACCGAGTTCGTTCGTCCCGAGCGGTGACACTGTTGCGAGGCCGCGTTCCTGCCACCGGCTTGCAACCTTGAGCGTACAGTTCGCCGGGGCATCCTTGACGATCGACCGTAAGCGAGTCGTCTGATTGTCGAGCGCTTGCTCGCTGTCAGCGGCGAGGCGAATGAACACGCCACCGCGGTAGAACGACGCTTTGTTCGCACGAACGAGCGACCGCATGTACTTCGCCTGATCGATATCGTCCTGAAGATCCTCGGATTTGAGGCTGTTCGAGTCGTGCTGATTGATCTTCAAGTCCGAAATCCAGTCCGCCATCATGTCCTGGGCCGACTGGCTATCGAACGGGTCGAGGTGGATACTGATATCCGTCTGAAGGTCGGTCTCGAGCAACAGACGCTCGAGGAGGCCATCCGACGGTTCCTCAGGGAACTGTTCGATCCAGAACGTACGGACGTACGTCTCGTCGTTGATCACGGCGTAGGTCGTCTCCCAATCGACCGTCGTCGGGGCGATAACCGACTGGTGCATCGTCGACGTATCTGGCAACCGATCGCCGGAGGAAATCGAAAGATCCTCGTCGATATTGTCTTCAGTACGATCGTCCGAGGCCGGTTCCGGCGTACTGATCTGTTCGTCCATTGCATCGAGGACGTCATTGGGGTCGGGCGTTGCTGGAACGCCATCGCTAATCCCGTGGGAGACGACCGGAAACGTACCCAGTGTATCCGTGATATCAGCGTACTCCTCGGACTGACACGACCAGTACTCCTTCGTGATCCGAGCGAGGTCATATGCGTCAACCGGGCTAACTGAACACTGGTAGAGCGACGAGCCGCCGCGTCGGAGCTGTGTGAGTCGTGACTCGAGGTGCTCCTCTTTGAGTCGCTCACGCTCAGGGTCAGTCAGCTCATCGGTCTGGAATCGGTCGAAGAGTCGACCTAACATGGGTATCGCTGCGAGATAGGCGAGGACGCTGTCACCCGTCTTGTCGAACTGTTCGACATCGTCATCGTTCACTGCAGTGATGAGGTAGTACTCGCGAATCGTTGTCGCCTCTGAGTCGATGTCTCCGCTTTCAGTCGTGTTTGCGGTGACATATTTCTTGAGAAGCCGCTTCAAGACCGGTCGTGACCGGACATCAGCGTCACCGAGTCGGTTCTGGTGGGCACGGACGACATTGTCATCGTCGACCTCTCGGCTAGTGATATAGATCTTCACTTGGAAGTCCACAGTCGAGTTAACGAACTCAGAAAGCGACTGGACAGCCTTCGCCCATGCATCGTCGTCCTCGAGAGCCATGTTCGCTGGTTCGACTTTCATCGCTCCGACGAGTGCACCATCTGTTCGTTCGACAGCGTGGGGGTACACCCGTTGTAAGCGAGTCAGATACCGAACCCCACTGTTGTCCTCACCACCGTGAGTATACTCCTTGTTCTTGATCGCCCAACCGAAGCGAGCAGCGAGCCACTCGGTGAGCCAGAGATATCTGGGCTTCACCTTATGGAGCAAGAACAGGAGGATCGTGAGCATAATCCCGAATCCCAGTACCGGGATCGTTAGTGCAGCAGGGACGAACGTCGCTGCAACGACAGTGACGAACGCCACCGCGAGAAACAGCATGAGTTCGCCAATCGTGTACCCTCGGAAGAACGCCGTAGTACCGCCCAATGACTGATGGATCTTTCTCGTACTATACTCGCTATCAGCTGTATTCGTACTCATACGGAATCACCACCGTGAGACCTTCTGTTTCGTGTTCTTGAGCCCGCGCTTTGCTCGAGTCGATGTCTTCTGTGTTGCCCTACGAGCGTCATCGGCGGCTTTGTCTCGCATACGGCCCGTCTTCGACTTCCGCAGGTTGTTGTACCGCCCAGCGTGAGCCTTCGTCGAGCGGGCTGACGATCCGAGCTGATAGGCTTTCGAGTTGCCACCCCCGAGCGTCGTCTGGCCACTCTTCGTGACTGCGCCAACCTGATTGTTCGCGTATCCTCGATGGACGTTTCGGGCCCCCCGGACAGCCTTTCCAGAAGTACGTTTTGCCTTCGCAGCCCCGGATGCGGCTGCTGCAGGATTCGTTGCCGAGACGCCCTTTTGTGCGACGGTCCGTATCGCCGGGCTACTCCAGTAGACCGTCATGATCATCGTGATAATCGCCGCAGGGATCAGCGTCAACCCGATGAACAACGAAAAAAGTCCATCAACGGAGGTTTCGAGACCACCGACTTCCCAGCCGATTCGGAAGAGGATGGCTGGTGGAATCCCAGCAAGCACTAAGCCTGGATAGATTCCTGAAGCCTGACGTGCCATGTTTGCTGCGGGACTAAACGGCCAGACTTCCATCGACCAGAGGACGCCCAGTAGCGGCATGATCGGCGTCAAGACGCAGAGTGCGATCCACCGAAGAGCGACGACAAATCCTGCGATAACTAAGAAGAAATTCGATATGACGACCATCGCAAGAATAGTGAACACGCCCCCAAGCGAGGATTGGATGAGGCCGCCGAGTCCAGCAGACATCTCGTCGATTGGGGCAATCGTCATACCGACTGCGTCGATGAACTGCAACGGGATCGAGACAAGTGGAAACCAGACGAAGGTTCCCATAAATACGAGACCAAGCCGTCGTAGGAGCTGTTTTCGCCGGTACTCACTCATCGAACCTGCCCGGAGTCCAACAAACGCAAAGGCGACAACCGACAGCATGATCGCCAGCGGCATGATGTATGAGAGATATACGTCCTGGTACAGACTCTCCCATGGCGCATTGTCCGGGGTTCCGACAACCATATACCCCGAATCCGATTTAGGGGTTGGAACGCCAACGATCGGACCTAAGATCGCTTCATAAATGTCATTGACAAGGCCGAGAAGCGCATTAGTGAAATCCTCGATGACGTTCTCAATCGCATTCTCAACTTCGTTTTGAAGCCATCCCATTCAACTCTCACCCTCGCTAGACATCCCCTCATTTGGACTGCCTTCTACAATCGAAAGCTCACACGACTGATCACCATCATAGCGGAGTTGCTGAGTATAGGATGAATCTCCACCTACCTGTACGACAGCCGTCACTGTCATCGGTTCTGTGCCGAGTTCTCCACAGTCAAGTGATCTAACTGCGTTTCTAGTTCGGTAGACAGGACGTTTTGATTGAACTGTAGTCTCCCCTGGCGGTAAGCGTGTCTCATGGTAGTATGACTGGGATTCCTTCGATTGCAGTCGAGCAACTGGAGCATCTTCCCACTCGAATTCAGTGAGCAACGATGGAATCGTCCCTGTGTTCTCAATAACGACTGCCGCATATGTCTCCCAAGTAGGCGAGTTTTTCTCCCACTCCATGTCGGGATTCTCTGCCGCCCACAGGACATCTGTGATTGTACAGTTAGCCTCGAGCGTGAGCGTCGTTGTATCGACCTGATCGTCCCCATCGAGGGCGACTAGCTCGTATTTTCCAGTAGAGAAGTCATCTTCATATCGGCCAAGAATTTCGAATGATGTCTTGGTCTCGCCGTTCTCGAGACGCTGTTGATCGTACAGCTCTCCACTTGGATCGACGAGGTTGATGAACTCAACCGACATATCATCGGTAACTTCGATCTCGAGGCTCTCCTCCGCTATCTCGACGGACGTGAAGACGTCACTGTCTTCAGCACTGATTCCATTCCCATCTGTACTATTGTTTGAGGGGTCTGACCCTGACGCACAGCCAGCAAGAGTGGCTGTACTAACGCCGAGGGTAGCAAGGACTGACCTGCGAGCGATACGACTGCCATCCGTATTGGAATTTTCTGTCATTGTTGATCTGTAAGTCCGAGGAACGTGCCTCCGGACAGGTAGTCGAAACCGTAGACAGCCAGAGCGACCGGCAGAAACCAGAGCAGTGTTACGAGAATCAACTGAACGATCTTCTGGAAACCGGGATATTTCGGTGGGATCTTCGCCCGGTCCTCCGCTGCGGAGTACAGTTGATTCGCGCGCCACCACTCCGTTGGAATGTACTGCCCATCAACGACTACAGACGGCCGATTCTCGAGTTCGAGAACGGCCATTCCACTAGCGTTGACAGTAGTGGACTGATTCCCAACTTCGACCCGGCCGGTTGTGATCGGATCACCGGTCGCCTTCTCTGTGACAGTTGCCTGAACGAGGGCCCCTGACGAGTTCACCTTGAGGACCGTCAACTCGAGGTTCGTTTCGCGAACGGTTCCGTCGTCGTTGATCGAGACGGACTGCGACTGGCCACGAACGATACCGTGAACGGTCACCTCGTCAAAGGTCGCTGCTGGAAGCGTCTCCGATTGGACGGCGATTGACGTTGCGTTCACATAGCGATCAACAGTCGCAATATCGATCTCGTGCGGGAGGGAGGGGCCGTCTTGTTCACCTCCCCAGGCTTCTTCGATAACTAACGGTGGCTCAGCAGTATCCGTCGCCTCGCTTGGCATATCTGGCCGTTTCTGTGTCGGTACGGCGTGGATTTGCGCTGGGCGGACGGATGAATTCGTCCGGGTAGTGTCCCTTTCCGTTTGGGACACCATCGTGTGCCAGCCGTCTACTCCCGCAGAGTAGAACCGCCAATTCCCCCGAAGACGAGCGGTACTGTCAACATCGATTGCTGCCCACGTAGTACCCGGATGTACGACGACACCAGTGCGATTCTCGTCGCTTTCGAACGTCACGCGCTTCCCGTCACTATTGTCGATCCGAGTAACGACCGTCTGACGGGATTCGGTTGCCGTTACTCGTTCGCTCACATTCTCCGTTTCAGTCTCCCACGACTCATCACAGGAATCTTCCTCACTGTCGTAATCATCGCACGTTCGTATTTCATGGCGAAGGCGAACGGAGATGGCAACGTTCACGGAGAGGTTCTGTGTCCCCGACAGCCCACTGTACTCGAGAGTGGAGCGATGATCGTCATTGGACTCGAGTACTCGACCGTCTATCCGTAGTTCGACACTCTCAATATCTGTCTCAGCAATCGACCACTGATCGCGGACCGAGCCAGTGGTATCGTCATCTGGAACACGCACTCGGTAATCGGTTATCGCGAGGACCTCACCGTCTGGAGCGATGTACTGTGTCGAGTTGTTTCCTGAATGCAACACCGTCGACGGCTGGACTGCAAAGATGCTCGCGTACGCATCTCTGATGTAGCGTCCGTCCTCGAGTTGTGCTCCCTCAGGATGAACTGACGTCTTCTCATTCCCAGGGGTGAAATCCTGGACGTCACCGCTGTTCCAGGTTTCGACGGCTTCAACTGGTTCTTCGAACGGGACATCCGTCGACCCTGCGAGCCGAGCGGAAAATTCCGCGTCAGAAGAAACGGTATCCGTGAACTCCTCACTTGAGCGGTCCCCCTTATCGATGTCTTCCGACCACAACAGTGGGAACCGCGTTTCGTTTACACCGTAATCAGGTCCGTCCGCAGGAATCGCCGTGCTCGAGTTTGGGTCAGCTGCAGCGACACCTGCAGTCAGACTCGCAACGCCTCCGCTTACGGCGAGGAACGCGACGGCGATGACGATCACACGTGACGTGGTCATTGGATTTCGGTGAACCGGTTTGTCTGCCGTATTAGAACGGTTTCACGCAGTCAGAGAAGCCGAATCCCATCTGACCGCCGACTTTGTCGATAAGTTCCGGTGAGATCAATGCGAGGACGATGATGCCGAATCCGATACCCGACATTACGAGCTTCTCTTTGGCTTGGTTCTTCTTTTCAGGGTTCCCGCCAGCACGCATGTACGAGAGGCCAGCTCGACCAACATAGAAACCAGTTGCAGGGAGCCCGAGACCAGCAACAGCGCCGAAAACAATACCGATACCAGTCTCGACACCGGTGCCGCAGTAAACGTCTCCGACATCGCTTTGAGCGGTCGCTGGACCGACTGCAACAATTAACAAGAGGAGTCCAATTGTGAGTGAGACAAGCTGTGGTGGAACAGAGGTGAAGAGCAACTGCACTCGCGGTCTCATTTGACGAGACGTCGGGGACTTCTCGTTGGTAGCAGGGTGTTCACTAGACGATTCAGTTGCCGCGGAGGATGAATGATTACTCATGGGAAACTGAGTTGACGCTTGGTGTGTCGAGAAGGTTTTCAAGGTCCTCGAAGCACGAGGTCTGTTCGATCAGGTCGTCGAGGTCACGATCGTCGTCGCGGAGTGCTTCTTCGATGAGTGCGACGAGCCTGTCTCGTTCAATGTCACGATACGCCATCTGCTCGGCGAGTGCCTCGCGGAATAGTCCCGATGCGTTGATACCGGTCGCCCAGCTGAGGAACAGGGCATCGGCGGGCATAACCGAAATAGTCGTCGTGGTAGTTCGTTTCACCATTTTCTTACTCACAGACCAGTTACTGATTTGCGAAAATTCGAGACAAGGACCTTGTCGTTCGGGGTTCTAATCGCAGAGTAACCGTTTCGATCAGAGCCTCGATGAATCAGCAACCACGTGACTCGAACGCTGAACTGGAGGAGTTCATCGATACCGTCACTGAGCCAACTGGAGAGGAGTGAGGGTACTTCTCGAGCGTGTCGGTCCTGAATTATCTCCATTGGATGTTTTTCCACTGGTTCTCACCAATCGAAATTTTAAGGAGGATAACTATATTTTCACTGGCGTTTACACCGTCAATATGTATGTAATTCGTACTATTATTTAATTCTCAGATGACTCTCTCTGTGGGCCGAATATAATCGATAAACTGGCGTCTGATGAATTCTATACCCTCTTTGGCTCCAGTTCAGAGGCAGATCGAGCTTGCGCGCGATAGGACTCGTACAAGTTGATTCCCCATTTGACGAGTCGTTCGTTAGAAGTGACAATCATCGCAATATGCTTTCCACTACCGGATTCATTGTACGCTCCAATAGCGACCTTGCGAGTATCGTAAATCCCGATACCGAGCGTATGCGCACGATCGAGGACCAGGGGCTGGTAGTTGCTATACGTCGAGCCGTGGACCACATACTGGGTTTGAGGGTTTTCGGCGGCTTCGACGTAAGTTGGCAAGTCAAGGATAGCCTCACATTCAATGCCGAGTTCAAGCAATCCTCGATAGGCGTGGAACAGAACTGGATTAAAGATAGAGCAAAACCCCCGAAAGCGACTTGTTTGTCGGTCATAGAGCTTGAGAGCTGTCCAAAGTACGGAAGAGGGGCGAGTAGGGGTAGAAATGATCAACTCAGCGTCAGCCAATTCCGGAATTGGAAAGGTCGCATCTTCCTTCGGGAGGCGCTGTAGCCATGGCGCTTTCTCTATGAGTTGCTCAACTGCCGTCGCCAAGTCAATATAGGCATTCAGGGCACGTGTTCCGGCAGGTGTGATCTGCTGTTTCCCCCCATTGTCTTGGCTCCAGCCATACTCTGTGAAGGTCTTGATGATACGCCCAATTGTGGGCCGTGACGGGGAACTGCTTACTGCTGATTCTAGCTCACTCAGACGGTATGGTTGTCCTTCAAGTGCTCTTAACACGCCAATCGGATGGTCGGAACGAGTCAGGAACGATAGCTCCTCAACCGAGACCGTCTGAAGACAACTCTCGATAACATCCAAGAGCAAGAGGCCACCAGCAGTTAGCTCAATCTCTGTGTTAGGTTCCTTGACAAACCCACGGTCTCGGAGAACCGCAAGATGATTAGAGACAGACTGCCGGGAGATATCGGCCTGTTGGGCAACAACAGTCTGTACCACGGGGCTCGAGAGTTCTCCCATGGCTCGTAAAACGTTGAGACGCGCTGAGTCAACTGTCTCATTGATAACACTCCGGACAACGAGTTTTTCGCCTGTAAGGGGGTTCCTTGCTCGGCGTATATTTCCAGTCACTGTTGTATCCCCCATGATGGATTTCCCATCTCTACCTTTAATCCAATAGTTATTTAGCTTTATTGATTACTGCTATAATTAACCCTAATATCTGAGTCTACTATATAAATGTATAACTGCCAGTTGAGTGTGGATCTACAGTGGATTTATTTGTGTTCTGCATGGATGAATTACTATGGATCCGAACGGTCGTCGCCCTCCTGCACCCTCAGGACACCCAGTGATCGGGCATACGCTGGATTTTGCTCGAAGTCCGTTTGAGTTCGTTAACCGCGCGACGAACGAATGTGGAGACCTCTATCGGATGGAACTTCCTAGCGTCGACGTCTATGTCTTAGCCCATCCGGAGTATTTCAAACAAGCGCTGGTGACTGACATCGATGCATTCGGAAAGACCGCGGACTTTCAGCGGGTGTTTGGCAATGGATTGCTGTCGACAGAGGGAGAGCAGTGGAGTCGCCAGCGAGGAATCCTCCAACCATTATTTCATCGGGATCGAATCGGGGGATATGGCGAGTATATGGTCGACGCTACACAACGACGACTCGCTACGTGGGAGCCAGGCGAGACTCGAAATATAGAATCAGAGATGCAGGATCTCACAATAGAGATCCTCTTCGCGACACTCTTTGGGCGCGAATTGCCACCGGGGGAAGGTGGCGATCTCCGTGCAGCATCGGATGGACTCAATAAATGGTTCGCGCCGACGTCCTGGCTCTTACCGAACTGGATTCCGACACCATCACGACGGGAGTTCGGCAACTCAGTAGAGCGTCTCCGAACGGAAGTTCGGCAACTGCTTGCAGAATACAGTACGGGTTCGGAACGAGCGAACAGCTTACAGCCGAATCATCTCCACCAAGAGACGCTCTTATCGAAGCTCCACGAGGCACGCGAAGCAAGTGGCCAAGACCATCTGAGCACGGAGGAAGTCGAAGACCAAATGCTCACGATGATCTTTGCTGGATACGAAACCACCGCCGCGGCGCTCGGATTCGCCTGGTACTCGCTGGCGATGAATCCCGACATCCGGCAAGCGTTCCACGACGAACTCGACGCTGTTCTGGGGGGTGAACCACCGTCACCGGAAGACATTGCAAACCTGGACCTCACAAACCGAATCGTCACCGAGACCCTCCGACTGTATCCCCCCATCCATACGATTCCCCGGAAAACGACTCGAGATGTCCAAGTCGATAGCTACCAAATCCCAGCTGGCGAGGAAGTCCATCTGTCCGTTATCTCAGCTCATCGTGATGAGCGGTTCTACGACAATCCCCTGTCATTCCGGCCAGAGCGGTGGACAGATGAGTTCGAAGAAGAACTCGCTGACCACGCGTTCATTCCGTTCGGTGGTGGTCGTCGGACGTGTATCGGTCGGGAATTTGCTCGCCTCGAGGCAACGCTGGTGCTGGCGACAATTGGTCAACAGTGGGATCTCGAGTGGGCTGGTGAAGATCCGACGATCACGATCGAACCAGAGATCACTACGCAGACAAAGAACGGCCTCCCAATGCGGCTTCGGCAACGATAGGCAGAGACTATCGCTCATCAACTGCAACACAACTGAAGTCGGAGTGTTTCTTGGGCCAAGTGGCATGACGATCAGCAGATTCGGTCTTATCCCTCTATTACCTAATATTATATACAAAAAACTCATCGGGGTATATACACATCTTTTCGGACGGCAATGCAGGTATTCAATATATCGAGAAGTTAATTGGGCAGTACCTGCCAACCCATACATCTTCGAAGAACTTAGGCAAATACGAGGTCTGGCACACAGAAAAGAATCTCGAGATCAATACGAGCTTCAGTCGTCAATGGACCTCTCAGCGCTGTCCAGTATTTTCTGATCACGAACTTGCCGAGCGACATGAGGAGGAGCCTGCGTATCGTCTCACTGAGTTCGGTGAGCAAATTCTCAACGGTGAAGCAGAGTACCAAGAACTCAACGAAACGGATGAATGAGCAGTGTAGGTGTTAACCAACATATCGCCGGCGTCAGCAATATCGTTGGTTAATCACTACTCGAAGATACGCAGTCACTCAGTAGTTTGCTGGCTTTCACCAGATAGAATACTCGTTCACGATACGTGATAGTAGAAAAGTCCGAAAGGCTGAGTCCGTAGCGGTGCTATTCGTCCGGCTCTGGTGCCTGTTGTTCTCCGGGGAATACAGGATTGCCGTCTGCCTGTCCAGCCGCTCCAATCAACTCAGCACTGACAGCACCTGCGATGTCCGCCAGCATCGGCCTGTGGAATGCCTCCCCACCATATGCGAATGCAACAATATCCAGCAAATCACGGAGATAATTCTGCGTATCGTACGCCAAGATATCTCTATGAACAATAATCAGCTCCTCGTCGTGTTCACAGGTAACCATCCTCGAGGAATCTGTTGTCCGCAGTGACTCCGAAACTTTCGCTTCCCACCCCTCACCCGGCAGTGCAACCCACGAGAACACGTCGTGCCGCAACTCCCACATCTCCAGTTCCTCGTCCGTAAGATCATCCTCGTCCACAAACTCGTAGCTGAATGACTCTCTGAACTCCTCACGATATTCTTCAGTTCCCCGAATTTGATCGCCGTTGACGTCAGTGGTGTCCTCGATGTCCGGCTTGATTCGGTCCGGGATAGTAACGACCTCATAGCCGTCTGAGCGAGCATTGTCGAACAAGTTTTGACTGCGGTTCTGCTCGTCATGTGTCGCCACCACGACGTCCCGCTCCGCGTTCAGGATCTTGACCGCGTGGACCTGCACCGGCTTCCAGTCCAATTCGTCGTGCGTCTCACCAGTCACGAACTCGTTCAAATCATCGACTAATCGCGATGCAACAGTCTCCGACTCACAGGATTGCAGGATTTTCTTCACTCGCGTCGAGTACGCCGTCCTCCCCACGTTCGACCGCTCACGATTCAGCGCGTCGTTGATTTTCTTCGTCGTGTTCGTGATATCGTAGCTAAACAGGAAGTTCGGCTCTGACGCAACACGAAGACCGCTCACGAACACTGACGCATCCTCGTTCTCCGGGACTTCGTATACATCCCCGAATCGGGTCTGTTCCAGTAGCTCTGCGTCAGTGTAACCAATGAAGTTCTGCTTTGCCGTCTCAATATCCTCGTCCGTGATACCATCCAGTACGGCCTCTGTGCCTTCGATGTCTTTCTCCGGCGGGTGGATCTCAACGTGAAGGGTCTCGATTTCTTCGAACCCGTGTTTCGGGGCTTCCTTCACCGTGAACGTGTTGTGAGGTGAATGAATCGTGATGTCAATCCCGTGACGGTGACAAGTCGCGATTGCGTCCTTGATCCCAACACCGAACTTCCCGATCACCTTGTCGGGGTTATTCAGCTTCTCTTCGTCTTCAGCTTGGGTGAGATGCTCGTACCGGAATCCGCGTCCATAGTCCCGGATATGCCACGTGCCGTTGTCGCTATAGATATCTGGATCATCCGTGTCCGTGAGGGCTGCCTCGTCCAGGGCGTTCGCGATGATTTCGCGGGCTGCGTCTGCTGGCCCCCACGCCTCTAGGACTTCCTCCATGTTCAAGTCAAATTCTCGTGTCGATGTTGACATACAGAGATGGTCACTATACAGTCAAATAATAGTGATTATAGGCGCGTGCGTCTGAACCATTAATTCTTTCGTAGGTAGGCGCAGGCAGTTATGGATCTGAGGCGGGTCGAAGATCTCTCCACCGCAGGTGTTCGATTGTGCCCTCATCAATCTCAACGCTGAACAGATGCGAGTCACGTGGATCTCCTGTTTCTTGGCCAGCGTCATCTTCAAATATTTCGACGATTGTACCGTATTTTCGATGGAGACGCTCATGATCGGGGTCAGCCTCATCCGGAATATCGACTCGAACCCGATCTCCAACCTCAAATCGTCTCATTGCTTGGTTTTACTGCTACTCCGCCCTGTCAGTTACGACTGGTATCGAAGGTAAACAGAAGCCCGTGGTTTATTCTATGACACGCTGCAGTAGATCAGAACACCAGGGAGGTTGGGTTGCGAATGACGCGAAACGTTCCTGGGTTGTGTTCTATCCACCGTCCTATAGAATAAACTAGCGTATAGCAGTCAGTTTCAAAAGAGAACTGTATCCCCTGCCAGCAGACGCTACGAGGACAGTCTCGTAAAAATCCGATATCAAACCTGAAAAGTGGGTGTCCTCAGGATACTTCCACGACCTGATCGTTGGGATCGCCAATGATGTATAGTTCAGTATCAACCGCCTCTAACCACTCCTTGCAAGTCAGCAGTAGAGTATTGGTGTTATCCGACGACCGGGCCTTGTCATGGTCCAGTCCCGGTTGTACGATATACACTCTGAAATTCCACTCGTTCGGCTGAAACTTTGTTTCGATTTCATCAAATGCTTCCTCATTCAGTTTGAATCCCTCGACACCAGTATTCTCTTGACGGTAGCGAATCCGCTTTGGAAGCCTACTGTTCCTGATCCACGCTATACTCCGGAATACCTGATCAACGACATCACGAACGTCTTCGAGACGAGCACCACTCTTATTGCCCTTTTTGCACGCCTTACAGTGATAAAGACTGATTCGCTTTTCCGACGGCTCAAATTGGACGTAGTCTGCTATCTCACCGCTCGAGTGATCACGGAATAGGACCTGCTCACTCTCACCGTTTCCTTCGATAAAGTCCTCTACCCAAGCGTGAACATGGATGAGTCCATCGCCATCGGTGTCATCGTCATCAATCGAGTATTCCCCCCACGTAGCACACCCTGACCAATCGATCTTCGATTCGTCAACAAAACAACTCGATGGAACCTTTGAGAGTTCTTGTTTGACCTTGTGTCCACGCCCGTTATAGACTAGGGTCCCGTCACCGGTACAGAAGTACAACGGATAACGGTTGAAAAACACCTCCCCGGTCAATTTACTGATCTTGTCTCCACTATCTATCCTGAATTGACAATTAGCGAGTTGTCCAGTCAGTTTATTATCCGCAATGTTGTACGTACCAGATAGCGACTGCGCTGTCTCTTCAGGGGTATAGGAAAATTCGACTGCAGCGGGCTCATCGGCCTGATAGTTTATATCCCTCAGAGCAGACTCCTTCATAGGTTGCCATCCACCCTCCTCATATACTTCGCTTGTATCAATCTCAATATTGAGTTGCTGAAGCGCAGGATTATGAGTCCCGTATACTGGTTCTGCGGGGAACTCGTCGATTCGACTAATCTCGCCTAACCCAAGTTTAGGTGCGGCAGATTCAAATTCATATCTCTCAAGTTTGCCCGCAAGTTCCTGACACCACGAAATG
The DNA here is from genome assembly GCF_046097095.1 of Natrinema sp. 74. Lineage (NCBI taxonomy): Archaea > Methanobacteriati > Methanobacteriota > Halobacteria > Halobacteriales > Natrialbaceae > Natrinema > Natrinema sp. 74. The sequence continues at coordinate 44,965 of NZ_CP175700.1, forward strand.
AAATCATCAATTCCTTCCCTACCCGTGGACCACACTCGTCCCTGGTCGTTGCTAATGCCAATGATCTCTTCATCAACTTCTGCAACTGCATGGCCTTGGGCGAAGGCCTGTGCATCTGTTTGTCTCACAGCTCCTTCCACCCGGTCACCAAGATACATTTTGTAGGAAGGGAGACTACCAGATGGCCCCAGTGCGTTGGCTAGTCCTGCGACTTGGTATTCAATATCGACCTCTGCCTGCAGCATTCGGACGAGCGATTCACCGCCGTATAGCTCGATTTCATCGGATACTATCTGGCTACGAATACGATTTGATAGCTCATCTGATGAGGAAGCTTCAAACAGGGTCTCGGTTCCATCGTGATAGTAGTAGAGATGGAGATCATATTCTCGGTATTCCAGCGGGGTTCTGGTTCCCCAGGTCGGTTTATCGATTTGCTCGGTGATCAGCCCAAGAAACACTTCATCGGATCGGGGCAGTTTGTAGACGATGGTGTCGTCGTCAAGTGAAATGTCAGATATCAAGTCGACGTCAGACTCCGTACTCTCGTAGAGCCGAGTACTTCGGTATGGCTGGAGGTCTTGCTCATTGACTCCTCGGAGCGCATCTTGTCCGGCAGTAGTCGCTGCTACGTTCGTCTCGATGTATTTGTCGACGAGTTCTGGAACAAGTTGCCGCCAGCCTGCGTCCTCATGGTACAATCGCTTGACGACATCATCAACCCCGGCTTCACGCAACTTGTCTGGGTCAGCGATGACTGTTGCAGCGACATCTGAATTCTCCGCAGGTCGAGTGACACGACCGATGAGTTGGAGTGTGAACGCAAACGACTTCGGGGGCTGATGAAGCACTGCAACCTTCAGATCAGCAATATCAACCCCTTCACCAAGCATACCAACAGCCACGACTCCATCGATATCTCCTTCTCGAAGTGCGCTGATTGTCTCCGCATTTTGCTTGGAGGTGCGATCGGAGTGAATTGCCTCAACTTCCAAGTCCTGATCACTATAGATCGTCTCCAGATCCCGAGCAGTATCGATGTGGTCACATCGTATTAGAAGCTTAGCGCTGGAATAGTCCGTTCTAATATCTGCTAACTTGGTAGCTGCCATTGCTGCCAATTTGCGATCAGGATCGTCAGCACGATACGTCGAGACTTCAGTCAAAGACAGTGGCTGATACAACCGTTCTTCCATCGCATTGCTCAGGGGATAGTGATACACCATCCGACCGGGTAGCGTCTGCCGGTCACGGCGAAATGGAGTCGCGGTCAATAGAACTCGCTTAGCATTGTCTACGGCCTCAAGTAGCTCCATCCAGCTGGGAGCACGGATGTGGTGTGCCTCATCGAAAAAGACAAGATCAAATTTCTCCTCGGGAGGACTGACAATAGAATTTGGATACTGGTCTGAGTCATAGACCTTGCTAATATTGTGAGGGAGAGTAACTACAACATCTTCATCCAGCTCGTCCCACATCTCCTCGTCGGTGACCCTTGAGGTAACTGTTGCAACAGAGGGTGTCTCGAGTTTGTCATCAACAACGCCGGCTTGCCTCAGTCCATCGAGTCGTTCGAATTTCGCTGCAGTTTGGGTACGAAGCACGTCAGATGCGGTCACAATGAGTACTTGTTTCTCACTCAGCCCAAACGCCAGCAACATCATCAGTGCTGTCTTCCCAGAACCAGTCGGCATCGACACTAGCGCTGGCTCATCTTCGTATGCCGTGAAGTGACTCTTTACACCCCAGAACCCGCCTGCTTGGCAGGAACGAACCCCTTTGATACCTTCCGAGCCGAACTGCTGAAAATCGATCTGATCAGCATAATCGGCAAAGTAGCCCATTGATTACTGTCATTCTGGAGAATATGTGATGAAACTACTGTTGGGATCCGCGTTCCTCATCGCAGAGAGGGTCGACAGGAAGGTATGACCCAAAATAATATTTTCCTCATCGCCCATAATTGTGCGCTTCAAGGCCTCTAGACCTATGTTGAAAGACCGAAACAAAGTATAGTAGTGCACATCCATCACCATAAGAACTAAGTGATGTGCGTCCACACAACTTTTTGTGGCGGTAGATATGCGCGAAGGCGGAACGCGGCTTGAAATCCTTGCTGCAGTCGCGTCACTCGAGCGCGACCAGGAGGTGCCGCCCCGCCAGAAGGACATCACAGAACAGGTCAGCGTGACACGCGGAACTGTCTCAAAGACGTGCAGTGCGCTCGTCGATGAAGGCCAACTGCTCCTCGACGACGGAGAATACCGCGTTAACGAGGAAATGCTCCTGCTCATCTACAAGGAGCATCTCGAGAGTTACCTCATTCGGGATTCCGCGAACAACGGGCTCGCGGATCTCGTCGACGCACGGAACGAGCTCCGGATCGATCTGAAAGGTGAACTCCGGCAACTCGTCACCGACGGCGACGACGGTCGACGCTCGCTGTTGATTGACATTCTGCGCGAGGTGCTGGTGTACACTCTGTCGTTCCGCGAGATCCAGACGCTCCGCGACTACCTGTTCGCGGTCGACCACCTCATCCGGACGCTCGCCGCCCACATCACCACCAGCCAGAACTTCGACGGTTCGGACGTCGCCCACTCTGACGAGATCCGGCTGGTACTCCTCATCGCCGTCACGCTTGACCGCGGGTACGCGATGCTGTCCCGCCTTCGCGCAGCCCACGAGGAACTGGAAGACCACCTTCCCGGAGCACCGCCCGAAGAGCAGATGATCGATTACCTGACGACCCAGTAACACATGACACAGAACGTATACAGCGACGTCACGCCGGAAGAGCTCGGTAAGAAACTGTACGGCTGCGCGGACGCCATCCGCGACGCAGTCGACGAAGCCCGGTACAAGAACTACATCCTGCCGTTGGTGTTCTACAAGAGCATCGACGACACCTTCGCCGACCGGCTGGAGGAGAAGAAGGACCAGTTCGCGGGTGATGAAGAGCTCGCCCGGAAGGCCATCACCGGGATGTCGGTCCCCGAGGACTACCGGTGGAGCGACATCACGGAGCGCAGCGAGAACATCGCCCCCTACCTCGACGAGGCCTTCACCGCCCTGGAACGCGAGAACGACCAGCTGCGCGGTGTCGTCCGCGTCACCTACAGCGACGAGGACGCGCTGAACGACCAGCGGCTCCGCGACCTGGTTCAGCGCATCAACGCCTTCGAGCTGAGCACCGAGAAGGTCGAGAAGGACTTCCTCGGCGAGGCCTACATGTACATGGTAGGTGAGTTCGCCAAGGACGAGGGGAAGGAAGGTGGCCAATTCTTCACCCCGACCGACGTCATCGATCTGCTGGTCCGCATCCTGGCAAAGGGCGGCGACACGGACGGCTTCGAGAAGGGGGCGTCGTTCCACGACCCCACCGCCGGTTCCGCAGGCTTCCTCGTGCACGCCGCCTCGTACTTCCGCAACGAGCAGGACGGCGACCCGAGTACGTGGAACATCACCGGGCAGGAGCTGAACGCGGACATCGCGTCGGTCGCCCAGATGAACACGTTCATGCACGGCCTCGAGGCGGAGATCCGCCGCGAGGACTCACTGGCCAACCCGGCCTTCTCGAACTACCTGGACGACGAGGAGGGGTTCGACTACGTCCTCGCGAACTTCCCGTTCTCGGCCGACTGGCCCAAGAGCGACCTGAAGGACGACAAGTGGGACCGGTTCGACTGGCACGAGAAGCTGCCGCGGGCGGACCGCGGTGACTACGCGTTCATCATGCACATCGCGAAGCTGCTGAACGACAGCGGACGGGCCGCGGTCGTCATCCCGCATGGTGTGCTGTTCCGCTCCAACGAGGGCCGGTACCGTGAAGCGATGGTCGACGACGACATCGTGGAGGCGATCATCGGCCTGCCAGACAACCTCTTCCAGAACGTCTCGCTGCCCAGCGCCGTCCTCGTCCTCAACCGGGACAAGGACCCGTCGCGCGAGGACGAGGTCATGTTCATCAACGCCTCGGAGGAGGACTTCTACACCGAGCAGAACAACCACAACGACCTCACCGAGACAGGGATCGAATGCATCCTCGACGCGTACTCCGGGTGGCAGACTGAAGACGGCATCAGCCGGGCCGTCCCGGTGGACGAGATCGCGGAGAACGACTACAACCTGAGCATCTCCCTCTACATCGACACCATCGGCGACGAGGAGATCGTGGAGGTCACGTCCGCCTACAGCCAGCTGAAGGACGCTCGCTCAGCTCGTGACGCGGCGGAAGCGCAGGTCGACGAGGACATGGGGGTGCTCGGGTATGAGTGAGCAGCGGCGCCTGACTGACCTCGGAGGTGACCAGCCCGGTGACGCCGACGGTCAGACCGAGGAGCGGTCGCTCCCAGAGGGCTGGGAGATGATGAAGATCCAGGACGTCTGTGAGATGTCCGGAGGGAGCACACCCAAGAAGAGCAACGAGGAGTACTGGGACAACGGCGAAATCCTCTGGGCGAAGCCGAAAGACTTCAACGGGCCGCTCATCGCCGACACGGAGGAGAAGATGACCGAGAAGGGAGCTGAGGCATCCACCTCGAAGATCCACGACCCGGGGACGATCCTCCTGGTCGTCCGCAGTGGTGTGCTCCGCCACACGCTCCCCGTGGCGAAAGCGACAACGAAGACCACCATCAACCAGGACATCAAGGCACTCGAAGCAGACACGGACGTCATCCATCCGGAGTACCTGTTCCAGGTCCTCCGCGCCCGCGCCGAGGACGTACGCGGGACGTGTAAGAAAACCGGCACAACGGTGGAGAGCATCCAGACATCGGTGCTCAAGAAGTACGAGATCCCGGTTCCGCCGATGGAGGAACAGAAGGCCATCGCCGCGGCTGCGGTCCACCAGGACGAGGCCATCCGGGGAGCGGAGGAGACCCTCGAGAAGTCCAAGACTCTCCGCGAGAGCCTCGCGTCAGAACTGCTACGCACCGGTATCCACGAACACAGTGACTACAAGAAGGACAAAGCCGGGAAGTTCCCGGCGAGCTGGAACACCGTCCGCCTTGGCGACCTCCTGACCGACACCCGGTACGGTACGGACACGAAGTCGAACACGGAAGGACGGGGCCACCCGACGCTCCGGATTCCGAACATCGTCAACAAGCGGATCACGCTCGACGACCTGAAGTACACCGAACTCCCGGACGACGAGTACGATCGTCTCCGCCTCGAGGAAAACGACATCCTCGTCATCCGGACGAACGGGAACCCGAACTACGTCGGTCGGTGTGCGACCGTCAGCGAGCGCGAGGAGGACTTCGTGTACGCCTCCTACCTCATCCGCCTGCGGGTCGACGAGGACCGCGTCCTCCCCGGGTACATCCGCGAGTTCCTGAACGCCTACCGGGGACGGGTCGAGATGAACGGCTGGATTCGGAGCTCGGCCGGGAACTACAACCTCTCGGTGAGTGGCATCGAGAAGTTCACAGTCCCTCTCCCGTCGCTGGCCGAGCAGCAGGAGATCGTCGACAAACTCGAAGCGGTCGACGAGATGATCCAGACGAACCGAGAACATCACAAGCAGGCCCAGCGGCTGAAAACAGGCCTGATGCAGGACCTCCTATCCGGCGACGTCCGTACCGCTGAAAGGGAGATCGACATCCCCGACGCCATCGAGAACTATGAGTCAGCCTAAATTCCCCTCGTTCAACGAGCAGAAGGTCGAGTACGCGCTGCTGGACTGGCTGAACGCCGCCGGCTGGGACACCTACGGTGGCCCCGACGAGCCGGACGGCTGTACCCAGCTGGACGCGATGTACGGCCGCGACGACAAGAGCGAGGTCGTGTACTGGGAGCTGCTCCGCGAGCAATTGATCGCCCTGAACGAGCCAGTCACCAGCCACAACGTCGACGACGTGATCACGTCGCTCCGGCGCGACTTCGCCGGTGACGGCCTGATGGAGACGAACCGCAACGTGCAGGAAGTCCTGCAGAAGGGCCGGCAGGTAACGCTCTCGAAGTCCGACGGCACCTCGGAGGCGGCCGTGGTGGACCTCATCGACCACGAGACGCCCGAGAACAACGCCCTAATCGCGGCCAACCAGTTCCGCGTCCGCCAGCACGAACTGGTGATCCCGGACATGGTGCTGTTCGTCAACGGCATCCCGCTTGTGGTGACGGAGCTCAAGTCGCTCACCCAGGACAGTACGGTCACCGACGCGATCGAGGACATCCATGACTACGAGGGCGACGCGCCCCGGCTCTTCAGCCCGGTCCTGTTCAACGTCGCCGCGGACCACGAGCGCGCCCGGTACGGCGCGGTCAACGCCCCGGAGACGCACTACAACCCGTGGCAGCCCGAGGACCCGACCGGCTCGCCCAGCGAACTCAAGGAGATGGCGCACTCGCTCCTCACGCCGGGAACGCTGCTCGACATCCTGAAACACTTCGTGTTCTACCAGCGCCAGCCCGGCGGGGACGCGAAGATCATCCCGCGGCACATGCAGTACCACGGGACGCAGGCCATCCTCCACCGGGTCAGCCGGGGCCAGTTCGAGAACGGACTGATCTGGCATACGCAGGGCAGCGGGAAGTCGTTCACCATGTTCTTCACCGCGCGCAACCTGCTGTACCGGCCGGACATCATCAAGACGCCGCAGGTGCTCATCCTGGTGGACCGGCAGAACCTGCGGGACCAGATGTCGGACGATCTCGGGAAGCTCATCGACTTCGACCACTACGAGATCGTCACGGACGGCGCCGACCAGCTGCAGTCACTAATCGAGGAAGGGCAGAGCCAGGTCGTCGTTACCACCATCCAGCTGTTCCAGGACGTCGACGAGAACATCCAGGAGAACGACGAAACCGTCGTCCTCTCCGACGAGGCCCACCGGTTCATGGAGGCGAAACTTGGCAGCAAACTCGATAACGCCCTCCACAGCTACTACCACTTCGGGTTCACCGGGACGCCGGTGAACGAGAACACCGAGGCCGGCCGGAACACCTTCCAGCACTACTCGGAGCCGCGAGACGAAGACGGGTACCTCCACCACTACTCGATGGAGGACGGTATCAACGACGACGTGATCCTGCCGGTGCACTTCGAGCTACGGCACGGCCTGGACTGGGAAATCGACGACGACGTGATGGATCAGGCGCACGAGGCCGCGACGGGCGACCTCGACTTCGAGAAGCGGGACAAGCTCATCCGGGAGACGATCAACCAACAGACACTCGCCGAGCTCCGGTCACGACGGATAACCATCACTGAGGAGATCGTCGACCACTACCGGGAGAAGCTGGCGCCCAGCGGCTGGAAGGGGATGGTTGTCACGCCGTCCCGGAAGGCGGCCGCGCTATACGGTGAGGAGCTCCAGAAATATCTAGATCCGGAGGAAGTCAGGGTCGTGATCTCGTCGGCCGGGAAGTCGGACCCGATTACCCGGACGTACCACACGTCGAAGAGCGAGCGGGAGCGCATCGTCGAGGAGTTCAAGGACGAGGACGGCAACCCGAAGATCTTGGTCGTCTGTAGTATGCTGCTCACCGGGTTCGACGCTCCGATCCTCAAGACGATCTACCTCGACCGGCCGCTGACGAACCACAATCTGCTGCAGGCGATCGCGCGGACGAATCGGCCGGCAGAGGGTAAAGAGAACGGGGAGATCGTGGACTTCGCCGGTGTGTTCGCGGAGGGGAACGTCGAAGAAGCGTTGAGCTACTATCCGCCGGACGTCCGTGAAGCGGCCGCGGAGGACGTCCAGGAACTTCTGGACAGGTTCGACGAGAAGCTCGAGGAAGCGGTAGCGCTGTTTGACCACATCGATCTCGACGATGGCCCCGAGACGGTGGTTGAGTGCCTGACGTACCTGCGGAAGGACGCGGAGGCCCGCCGCCGGTTCAAGGAGCTGTACCGCGACGTGGAGAACCTGTACGATACGTTGGCGCCGATGGGTGAACTCGAAGACAGGGATACCGGTCGCCCGCAGAAGTACAGCTGGCTGACGCAGGTGTACCTCGCGTACCAGCGCAGTATGAATCGCGAGAGCGAGCCAGAGAGGCGGCTGCGGGAGAAGACGAAGGAGATCGTCGAGAACAACGTCGACGTCGACCGGATGGACGAGGAGTTCGAGGTCGTCGAGTTCGGTGCCGACCACCTCGAACGCGTCCGGGACATGGACGCGGAGCAGGGGATCACCGAGGTCGCCGGCGCCGCCGACGACTACCTCGACGACCGGTCCGAACACCACCCGCGGTACCGGCGGCTGAGTGAACGCGTCCGCGAGGTCGTCGACAAGTGGGAAAGCGACGAGGTGACCGCCGACCGCGCGTACGAGGAACTGGTCGAACTGGAGGAGGAGATCCTGTCGGTCGAAGACGAGGCCGAGGAACGCGGACTGTCACCGTCCGGCCATGCCCTGTTCGCGGCGTTGATGGACGACAGCGACGAGGGCTTCGCGGAGTACATCGAGGACGAGGACGAGGCCGAGTTCATCGCGAAGCGGGTCGACGAGGAGCTCGCGGAACGCGTCGACACGTCCTATACGGACTGGGAAACGAGTACGCGGACCCGTGAGGACATCCAGAAACTGCTGTTGGAGGTCGTCGCAATCGAGGCCGAGAAGCCAGATCTCTGCAAGGACGACCGGTTCCTCGAGGACGCCCGTGAGTACCTAATCGAGAATCATCCGGACGCCTGACTGTACGTTTTTCTCGTGTGGCCGGTAGTGCCGGTGTCTTGCCGTTGTTCCCGTATCTATAAGCCGTCAAGTAAGTCCGCGGCATCGTCAATTGTTTCAGCATCCAGTTGCTCCAGGTATTCGGAGTCTAGCTGGATGCGGTCCTCCCGTTCGGCGGGCTCTTCTTCTCCGGTGATCGGGCACGTCGTTCCGGCTCGCGGGTTCGGATACCGAACACGGACGCTTTTCTTGTTCACCCGGACGACCTGGCCCGCCCGTAGTTCGGGGTTGCGGAATTTGACGATCGCGCCCGGGGATAACTGTTCGCGTAGCTCGTTTCGTTGCTGTTCGCGTCGCTGGTCGGTCTGTTCCCCGACCGAGGAGCCGATAGCGTTCAGTGCACGTTGCTCTGCGCCACGAGCTGTCGATTGAGCACGGTCGAGTTTCGCCTCCAGCTCCTCACGGGCTTCCCGTTCGAGGCGGCTACGTTTCTGTGCGCGCCGCGTCGGGTAGTTCGCGCGCCCGGTCTCCACCGGTGACGGCATCTCTGCCATCCGTCGGCGTTTGCCCATCCAGTCGTTGAACTGGCGGCGGGCCGCGTTGATGTGGCGGAGCAACCGGTCGTCACTGACGTAGTGTGGCTGTGCGTCTTCCGGCAGGGCAGTATGGATCTCGTCGATCTGCTCGACGGTTTTCTGCGGTGGTGAGAGAACGCGTGGGACGGTGATGTCTTTCACCGCGTCGATGAGGTCGTTGATACTGGCCGGTTCGTCTATTGGGGCGAGTTCGGTCTGTTCTTCGAGGGCCTGGAGTGTTTTCTGGCGTCCGGCGCTGATTCCGAGCGGTGTATCCATGGCTCAGGTCCCTCCAGATAGCCAGATTTGGGGATCGAGATCTGCGGGATTCATAGTGATTTTGTCAATAGGTGATGCGTCTGCAAACTCCGACATTGTCACTGTATGATCCTTGTTGATATATAAATCCTATTCGCTGTTATGGCCAAGAGGTTCAATAGACGCTGCGTTGGTCGTAATCGGGATACTCTGAATACACGTGCCTCATGAGCTCTGAATGTAGCTGTACAGGTCTACAGGTTTGGACGTAGCTGCCGATCAGATGATCTGACCTTCTTTAGACAGTTATCGCTAGTTCATCGATTATCTCCTTCTGGTCACTGTCGGGGATTTCGGAAACGGGCATGTTCTTCTGAGACAGATTTGTAGGTTCGATTTTCCAGCATCGATTCACCTGAATTCGAAGCGTATCTCCCTGAAGCACATATCCTGGAAGTCCATTCAACACGAAGTTGATGACACACATCTTCGCACAGTCTGGATCAATATCCCATCCAACGTAGATAGTTGGACAGTCTCCTCGTATATTTTGAAGACGATCTGCACTCTTCAACAGAAGGCTTCCGCTTCCGCACCCACTGAGATCACCGATAAGAAGCGGATCGTCAGGCGAAGCATCGCAGATTTTGTCCTCATCTGGGAACGTTATTTCAGACATTGTACCACTAACTGAGCCAGGTGTGAAGTGTTGTGCAAAGTTATCTGAGGAAGTTGAGTAATATTCATAAATAGCACCAAGAACATCTTCATTAGTTTTCTCTAACCCAACGGCAAGCCCGCTAAGGGCTTTTGCATGGAGTTGAAGAAGGTCCTTCACGGTGGCCATGTCGTGGCCATCAGTACGATATCGTTCAACTCGAGTCGAGTATTGCCGTTCATCACCGGAGAAGCTTGAAATAGTCAGGTCGAGGAAATCAGAGAAAACCTGATAGGACGAATCACCAGTCCTCGCAGAAATCTCGTTCAAAGGATTGGTCACCTTCTCACGGATTCCCGGCTTGATTTGAGAACTCATGATTCCACCTGAAGCTCGATTCCAAGCCATTCCAGCCGAGTCACAACCGAATTCGTTCTACTGATTTGGTCGCCGAAGCTCGTCTTGGAGATGTCTCTCGTAACCATTTCCGATCATCACGAGGCAATTCTGAGTAGCCCCGCACCCTTCAGGGGCAAATAAAAAATACCGCTGCTAACGCTCCGTCAGTTGTAGATATTCTCCAAGCAAAACTCCGCCAACAACACTGACTACGGTTCGACCGCCGACACGGCGTATTTCTCCTTGAGCGCCTCTTTCATAGCAGCTTCTCGTCGCTCGACGAATTCTTGGAAGTTTTCTAGCGTCGGGGTGACGCCCTCGGGGTAGCGGTTCACGGTGCGATAATGATCCGCTTCGGCCTCACCAAGCCCGTTGAGCCATTCTTCAGGGAGTGTGTCGCCCTTCCGACGGTTCTCTGCAGCGTCGAGGAGCTGAAGGTTACCAATGCGGTGGATCTTGTCCGTCACTTTCGGGACCCACCGTTCGGATATCATCAGCACATGCTTGCGGATAGATATGATCTACGCTGAGTCGCTCAATATCAAGATCAGCGTGCCCTTCATCAAGTAGTGCGAGGATTGCCGCGACGCCTTTGTGGGTGAACGTATCACCATCGCTCGCCGCATTGTCGTAGCGTGCGTTCTCGACGGCTTTGTCGACGTGTTCGGCGGTGAGGTGGAGGTCCAGATCATCAAGCAACTGGTCACCTGGGAAGGTCTCAAAACCGTCTTCCGGCCGAAGGTCGGACAGTGATTTAGCCATAGATCGGGCTTGTGAGCCGGTTAACGCATTGAGCAGTTGGGCCTTGGCAACAAAGCGGAACGCCGCTCGTTCGTTCGCTTCGTTGACCTCGGCATCAGGATTCTCATAGTAGAATTTCGCCAAGAGGGCGACGAGAAGTATACTCGGCATCGACTTCGGCGCCAGTCCGACGTTACCGACCGTTTGAAAGCCTCTGTCGATGGCCGTTTCGAAGCGGCCGTGTGGGTTCCCCATGTCGTCGGGGGCAATCCACTTGTTGCGCATAGCCTTCACCTCATCATCTTTCGAGAATGCTTCGACCGTAGTCTGAAGGAGATCTTCGTTAACCAGATAAATCAAGCAGCGGGTGAGGAACTGTCTCTATTGTCTCACCGTGAGAGAGATTGGGCGAGAATTAGGTGAACGCTTGCAGCATCGTAAAATACCGAGATCATCAAATAATTTCAGCCTCTATCGGTCCAGAAGTGGCTATATAGTAGTTAGCAGATGAGGAGGAACAGCCAGTAGGGAATGTAACAGAGGTTGACCCCGTCCCGCTCAACAACAAGTGAACCCGACTGCGTCACTTCCTTTGGCAGGCTATCCGCAATGATGAACCTGTAGGGAGCTTCGTAATCGAGATCGAGAACCTCCTCTCCGCCGGGTATTGGATGCTTCCCGACAGTCGGATCGAATTCGACTGCGATTTCATCAGCATTCCCTGCGTGTGGATGATAGGAGAGAACAAACGGGACAACAACTCCATCCTCATTGTGAAGGATGTAGTCGACAGTCCCCGACTCAGTCTCGAAGTATTCCACCTGAGGGTCCTCGTCGCCTGAGCCCCCAACCCTCCACGCCAGTCGTTTCGCATGGTCAAATGCGACGGTCCGAGCTAGTTTGTACTCGAACTCGTGATTGAGTGACCGGGTCTTCTCGTATGTCTTGAATCCGTGGTGCTCCTGACGTTGGGACAGAAGTACAACGTGGCGCGGATTCCGGAGGTAGAGTCGTGTACGGCGGTGGCGTTGAAGTGAGAAGTCGTGGGATTCCGAAACGGAGAGTCCGTCATCCAGCACGGATAGATACGAATCGATAGTCCGCCGATCGACTTCCAGCTGGTCACTGATGTCCGTATATCGAAGCTCGTTCCCAGCTTGGCTCGCAGCTAATGAAGCGATTCGATGGAGGTTCTCAGGTCGTTGAATCGATTCATACTCTGCGAGTTCCTTGTAGAGATACAGGAGCAGATGTGATCGGATGAGTTCGTTTTTGACCGGGGTTTCCGTAGCACGTAGGAATATTCCACCTTTCTGCAGGTACTCACGAGCGGCCTCATACAGGCCATCTCGCTCAACGTCTGAGAAGGCTTCAAAGTAAAGCTGATTCAACGACGCGACCGCGTCATCCAAGTTTTCCGATTCAGACAAATTACTCCGGACATCCTTTATCAGTGCTTCACCGTCCATACTCCTCGTTTGATGGGACTCCACGCGAAGAGCAAAATCAGGGTCCGTCTCGAGTAACGCAGAGTCATCATACGCTCCCTGCTTGATGGTGTCTACAAACTTCATCGGCAACATCGCACGAGGATAATTGATCTTGGGCTCGCTCGAAGCCGAGATACCACTCAGGTCGACCTGCGATTCTACAATACCAGTCAGCAGTAGATAGGTATCATCATCTACAAGGTCGAGAAGGGCACTTTGTTGATCTTCCTCGAGTCGCAGAGCCCCGATATCGTCGAGGATGATGTACTTGCGACCTCGACGTGGAGCGACGTGAGAACGGAAATAGTCGATAACGTTTTCCAGTTTTTCCACAGCGCTGCTTGAAGGTTCGAGATGGTAGAGAGAATCCTCAAGAGGGACATAGAGGATCTGGCGTGGATCAACGGAGCCGACGATATCTAAATCACGATGGCCGGGAGAGAAGTCAACGGTGTCTGAATCAAGAATTGCAGCGATGAATTGCTGAAGAAGCGTCGTTTTGCCGATTCCGGTTGGTCCGTAAATGGGATACACGAGACTCTCAGTACCGTCTTCTCGCTCGTCATCAATGGACTGCAGTACTTTGAGTAAGTCTGATCGCGGGTCTAGAGAAGCGGTTTGTTCTAACTCAGATAGTGAACTATTGCCTGTATCCCACCATTCGTTATGCCATTCAGCGTCTGCGATGAAATCAGAACCGTCAGATGGGTCTGTCATAGAGGAACTTGACCCCGGCATAGTATAAATATGTAGCATCCTGATGAGGCAAATTTCAGTTTTAGCGTAGCACCAACGTTCTTGTAGGTGGGCTGTGAGGACCCTCAATATGATATGTCCCCGTTTGGCTAGATTCGTTTTCGACTTACCCTGCAAATCAGCAGCAGGCTCTCAGTCAAGGAGATTCTGGCCCAGACTCCGATCCACGGAGGAACAACTGGTGGCTTCGGGGGACGATAAGCGTGTCTGAGGTCCAGCATTTCGATGGGGCGCTCATTACTGTTCCATTCGGCACTGGTGAGCCCAGATCAACAGTAACCGAGCAATATCAGTCCCTTCTCAAGGAATATAATCCAGAAGACATCCTCGTCATCACTGGATCTCCGACGAGCATGGAGACGTTTCGGGAGGAACTCAAAGACATAGCACCCGGATCAGCTGTCCCACGTGTCACGTCCCTGGTCGTGCAAGCGACCGACGTCGTGAACCAGACCGATAACCGAGCGATTCTCTCAGATGCAATGCGGCGCGAGCTCGTCCATCGGTTCCTCGAAGAGCAAGAGTGGGACAGTGAGCATTTCCGGCGTGCAGCCGAACAACTCTCCTTCGTGAGTGATATCGCCCAGCTCATGGAAACTGCCACGTGGCAGGACGTTTCCTTCGAGAAGACATCAGAGCTAGTTGAAGTTGCGGAACTCGTCGAAGCGTTCCACGAATGGCTCGACGACCATAACCACCTAGAACGGGGCCAGCTAATCACTGAGGCGAATGCGGCGCTGTCGGAGACCGAGGAACGAGACGACGTAGTCGATGCCGAGGCAGTCCTCGCCGTCGAGTTTGAGGAGTTCCTGCCGCTTGACCGTCGCTATCTTGCTACTGTGGCGGATGGGTTGGAACTCGTATGTGTAGCAGAAGAGAACGCGAGTGTTCGGCGTACATGGATCGAGCCAGGACCAATTACTGACTACGTCTCATTTTCGAGGACAGAGTCTACTGCAAGGACAGCACCCCCATCTCGACCGGCTGCGACGGGTGCGTACCTGGCGACTGAAACCGTTCACGAAGATCCCGAGGCGGGGGAGGTGAACGTCATCCCGACAGAGACCGCCGACGAACAGATCAAGAAAGTCGCTGATGAAATCGAGCGGCTTCGAGATAGAGAGAACTGGGATTACGAGGATTTCGCCGTCGCACTGAAGCAGAGCGGTTCCGCAGTAATCGAGACGCTTCGTGCCTTCCAGCAAACAGGGGTTCCGACAGAGTCCACGACTGTCACGGGGTTCGGCGATGATCCCGCTATTCGAGAGCTACTGCAGGTTGTTCGCTATCTGGCGGCCGATGATGACGATGCTCGAACAGAGCTGCTGGAAGCCTCGGTTTTAGACGAATCGATTCTGGCCTCTATCGAGCAGATGGAGGGCCTCTCGAGTCCGCTCAGACGGTGGGCGACCGAGTCAAACATGAAGGTTCGAATCGCTGAGGAGACGTCTCCACTGAACGTTCGTGCCCAATTCGGGAACGTTCAGCGGGCGTTCGCGATGGCGGAGTTCGTAGAAGACACGCCGTTCATCGAAACGACCTGGGAGTCGTTCGCGACGATGCTTGAACGCGCCCACGAGTATGCCCCTCAACAGAACCAAACAAGTTCGACCGAACTTGACGGAGGTGTCCGAGTCGATCACTTACAGGCGATCAAAAACGGGTCCTTCCGAGCAGTCTTCTTGCTGGACATCGTCGACGAAGAGTACCCTGGATCACCTTCCCTGACTCGGTTGTTCCCCCAAGAACGCCTCTCAGAGATGCCGGACTATCCGGGCGTAACACAGGTCGACGCAGAAGATGTCACCAACACCTTCCCGACCTCCTCGACAGCGTCAAGCCGCCCGTTCCGACGATACCATGCAGAGCATGCACGGCGGCGGCTCGCCATCGGAGCAACTGCTGCTGGCGATCGCCTGTACTTCTGTCTGTACAATCACAAAGACACCGCACTGGAAGAACGTGCTCAGCCGTCGCGGTTTATCACGGACGCGTATCGGCAGTTGCCGTGGGTAAAAGAGGCGACAGAATCAGAGATCAGGAGCGAGCGAAGAGCGGAAGAATATCTGCTCTCTCGGGTCGACAACGCTCTCGCTGACGTTCGTCGCTCTCACAGCCAAGACGTGACGGTCTCTCTCGACGAGGTCGAAGCCGAGCTTTCGGAGATTCAGCACCTCCTCAGTGAAAGCGGGAACCGCGGCGAGCAGCTTCGTGATGCACTGCAAGCACGTATCGAATTTGCTGCCGGAGGGGTTCGACGTGACTGACGTTACCTTCCTCTCGCCGTCGCGTCTCGCGACCTACGCGGACTGCCAGCGGAAGTTCGATTATGAGTACGTTCAGAAGGTCAACGCCCCAGAGAAGACACGGTTGTACCTGAACCAGGGGCGGGCCTATCACGGAACGATCGAGGTAGTCTGCGAAGCAACTAGCCCAGAAGATGACGCCCAGATCATCTACGATCGGGCAGTAGAGGCATTCCCTGAGCAATGGAGAGAACATATCTCTCCGGACGAGTACGCGTCAAACGCTCACCAGGAATACCAGCGCCTTGAAAATCTAGAGGCAATCAAGACCTTCTTTGACCCTGATGGTGGCCACGGCATCGATCACGCTCGTCAATCCGTTGCGACGGAGAAGTGGCTCGATTGCGTCGAGAACGGCCTCGGATTGCGTGGGAGAG
This sequence comes from Natrinema sp. 74, assembly GCF_046097095.1. Lineage (NCBI taxonomy): Archaea > Methanobacteriati > Methanobacteriota > Halobacteria > Halobacteriales > Natrialbaceae > Natrinema > Natrinema sp. 74. Next base: position 61,152 of record NZ_CP175700.1, read on the forward strand.
CCGATAATATTCTTCGGACGGACGAAGGGATCCACGTCATCGATTACAAGCGGAAGCTCAGGGACGTAATTACGTCCAATACTGCTAGCGTCCTTGAGGACCACCTAGACGGAACGGATCACGACCCGAAGAGAGTCAAGAACGTATTCCAGGCGGCCACATACATCGAGGGCGTCAAACAATCTGACCTCTACGAAGACGGGATGAATATTCGATTCAGTTTCTACGGTCTCCTGAATCACACGTCGTTCGAAAGTACACAAGACGGATATGAAATCTCTGTACGAGGCTACCAACGCGATACCACGGACATCTACGAAGAGTATCATGACACGATATGGAATCTCCTACAACGTGCACACGACGGGATCACGTGCGGCTCTCACGACCCCGATCCGTTCCCACTCATTCACGATGAGGCCTGTCCCGACTGCAAGTACCGAGAGATGTGCACAGAATCTCTCGCAGAGGGGGTGAAGCGATGAGCGAGGACGTGCCTGATTGGCTCCCAACCATCGAGGACGATGAGGATCCGAAACCACAGCAGCGGACGATCATCGAGTCGGAGCGGTATCCCATGCGGGTCCTCGCAGGTGCGGGGACCGGAAAGACGTTCACGATGGTCCGGAAAATCGAGAACCTCATTGACGAACACGGAGTTTCTCCGGATCGGATTCTCGCGTTGACCTTCACCAACAACGCCGCTGATTCGATGCGTGAGAAACTCAATGCAAAACTCGGACCCGCAGGGTATGACGTCGACGCGTATACGTACCACTCTATCTGTAACGAGATACTGACGGACTATGCCTATGATGCGGGATTAGATCCAGACTTCGAGATCGCAACGGATGCTGAAAAGTACGTCATCGTGCTCGATGTCCTCGACGAAATCGACTACCGTGCCGTCAAACCCAACGTCTACGGCCCAGATTCATACGTGAGCGGCGTCGCATCGGAACTCCTCTCCTTTATCGGGTCGATGAAGCGAAGTGGGATTTCGCCCGCAGAGATCGAGGAGTATCTCGGGTCACCGGAACAAGTCTATGAGCTCGATGCTGTGCCAGATCGTGTTGAGGAGATTGCAAGTGACCATCTTGGTGGTCGTTCAGTTTCGACCGTTCTCGACGGCATCCCGGATACACGAGCCGACCTCGTCGCAGAACGGGATACCCTCCGCGATGAAGGATTAGAGGCGAGCATCAAAGACTTCCTCGACCGACTCGTTGACCTCTGTGACGCACTCGAAGTAGCGTTTGAGGAGCATGAGGCTGGTGAGCGGTCGCTTCCCGAGGATGCACACAAGCTGCCGAAATATCTCCTTGGAGGGTACAGTAGTGCTCCGAGCGGGATACCAAACGACCTGAAGCTCGAACTGACAGACTACCTCCGAGACGCTCTCGACGAGTGCAAAACTGCCCTGGATTTGAACGCAGGGTATGAGGCATACGAGCGAGAGCTCGACCGTCGAAATCTGCTCGACTTCGATGGTCTCGTGGTCAAGACAGTAGAGCTGCTCGAGACTGACGTCGGAGAGGGTCTGGGCGACCGATGGGACTACGTTTTCTGTGACGAGTTCCAGGACACTGATCGTCTCCAGTTCGACCTCATTACGTCCCTTGTCTCAGAGGATCGCCTATTTGTCGTGGGCGATGACGACCAAGCAATCTACGAATGGCGCGGCGCGAACGTCGCGAACATCACTGACGAACTCGACGACGTCTTCGGACCCGATCTCGAAGACGAACCGCTAGAACAGAACTTCCGGTCACGTCAGCCTATTCTCGACCTCGCAAATGAAGCACTAGAGCGGTTAGCGGATCGGCGGAGTACCAAAACGCTCACGCGTGTCGACGAACCCGATTTCGACGGAGACACGGTCGCAGTCGTTGAGGAAGCCGACGACGAAGGCGACCGAGCTGAACAGTTGGTGACTGTCACCCGAAATCTTCTGAGTGGCGATGCAGAAGCACTAGACCGGGCGTACGATCCGGGGGAGATAGCACTCCTCGTTCGGAATAATGACCACGCAACCCCAATTCTCGAAGGGTTCGACGAGGGAGGAATACCCTATCAGGTTGCGGGAGACCTCTCTACGGAATCAATCGGGGTCGGGACAGTCGTCGCCTATCTAAAGGCGCTGGCACGTCCCGAAGAAGACGACGTAAGCTGGAACCGGGTACTGACGATGCGTTACCGTCTCACCGATGCTGATCTGCGTCGTGTCAATAGCCACGATGACGGTACATATGCTAGGATATGCAACCAACCCCTCGAAGTATTCGATGAGCCCGACCGTATTCAGGAAGTACGAGAACACATTTCTCGCCTTCTCAAACTACGTGAAACAGCCTCCCTCAGCCACCTTTACCGGGAACTCAAACGCCTGACCAACATCGATTGGTACCTCAGCGAGCAAGAGCGTCGTGACCTGGCGCAGCTGGACGAGATTATCGACCAGTATGGAAACGACGCTGTACAGCCCCCACTCACGCCGCAATTCATCGATTCGCTGCAGCATTATGACTCGCTCCTCGAGGAGAGCGGGTCGGCACCGACAAGTCAGCCAGAGCTGGCCGACGACGCGGTCAACGTCATGACCATTCACAAGAGTAAGGGACTCGACTTTCCCGTGGTTCTGATGCCCCGGTTGACCGCTGACGAGTGGGAACCAGGGTCACGAACCTACGATACATTCGAGTCAGCACTGTCTGAAGGTCCAGAATCAGTGTTCGACAAAGATCTCGTCGCTCAAGATGCCAACGAGGCCCGCAGAATACTTCACGTGGGGATCACTCGTGCCGAAGGGATACTCGTACTCCACGGAAGCAGAGAGGAAGACGACACAGACAACGAAAGGCCCGTACACGATGCTGTCAAGAGTATCCTTCCAGAATCCGTTCCCTGGCGGCCAAGTAACGGTCACCTCCCGATCTGGCGCGATTTACAGGAGTGTCTTCCATCGAACCATGCTGATTGGACAGCCTCTCTCGCGAGCACAGTAGTTGGGGACGTCTCTGGACAAGTGACGTACGGCTCTGAGAACCTCTCAGCATCAGACGGACGAGACCGCGTGATCACATTCGGAAACAAGCTCATAGAAGGCTCAATAGAGAGAGAACCTGAGAACCGACGATTTTTAATTGACGCCCTGACTGGGCCAATGACCCCAAGCCCGGCACTCCAGCACAGTTACACCTCACTCGAGGCCTACGAGGAGTGCCCCCGACAGCACTTCCTGGACTACGTCGTCAACGGGTTCTCCGACTACCGTGAGAACGGCTATGGCGGAGACGGTATCTCACAGCGGATAGTCGGGCTTCTGTTTCACGATACCGCAGAAATCGCTGCGAAGGAACAGGCAGCAGAGCGAGCAGAATGGTACGCTATTTGTGAGCGGCTGGCCGGACAACGGCGTGCCACGGATGAATTACCGGTCGCGAAGGAATGCATCGACCGGTATTTCGACCTTGATCTAAGCGGCTGGGAAATCGTCGATGCTGAACGAGAGTTCCAGCTAGAAGTGGATGGTCACGAACTCGTCGGGTTTATCGACGCCGTCTATCGGACCCCTGACGGTGAGTTGGTCGTCATCGACTACAAAGCCACCGAGCGTCACCGAGACATTGACGAGAACAAGCAGCTGCCACTGTACCTGCTCGCCTGTCGTGACCTCTACGAGGAACCGATTACCCGCGCGGGATACGCCTATGTCGGCGATATCGGTCCAAAAGTCGAGGCCCGTTCGTTCGATGAGGGTGAACTAGATTCAGTACGAGCAGCGGTGTCGACGACGATGGATCGAATCAAGGAGACATCGTTCAGCGGGTACGAGACTGGGGAGCACTGTCGGTGGTGCCAGCACAGTTCCCTTCCCTGCGGGGAAGAGTGGCGTCAAGAGGACGGAGGCCGCTAGTAGGTCATCGGGAATGACGGTTGACCGGTCGACCGCTCATCGTCAGCTATAGCGAACAAGGGATGGATGTCTGCGAGCGTATAGGTTTCGAGACACGCATACAGGTTCGAGGCTCGGTTGTCCTCTCCTGCTGCGCTAGCCGTTAGCCACGCCTCACCGAAGTATGGAACGTCGCTGTTGAATACGGTGGGATCCCCAAGATCGTCAGACGGAGGGTCGCGGTCTTCCTCTCGCATGATCTCCCACTGGCTCTCGCGCCATGTCTGCGGTTCAAGCCCAGTTTCGTAATCCGTCCAGAGCGTCTTCGGTGCGGGCGATCCAACATGTTCAGCCATATCCTCGAGTGAACCCTCCCCAAGCACCCGATTCTTTGCCGACGAAAGGTCGGCATGGTAGTACGACTCGAGTGCTGTACGTACATTCTCTGCTCGTCCAGGCTCACCGATTTCCGCAGCGGCCCGTTCCGCACGACCCACCAAGACTGGGAGGTCGAACCACGCGCCCCCGAAGGTGATGAGAACATCGACATCCCTCGCATCGATCCAGTTCACAACCGCCTCAATAGCGTCGAGTTCTGCAGAAGCCGTCTCGTCTTCACGGAAGAGGACCTCAGCCTCAATCTCCTCGCTCGGACTGCCTCGGTATCCAACGCCGGTACAGAGTAGTTCCTGATGGTCCGGGTTCGGTGGTTCGAGTTCTCGCTCGGAAACAGTCGTAATCGTCTCGATGTCGAGTGCTGCAATGGCATCGGCTGCACCGAGTCGACGCACAATATCAGTCGTATCTGAAGGCGGCATCTCTGGGCGGCCAGAGAGCTGGCGGACCTGCCGATCCCACTTCGCTTTGATACCGATGGTTCCCTGGTACACGTCTGGGTTGACGTCGTCGAACCCATACCAGGTCCCTTCTTGAAAGGAGTGGTCAACGAGATCGCAGTCGTCATCGTCGAAAACTGTGAGCTTCACGTGCGTCCCCAGCACATCTGAACAGTGGACAAGCTGCGCCCACCAGTCGTGGTCTGGGGTTCGTTCGACCTTGTCGATCCGCAACGGGACTGTAAGACCGTATTCGCCATCTCGTTCCGCCGCGACGAGATTACTCGCGGTCAGGGTGTCTGTTGCCATAATAGTCCCACCAGACTAGAAGTATAACTACTTTTTGATGGCAGTATTTCCATAATACTGTGTTTAGGATGGTTTTAGTCGGAACGCTTATTTCCTGACAGAGTATTGGTGGCCTCAAAGAGGATGGCATATGAACACACGAGTCGGCATTCATCCGACAAACGAGCCGGGATTACAGCTGGATGGATCGAACCTACATATTGTCGTACGGAAAGCGGCCCTAACGAACCTCGGCCGGATTACACCTAAATGATGAAGGACCAATTTCGAATCCAATGAAATTCGACGCTCCACTTGATACCGGAAGCAGTGATCACAGCCACGTCGAGATTTTCAAGAGCTGGCGGTCATTCTCCGACGTATTCGATGGCGCAAAACGAATGCGTGTCGTCACCTACTGTGACTCCCCCGAGTTTATTCTGGATCTCTTCGAAGACCTCGACGACTTGGAGTCCTTAGAGGTGGTCGTCGGGGACGTCTCCGACTACCGCGAGCGCCTCATCGACAAGCCCGACCTCGCAGATCGGCTTGAACAGCTCAGGAGTGAAGGCAAGCTCGTAATCTACCTCTGTGAGAACAAGGAAGTTCACTCTAAGCTGTATCTCGTCGAGTACAACGACTCCGTCTTAGAAGAAGCAGATGAGGACGGCGATGAGGATCAGATGACCCTTGGCGGAGAGGCTCCGGTTGAAACCGAACCCGAGGACACTGATGACGGTACACCGGCGAAGGTCATCGTTGGCTCCCCGAACCTCTCTCGAAATGCATGGTCGAATCAGACGAACATGGGCGTCGTCTACGATACGAAGACGGACAGTGAGCTCTACGGGGAGTTTGAGGAGCTTTATCGCGATCACCGGGACTCGTACAACAGTGGTGGACCCTTCCTGGAGGATCTCTCCGAACAACTCGAACTCTCGGACGATGACCGAGAAGAGGTAATCAAACTGTACACCGAAGGGCGTGTGGGTACACAAGACGAGCTAGGGGAGGTTCACGGTCGTCTCGCGGACCATATCGATGCAGAAGTTGAGGCGGTAGATCTCGCGCTCGATGGAGGCACGGATACCGTCGCAGAGCAGGAGTCAGAGGAGCCAGAGCTCGATACAGAGGACGAATCTGTCGAGAATGATCCTGATTTGGAAGATGCGCCACAGGACCGCATCACCTTGTCTCTACGCGGGTACGAAGAGTCGACAGTTGATACGTTGTCGCAGATGACTGACTTTGATGCGACAGTGTCGAATGATACGTTGACGACGACCCCAGATGCGTTCCAGCGGTATGCGCAACAGGTGTTCGATGTCCCGACAATGCACCTGAACGAGTCCAAGGATGAGCTGAAGTTCCATTACGACGGCACGGTCTATCGTGTCACGCAGCCTCCGTCTAATCCAGAGCGTGTCGACGAAGCGCTGGCCGAGATTGAGGACTACTTTGCGACAGTGGACAACTATGGGAATTCCAACAATCCAACCGCAGTCAAGGCCCACATGTACGAAGCACTACTCTGGTTCTTCTGGGCCCCATTCGCCAATCGACAGGCCGCGTTTTACCGTGAGCACGGGATTAACCTCGACAAGGCTCTCCCGTACCTCTACGTCTTTGGCGAGTCAAACGGAGGAAAAGGGACATTCTGTCGATTTGCCCTGTCTCTGATCAGTGGAAACCGTGTCGAAGCACCCGTCGACGCAGACGAAATTGGGAAGCGAAAAGTCCGGAATCTGCGTTCAGCACACACGTCGTTCCCCGTCGTCGTCGACGACATCACCAAGCAGAAGGTGAACTCGCTGGATACCCTTCGAAACTATTGGAGTGGATGGACCGGCGAAACAGCCTATCCGATGTTCGCCTTCATCTCGAACGATAAGCGCCCTGGAGAGTGGTTCCGTAACCGTGCTAAGATCCTCCGATTCGACGTGAATTTCATGACCTCACATCAGGGGGAAGCTGAAGTAAACCGTCTAATCGACACGGAGAACCCGATTTTCCAGTGGTTTGGGTACGAGTATCTCAACCGCGATCTCGAACTGGGAACTGACTCTGACGCACTTCGGGAAGTGAGGGCGGCCATGCAGGACCTCTATGAGCATGCCGACCGTCCACTGCCAGACTACTTCCCAACCGAACCGGCTGAGCAAGCATATGACACTGGCAGAGAGCGCTGGCGAAACCTCATCGACCGAGGGGACGTCGAAATTGCTAAAGACAGTGATACGCTACAGGTGACCTTCCCGGAGTCGATGAACTTCGAACTCCACGAGTACAAGCGCGACCCTCCGATGACGGTTCGAATTGAAAAGCGGGGACTCGACTTGATCATCAAGACGCCGGACGAGTTCTTCGACTGGCTGGGGGAGACGACTACCGGCGATCCGCGAGAAGGATTCCTCTCACGCGCTCGTAGCCTTCTGAAGCGGTAACCAGGAAACTTGTGTAGATCGGCGGACGCGATGTGACCTTCTCGTGGAACTCAACACTGCTGAATACACTCTATAGATTGTCGTTTGGCCCTCGAGCTGGCGGATTTCGCACACTGGGGAGTCAAATCCTATTGATCTATACCACAGCATTTCCCAGCTCAGGGGCGCAATATCTAATTTAGCGTGTTTCGGATGTCGCTAGTGGCAAGATATAAGTCATCCCAGAATAGATGTAGTGGTATGGGAGCTGAAGACCAAGGGGAGGAGAACCGGACGTACCCGATCCACATCGGGAACACGACGATTCGGTTCGACGACCCCGTTCAGACCGCAGAGACGATTATGATCGAAGCAGGAACAGACGAGGATAAAACCGACCAGAAGTGGCTCTACGCTCTGGAAGGAAAGAACAAGCCCAAGGACACTCAGTTCGAGGACTCCGACACCGTCGACCTCAGTGACGAGAATCGGAAGTTCTTCCGAATTGTCCCGAAGGGGAGCGGTCGGTCGTGAGTGAAGGCGAAACGTCCACGGGCGAGATAGATGGACCTTCCCCGCCAGACAGGCTCGCAGAAGAGAATCTGAAACCTTCGTTTCAGAAGGCGCTTTCGGCCCTCCGAGAAAGACACACACCAGCAATCCCCGTCGGAAGACACGACGGGGAAATCGCAGTCTGGCTTGGTGAGTTCGACTTCTCCAAGTACTCACCCCCGTACAAACCGGAACGGGCGGAAGTATACACATTCCTGCCCGAAAATTTCGTGAACAGTGATCCACACTGGGTCGTTACCGTTCCACCAGTCGAGCGTTCCGACCGCACTGGATGGCAAGACAATAACCCGGACCGACGAGATCCAGACCGTCACCTCCAGAATGAGTTAGGTACTGATTCGGGTATCACATTTAGTCTAAGATGGTCGAAGCTGAATTTTAAGCCGGACAAGCCAGAGCACGCTGTGCGTGCAATCGAAGTGATCAACGCCGGCTTCGAAACAGGATAGCATGACAGGAGCGTACCGTGCCCGTGCAGTCGGTGAGAAGTCGCCACCCAGTCAGGCGGCAGAGTTCCAGTTTGCGCTCAGTGAAGAGGCATGGGAGACACTTGATGGATTCCTGAAGCCGCCCGAAGGCCACCATCTGCATGGTTTACCCGAGCGAGGAGCCATCGGAATCATCACCCCCAGCACGGGAGACAGAAGGACGACGTACCTGTTACAGAAGGTCGTCGAACCGGGCCCGGGAGACGTCTACTTCGACGGCCAGCTAAAGTTCCACCCAGACTATACACTACGGGCAATCAACGAGGCTGCAGAAGTGCCAGGAGCGGGTCTGATCTTCATCCACACCCATCCGGGAAGCGGTGCGACCCCGTCTGGCCCCGACAAAATAGCTGATAAAGAAGAACTGTACGACATCGGTCTGAATCTCGGCTCGGAGGTCCCGCTCGCAGCGGGTATCGTGACAGATCGTCCTAACCCCGAGACTGGCCAACGCGAATGGTCGGTTCGGGCGTATGAGTTCGTCTACCCGAACTCATCAAAGGCTGAAGGGGCAAGCCGTACCGGAGAGGAAACAGGTGAGTTCACGCACGCAACAGCGGTCCGAGTTGTAGGTGAACGAATCAAAAAGCTCCCAACGATTAGGGATGCTGCTGGGCCGGCTGGTACAGGCGGAGCGATCGACTCAGAAGCTCAGGATTCTACGGTAGAGCTCTGGGGGGAACGCGGTCAACAGACGCTTGCTGGCTTCCGCGTTGGGGTCGTAGGTCTCGGAGGCGTCGGTTCGCTCCTCGCCGAACAGTTAGCGCGTCTCGGCGTTGAAGAAACGGTCTTCGTCGACTTCGACTACCTCGAACGTGCGAACCTCAATCGGTCTTACGGCGCTACAGCTGATGATGTCGGTAAGCCGAAAGTCGAGGTGGCAAAGAAAGTCGCGGAGCGGTCGGCGACGAACCCGCGGTTCACCGCACAGGCAGAGTACGGAAGCGTAGTCGAGGAAGACGAGGAGCACGCTTGCCTTCCACAACTGCTCGACTGCGATGTCATCATCAACGCCGCTGACACGCACTGGGTTCGATTCCTCCTTGACGAGGTCTCACATGCCCACCTCATTCCTGTTCTCGACGGGGGTACCGAGCTCATCCCGAATGACGAAAAAGATGAACTCGACATCGGGTCTGGATCGCTTGTCTCCGCTACGGGACCAGGACATCCCTGTCTCGAGTGTACTGGCCACTGGTTCCACGGAGATGAGGAAGAGGGCGTGATTCACGACAGAGAGCCAGATGCCGCCCGTGGAGCGGGATACGTCCAAGGCCGGGAGGATGGTGAAGAGCTGGCAGATGATGGTGAAGGTGATGAGCGGGCGCCCTCCGTGGCCACGAACAACGGGCTCGTGGCATCACTCTTGACCCTTCGTTTCCAAGCGCTTGCAGTCGGCATCACCTCACAAGCTCTCGTTGGCAGTCAGGAGTACGATGCTCTCTTTGGTACAGTTGACTGGCAAGAAGATAGCAATAATGAAAAACGGATCTCGTGCAAGGAGGGCTGCGACCGGAAAGAAGCACTCGCACGGGGCGACCACTACGAGTTGCCGACTGAGCCCGATCCGACGTTCCGGAAGGTTCTCGAAGAACACAGAGAGGGCGATCAGCAACAACAGACCGCCGAACCGGATGATGAAGAGCAAACAGAGAGGGGCGTATTTCAGCGCATTACTGCGTATGTCGCTCGTCTCATGAACCGAAGCTCGAAGGAATCGTCTCAGTAGAGCGAAAAATAGACAATAACAACACACGATCACGTGAATCGAGAATCGTCCGTGGAGCAGACAATCGAGTGGCTTAGAGACCGGCCCTACTACGAGGGCCAAATCACACATCAAGAGCGAACGCCAGGGGCCTCGGCCGAAACCTCACCAATTGATCTCGATCACCGGTTAGCGAGCGCACTCTCTCGTCGCGATATCAACGAACTCTTTCAACACCAAGCGGACGCAATCGAAGTCGTCCGAGACGGAGACAATGTCGTACTCGCTACTCCGACAGCTAGCGGTAAGAGTCTCGCCTATACGGTGCCAGCACTCGAACACGCTCTTGATCACCACGGTAAGACGCTCTATATCGCACCGATGAACGCTCTGATTAACGATCAAAGAGATACCATTTCTAAGATTGCTGCAGATCTTGAGGGGAGTCAGAGCGTCGACGTTGCGACATATACAGGACTACTGACGGACTCCGAGAAACGCGAAGTCTGGGCCCGCCAACCAGATGTTCTCTTGACCACCCCCGATATGATCCATAAAAGTTTGCTCCCATATTCTAAATCACCAAAACACTGGAAGTGGCTCTTCCAACAGCTTGAGACGGTCGTCGTCGACGAAGTACACGAGTTCCGAGGGATATTCGGAAGCCACGTCTCTCTCATTTTCCGTCGTCTCTCGCGTATGGCAGAGTACTACGATTCTACTCCCCAGTACATCTGCTGCTCTGCAACTATCGGGAATCCAATCGAGCACGCAGCAGCAGTCACCGGACAGCAACCTAGCCAGTTCTCACTAATCAACGACGATGCCAGTGCGACAGGCCCTCGCCAGTGGGTATTCTGGAATCCACCGCTAAGAGAAGACGAGGAACTGGAGGCAGAATCGGCGGCAGCCGACGGACTACCTTCAAATACAGAAGGCAATTCTGAAGCGAGTCCACCACCATCGAGTCCAGTTGAAGTACCCCACCACAACGGGATTATAGGTGGAGAGCGCCGTTCCCATCACCCAGAAACGGTGCGGTTGTTCTGCGACCTTGTTCAACAAGGGTATCAAACGCTCGTCTTTACACGGGCCAGACAGGGAACCGAGCAGTACGCAAACTGGTGCGATAGCAAACTTCGAAAGCGTGGTGAACACGAGCTAGCGGACCAGGTTACTGCATACCACTCAGCACTCCAGGACGAGCGTCGGACCACCATCGAGGCAGGGCTTCGCGATGGATCCATTCGAGGTGTCTGGAGTACGAACGCACTCGAGCTCGGCATCGACGTCGGCAGTCTTGACGTCGTCCTTCTCGACGGGCATCCAGGAACAAGCATGAGCACATTCCAGCGCGCGGGGCGGGCAGGACGTGGAGAAAATCCGAGTCTCGTTGTCCTCGTAGCAAGCCCGAATCCGTTAGACCAGTACTGCATGGCGAATCCGGATCTCCTGTTCGACGGCGACCCTGAACAGGCAGCAGTAAACCCCGCAAACACCCAAATACTAGATGACCACGTCTGCTGTGCGGCTCAAGAGCTGTTCCTGCGCACCAGTGACGACACCTACTTTGGCGCTGAATATCCGGCGACTGTTGCGTCTCTTGATGACGCGGACCAACTAGAGCGATTTAGCTCTCGAACCGGTCCCCGGTGGAAGTACATGGGAGAGGACAGCCCGCAACACACGATGGACATCCGCTCTATCGATGATCGGCAAATCGAACTTTATGATCGACTGCGTAATAGGACACTTACCACGCTGCCGTTTGGCGATGCGCTTCGTGATGCACACCCCGGTGCAATCTATCATCATCAAAAGGAGTCGTATCGTGTGACGGAGGCAGAATTCGATGCTGACCGTGTGCTCCTGAAGTCAGTGAACACGATGGGGTATACCCGTCCACTCACTGAGAAACGAATTACTATCGAAGAGGAGCTCAAGACGGGCGGTCTCGCCTCACAGGAGACGGTCTCTGTTGGATTTGCGGATCTCACCGTCGCCGAAGAAGTGACGGGATACATGCTCTATGACCACCCATCAGATGAGGACGGCGTCGAGCGGGCTTTCGACGAGCCGCTTCCTGAACGGACAATGCGCACCCGTGGGCTCTATTTCACAATTCCGCCGCAGATCGAGCAGGACATCAAAGCTGCGAGTGAGGAAGAGGACGGATTTCTCGCGAGTATTCACGCTCTGGAGCACGCACTGATCTCTTTGTTCCCACTCGAGATTCTCTGTGCTCGTCGCGACGTCGGTGGGCTCTCGACCGAGTATCATCCACACACTGGATGGAGCACGATTTTCGTCCACGATGGTCATCCAGGTGGAGTAGGACTTACTCGAGAAGCGTTCGGGAAGCTGGAGACAATGCTTGAGCGCACGTTGGAAATGCTCTCTAGCTGTCCCTGTGAAGACGGGTGTCCATCGTGCGTTCACTCGCCGCAATGTGGGAATGCGAATCGGACGCTAAACAAACGGCTCGCAATCCGTCTTCTGAAGCAACTGTTAGAGGTTCCTGTTCAGCCATAGGGAAGACTATACTCAGTCATTTCAGTACTCTATAGATCCACTGGCTGGTGAGAGCATAGTGATTGATAGCTACCACGGACCCCAGTAGATCCACTTTTGAATTCGTCTAAGTCCTAAGATAGGGACATCGCAGAGTTGCTAGTCAGAAAGTATAAGCCAGAGGGTTACGATAGTGAGTATATGACCAACACGCGAAACGAGGGACAACCTGCTGATAGCCAACCGGGACAGGGAACAACCACCCACTGAGACATGGCGGGCGACCTTGGAGTACGTCTGCTTGCTCTCCGGTGTGATGCGCTAGTCGACGCTACGACGACCGCCATCGAAGATCTCGTCGATTACTTCGATGCGGATCTCATCTACATTGTCGAAGAAAAGTTGGATATGCGAACCGTAAGCACTGTTGAGCGTACCGCCTCGTGCCCGGTAATTTACACTCGGGGGAGCGCGGTTCACACTGAGACTGTTGACGGGATTACCGTGTCCATCGTCAGGTCGCTCGACTTCATTGGTGGAGCCTCTACCGCCAGCGGGCAAGAGATTCCAGACGACGTCGACTACGTCATTTGTGATGAGATACAGACGAGCGCCGACTCGGTCTCTTTAGATGTCTCGCTCGACGGCCTCGAACACCTCGCTCGCTTCCAACACCGAACTGACCGAGAAGCGACGTTCCTCACCGGAGCCATGGAGGCCAGTTACGATTTCGTGTGGAAGGCCGACGTCGACGACGAGAGCGTTCGCCTTCCCGTCCGCGGGCTTGCTCCAACCCGTCGGCAAGGGGCACCCGAACTCGCCTGCCTTTCGCTTGATTCGGGTGGCCGCATCGCTTTGTCCACGACACCGGCGGATAAATTCGGCCTCCGAGCGCTCTCGGGTGTGGGCAAGGGAACCGCCCCGAAGCTCTCTCGGAATGGGTATGAGACGCGTGACGACGTCGCAGCCGCGACGGAACGCGATCTTCGTGAGGTTCGAGGTATCGGTGAGTCGAAAGCGCAGAGCATCCGCCAGAGCGCCCACGCGTTGTCCGAAGGATGCGTCATCCGTCTCACAGACGAAGCTGTCCCCGCAGCAGACTACAGTCTGCTATTCATTGATATCGAGACTGACGGCCTCAACCCGAGTATCATCTGGCTCATCGGGGTCTACGACCCTGAAACAGACGAGTACGTGGACTTCATCGATACGGAACCGTCACGAGACAACCCAGGGAAAGCCACTCGAGAGTTTGTTGCGTGGCTAGCCAGCGAGTACGATCGCACGTCCCTCATCGCGTGGAACGGCCACAACTTCGACTTCAAACACCTCAGCCGATTCATCCGGGGACACGCACCGGAGTACGCAGACTACTGGTCGGACTCCGTGTTCGAGTACGACCTGTTCGACTGGGCCGTGCGAAAAGACAACGCCATCCTCCCCGGTCGGACGAACCGGGTTGAAGACGTCGCTGAGGCTCTCGGGCATGGGCGCGATTCGGCTGCTGCCGCCGTGGATGGGAAATCACTGGCGAAGACCATTCAGCGGCTTCTCGTGTCTCCAGAGCGCGCTCGAGACGTAGACTGGGACACTGCACGGGCATACTGTGAGGCAGACGTCCGTGAGCTGGCTGCAGTCTACGAATCGATTGCTGAGGCGACGCCTGGCCACAAGCGTGCCAGCGTTCCTGCTGATGAAAACACCACGCAGACCGGACTCATGGACTTCTAACAATGCACGACGACCACGATACCGACCACAGCCAGACAGACCTCACGACCAACCCGAAGGACAACACCAACAACGGTGACATCGATATCGAGACGGACATCCTCCAACTCACCGGCGAGGAGCTCGAGAGTACCTACCCGAATAACCGCTACTTCGGGCAGGTTCACGAGAACTTCGAGATTCCCGCTCGTGAGGAAGAGACTGTTCCAGCAGGGGACGTGCTTCCGCCCAAGATCGCTCGAAACCTCGAATTCGACCCGTGGAGCCACCAAGCAGATGCTCTCCAGGTACTCGACCGCGGTGACAACGTGTGTGTAGCGACCAGTACATCCTCGGGGAAGACGCTGGTCTACGGTCTTCACATCGCTCGTCAATACCTTGAAGACCCGGAGACGCGGTCGCTTATCGTCTATCCGACGAAGGCGCTCAGTCGCGACCAGGAGCAAGAACTCAACGAGTTCCTTCGTAACACGCTTGGACTGGATATCAGTGTCGGCGTCTACGACGGTGACACGAAGAGCGAGGAAAAGTCTCGCATCCGCGATGAGTGCAACGTCGTAATCACGAACTTCGTCGGGCTGAATCAGTATCTGGAGAGTCACCACCTGTGGGCAGACTTCCACTCGAACTGCTCGCTAGTGGTTATCGATGAAGCCCACATGTGGACTGGCCTCGGCGGGATGCACGTCGCTTGGATCCTCCGACGCGCCCAACGGATCATCGATTACTACGGTGGCGATCCACAGTACGTTCTCACGACGGCGACGATTGGCAATCCCACAGAACACGCTCTCGCACTCACTGGTGAGCCCGCGGCAGTCGTCGACGAAGACGGATCACCGCGAGGCATCCGTCACCTCGTGTTCTGGGACCCCCCGATGAGTGGTGACGACGGTCTCACTGACGACATTGACTCTCCGGCGCTGTCGAAGCGTCCTGCGACGGTCGAAGCCCCAGAAGTGTGGGCGCATATGTGCCAGAAGAACGTTCAGTCGCTCCTGTTCTGTGACTCGCGGAAGCTCACCGAACTGTCTGTCAACCGTGCGAAGCGGTTCATCAGCGACCCGGAGAACCGATATCAGGGAAGACCGGACCTCGCATCCTACCATGCCGGACACGGCAAACAGTCCCGTCGGGGGACGGAGTACCAACTCAAGGAAGGACACCTCGACGGCGTCTCAACGACAAGTGCCCTGGAAGTCGGTATCAATATCGGCGGCGTCGATGGGACCGTCCTCATGGGCTATCCGGGGTCGCGCCAGTCGTTCTGGCAACGAATCGGTCGATCGGGCAGAGGAACGCGAGATGCGCTCTCTGTGTTCGTCCCGAGCCACTCCACGCTCGACCAGTACATTCTCCAGCACCCGGAGTACGTCCTCGAAGAAGATCACGAGAGCGCCGTCGTTGACCTCGACAACAATCCCGTGTACCTCCAGCAACTCAACTGCGCCGCGCAGGAACTCCCCCTCACACGCGATGATGCAGAGGATTTCGGAGGCGAGGAACGACTGGAACGTGCCGTGGAATACGGCCGACGTAAGGGCGACCTCGAAGGATCGCTCGAGAGCGGCGTGATGTACGCCCATCGCGACCGCCCACAGGATGCGATCAGCCTGTACTCCTCCGGCGGAAACACCTTCGACGTCCGACTAGCTGGCGATGGATCGATTGACCACCAACCGATCGGCCGTGACCGGGCTTACAGAGACTACCACGAAGGAGCAACTGTTCTCCACCAGGGCGAGCAGTATCAGGTCGTCGAACTCCGAGAGGACATCCCACAGCCGTACATCTCGCTCGAGAAAGCGAATGTGAGCTATTACACTCAGTCCCAAGGCCAAGTCAATATTTATGACACGGTCGTCGAGGACTCGCGCGAGGTCGGGTCGTTCACGCTCAACTGGGGGTATGGAACGGTATCTGTCCACTATAGCACGTACCTCAAGCGAGAAATCGGAAGCGGGGACGTACTCGAGCTGGGCAATGAAACTGGTGTGCCTCCGTTAGAAATGCGAACCCAGCTGTGTTGGGCCGAGACTCCCAACGACATCGAACGGGCGATGCTCAACAAGCACTCGGAGTACCACAATCCTGAATGCATCAACCTCCCACCGCGGCTTCACGGGTACCTCGGTGGGATTCACGCCGTCGAACACGCGATGATCGCCGTCTCGCCACTTGAGCTGAAAGTCGATGGCGGTGACATCGGTGGCCTCGCAACGAATCGGCTTCCTGGAAATCCCGAGAAGAGTGGTTGGTTCATCTACGACGGTATCGAGGGCGGTCTCGGGTTCTCACGTTCGATTTACGAACACTTCGAAGATGTCGCCCGGCGTGCCCACGACCTCATTGTTGATTGTTCGTGCGGCCGTGACGAAGGGTGTCCCGCCTGTACGATGGACGACCGCTGCGGAAACGACAACCGCCCGCTGTACTCTCCTGCAGCTGCGGATGTCCTCGAGCATCTGCTCGGTGATCAGGAGGAGGATGACCTCAACGAACACCTCCCAGAGACGGATAGCGAAGTGAACCCTGTTGAAGAACAGCGACCGCCTGCCTCAATCTCATAAGAATCCCATGTTCAGAACACTAATCAAGAAGATCTTTGGAAATGAGAAGGATTCTGCTCGTAGAGTTGGAGATCAAAAGAGTGAGCGAGCACGTGAGAACCATCATCCGGACTTTGAACGAGCGGACGAGTACCCGTACGATCACTACACTGGTGCTGTTGAAGATATAAAGCATCTGAAACGCGAACGTCGTCACGAGGAAGCCAAGGAGTTGCTCTTGTGGTGTATCGATTTTACTGAGAACCAAGCACAGCGGGAATACGAACTCGACGGCCACGCTATTGTGGCACCGTGGTACTACAAGCACTTGGCAATCGTCTATCGGAAGGACGACCGCTTCGGCGATGAGGTCGACATATTAGAGCGGTATGTGGAAACGATGAATGATTTAGGGGAGACGCCGAAAGACGAACTCGTTAACCGACTTGAACGTGCTCGTGAATTGGCTTCCGGGTGATTCATAAAGCGAGTTTTCAGTCCAACAAGGATCGAATACGATCAAAGAATCCCTCAGAACCTCGTTGAGAATCAGTATCTTCGGTGACTTCGTCATTAGGGTGCAAATCACCACCACACTGAAATATTCGATAAAATGTAGACCGTTAATATGTTGATAGACCATCAGTTGTCGACGGGGTAGGACATCTTTTTCATGGCATTTCGATACGAATTGACAGAGTTTATTTATCAGTGATATGTGCTTCTAGCTCACTGGTTAGTCGCAATGATGGAGGACGCTCTGGAACTACTTTACACGGGAGATCTTCACCTCGGCCGTCACCCGAGTCGGATCCCGGATGATCTGGATGGTCCCGAGCTGTCACCGAAAGCCGTCTGGCTGTCGACGGTCCAAGAGGCAATCGACCGGGATGTTGACGCGGTCGTGATTGCAGGTGATATTGTTGATCAGGAGAATCGCTATTTCGAGGCGTACGGAGCGTTCGAAGACGGAATTGCCCAACTCGACGAAGCAGGGATCCCAGTCGTCGTGGTTGCCGGGAATCACGACTTCGATGCCCTCCCTGATATGGTTGATAACCTCGATTCTGACACGCTCCAATTCCTCGGGAGAGAGGGTCAGTGGGAACGCTGGACGCTCGAACAGGACGGCGAGCCGGTAGCCCATTTCGATGGCTGGTCGTTTTCGGCCGAACACGTCTACGAGTCTCCGCTCGAGGAGTACGAGCTTCCGGAGACCGATGACGCGCCTCAGATCGGAGTGCTTCACGCCGACCTCGACTCACGAGGAAGCCGATACGCACCGGTTCTGTCCAGCGAGCTCCGCGATACCCCAGCAGATGCCTGGCTTCTCGGTCATATTCACAGTCCGGGGATCCAGATCGACTCGCGTCCACTGGCTTTGTACTCTGGATCGCCACAACCGCTCGATCCGGGTGAACAGCAGGCCCACGGCCCGTGGACGATTACGATACCCAAAAACGGAGAGGTACATGCTGAACAGATCCCTCTAGCATCCGTTCGCTACGACCAGGTTTCGGTCGACGTGTCCGGGGTAGACGACCCGCAAGAAGCAACCTCCGTAATTTCAGAGGAAATCAAGGAACACGTTCGATCCGAACTCGACACGAGATCGTTGGAACTCAGTCTAGTTCGGGTTTATCTTACCGGTCGGACGGATGCCCACTCGACGCTCGTCGATCAGCATCGGTCGATGGAGCGTGACCTCGGATTCCGGGAGGGATCGGTTTCAGTCCGAATCGAATCGGTTGACGTCGACACTCGTCCGGCAATCGATCTTGAAGACCTTGCAGAAGGAGACAATGCAGCTGCGTACCTCGCTAACCTCCTGCTCGAAATCGAGAACGGTGATACTCGCGAATCCTACGGCAACGTGGTCGATGACTCGTTAGCAGCGGTGCGGCAGGCTCATAGTGCGAATGCGTACAATCCGCTCCGACGCGAAACCGAACTCGGGGATCCGGACGGCACTGACGCTATCGAACATCTCGAACAGCAGGCACGGGTACTGCTCGATACCCTACTCAGCCAAAAGGGAGGTAACGCATGACCAGGGACCCGATCTGCTTCGAGGAAATCCAGATCGTCCAAGCTCCTGGGTTCGAAACTGGTGGCTTCTCTGTCGACGACCTGTGCTCCGGCATCAATGTCGTTCATGGACCGAACGCGGCAGGAAAGACGACGCTCGCTGAGTCGCTCGAATGGCTTTGCTGGCCCGAGACCGCCGATGAGCGTGCATCCCTCGTAGGGCAGCTCTCACTGAACGGTGAAGACTGGCGAGTCGAAGTCGACAATGGCCGCACGAGTTACCAACGTGACGGCCAAGAGGCGAACGGTCCGAGCCTTCCTCCAGCCGATCAACGCGACCGCTACCGTCTCTCCCTCCACGACCTACTCCAGCGAGACAACAACAACGAATCGTTCGCCGAGATAATCGAGCGAGAATCAGCTGGTGGCTACGATCTCTCTGCAGCATACGACGAGCTCGGGTATTCGGATTCCCCGAGTCGGGCCAACAGGAATGTCGTCCAGAACGCCAAGGGAGCGATTCAGGAGTTACGTGAGGCGCGGAACGACGTTTCCGAACTACGCCAAGAGCAGAACGAACTCTCCCGGTTACGTGGTGAACTGGAGGCAGCGCGTCAAGCACAAGAGCGATCCGAACTGCTCGAGCAGGCGATCGACTACGCACAGGCGAGAAACCAGCTGGAGCAGGCTGAATCGAGGCTCGACGAGTTCCCCGATATCTTAGACCAGGTCGACGGAGACGAAATCGAGCGTGTTCGATCCCTCGAAGATAACATCGACGAGTGGACCGACAAAAAAGACGAGGCCGAGGAAACGAAAACGGACGCTCAAGAACGGCTTGATGAGGCCGACCTTCCTGAAGAGGGGCTCCCGACAGGCCGTATCGACCATCTGAAAGAGCTTCGCGATGACCTTGATTCTGCGGAGGACAGGAAGCGCGATCTCCAGGGCGACTTAGCTGACGCCCAACGGCAGCGAGAAACTGCCCGAGATGACATTCCCCTAGATGTCGATACCGGGGACCTCGTTGACTTGGAACCCGTCACGTGGAAGACCGTCTCGAAGTTCGCACGAGAGGCCGAGGAACTCCAGTCCGAGCGTGAAACCCGGGAGGCCGTCCAGCGACTACTGGAGGACGGTGAGCACCCTGAGCCCGATTTACCCACGCTCCAACGCGCGAGTCAGTCGCTGGAGGAATGGCTGGCTGCGTCGGTTCCTACGGAGTCGAACGACGGTTCAGAGGCATTCCGAATCGCTGTGTTCTCGGCCGTTTCTCTCGCCTCGACGGGCATCGCGCTGGGTCTGCTGGTGCATCCACTGCTGTTCTCCATCCTGCTCGTCGCCGCTGGTATCTTCTGGTATGGGCTGCGCGCTCGTTCACAGTCCAAAGACGGAGGGGATTCACGGGAACCGCATCGCAAGTCGTTCGAGAAAACCGGTCTGAACCCGCCGGCGGGGTGGACCGAAGACGAGGTTCGGTCTCGTCTGATCGGACTGTACGACGCAATCGCAGCGCACAAACTGGCCGAGCGACGGTCCGAATGGCGCGATAGCCTGGCCACGGATTCAGACACGCTCGAACAGAAAGAGCAGGATCTGGAGGAAACGCGTGCCAAACTCCAAGACCAGTTGGGCGCCGCGCCAGATACGTCTGATGTCGAACTCGCGGTGATCTCCAAGCGAGTGCTCGACTGGCAGGAAGCCCACGACGAGGTTGAGGGGATTCAAGAGAGCATCGAAACCGTCGACGACCAGATCGAGACCGCCCGCGAAGAACTCCAAGCGAAACTCGATCCCTACAGCTATGACGATGTCGAGAGGTCTGGTGAGGCGACCGAGGCAATCCGAAACCTCGAGAACCGCGAACAGCAGCGCGAAGCCGCACAGCGGGACCTCGACCAAGCTACCGAGACGATTCAGGAAGCGACCGAGAAGATAGGTGCGTTGGCGGACGAACGCGACGAAATCTTTGCGGCTCTGGATCTCGACTCCGATGACCACGATAGGTTGGAGGAACTCTGTGAGCAGGTCGAAGCATACGAATCGGCTGCGGAGGACGTACGAGAGGCCAACATCCGGGCGAACACGGAAGCCGAAGAACTCGAAAGCTACCCGGGCTTCGAACCGGACCTCAAGAAGCAAGAGATTGCTGACCTCAGAGAAGACCTCCGTGAGGCGGAACGAACTGCTGAGGATTTCGACGACCTGCAGTCACGGATTGCCGATATCAAGGCAGAAATCAGGCAGGCAAAGTCCGACGACCAAGTTGAAACGGCGCTTGCGGAGCGTGATCGGGCGCTCGATGATCTGAAAGACCAACTCGAGGACGACTGTGGTGCGATGGTCGGCGACGTGCTGGTGGATCACGTTCAGGAGGCGACGATGGAGACTAGTCGCCCGGACGTCTTCGAGCGTGCTCGTGAAATCCTGACGACGATCACTCGCGGCCGGTATCGGTTGGACTTCGATGAGGCCGAAGCCGAGTTCCGTGCGTTCGACGAATCCAAACAGAAGGGACTCGCGCTCGACGAGCTTTCGAGCGGTACTCGGGTGCAGGTCCTACTCGCCGTTCGAATCGCCTTCGTGGAACAGCAGGAACAGGGCGTTCGGATTCCACTCCTCCTCGACGAGACGCTTGCCAACACCGACGACCGCAGGGCGAAGACGATCATCGAGTCGACGATCGAACTCGCCCGGAACGGTCGGCAGGTCTTCTATTTCACCGCACAGGGCGACGAAGTGGCGAAGTGGACTGCTGCACTAGAGAGTACGAACAGCGTCAACCACGAAATCATCGACCTTGCAACGGTTCGCGATGTCGACGACTCCGTTCACATCCCCGATCTGGACTCTATCGAGTCGTCCACTCCGAAGTCCCCCAGTCCCGACGGTCACGACCATTCCTCGTATGGAGACGAACTCAAGGTGGATTCGTTCAATCCGCACCGTGGCGTCGGGACGGCGCACCTGTGGTACGTAGTCGACGATGTCGAAACCCTTCATCAACTCTTGGAGCTCGGGATCGAGCACTGGGGGCAGCTGAATAACCTGCTGCAGTGGGGCAACGGAGGCCTCTCCTCAGTTGATTCCGAACAGGTAACGGTAGTAGAAGAGAATGCCGCGGCACTGAACGAGTTCGTCGACGCCTGGAAGGTTGGTCGTGGCGAGCCCGTTGATCGAGAGGTTCTCGAAGCCTCTGGCGCCGTAAGCAGTAACTTCATCGACGAAGTTAGTGAACTTGCTGAGTCAGTCAATGGCGATGGCAGGCAGATCGTTGAGGCCTTGCACAACGAAATAAGCGGGTTCTATAGCAGTAAGGCGAACGAGCTGGAGACGTATCTTGAAGAGAACGGGTACATCGAACTTCGTGAGACGCTGGATCAGGGCCAGATTCGTGCTCGTGTCATCGAGCGTTACGTCGACGAAGGTATCTCTCGAGATGAGGCCAAAGACAGGACTGAAAACCTGCTTTCACGTATAAACAAAAACTGATTCTTTCTCGCTGAATTCGGTACTTGTGCCTTGCTAGCTACTGGTCCGAAGTCTCTGGCCCAATGAAGACGAGAATCAAGAGATCACCCAAGAAAATTGTATTGCGGTATATGGTTTATTACCATAGCGTATTTTATTCCCGGTATTGGCGTGGGTTTTGCAGACTCTCCCGGTCAGCCGAACCCACAAACTAATAACAAATCCGACTAAAACGCTGAACAACTCGAATATGCCGCTCTTAGAATCGCCATACTGGGCCGCGACTAGGCTTCTATCGAGGTTTTGCACCAATTCAGTTTCAGACAGTCGAGTCCCTCAGAGACCACTACAATGAGTCGATCGGACGCCAAACAGGAGAGCGAGACCGACGTTGAGCGAGTGCCATCATTCGAGGGAGTCCGATGGACCTCGTATTCACTCGAGGACTTCACGGACCTGTACTGGGACGAGATCGCGCCCTGCCTCGAAACAGAGGGTATCGATCCAACAAGCGAGAAACCTACCCACCAGTGGTTTCGAGACCACGATGCGCGGTCGTTCCTCGCCGCTCTCCGTCGCCATCACGACCGCTCGTTTGGAGAGTTCTGGAACGAGGATCTCGAGCTCGGGGACAATGAAGAAGGCTACACATGGGCAACATCGGATGCTACAACAATCGACGCCCTCGAACAGTTCCTCAACCGGCGAAAATCACGGTACAGTCTGGCGTCGTCTTCTGTCGACGCGCTGCGAACGCGACTGAACCTCTACGCACGTGCCTACCAGGAGGCGAACGGGACGGACGACCTCCTCACACCGATTCAACGGGAGCGAGAGAATCCAGCCTACGAAGCCGTTGACGCGGTCTATGCAGCATTTGATTGGTTGAATGAGGGAGCAGAACGGGAATACAGTGCCCAGACTCTCCAGCGGGTGCGGCGCGTCGTCGACGCGTGGTATCAGCATCTGGTCGGGCGGCGGGTCGCCTCGATGAATCCTGCCAGCGGCCTCTACGACGAATTCAAGTGGGAAGTCGAAGATTCCCCGACTCCTTCGCTTTCAGCGAATCATATTCGGAAACTGATGCAGGCATCGGGGACAACGCGAGAAGAGCTGCTCGTGGTAGCATTAGCTGGCTGGGGACTTCGAGCAAGTGAGGTCGCAGCACTCCATATCTCGCAGTTCCAGCGTGACGTTCACGAAGATGACGTCCCCTTCATCACGTTCGAGAACCGCAAGAACGGGCCCGGCGAAGTATCACTTTTGTACGGAATGGATGTGCTCGACTCCCGAATCGACGAGCTAGCGGAAGACGATACGTGGACTGGATTCCTGTTCCCCTCCTCACAGGGAGAAACACCGTACGTGACCCGCGATACAATCCGAAATTGGTTCCAAAATCTTGCATTGGAAGCAGATCTCCCCAAGCGGATTGGGGGTGAACGACCAAGTCCACAGCTCTGTCGCCGATTCTGGTACGATACCTATACAGCAGTCCTCGAAGGCGTTCTCGAAGGTGTCGATGAAATCGCTGCAGAGCAGGGTAGTAGCGATCCTCGGGTGGTGATGCAAAATTACCTGTCTGACTCGCGTTCTCGTCGAGTCCGACGAGAGTTCATGCGAGACCAACTTAACGCAGCCTTCGGAGAGAGAACGTAACATCAATCGCCATCTGTCAAGTCATCCCAGTTGTCTTTCTTCGGTTGATAATTAACTCAATGAATCACTGAGTCACAGATTCCATGAAGTATTGAATGCTGGGAGTAGGAGATCAAAGAGTCCATGATTCACTGAGTTGCTTAGCGTCATGGAGGGCATGGAGTCCCTGACTCATAGATTCATTGAGTCACTGAATCAGTGAGTACCTGAAGTATTGAATTGAGGACTCAGGAACACGAGACTCGCATCGCGAGGCCATTGAATCAGTGAATCAGTGAAGTACTGATTTCGTGACTCATTGAAACAATGATTCAAAGATAGCACTCAAAGAGAGGCGATTGCGTCCCTCAGCCCATCAAACGACGATATTCGGCAGAATCGCATTGAGAGAGATACAACTGAGTGTCTGACATGGATTTATGAGTCATTGATTCAATGATCGAACCATGGCTGAGACACCTCGTGGATGGGGCGTCACCCCATCGACTGGCATCCCCACGATCGCCTTCGGCAACCAAAAAGGCGGGACAGGAAAAACAACGGCGACGATCAACAGTGCCGCGGCGCTGGCCACTCGCGACCACGATGTTCTTGCAATCGATATGGACCCACAAGCCGACATGACGAAAGGGCTTGGACTTGGTCCAGGCGACGACAACGATTCATCAAGCCCGAAGAACGAACTCCCCAACACACTAGTCACCGATGACGAGAACCTGCTCGACGTACTCGTCGACAATCCGCGCACACACGATACTAGTCTTTCAGAAATCGTGATCGAAGCCGACGAGTACGACCATCTGAACTTCGATCTGATTCCCAGTCATAAGGACATGGGCCTTGCTCGAGATTGGATGGACGATGCGAATGCCCGCCTCTCACTGAAACTCGCCCTCGAAGAGATGGTTGACGACGGATACAACTACGATTTTATCGTAGTCGATTGCCCTCCTGACCTCTCAGTCCTGACGGACGCGGCCTTCATCGCGGCTCAAAACGTCTTCCTGGCTGCACAGACCCAAGCAACATCACGGGATGCACTTGACGACCTATGGGACCAGCTGGAGTCCATCGAGGACAACCAGCAGATCGAGATCGCAATCGTCGGACTCCTGGCGAATATGTACCGGGACGACGGTCAGTCACAGAAATTCCTCAACTCCTTCGACGAGTCCTTCGCGTCGATGGCACCGATTTTCAAACTCCCGATGCGAGTAGCGATCCAGCGTGCGTGGGACAACGGACGAGATATTTTCGGGTGGGAAGACGCGAACGACCAGCAAGTAGAGCGCGACCTCTTTCTGGAGGTTGCGGAGACGATGGAACGAGCGTTCGACAAAACGCAGGTGGAGGCGTAAGAATGCCCCGGGGAATGGACGAGCGGTTCGAGGACCCCTCCGACGAGGTGGAAGAGGAAGACGCGGTCGCAGATAGTGAGACCACAGAGACGCCGGAAGAATCAGAAGAACAGAGTAGCGATACTGCGACGGCAACCGAAGATCGGTCAGCTCAGCAGAGAACCACATCCACGACCGATACTGATTCGTCTACCAGTGAAGCAGGAGAGACAGATGACGAACCGCTGAACATCCGCGAAGATTGGGATTCAGCCACGATATACGTTGAACCGGAGCAAAGCGAGGACATCGAGATAACGTTCACTCGCCTGAAAAAGCAACTCAAACGCGAGGACATCACGCTGGAGAAAAACAAGCACTTCTACCGCGGTGTTTTCGAGGTGGCGTTCGGCGAGCACCAGGAGGAAACGAAGGAGAAGATTCGCGAGCTCGCCAAGCAAGACGTCGATCAGTGAATCAGTGATTCACTGAATCGCAAAGGTTGTGAGGTTGTCCAGGCAACGATATGAGGTTCCCAGTATCGAACCACCTCCCCCTTTTGAAGACAATATATCGTCACTCACTATATTATCCAGCATTGGCGGGGGAGGTCAGATCGAGCCCCATCGATGGTCCGTACTTGAATGATACCCTTAGCAAAGTCTGTGTAGTCGCGAGTCGCAGTAGTCTGTATGCCCTACTGCCCGAATTGCGGAGACCGAGTCAAAGATATTCATCACTACTGTGGATCATGTGGTCAGGCGCTTTCTGAGACTGCAGAGTCAGAGAAGGATCCTCCGATGACCGTCGATCGTGAGGGGTTCCTCTCGTTGCGCTCACTCTCGTACGTCAACAACCTACTGAACGGAGAGGAAGAGCTAGTCAGAGACTCAGTGTCGTACACCCAATTATCGCGAGAAGTGAGTGCCGCCTTCGCAGATTTCGCCCGTCTGGCGATGGTGAAGGAGTTAGATCTGCTTCAGCTCTGGGCGGCTGGTTCCAGCTCCTCCGCGTTGGACACGCCAGTTGAAGACATGAATAGTAACCAATTCCGCGACTGGCTGGCTGCCATCGGCCTTTCTCGTACGCTACGGATGTACGACGAATCACTCCACACAGAGTTCGAGGACGACTTCAACGAGCGACTTCAGAAGCTACTCGAAATTGCCGAGGAGGAACTCGAAAGTGAGGAATGATCCCATCGGATGTTAGCCTATATTAGAGGTAGGCCTTCAACAAAGTCGTTCACTGATCGTAGAAATCGTTCCTGTCGTCTCTCCGCCCTTCTGAGGGCGTCTTCCTGCATCTGATCGATCTCCTGATCAAGCTCCCAGAGCATATAGTCGACCTCATTGCTAGCAACATGGGCAACGATCTCCTCCACATCATTCTGAACCCATTGCTTCGTTTCCTCTTCATCCAAGACGACGTCCACCGTCTGCGCGTCAGAGACGACAAGTGTACTCACCTCCTCAACAGTGCGGTCAATGGCAAAACCTGACCCTTCAGCGAAGGCTACTCTGATTCCCCAGTGGATCTGACTCAATACCCAGGCATACGCCTCCCAGCCGATAGACCGTCCAACAACGTTGATGAACTGCCGATTCACCCACCCAGTAGCGCCAAATGCAACCCGGTACGAAGCTCCAACGCCGGTGATGAGAAGAACGACTTCGACCACTGTTAGAGCGACGCACTTGAAGAAGTTCACATATGCGCTTTCAGCAACCTCCTCACCACGCTCAATAGTTTGGTGAATCGAACAACCAGCGTCAAGGACACTCTTGATGCTTCCAATCAGCGGGATGTATTTCGTGATGGTCCGTGCCCCTTCGACGAACCTCTCCAGCTCGTCAGCTACGGCATCAGCAAAGACGTCAAGCTTGCTAACGAAGTAGACGATATCATGGAGACATTCAAGAAGCCAGTTGTACGCCTCCGGATTCTGTTCGAGGTTCGCCATGCTAATTTGTTCTAGCCGGCTCAAAAATCCAGATTCTTCAGAGACGTCTTCCTCGTCATGATCAGCAAGCTTTCCATATGCGTAACAAACGAAATCGACGGCTTCCCCGACCTCATCCTCGAGATCTTCCCTGTCCCAGTCGTCGTTGAAGAAGTCTACGACAGCAACCCCAAACTCATCAATAAACTCGTGAGGACGGCTCGCAGCAGAGACAGCGGGAAAACTAGCGGTTGCAGCGGTAATTGATGCGGCTGATTTGAGGTACGTTCTTCGATTCATTTGTCGGTAGCTTGTTTGGTTAGCTAGGTCTGGTGTGGACTACACAGCAGCACCCGAGAACAGATCATGGACAAAATTCCCAAACCATGCGATCACTCCGAGATAAAGAGATAGCCCAATCAGAACGACGAATAGCGCGAGAAAAGTAAGCATTAGACGCCAGTTACCGGGTTTCGGACTCCTCGATCGGCCTCGTCGACGCATTCTATATCAAGAACTGACCGAAAATTCGTTTGAGGTCAGAGCTATCGTTGAATCCCCCTTCTTGAAGTTCGGATTCAGTTAGAATTCGCTCTTCGGGTGTCGAACCAGAGCCGCCTCCACCCCAACGAGAGGAAAGTGACTGTCGAAGAATCCGACCGACGATGGCGAGGAACAGCTCAATCGCGACGACAAAGGCAGCAGTGGCGAGAGTGTACATTACCGCCGCTTCAAGGTGTGTTGCACTCATATTCGCCATTGACGTTTTCTCGTAGATGAGCAGGAGCTCAACTCCTCCAAGAAAGGCAGCTACTAGGGTTAGAACGCTCCACGCGAATAACGTCATACGTTCCTGCATCGAACAGCGAATCGCTGCGCCGAGCGTTCCAAGCGCACCGACCACGAGCAGTGACGTAGTGATCGAATCAAATCCCCTCTCTGGGAGAAGTCGCCAGTATCCGATTGTCACGAATAGTACACCCACTACGAAGATCGTATGTCGTGGGGCAAGGCTGTAGTTCCATTTGAGCCAATCGGGAACTGCGAGCATACGTACTACATACAAGACATAGCTAATAAATTATTCGGGTAGTAACATCCCAAAGGGGAAACTATTGAAACTAGCGTGAGTCGAAAGTGTCAAAGTTAACCAACAGAGTGAGCCATACGACAATTTGTTGGTTAATCTGAATAGGTAGCAGAAGCCACGTTTTCCTAGGACTTCCGGAAAGCTGAATTCGGATTAGAGCAGAAAAAGCCGCGCAGAGAGGTAAATCGATACTGATGAGCTGTAGGAATATGCTTTCCTGAAACAACCCAAATACGCTTATATATCCTGCCACAGAAGGATTTCCTCAACCACAGATGATCCGCGATGCTCGCGTTCTCCGCGCTGGGTTTGTCCCTCGGGAAGTAGAGCATCGCGACGCCGAAGTCAACCACCTTTCCAGCGTTCTCGAGCCCATCACGAACGGAGAACCAGCCGACACAGCTATCGTCACCGGACCCAGCGGGACGGGGAAGACGTGCATCTCGAAATTCGTCACGGAACGGCTGCGTGAAGAGGTCCTCGACGTCGAGGCCATCTACGTCAACTGCTGGCGCAACTACACTCGGTTCCGCACGCTTTACCAGATCCTCGACGATCTCGGCGCAACCATCGACATCCACCGGCAGTCGACACCGCATGACGAACTCGTCGACCGCCTCCAACAGCATAACGGCCCGCGAACCGTCGTCATCCTCGATGAGGTCGACCAACTCGAAGACCCCAGCGTCATCTACGATCTCCACAGCCTCCCGCAGTTCGCGATCATCTGCATCGCGAACAAGGAAGAGGAGCTGTTCAGCCGCGTCGACGACCGGCTTGTGAGTCGGCTCCGTTCGAGTGAACACGTCCGGATGGACAAGTACCACGATGAGCAGCTGTACGACATCCTAAGTGCTCGCGCGAAGTGGGGGCTCGACGAGGACGTCATCACCGACGACCAGCTCTACCGGATCGCCGACGCGGCCGCCGGCGATGCCCGCCTCGCAATCGGTATCCTCCGAACGGCCGCCGGCAAGGCGGATCGTGAGAACCACGAGCGCATCACCGACGACATTCTCCTGAACGCTGCCGAGGATGCCCGAGCCCAGATCAAGCAGAAGAGCCTCGATTCACTCACGCCGCACCAGCGCGTCGTCTACGACATCGTGCGCGAGCACGGCCCGGTCGGGCCGAGTGAGATCCACGAGCGCTATTCCGAAGAGGTCGATGACCCACGGACGAAACGGACTATCCGCACGTACCTATCGAAGATGGAGCAGTACAACCTCCTCGAGGCGGAGGGGACGAGTCGGGATCGAGAGTACTCGCTCGTCGATTCGGCAGCTGCGTCGCCGATGCAGTGACCGTGACGCCGTCACCTATCACGAACTGAACTCGCCGAGGCCCGATTGCTCGTGGTCCAGCGGCTCGATGACCTGAGGATCGTCGTTGCCGGGGTTGTTGACCCGCGTCGAAATCTCGTAGGCGTCCAAATCGTCCTTCGGATACGGCTGGCACAGTTCCTTGCGAGTGTCCGGGTCTGCGGCGAGCCAGTCGGACTCAGCGTCCTGCGGGAGGACAACCGGCATCCGGTCGTGGATGGAGTTCATCAAGTCGTTTGGCTCCGTCGTGAGAATCGTCACGCACGAGATCGTCTCATCGTCGCCCTCCCAGACGTCCCAGAGTCCGGCCATCGCGAACGCGGGGTCGCCCCCACGGTGAATCCGGTAGGGCTGTTTCGAACCACCATTCGGCGATTTCCACTCGTAGAACCCCGACGAGAGGACCAAACAGGGGCGGGATTCCCACGCCCGCTCGAAGACGCGTTTCTCGTCGCCAGTCTCGGAGCGAGCGTTGATGATGCCCTCCTCGGGCTCGTCCGCCCAGAACGGAATCAGCCCCCAGTGGTAGGCGTCGATCTCGTCGGAAGCCTCGTTCGTGATGATGTGGAGGTCGTCGCCGGGTGCAATGTTGTATCGGGGTGTATACCCGCCGTCAGCGACGACCTCGGCGTCGAAGCGAGCCTCGAGGTCGGTCTGGTCGATGAAGAGGGAGTTTCGGCCACACATACATCCGGATTCGGCCGGGAGAGTCTTCAACGTATCCGGAAATGTAAACGGCTGGTTCCGTTGCTCCCTCGTTTGATGGTAGATTTGGGGATGATCGGTAAGTACAGAGTAGGAAAAGACCACTACCTTCATCTATGTCAAATTATTACAATCTTGTAACTTGATTCTTTGGTGCCACTGGGATAGAGTGCGTCTAGCTCTTCGAGTGAGGGAAGTATGGCAATCGCTCTTAGAACTCGAATCTTGGGGGGATTAATTCTGATAGTGTGCTCTCTGATTGCAACAGGGGATTTGAGATTAAACGAGAGTGTTCAACCCAGAGCTCGTCGAAAGTGATTCGAGGAAGGTCGTACTGAGATGCTGCCTCGGCAAACCCGTCTTGGAGTTCTGTGTACCCCACTAACTTCCGTGGGTTCGCGTCAGGATCCATATTCACGACACGCTGAGGGTCCTTATTGAGATCGTCTTCCCAACCCTCTCCCTCTAGGTCGATTGCCTTGGTTTTGACCAACGCCTTGATTACGTGGGTATCGAGCGGGACGTGGAGATCTTTCTCCCAGCCCTCGTTGATTTGGAGTACATGGACAGCCTTCCGGAGCAGTTCGTTGGCGATTTTCGGGCCTAGGTCGTCTATTTCGCGGATATTGTTGAAGGCCTCTTTCCGTGAGTTACAACTGAGGAATTCTCCCGGGTCGAAATCTTCCGAGAGTGCCCGGTACTCGCTCGGGGAGAGTGACCAAGCACGATTCTGGATGGCGATGTCGAACAGCATCTGGACATCCTCTTCTGGGCTTTCCGGATCGATCCCATATACGTCCGTGTAGAGAGACCGCTCTCGTTCGACATGGCGTTCTGTGACGCCGGCATCCACGAACTTTCCTGCAATCTCGTTAAGAGTGTCTTGCTTAAGCTTCATTTTACTATACTGAAGACGACCGTTTGAGAATCAAGACTTGGGTCTGCACTCCATCCGAGATCCGCCCACCCCTTAGCGTGAGTGTGACCAGCTGGGTTCCACCAGACTTCGTGTTCGTAGGCGGAGTTCGGTAACGGTGCCTCTAGGATTTCCTCGATCTCCTCGAATGCGAAGTGAAGCGTATGTTCCTCTGTTTCCTCAAGATAGTCATAGAGTGGCCCGTATTTGCCGTGTCTAGCGTATTCCAAGTTACTCGTAGATATGTCCTGTATGGGTTGTTGTGTCGAGGTGGACTTGGTCGTATCCCGCTGTCCCTTTGGATTAGACCCGACAGTAGTAGTCTGTTCTGTGGGGAATGTAGTGGGAGGTTGCTCGTTCCACGACGGATCGTGGTCGTCGATTAACTCCGCCTCTTTTTGTCCGCGTGATTCCGTCTCTGTGAACCACAGTCCAACTTGACCTCCATTACGAACGACCTCGAGAATTGCGTTGTTGATTCGGCAGTTTGTCTCTTGACCACCTTTGAAACAGTTCCTCGGGGAGATATTGGAGTAATCTGCCTGGATCCGGCGGTGGAGGTCTACGGTTTCCCCGATGTACACGACTTCGTGGTTCGCAGTGAAGATGTAAACTCCGGGGATGTCCTTGTAGTTGGAGGTGTCGGCATAGAATTTGCAGAACGGTCCCCACCCATACTCGTGAAGTGGAGTCTGGTCGGATTTATTGTAGCGAGGCTGCGGCATCTTGAGGTCGACCTCTCCTGCCTTATTCCGCTCCAATGTTAGTGTGTCTACGAAGTCGAACTCCTCGGGGAGCTCGGAAATATCCATACTCGGACTTGGCAGACAGTTGTATAATAGGTGGGTGTATCAGGCGTCTAGCCCTGACGAAAGTCGGTACGCAAGCTCACTTACCGGCTGTTTCACCGCAGATGGTATGTGACCAAGAGGATTTCTACAGAGCGGAAAAGGGTCTGAATCGTGCGATTAGAGCTCGGTCGGGGGCAGTAGCTCACAGAGAACAGCTGCTTGGTCAAGAAGTGCGTCGAAGAGCCGTTCAGTCGGTCGATATAGCGCGTGGTGTTCATCAACAGAATATGGCGTTTTCTCATCATCTGTGTGAGAGAGAAATCCGCTTTCGAGGAGTGGAGCAAGGGTAGTATCCAGCGCAGTTCCGGAACGGCCAGATTCGACTTCGAGTGTGTGTCGAGAGAACTCAGAAAGGAACCGTGTACAGCAACTCAGGACGTGAGCACGTCTATCAGCGAATAGTTCGTTGAGCGCAGTACGATGGGTGCGTGTCCAATACTCGTCGAGTTTGACGTATGTGCGAACGATAGGGGAAAGCTCGTTCAAGGAACCAGTAGCATGGACGATTCCAAGGTCGTTGAGCGCATGTTGGTCTTTGGTGTCCAAAGACTCGCCGAGGGGATGGAGAACAGTTTGAAGAGCATCGTGGTACCGTGAAGTAAGGAATTCCCCGGCAACAACGTGGGCGTTCACGATATTTCGAGTTGGGTGCGTTGACTCGTGGTGATCGGGGTTTCGGTGGTCGACGTGGGTTCGTGGGTAGCTCATAGAGCACCTCTTCCAACGTGGCGTTGAGCATTAACATTTCGAGCAGTCAGGCTTGAGACTACAGCTGTGGAGGTTTAACCAACACGCCGCCGTCAATACGGCCGAATGTTAGTTAACACGGAGAACGCTGGATTCAGGAACTATTCTCGGAAACGGGATCCAAATAGAGACTACTCGCGACTGTACCAGGATTGGAGGGGATCAAGTCGAGTTCCCTGAAACGCGGAAGCGACACGCTACGGCTTATCGGGGATGTAGACCTCTAGTCGAGTATGGAAGAACACTCAACGTCGAACCGATTGGCGGTGGACCAGCCGACACGGGGCGCTGACCGCAATCGGTCCCTTGCTGACCAGGCCGATCCGCCTACGGACGAGATGCTGCTGCCACAGCTTGACGACGGCATCACGCTGTTCGACGTCGAGGGAGCCCGTGGCGTCCCGATCCTGCAGTCGCTCGTGCTCGACCATCTCCTCCTTCACGACGGGCCCGCCTTCTGGGTCGACGCAAACGGACACGCGACGACGACGACACTCGCTCAGATCGCGCCCAGTCAACGGTTGCTCAACCGAATCCACGTGGCACGCGGATTCACCGCCTACCAGCACTACGGCGCCGTCTGTGATCTCCCGACGGCAGTGAACAAGTCGATCCAGACGTCCACCGCCGACGCTCGGGCAGCCGGTCGAGGGGCGCCAGGTCGTGACGAGGACACGTCGCCCCACACGCCCGCCCTCATCGTCGCGCCGGCCGTCGACGCCCAGTACTGCGCCGACGATACCCTCGGCGAAACCCACGCGGAAACCCTTCAGGCTCGAACTCTCGCCCGGTTGGCGACCTACGCCGAGGGATACGACATTCCGGTGCTCGTTACGCGAAACGAACGAAACGAATTCACCGAACCAATTGCGACGGTCGCCGACCATCATCTGGAGTGCGAGCAGACCCGAATGGGGCCACGGCTCGTCAGCGAGGACTTCGAGACGCTCGTCTATCCCGTCCACGACGGCGCGTACTACCAGACGACATTCGCGTACTGGCGGCAGCTGCTCGCGGCACGCGCCACGCAGGTCGGCGTGGAACCGACGACGCCGGCGCCGTCGACGCCGACCCCGGAGGGTGTCGGGACAGGTGTCACAGCTGACGGTGAGACGGTGGCGGCCACCGCGGACCCCCTGCTCGATGCGTGGACTGCGACCGGGACAGGAGGCCGATAGCGATGGGGCGTACGAACCCGACATACCGGGATGCGCTACGGGCCATCGAAGAGCGTTGGTCAGAGTTCCGCCGGGCACTGCGGCGTCGCGACCAGCCGCGATTCGACCGGCTGTTCGAGTACGCCCGCGAGCACGCCGACGCGAGTGGGCTGTTGAACCACCAGAACCCGCTGCTGCCGGCGCTGTTCAGCATCGATCTCGAACAGGAGGCCCGCCTCGACGACCACGAGGAACGCCTTGAGGAGCTCGAAGCCGCAGTCACAGCGAGCGATGACCAGGAGGCCGCTCCACCGGACTCGAACCCGTGACGATGCCATTCAGTATCGACTTTCTGGACGACGGCCGCGTCCTGGAGTGGGAGGCAACCGCCGACGGCGCCGTCGCGACCGAGCGCAATGACTACACCCCACGCTTCTACGTCGCCGCTCGCGACCCAGCGTCCGACCTCGACCTCACGACGCTCCAGTCAGTGTACGACCAGCACCCGGATGTCGTCGCGACCGAGATGGTTGCGCGACGGCCGGGCTTTCGACGAGACGAGGAGACCGTTCTCGCGGTCGACGTCGCCCACATCGACCGCGTCGCCCCACTCGCCCGGCAAGCGCGCCAGCTGTCGGCCTATCCAGTCGGGGATCTCGCCTGTTTCAACGTCGACTTCTCGCGAGAGTTCCGGTACTATCTGGAGACCGGCGCCGATCCGACGCCGGCGAGCGAGCTGTCGACGCTCCGGCTCAGCGTCCCGGTGACCGAAACGAGCAACGACGTCTATGGGGAACTGTCTGTCGCCGGCGACACCGTCACCGGCTCGCCGACGAATATCCTGACCGCCGTCCAGGGGGCGCTCGAAGCACACGATCCGGACGTTCTAGTCTGCTCGACGAGCGAGATCGTCCCGACTCTGTACGAGATGGCGACGGACGCCGGCGTCGACGACTTTTCGCTGAGTCGGCGGCCGGACGTCGACTACCAGCAGCTTGCGAGCCGGTCGACGTACTCAAGCTACGGCCGCGTCGGCCACTCCCCGGCACGGTACAACGTGCCCGGCCGAGCAATCATCGACGAGTCGAACACGTTCTTCTACGGGGAGACGAACCTCGACGGCGTCCTCGACCTCGTGTCGCGCTCGAAGAAGCCTGTCCAGGAGCTCGCGTGGGCGTCGATCGGGAACGTCCTCACGGCGATCCAGATCTGTGAGGCTCACGACCGCGGCGTCCTCGTCCCGTGGAACTCCTGGCGCCACGAGTTCTACAAGCAAATGGGGACGCTCCACGACGCCGACCGTGGCGGGTTCATCTTCGCCCCCGAGGTCGGCCTCCACGAGAACGTCCACGAACTTGACTTCTCGAGCCTCTATCCGAACATCATCTGTTCCCGGAACGTCTCACCCGACGTCATCCGGTGTGACTGCCACAGCGACCGCGACGACGTTCCTGGGCTCGGATACTCGATCTGCGACGACTGCGGCTACCTCGTCGACGTCCTGCAGCCGATCATCGACGCCCGCGATGAGATCAAGGCGGCCATCCGTCGCGAAAACCAGCGGGACGATCCCAACGAAGACCGACTCGCGGAGCTCGAGGGGCGGTCAGGAGCGCTGAAGTGGATTCTCGTCGCCTGCTTCGGCTATCAAGGGTTCAGCAACGCGAAGTTTGGCCGCATCGAGTGCCACGAGGCAATCAACGCGTTCGCTCGCGAGATTCTGTTGACGGCGAAGCAGCGGCTGGAAGCTGGCGGCTGGCGCGTCATCCACGGGATCGTCGACTCCATCTGGGTGACGCCAGATCCAGACGTTGCCGACGGCGAACGAGAATCACTGGAGTCGTTGGCCGCTGAAATCACTGACACCGTCGAGATCCGTCTCGAATATGAAGCCGAGTACGAGTGGGTAGCGTTCGTGCCCCAGCGCGAGAGCGACGCCGGCGCGTTGACGAAATATTTCGGGAAGGTTGCGGGCGAGGATGAGTTCAAGATACGCGGCATCGAAGCCCGGCAACGCTCGACGCCCGAGTTCATCGAAGACGTCCAGCGCGACTGTCTCGAGATTATCGGACGAACGCACTCTCCGGATGCGGTTATCAATCGGTTGAAACGGGCTATTTCGGAGCTTCACGCTGGCGACGTCGATCCTGACCGACTTGTCGAACGGAACCGTGTTTCCAAGCCCGTCGAGGCGTACACGCAGTACACCCAGAACGTGGCGGCACTCGAGCGTGCTCGCGACCAGGACCTCGCTGTCCATCCCGGACAAGATGTCGAGTACGTGGTCGTCGACGACGAGAAAGCATCACGAGAGCGTGTCGCCCTTGCTCACGAAGAGACGGACCAGTATGATCCATCGTACTACGAGACGCAGCTGGTACGAGCTGTCGAGAGTATTATCTCACCTCTGGGATGGGATCGGTCGGATATTCGACGAAGGTTGGCAAAGACACGAACGACTAAGATCACCTCGTTCTGACCATTCGATTACGACAAAATACGAGCAGGATCACACACCCCCCTCGTTCGGAATGAGATTATACCCACCATACCACCTGATTAGAGGCCGTGGTTCCACCCGATGAGAAGGTTGTAGTAATGGATTCGTTGGGTATACGCGCTCGACGTATGGTCTACTGCTTCAATTCGAAGGATAGAATAGCTGTACTTCCATTGTTAGGCGTATTCAAGAATACTTCTAACTAGTGGCGTATTCTACTTGGAGAGCTTTTAGCGCAACTAGGTAATAAAGCTAGGGTTGTAACTAGACAAGTGATCCGCGAAAGTCTACGCCATCTAGCGATTTGGGAAATTATCTTGCCCTAGTTAGGGTACGCCTAGTAGATTGTTGGAAGATCTCGTCCATACGGCCAGTTTCACGGTATCTCATTCCGAATCAGGGGGGTGTGTCCCTCTAGCTCCAATCCGGATCTATCCTAATTGGGCTGGCATCAATATCGCCTATTAGTTCGGTGGACAACTCATTCCGAATCAGGGGGGTCTCTGTAGCGTCCTCGATTCTTGGCTGATGGACCAACTCATCCTACCTCATTCCGAACGAGGGGGGTTGATCTGGACTCGCTGATTATTCGAGCTACTGGCAATCCACTCGTTCTGCGATGTAGCTCACTCCGAACCAGGGGAGTGAAGTCTCCACAGAACACGGATTTGAAGATAGCTCACTCTGAATCGGGTATCCTCCTGTATGACGGCGTCACCTATCGATTTTCCGCTGTTTAGCACCGATATCCAATGAATCTCATTCCGAATCAGGGGGGTAACGACTAAGTAGGTTCCTTCCCAGGATGAATCTATGACAGACAACGAGGAATCAGACGGAGGAGGTGACTCGTCTATCACGGACCAACAGCTGGATGATTTCGATACAAACAGGGGGGACAGTTCGGCTTCTGAAATTTCGTCGGCCACGAAAGAAATCCAGCAATCAGAACCGAACGACCCGGCAAATGACCCACTGTTCGTTCGGGAGGGCGATGAAGACGGCTCCTCAACTCCAATCTGGGCGGATCGCGATCTACTTTCAATTGGAACCGTTCCTGGGCCGGACCGCATCGTCGGTCGAGACACCGAAATCAAGTCGGTTGCTGGAGAAATCCGTCACCTCGTCCATGAATCCCAACCTAATCACGTCGTTATTTACGGCGAAACCGGAACTGGCAAATCACTTGTCAGCCGGCACGTCTCCGACCGTCTCGTTGATACTGCCACTGCCCGTAACGTCCCTGCTGCAAGCATCTACGTCGAGTGCAAGAAGAATAATACCGAAACGCGAGTCGCCCGAACAATCGCTCGTGCCCTAAGCGACAAATCCGGTTCTGGCATAGAAATCCCCCGCGTCGGTTTAGGGTCCGCCGAATACTACGATTACGCCTACGACATCATCGACGAGTACTACGATGGGCTTATTGTCATCCTTGATGAGATCGACATGGTTGATGACGCTGAGGGGCTCCTCCATGAACTCTCGCGAGCCCGAGAAGCCGGCCATACTGATGCCTATATCGGAATCATCGCTATCAGCAACGATATCGACTTCGGGCAGAAACTCAATGCACGCGTTCAGAGCTCGATGCGGACGACGGACTTCGTCTTTGAACCATACCAGAGCGACCAAATCGAGCAGATCCTCGAGTATCGACGAGATGCATTCCAAGACGGTGTCGTACAAGACGGCGTCATAACCGAGACTGCTGACCGGTCGGCGGATGAACATGGTGATGCGAGGAAGGCAGTCGACGTTCTGCGGATTGCTGGTGACATCGCTGACGACAACGATGCAGAGGTCGTTAGTGCGGACCACGTCGATAAAGCCGTCAAGCGTGCAGAGATCAATCGAGTCAAGGAGACGATTGAAAGTACCTCACCGCAATCCAAACTCGTCCTCTACACTCTCGGTCGCTTGACTGGCTCGAACAACCGCCGTTTCCGTACCTCTGGTATCTACAGCCAATACGAGACGACCTGCGGTGACGTCGGCGCTGATCCCCTCTCGTATGATCGAGTGAGTCAGATTCTCAGCACGCTCGCGCTAATGGGAATCTCTGAGTCTCACCAGATTGGTGGCGGACACAAGCAGGGTGTCTATCTGGAACACCAGCTTATCAAGGACAAAGATGTAGTGATGAAGGCAGTTGTAGAGAGCGATGAACGGCTTTCAGAACTTCACAACGGAACCTACGAGATTTAATCAATCATCATGAGGGTTCGTTCTACCTAGAACCCTTCTACTGAAGCTCATTCCGAATCAGGGGTGTCAAATATTCTGAGAAGTGAACAAGCTCACTTCGAATCAGGGGGGTTGTTCTCGAGAGAACCAGATTTGCTAATCGTCTGGACTGACCGGTCCTTTGTACTGCGAGCGCACCTTCTCGCCTTCCCGCCACTGCCAGTAGTAGTAGCGGTTGTCGTTGATCTCCTTGATCGTGATTGTAGCCTTCGAGGGGACGTCGTCCGGAAGATCCTCCGGTCGCTCCTCGATCTGTTCTTCCTCATCCTGTTCGGCTAGTCGGGCTTCGCGTTCGCGATGTTCGGCGAGCCCCTCGGCGTACTGGGCGATATGCTGGAGCACCTCTGGTGATTGCTCATTGAGCATCTCCATGACGTCGTCGGGGATTTCTTGCGGTGGGGATGGTGGGGAATAGGACATGGGTCACGGCGTGTTAACCAACACTGGCACTGGAATCTTAGTGTTGTTGGTTAATTCGGGTATCTATTGTATCGAGAGCTCTTCGAGGACCGCCACAGTTGCTTCGAGTTCCCTCCGCCGGGCTTCTCGTTCGTCGATTTCCTGCTCCAGGTCGAGAATCCGCTCCGAAAGTCGCTCTATCACATCTACTGTCGCCGGAAGCCGTCCATCAGGGCGTGGGACATTCCCGCTCCGAATCTCGATGTCGACCCGCCGCAGATGCTTACAGCCACCGCTCGGCTGGCGCTTCGTGAAATCCGGACACGTACACGTCTTGCTCGCGATGTCGACCTCGTAGGTGTTCCCCGACGCCGACTGCACCTCGTACACACCACCTTTCCTGAGTAACGAGACGTCCATCTCCTCAGTTCGAGCACGCTCGGTACGGGGATCGCTGTCTTCCTGAAGTTCGCCATCACCAATCGATGGTTTCTGGATAACGTCGTTGGGGTACGTGACCGCAGTCACAACTCCTCCATCGGGTGCGTATCCTGTTTGTTCGTGTTCATTGTCGCCCTCTCCGAGAGTCTCGATTTTGTTGTTTCGTTCAGACATAGGCGGTTATTCGACGCGATAAATTCGATCACGCCGCCACCCAATCCGGCGAGAAAAACCCTTCACAGATACATCTAATTGACAACAGTATTGTTAACGAACCATGGATACCAAATGTAGCTATTGTGAGCAAGAACAGGTTGTTCCTGTACTCAATACATCGGTCCAGGAACGCTCGATCCCGGGGAACAAGTATCGACGTTTCTGCTTATCTTGTCGACGGTGGCTGACGATGTGTTCAGCGTCTTACTTTAGGAACCATCCATCACCACACGTCTTGCCACTTGATAGTGATCTAGCAGAAAAGAATGTTATTCCACTCGACGAATCCGACGAAGTTTCGTCTACCATTGCTCCGAAGACGACCAGTC
Source organism: Natrinema sp. 74 (assembly GCF_046097095.1). NCBI lineage: Archaea > Methanobacteriati > Methanobacteriota > Halobacteria > Halobacteriales > Natrialbaceae > Natrinema > Natrinema sp. 74. Next base: position 101,511 of record NZ_CP175700.1, read on the forward strand.
GCGGGCAGTCCACGACTCAAGAAGAGACGACTGGAAGCCGTTTAAATCGGTTTGATGCTGTGGATTCACAGGAAAGTAGTTTAGAGGAGAAAGTCACGATCCTAAACGAGTCTATTCGTGACATGGTCAACTGCAATCTCATAGATGAGGACGCCGCCTACCGATTTCTTTCTACAAAGATATCGGAGCTGACCCGCGACACGACATAGACGACATTGTTACCCGTCGACGGTTTCGATGAGCTCCTCAGCAGTCGACCCAATTCGCCCAAGTCGATCTTGAATCACGTCTGCGTCGTCGTCCTGCCACGCGGCCAGGTAGAATGCGGATCCGCTTGTATCCAATTCGAAATACCGGCCGACGATGTACGCGACGGCTTCCGCTTCGACCTCGCGTTTAGATCGCTCGGTCCCGTCCGTGACGTCCCCGTGGAGGAACGCGTGGGCGTACTCGTGAATCAGCGTCACAGCGAGGTCAGCCTGATTCGCGCGGGCTTTCGCCTCGACGACGGGTTGGAGATCACGCTTACTCCGATATTTGCAGACGCCCTTGGCGTCGCCATGCTCCCACTCGTCGGCATCGACGAAACGGACCGTCACGCCGATATCAGCGGCTGCATCCTTGAGTGCGGGCACGAGATCGTCGGCGTCGCCAGTCGCCTTAGTCTCTAGCTCTGGAAACGACTCACCCTCGGTCTGGGAGACGTCGAAGACCGCCGTCGGCTTGAACCCGACAAGCCCTTTCGACCACTCGTCCGGCGAGGTCTCGTCGTACTCACAGTTGCTTTGCTCGTGGTAGCTTGGCGAATTTTCGCATTCCGGGCACTGCTTAGTGATGATCGGAGCCCAAATCCAGATGGCCTGTTCGCCTTCCTGGACGTGTCGGTCGAACTCATTCCGCCAGGTGTTGTAGCCCGCGACCTTCGTCGCCTCGGGACACTGGAGATTGATGAGAAGTGTGTTTCGATGGGAGTAGTCGTGGAAGCGACTCTGGACGTCGAGCCACTCCTGGAACTCCTCACTCGTCTGCGCATCGTCGACGTGGTCGACGAGCTCGTCAATCCAGTCTTCGATGGTACTGTGCATCTCGTCGTGTCGGGTGTCGGTCTGGTCGAACGAGACCGACGAGTCACTGGTCGTAGCCATTGTGTTCACCGAATCGAGTTCACGGCGATTGCGTCAGTTCAGGACGCGCCGCACCCCTTGAGGGCGCACAAAAAACTCGCGCTGGCGGTCACCGGAGAGCGGCCTTCACGTCAGCGAAGCCGACCGCGACGAGATACTCGAAGAACTCATGAACCATTTTACATCGCTGGGTGTGTCGGTCGCGAGGTATCACTTTCTACGATCCCGATTATGTACCGATTGTAAGTTCACTACCTCGCGGCACGCCGGCCGAGTACAAAGACAAGCAAGGCCAATAGAATCGGCCCAAACATGGCTTCGATGACCATCAGAAATTCACCGGGTTGTCCCGCAGCCTCTAATACAGGCGTCCCAGTAAAGAAAACCGACACGCTGTGGAACAAGGCCGTGATCAGGAGTAACGGATTCTCGTTCACCGCGTCGATAGTCACAGCTGAACCGGCCGCCTGCTCCATTGTTCCTGTCGTCAAGTAAAGGATCCAGAACAGTCCGATGACCAGACCAGAAATACTCAGTATCCGGCTGAAGCTCTCACCGTAGACGAACGTCCAGCGTTGCACCTCCGCGAAGAGCCATCTCGTCCAATCGCCGTTCTCTTTGAGGAGTTTCCGTCGCATCTCCTGTCGGCGCTTGAACATCGTTGACTGGAGCGTCGGAAACCCGTTCTGACGCGCTAGCTCCTCCAGTCGTCGGTATGCACTCCGTGCTCGCCGCAACTGGATGACCTGCAGATCCTCTTCCATATCCTCCAGACCCTCCATCTCGATTGCAAGTGATGCCTCAGGACCATCGGGGGGTGAATCGGTGTCGTATCGTAAATAGTGGGCGACCTGCATCTCACCGATACTGCCTTCCTCGACGAGTTGCGTCTCACTACTTATTCGCGCGCCATCAAGGACCGCGCCAAACAGATGCGCTCGGGCTAAGTTGGCCCCGACAAGGTCGGCACCCTCCAACGAGGTGCGAACCAGCACCGCATCTTGGAAACCCGCTCTCTCACAATCGGCTCCGGTGAGTGATGCCTCCTGCAGTACGGCGTCGTCGAACGTTGCCATCTCTAGGTTCGCACCTCGGAAGTTCGCATCGCTACATCTTGCTCCGGAGAAGTTGGCATTCTTGAGGCTGGCCTCTGAGAGGTCGGCATCCTCCAAGGTCACATGCGAGAAATTGGCCGCCTCCGAATCCACCGACTCACCAGCCATCACATCCGAGAGGTCGGCACCGGTGAGGTTTGCTTCTGACAGATCGGCCCCGAGCAGTGGAACTCCCGCAAGTTCCGTCCATCCGAAATCGGCTCCCGAGAGATCGGCATCGTTGAGGTAGGCCCCTCCGAACGTCGCTTCGGTAGTCTCAGCGTCGGAGAAAATAGCATCGACGAGCGTGGCCTCGGAGAACTCAGCTCGGTGAAGTACTGCATCAGAGAAATCCGGACCGTCCTCAACCTGGTTGGAGTAGTACCAGATACCGGAGAAATCGGCCTCGGGCAATTCCGCTCCTGAGAAACTGGTGTCACCCAAACACGCACCCGAGAAATCGACCGAGAATTCCGTTTTAGGATATAGATGACATTGTACGTCGGTGAAATCGGCACCCGTCAGCTTAGCGCCTGAGAAGTCGGTGTCCCAGAGGAACGCATTTGTGAAATCTGCGCCGTCGATAACGGCATCGGAGAAATCAGCCTCTCCAAGTTGTGCATAGTGGAACTGGGCTCTAGACAGGGTAGCTCCTGAGAGGTCGGCTCCACGCAGCTGGGCACCTGAGAAATCACTTTTACTTTTCTCGATGCAATGAAATTCCGATTCGTCATCTTCGGTGAGATCGGCGTTACGAAGGGAAGCCCGGGTAAAGTCGACGTCCCTTGCACGACCAATCTTCGCGTCTTTAAGGAATGCGCCGGACAGGTTCGCACCAGTCAGGCTGAAATCGGAGCAGTCTATTCCCTTAAGGTAGGTATCCGATAGGTTTCGCTTCAGACGTCGAGAAAAACGCGAGTTTCGAACTAGGTCGGAGATATTGAGATGCACCCCGGACATCTCATCGTCGGTCAGCCCTTCCGGGACGTCGGCACCGAACATTGTCGTTTCGGAGAACTTGTTCCTATCAAGACACGCAGTCGACAGGTCGCCACCACCTAGGCTGGCATTGGACAAATCGCATTCCTCCAGCGATGCGTCAGTGAAATCGGCACATCTGAGATCTGCATCCTTAAGTGAAGTCTGATGCAGGACAGCTCCCTCCAGGGTCGATTGGAGAAGGCTGGCACCCGAGAGATTTACGTCAGTGAGCTCAGCGGCGGAGAGGTTCACACGGGGCAAATCGGCTTCAGAGACATCGGCACCGGTGAGGTCGGCGTTTTCGAAATCACCTGTCACCGGGAGGTGTCGAGCGTCTTCAGAGAGAAAATCGACATGATATTTTTTTGCGGAGTGAGTACCTGAGAGGTCGGAATACCGTAGTGTGGTGTCCAAGAACGCCGTTTTTGAGATGATAGCATCCGAGAAGTCGGCCCCTTCGAGATCGGCTCCCGAGAAATCAGTTCTATCGTGAATATGTTTTCCCTCGAGGTCCGCTTCGGAGAAATCTGCGTCTTGTAGGTCAGCCTCGGTGAACTTCGCCATCCGGAGTTTAGTTTGATGGAACGTGAACCCATCCCCAAGGACTTGGTTCGACATTAACGCTCCATCCAGCAACTCAGCGACCGGTTCGTTAAGATCTCGAATCTCCGGCGGCGCACGTGCTGAACGCAGTTTCTCGATAGATTTCTCCTCAACTTTTTCTGGATCGGCATGCCAGATGCACCGATCTACATCCGCGGTTGTCTCTCGGTAACAGCTGCTCTGTCGGTCGGGGTCGTGGTCTATGTCGTGGTCCTCTGGCCAAGTGTACCCACAACGGTTCGGTGGTTCCCTATCGGTCATGGTGCCGCTTGCTTTCCTACCTTTCCCGATACTGACCACTTAGTCATACCGGGTACGCTACTATTCTGTCCCTGACTGACACACCGTTCCCGCTAACAAACTTGCTTACACGCGTCACAACCACTCCTGATACGTCGTTCTTGAATACGGAAGGTGGCCTTATTCCGTAATTAGAAGACTACAGCCGGTGACTACGGTCACCATCAATACGTTGACCCTCTACGCACCGGCGTGCTTCTTTGCTGATTCTCGGCTGCAATGCTATAACTGGTCGGTCTGGAGCTCCCACTACGGGGTATCATCTAGCCTCGTCCTCAAGAAAATCGGAACGATTCATCCTCGTCAGCGAAGCCGATCGCAATGAGATACTCGAGGAATTCGTCGAACTGTTCCACGTCACTGGGCGTGTCAGTTGCGAGATGTCGCGTCCACTCGATGGCCCACTGGAAGACGGGATCGGTCCCGCCCTTCCCGTGGATGTACCACCACCGGGCGGCCTTCAGCACGACGAGCGGATTCGTCGGCGGCTGCTCGCCGGCGAGCCCCCGAGTGATCGACCGGATCTCCTCGGGAACCTCGTCGGGGACAACTTCGCCTGATTGCGTGTTCGCGATATCGACTGGAATCGCATCGATCGAGACGTCATTCTGACTCTGTTGTTGACTCACGAAGATCACCTGCTTGTGAAGGCTCTCTAAGGAGCCCTCGCCCTCTCTTGGGCGCGAAAAACCGCTCATAGCGTCACATGGGTGGGACGTAGACGCTCTGCTCGCCGGCGATCTCCTCGAGATTGTTCCGATGCCGGTGTGAGAAGTAGCAATCGTAGCTACAGTATCCACAGATCTCGCCCGTGCCGTACTCGGCGACGTAGGGACCGCACTCGGTTGTCCAGACGTTTTCCTCACACTCAGTACACGCAGCACTCCCGAAATCGCTGAGTGACGGGCCGCGATATGTGAGTTCGGGTCCGTCCTCCTGGGGCGTCGACTCGGGCCAGACGCCGTGATTCTGCCAGAACTCTCGAATACGACCGAGGCTATGCCGGACAGTCTTGCGAACTGTAACGTGGTCAGCGTCGCGACCGCTATCGTCCCAGCCATCAGCTGACCAGAACTCCCCGAACTGTGCCCCACGATGCAGGCCGTTCCAGTCGAGGCCGACGATGTCGGCCGGTGGGTCGTCCGTGAGCGTCGGTCGGGTAAGCTGCTGGATGACGTCAAGCTGTTTTGGTGGACTTCCACCGAGGATGTGAACGCGCTGGCCACGCCAGTCAGTTGGCTCGGAGAACTCGTGGGCCAATCGGTCGGCGTAGCCGCGCGAATAGCCGAGGATGAGGTCGTCGGGAACCGTGTGAATCACCTCTCGGCACTTGGGAACGATAACGAGCTCTGCATCGGGATAGCTCGCCTGGATCTCGCGAGCGGCGGCCACGTACTCGTCGACGTCGTCGGGCTCGTATGCATCCCCAATCACGCCGACTCGGGGCTCGTGTTCGAAAAATCGGGAGACGTACCGATCCAGATCGGGATTTCGAAAATCGTTATCGAGCATCCCGACGGGGATATCCAAGTGCTGAAACTGCGTCTGCTGATAACTACAATCTTCCCGAAAGCCGGGCAAGAAGCCGAGTTTGAAGGCGTCCAACGCAAACGGAGCGCGATGCAGGAACGCCACGACGTCGGCTTGTCTGGCAGCGGCAATTTCTCCCGCAGTGCTGCTGCTGGTGCTGATATCAAGCGACATAGGTAGGGCCTGGCGCGGCCGTCTCTGGCCGCCCCGCACCCTCTCAGGGGGAGAAAAACCGACCGGCGGTCAGCTATTAACCAACGAGCGTGCCAGACCCCCCGGTTCCGTTGGTTAACCGTCTGAACAAACCCCGAGGTGGTCCACTACTCCCAAGATCACCTGTCGGCGTGATATCGTCGGCGTACCTGCTCCGGATTCGGCACCCACGGATGGGCCTCCCAGCAATGGAGCGCGTGGTGTCGTGCCGTATCGAACCGGGCCTCACATGACCCGAACTCGTAGGTCGCCTCAGGCCAGCGTTCCGCAACGAACATCGCCGTCACCGTCGAACTGATCGGGTCTGGTGCTGCCGACCGCCGGACGTACTCGTAGCCAATCGCCATCCGTCGACGCAGTGCCGACCGCGCCAGCCGTTTGGGCCTGTCCTCCGGGAGTACACCCAGCGTACGAACGCATCTTCCGACGCTTTCACCGACGGTTGAATGATGAACCACCGGTCGTGCTCGTCGCGGAAGAGATACCGTTCCGTCCCTCGATTCTGAAGATAGAGCGGATCACCCCGACCGGGAATCAGCCGAAGGCCGACAGACGGCGAGATCGGGGTGAGAAGCCGCTCTTCGAGCGCGGGCGAGCGGGACTCACCGGACGAATTTCTGGACGCAAAGTCGTCGAGGGTTGCCTCGTGAGTCATAGTACCCACCAGCCGGCACGACCAGTCGCCTCACCGTGCTGGACGTTGATCACGATTCGTCGCGACCTGCCCCGTCTGCGTCTATCCCCGCTGTCACCACGTCGTCTCGCTCGTGCCGGTCGTTGTATCGTTCGAGTTCCTGGCCGATCCGCTCTAGGGCCTTGACGGCGCGTTCGATGAGCTGGTAGGTGGTTCGTGAGAGCCGAAGGTTCTCCATCAGGCATCCCCCTCCTGTATCCCTCACTAGGCCTGTCACTCAGCACGTGTGGGCCATCGTGATCGGGGCTTGGTACACCACCCACTCGGTTATCCGCCTTCGTGACGAATCGGTTGATATGGCGACCATACTGGAGTTCACGCTTCCGGCCGACGAGTTTCCGCTGGGATCGGTCTTCGAAACCCTACCGGACGTGACGGTCACAATGGAGCGACTCCTCCCACAAGCGTCCCTGATAGTCCCGTACTTCTGGGTCCGTGGCGGGCAACCCGAGGATATCGAATCCGATTTCGAAGCCCACCCTGGCGTGAACAGCATCGATCTCATCGATAGCGTCGAGGACGAGTATCTTATGCGCGCGGAGTGGGATCAGGAGTACGCTGGTGTCCTGAACACCCTCGCCGATGACGACATCACCGTTCTCTCCGCGGTCGGAACGAAAGACGGGTGGGACTTCGAGGTCCGGGGTGAGAGCCGCGAGAAGATCAGCGAGTTCCGCACCACCTGCCAGGAGGACGGCATCCCTATCGAAATCACCGCCGTGCACGCGTTGCTCCCGATACAGGGAAACGGCTACGAGCTGACTGACACGCAACGAGAGGCGCTGGTGTTGGCCTACGAACGTGGCTACTTCGATTCGCCACGTGAGGCGTCGCTTGAAGACGTTGCCGAGGAACTCGGAATCACCCAGCAGTCACTGTCATCTCGGCTCAGACGCGGTCATCGACGGCTCATTGGCGGCACGCTCATCACTCCGTAGACTCGACCGAACCGCTCGGCCCCCTTATTTAAATCCCCTGTATAATCAGCAGGACTGCTCAACCGATTCAGGCCGCTAGAGTGATGTAGATGAATATGCTTGCCACACCGGCAGGTGTCGAGTTGGAGTCGTATGAGTATCATCGGGAGTCAGAAACGTATCGCGCCCAATACGATCAGGACGCGACCTCCGCAAGCCTGGCTGTCATAGCGTCGTTGTCGGAAGTGATGGACAAAGACCCGCTTGAACTGGAACCGCTTCACACGTCCGTAGACACCGGCGCACTCGATGAACTTGTCCGCGTTCGAGACACGACGGACGGGGATATCTCGGTCACGTTTATCGTTGAGGAGTACGCGATCACCGTCTACAGCTACGGTGTGGTCGCAATCGATCCGCCAAGAAATGATCGAACCAACAACCCGAACGAGGGAGCCCCGCACAAATGACTACCGAAGAGACGCCGTTCACGTCTAAAGCGGACTTCAACGCCAAATTGAAATCGCTCCTTCGTCGGGCGTACACCAATGGGATCGATGTCGAAGGACCGTGGGACTGTCGGAATGGGGCCGAACATCCAGACTGGGACGTGATCGTCACCGAAGTGACAAAGAACGAAGGGTCGGAGTGAACGCATCCGTCGGAGAACGCGTCATCCGTGGATCGTACATGCGTTCCGCAACACGAGCGACGGCATCAATGACACGTCCACTAGCCACCCGACCCAGCGCTGCTAACACCGCGACCACATCGCCCGAGACGGCGGATAGCCCGCCTGGTCCCCCGGCCGCTCTGGTGCAGTATCACGCTGCGAGGTTGTCTCGATGAACATTGTCACGGCGGAGTTTTCGGTGTCGAGTGATACGTTCGCGCTCGGGCAAATCCTCCAGAACGGCGCGGACGTCCAGATCGAGCTCACGCATTTCGTTCCGATCGAGGAGACGCTCGTCCCGTACTTCTGGGCCGAAACGAGCGACCCTGACGCGTTCGAGACGTCTGTGCGAGCTGACGACCGTGTCGCCAGCCTCACGAAACTGGATAACGGCTCGGACAAGACCCTCTACCAGATCGAGTGGGCGACCGAGCTTGACGGCCTGCTCACCGCGCTTCAGGAGCACGATCTCATCGTCGAGGCAGCGACGGGAACCGCCGACTCCTGGCGCTTTCACGTTCGGGGCCCCGACCACGGGAATCTCACCGCGTTTCAACAGACGTGCCAGGAACTCGGTGTCTCGATTGAGGTCCATCGTGTCCGGAACCCGAACGAGTCGGACACCAACCGCTATGGCATGAGCGAGAAGCAGCAAGACGCGGTGGAACTAGCCTTCACGGACGGCTACTTCGATGTGCCGCGTGAGACGACGCTGGGCGACCTCGGGGATACGGTGGGGATCACCGGCCAGTCGTTCGCCCGCCGCCTCGCGCGAGGCTTACACAGCCTCATCGCCGAGACGCTGTTATCGGATTCCGCTCGGTAATGGCGGTACTCAACGACGGTTCCGCAACGGGCGATCGCGCGGTTTGTGCGGCCAGGCGACTGCGAACTGCTGTTGTTTCACGAGTGGATTTTTTGCGCATTGAGAATGGATTCCGGTTGATCCACCCGCTCGGTCATGTGAAATTACAGCAGTATAACGCCCTGAACCCTCCAGCCCGCAGAATATCAGTACGATATCTTGCGACTCTGTGTCTCTGAACACCGCCGGTACCGACGATCAGCGTTATTTAAATGGAGTTCATATGAACGCCGTTGGTTTTCGGACGGCGAGGGGGACTATATAACCAGAGATGAGTGATGACTCACTACCGCCGAGCGAGCAGTCGGCTGGCGTTACAGACGAGATGGCCGACGCGGCGGCGATCCAAGACCTCCCGCTTGATGATTTCCTGCAGCAGATGAGTGTACAACCAGATGCTGGATTCCCCGATCAGACCGGCTACGACCCCCGGTCGGAAACATATCACGCGCAACACGATTGGGCAGATTCCCAGTCGCTGAGTACCACAATCATCGAAGCCGTTGGGGCAGCGACAGACACGGACCCCAACCAGATGGAGCCGATGTACGAGGCGCTTGACCCGGATGCCCTAGACGCGCTGTTCAGACCGCGCTCCGACGACAGCCTTCGCACGAACGGCCAGGTCTTGTTCTCGCTCGACGGGCACGATGTCGCGGTTCATAGCTGTGGAGATATTATTGTTGATGTCTCTGAGAACGAAAGGGGGGAGCGAGAGAGGGAGAATCCGGGCAGAGAGTGAATGCCGACTAGGACTGCAGCAGGGCAGGTCCCTTCATTCAGGGTTGCAGCTGCACCAACCGATATAAAACAGGCGCCCCGCTGACCTCGGGGCCAGCAGTGGCTTTCCGTGGTCTGCTCTCAGTACGCGGGGATTTGGGAGTACGCTTGTGCATGGGGGAATCTGTGGTGATGCAGGCGGGTTACGCGGGCGGGACGGAGACGCTCTGCTCGCCGGCGAGTTCCTCGAGGTTGTTCCGGTGCCGGTGGGTGAAGTAGCAGTCGTAACTGCAGTAACCACAGATCTCACCCGTGTCGTACTCGGCGACGTAGGGTCCACGCTCGGTCGTCCACACGTTCGCCCCGCATTCAGTACACGCAGCACTCTCGATATCGCTCGGTGATGGGCCGCGATATATGAGTTTGTGCTCATCATCTTGGGGCGTCGACTCGGGCCAGACGCCGTGTGCCTGCCAGAACTCACGAATCCGGCTAAGGACGTGGCGTACTATCTTTCGAACTGTCATGTTCTCGGCATCGCGACCGCTGTCGTCCCAGCCGTCGGGCGTCCAGAACTCGCCGAACTGCGCCCCGCGATGAACACCGTTCCAGTCGAGGCCGATGATATCGGCTGGTGGGTCACCCGTCAGCGTCGGACGGGTGAGCTGGTCGATCACTTCGAGCTGCTTGGGTGGACTCCCTCCGAGAATGTGGACACGTCGCCCGCGCCAATCGCGTGGCTCAAAAAACTCGTGCGCTAACCGATCAGCGTATCCTCGCGAGTACCCGACGACGAGGTCATCTGGGACAGCTTGGATTGCTGCACGGCACTTCGGGACGATCACGAGGTCCGTCTTCGGGTAACTTCCCTGAATCTCGCGAGCGGCGGCCACGTACTCGTCGACTTCGTCGACGTCGTAGGCGTCACCGATTACGCCGACCTGCGGTTCATGCTCGAAAAAGCGCTCGATATACCGATCAAAATCGGGATTGCGAAAGTCGTTATCCAGCATTCCGACTGGCAACTCCAAGTCCGTGTATTGGCGCTGTTGGTAGGAACAGTCCTCACGAAAGCCCGTGAGAAAGCCGAGTCGGAACGCGTCAAGCGCGAAGGGAACGCGGTGAAGGAACGCTACGTGGTTGGCTTGCCGGGCCGCCGTAATTTCGTCGGCGATACTGCTGGTCGGACGTGCTGAGAGCGCCATCTCGAATCACCCAGAAGATGCAGGGTTGATCGCCCCGCGTCCGCTCTCGGGGCGAGAAAAAACCAGTAGTAGACGCCGGTCTTAACCAACAACAGCAGCTATCCGCTTCTGATGTTGGTTAACTCACCGGTGGTATCGAGCCTCGAGTGGTTCGATCTCTCCGGCGTGGACGAGACTCGTCTGTGAGTCTGCCTCTTCGTGAAGCAGATCGACGAGTGCGAACTGTGCGCAGGCAGTGAACGATCATTCCTCGTCGAGACACCACACATCGGCGTAGGCGATGTCGGTCTGCTCGCCTGCATAGACGGGTTTTCCGATGCCAAGGTGAGAGTCGCAGTCGTCACGTGAGCAGATCGGCTCGATACGCGTGAACGTGGGTGTGTCCTTCATAGAGTTCACCTCAGTAGGGAGCGTAATTCGGCGTGATATCGTCGGTCAGGACGCTGCTCTCGACGACATTACTCTCGCTGTCCTCGAGATCGACGATTCGATAGATGGCATCGCCGCTCCACTCGCAGTGATCGCTGGAGCACCTCGCGCTTGCGTACGCACCATTCCCAGTGTTCAGATAGACGCTCAGGAGGTCGAGTTCCTCGCTACAGAGTGGACACTCCGCTGAAACCTGCGCGTAGCGATAGCCCGTTGCGACGGTGATGTCGTCTTGATCCACCTGGACGCCGTGGCGCTCCTTGAACCGGGCACGGACCACTGCACTAAGATCATTGAGGAGTGCATGACGCATTTCCTCGTCGACGGGTAACTCGACGCCGTCGACGGTAATCGTCAGTCGGTACGCTGTCGTCTGATCTGCATTTTCCATTCTGATTACCTCTGAGGGCACGTTCGGTCGCGCCCGCGCCCCTCTCGGGCGCTCAAAAAACAATCTCGTGAAGGGTCAGAGGTGGCTGATTAGGTCCAGTTCGTCGCCGAGGAACATCTGCGGAACTCCTCACTTGTGAGCACGTAAATCCTCCGCGATTCCGTTTAGCGCTCGGCACCGTAGATGATCACTGAGCGGCTTTCGTAGCCGCAGTCTCGACACTCGAACCACCGTAGTACCTTGGCGCCGTCAGCACTTTTCTGTCCGATGACGATGTCGTCGTTCGGACACTCTGGACAGGGTAGTTCAGGCTGGGGGCGCTTTCGGAGTTCGTCGCGAAGCGATGTGGCTTCCTTCGTCGCGAATCCGCGCGACCACACGGGGTATCCGTCGACGAGAATCGCGGCCCGCCACTTGTGGGTGTACGAGTTCGGCGCTCGGTGAAGTACTGCGTGCGCCTTGGTCTCTGTGTTCCGATACGCTAGCTTCGGGGTACGGCTCTCACGCGTCCAATTTTTGATTCTTGACATGGTCATGTCATTGCGGTGCCTCCGCATTTGGGAGACCCGCGTTCGCTTGCTTCGTGTCTCGACTAACGAGGCTAGTCGAGACAGCGCTCTCGAACCGGATTAACCAACACGAACAGTGTAAAGAGGCGGCTGTTGGTTACTCCTCGAAGAGACAGCGATCGGCCGCGTCGTCACCAGCAAGCGTCTGCTGATCTTCGGCAGTATCTGGGAAGAGGTTAGACTGATCACCCTCGGACGATTGCTCTACTTCCGGACGGTCGTCGACGCCGAACTCACTCGCCTCCGGCCGGTCGAGCCGCGAATCACGGTCGCGGTGATCCACGTCTGCACCGAAGTCCTCCAATGAGGTTTCGACACTCGTCTCGGTCACTTCGAGCTGGCCATCCTCGCCGAAGGCGGTCTGTTGCTGAATCTCGATCTTTGGTCGGTCGCTCATGTGAATCGAGCCTCCACCCAATGGAGGCTCCGAAAAACTTCCACGAGCGCCGTCTCAGCCCTCCTGTGAGCGGATCTCGCTGGCGCAATGTTCGAGTCGGCGAAGGATCTGGACGCGCTGCTGGTGGGTGTTCTCGTAGGCGACGCAGGCACGCAGTGTTTCCATGTCGTTGATCGTCACGATACCGGCGTTGAGAAGTCGCGTATTCGGTGGCTCGAGTCGCTGTTCTGGTGACAAACCGCTCAATACCGTGGATTGCTCTGACGAGTTACTCACTGAGTGTCGCCTCCGCTCCTGCTGAGGCGACGAAAAACAGCGCCGGGCTGAGAATGTCAAAGAGTAGTTTGGCATCCTCGTTTCGCGTCGTGTGGCGAATAGGCTGAACGCTCAGTACAGAGTATCTATCGCGTATCACCTGAGTCAGCGTTTCACGCTACTCTCCGTAGAGGAAGCGAAATAGGTGTCGTAACGGTCAATACTCACAATCGGCTGTCGAGTAATTTGGTCCCGTCAGACCCAAGTGTGGCAGGTGCTAACGTGGCAATGGACTATGGACACTCCCGTTGTTCGCACGGACAAATTAGCGTTCGAACGCGTCCGCGATGCAATCCTCAACCGCGACGAACCGGACGACGAAGAGAAACCGGCGGGACCTGGTGTGCCCACATCGGGATAAGGCTCGTCGGTTCTTGCGCCGCTACCGAGACCGGCCAACCGCGTCTGCAACGACTATCGCTGTCACGTATTCCTGACACGGAATCGTATCACATCTCACTGTGCTTTCACTCATCTCTGAACTCGGTATCGTACGAGATACGCACGCTCTCTTCGCAATCGTCTCTCAGTGACTGACCGCTCAATATAGAGGAAGCAGGTAACGATCTCGGATACCGTATCGGTGATCCCACTGTTTGGGTCGAGATGCACCTGGTACCGATTCATGATCCGATAGATCAGCCGTCCTGGCAAAGTGGCGTCACGAGTACGGTACGATCGGTAGCAGACCTTTACAGCTGGAAGCCAACGGTACAGACGATGGCTACTGAGGCGACGTTCACGGTTCCGTCAGACCAGTTCCCCTTGGGGACAGTGTTCAACCGACTGCCGGACGTGACGGTCGAACTGGAGCGAATTATCCCCGCGCGGGACGTGGTGATCCCCTACTTCTGGGTACGGGGAACCGAAGTCGACGACATTGAGAGCGCGTTCACCGAGCACCCGGGCGTGAAGGGGATTCGGCTCGTCGACTCTGTCGAGGACGAGTACCTGTTACGCGTCGAGTGGGCGCTGGACCACGACGACGTGCTAACCATACTGGCGGAGACAGAGGTGCCGCTCATCGAGGCCACTGGCACAAATGAGCAGTGGACGTTCGAGATCCGCGGTGACGATCGAAGCGACATCGCCGCCTTTCAACAACGCTGTCGAGAGGTGGACATCCCGACCACGCTAACGGAACTGCACGCACTGACGCCGGTCGAGACGGCGACCGAAGCCGTCCTCACTGACACCCAGCAAGAGGCGCTGGTGCTTGCCTACGAGCGTGGGTACTTCGAGTCCCCGCGTGAGGTCACGTTGGAAGACATCGGCGAGGAACTCGGCATCTCACAACAGGCCGTTGGCTCCCGCCTCCGAGGGGGGATCAAGCACGTCCTCGGGAGCACGCTCTCCGCTTTTACAGTCCGACCCTGATTAGGTACTTAAAACCGACTTGTACCTGAAAAAGTCAGCGTGATTGTCGTCGGGCGTCTGCATTAGGATAATGAGTGAGGAGTCTCGCGCCTTCGACTCGGTGCTCGACCTGTGTCAAAACCAGCACCGTCGGATCGTACTTGGGACGCTCGCAGAAGAACAGCGGTCATTAACACTCAACGACCTGACGCAGGCCGTCCTCAAGTACAATCATCAGACACCAATTACAGAGGCGTCTGAGGACGTACTAACAGAGATTCGCCTCTCGTTATATCATGTCCACCTCCCAAAGTTGGCCTCGGAAGGACTGATAAACTATGATTCAGAGCGCCATCTCGTGGAACCGACCGAGCAATTCGAGCAGGTGCAGCCGACCCTGTCTACGATTCTTGATGCCGACCCCACACTCGAAGCGCCGATGAAACTGTAGTGTCGATCGACCGCTCTCAATCCTCGTTCACCCAGATTGTTCCATCGAGAGAATGAAGATGACGAACAATACGCACATATATTGAACAGATGAGTCTGTCAAAACGAGTCGAAATCTGTGTCTTGGCAAATCGTTCTATGACACCCTCTAGACTGCTTACTCGTCTTCTTCCTCGGGTTGGATTTGGCGGGCGTCCTCGGCGAGGTCGTGGATGTACGCTCGAAGCGTCTCCATGTCCTCACGGGCGTCTTCCAGCGTTTTCGCTTTTACCTTGGCCTTGATCTGGTCTTCATCTCGTGTCCCGGTTCCGCGTTTGAGCTTCACGGTCAGCGAGACACCGACGTCAGTGCGCTCGACGTGCTCCGTTGGTGACGGCCGCTCATTGGTCCCTGACGATTCGACATCCGCACGAGACGGCTGGGTGTGTTCCGACATGTGTGACTCTCGGTGATCGGTGCTCAGATAGACGGTGCGACTGCTTCGTTGGACGTCTTGTGAAGGACTGCGTCGATGTCATTGCCGGTGAGTCGCCAGCACCCGTCGGGATCAGAGCAGTCCAGCTGGCTCACGACCTCAGTCTTGAACTCGGTGTAGTGCGCTAGGGCGACCTCTTCATCATCGGTGTAATCGAGCAGGAGCGCGAGCGCGAGTTGTGCCGGGCCGCTGCCACCGTATCCCCATTCGAAGCCTGAGGGACTGTGGTTCGCCAGCCCAAGACTCCGCTCCGGAGTGAGCCGTTCTTCTCCGGGCCGTTTCTCCACGATGGCCCGGCCTCGCTGTCGGTACCCGACGTAGACGACGTCACGATCCCTTCTCGGGCGTGTCTGTTCAACTGATTGTGAGTCGATAGTTCCACTCATCGTTTTGTTTGAGGGCTGCTCGTTCGAGCACCCCCGCACCCCTCAGGGGGCGAAAAAACGCTCTGCGGTTACCGGGCCATCGAGAGGAGGCAACACTATTCCTACTCTTATGTAACACTACGGAATGACCGATATGGCCATTTGATTGTGCCGTACCCGTACACCTCCACCCTAAACCGACTGAGCTACCGGACTCATTCGGCCGCCTTTCAATTGGTCTAGTGAGAGACGAAATTGAGTCCGACAACGCCGATGACGATGAATGAAATAAAGACAATCCTCCCGAAACTGGCTGATTCACTGAAGAGGACAATACCGAGGGTTGCCGCGCCAACCGCCCCAATTCCTGTCCAGACAGCGTAGGCAGTCCCAATTGGGAGGGATTGAACGGCCCTCGCTAACAGGAGCATGCTTATTACGAGGGAAACAACCGTCGCAATGCTTGGAACCAATTCCGTGAACCCGTTAGAGTACTCTAGCCCGATAGCCCATCCAATTTCGAAGAGGCCCGCGACTAAGAGGAGGATCCATGCGGATACCATCAGAGAATGTCAACTAGCGACGGTCAAACAACTACCGGTTCCGATTCAGATCGATAAGTTTCCTTCCATATTTATCGGCCGACATAACGTACTTACGGTATTTCTGCCGCTCTATATATGAGTAATCAGTTATCACCTGCAATATTACGGAACTGACGACGCTGTTAGTTAATAGAGCAACGCTCAGTCGGACGGTTGTGTCTCAGAAGTGGACGTCCGCCGGTACGATCCAGAGATCCTCACTCTCGTCGAGAATCCGATCCAACTGGCCTCGATGCCGGATGCCGCTAGCGTGTTCGTCGTACAGGAAGATCGATGGTCCGTCGTACGCGCCGACCTGGTGGAAGGCATGCCGGGCGAGGTTCTCATCACGCATGATCTCCTCGTCGCTGCGTTCGTCGAGCGCCTCCTTCACGCGGTCGAGATTCCGCTGGAACTCCTCTTTCGTGGCGTCCCAGCCGCGTTCGAGCAGCTCCTCGCCCTCGTCAGATTCCACAGCGGCTGCAACCGGAAGATCGCCCCAGCGGGCCGTTCCAGCGACTGTCGTCTCC